>NZ_JWIB01000001.1 GCF_000813425.1 Sporosarcina sp. ZBG7A
TATCAACACTCTAGGTGATTTTTGTTTTAGTTAAATTTTAAATATTTTCGTCTCAATAATTATAAATCAGTATTTAAAAATGCCTCACACTTAGAATTAGCAGTGTTGAAGTGGTTTTTAATGCGTCACCAAACTTTTAAGTGAGAACGATATTTTTATTTGACGCGAATAAAATCAACAAATGTAATTATCCATTTCAAATGCTACGGGATACTAAAAGAAAATTCTTTTTCATCACAATTACTCGAAGGTGCTGCATAGTCAATTTTATTGCAAATAAAAAGAAAACTAATAACAGTCGGCACTCGTCTAATGTTATGAAGGGAGGGCATGGAATGGGTAGTTACTCAATTGAACAAGCGAAATTACTTCCGTATGAAACAATCATCGATGAACTAATGAACGATTATGGTCAAGATATATTACAGCTTGTTATGCAGTACGTACGTAACCTCCCTATTGCAGAAGATTTAACACAAGAAATTTTTGTGAAGTGCTATAAGGCATTGCCAACCTTCCAGTTTAATTCCTCAATGAAAACTTGGTTATGGCGCATTGCGATTAATCATTCAAAAGATTATTTGAAAAGTTGGTATGCAAAAAATGTGCATGTGACTGAAGAAAACATATTCACACAAGTGAATAGTGGGGATTGTGTCGAGCAGCAGGTTATTCAGCAGCAACAAGACGATGAGTTAGCACGAGCCGTGTTCGCGCTACCGGTGAAGTACCGTGAAGTGATCTATTTATGTTATTACGAAGAGCAATCGATGAAGGAAATAGCAGACGTCCTGCAGCTAAACGAAAGTACGGTAAAAACGAGACTTCGAAAAGCTAAACAATCATTAAAAAAACGACTGGAGCGTGATTAAGGTGGAAGAACGCTTAAAAAATTTGAAAAAAGCAGTCGATCAAACTGTTTTTAATAAAGTAGAATTCATGGCAAAGCATCAAAAGCAAATACATAACCAATTACACATTGTGCCCCTAAAACAAACAATTCTATCCATGCTTACAGAATTAAAATCAGGCACGGAGTTAACGCAAATGCTGCATGTACGCGGTGTAGAACAAATTGTTAACAATGAAGGAACTATTTATTCGATTTTACATGAAGCCGAGCAGAACCAATGGCTTTCTGCAAGGTGGGAAAGTGGTGTGAAGTATTATCAATTAACGAAGCTCGGGAAAAAGCAATTACAAGAAGATAATGCACATGTAAAGCTATCCGTTAAAGAATTAATTTGGGGGGTGCGAATGCATGTCGAGTAAACAATTTCTGCAGCAAGTTACAAGCTATATTCGTTCAAAAGAGGCACGAAGCTATGTAGAAGAAGAATTGCAGCACCATCTGACTAATTCCAAACAAGCCTGGGTGAATAAAGGCCACTCACCAAAAGAAGCAGAGCAAAAAGCGATTGCAGAAATGGGCTCTGCTTCACAGCTTGGGAAATCGATGGACAAAATTCATAGGCCAAAGTGGGATTTCTGGCTAATTGGTGCAGTAATGTTATTAATTCTCGTAAGCTTTATACCGATTTTAACGACGGATTTTAGTCAACAATTTGGATCAGGTATGAATCGTTACTTTGTCGAACATAAAATTATTCATATTATACTAGCCATTGCAGGAATAGCTGTCATCATGTATTTCGATTATCGTAAATTGCAACGCTTTAGTATGCTGATTTATGGGGTTGGGTTGTTGTTATTATCTAGTTTATGGTTTATGCCGACCGACTTTGTTAATGGACAGGCAATGTTTACGATAGGTCCAATTCGTATTCAGTCATGGGCGGTACTACCATTATTATTAGTAGCTTTTGCAGGGTTTTTTACTGAACGTAAATGGAAAGGTTGGACACTGATAGGATTATTTCTACTTCCGTTATTCTTTTTCATAATGATAGCGAATCCTGCTGTAATGCTTTTATTTATTGGAGTTGTAGCTGTATTGTTTAGCTTTAGCTATTTCAATCGAAAAGTGAAGCTTTATGTATTTTTAGTAGCAGGGGGACTTGGATTAGCACTATTGGCGTATAGTGTATATGCTTATAACTATTTACTTGTGCCTTATCAAACAGAGCGCATTGCAGCATTTTTACATCCTGAATTATACGCAGATTCAGCAGGTTACATGATGCTTCATTTAAGAACAGTACTCGCAGGAGCTGGCTGGTTCGGTGCGGAGACGATGTACTATGTACCCGAAGCACATACTGATTATGCATTGGCACAGTTGATTCAATCGTATGGTTATGTTGCAGGAATCGCAGTTATTATTGTCATACTCGCTGTTGCACTACGCATTTTATGGATGGTTCGTACAATGCCACAATCATTTGGTAAACTACTGGTTTTAGCAGCAGTGGCATTATACAGCTGTCAAAGTATTTACTCGATTTTCATGGTGTTTGGGTTCTTACCACTAACAGGTGTACCGCTACCATTTATTAGCTACGGAATTACACCATTACTGCTAAATGCCTTGTTAATCGGCTTAGTCTTAAGTGTCTATCGACGAAAAGCGTACATCGGAAAACAAGTATTTTCAGCATAAAGAAAGCCGTATGAAAAGCCTATATCCGCTTTTTCGCAATTTGTAATAGCGTCAGAAAAATTCATATTTAAAATGGTAATGAAGGATAGCCCACTAGAAAGCCCAAAATTGAGACTTAGTTGGACTTATAAAAGTGCTGTATTAAACTGTGCTTATCCCTAAGACGGAGAACCGTATCAAAGTAAATAAGGTTCTTATTATTTTTGTCAGTCGTGTTGATTAACAGAAATCATACAGGGTTTACTCGAGTTACTCTCCATTGAAATTCTATCGTTTCTTTCAAACTAATATGAGACCCAATCAGTAAGGGATCATAAAGAAATACCTGTTGTAGTTGTTACTTAGAAGTATTGTTACAAGGTGTGTTCTTAGTTTATATTTGCGAGTTTGACAATATGCAACCCCGTCGATTAAATATGACGGGGTTTTATTCATTTTAATAGAATTAATAATTTTAATTTATTTTTTATGTTTGAAGTAATACTAGGGCAGAGACGTAGTTATTAAAATACCTACTCTGTAATTTATGAATTAATAACAAAACTCACAAATAGTATACATATGGATTATTTAAATTTATCTTATTATTCCAACGAAGTTCATGGCATTGACACATTATCCACAGAGGTTTATTATTGTTACGAAAAGTAACTTGGTTATTAAAAGTCACTATAATTATGAATGTTGCTTGTATTTTAAATAAAATAATTTTTTTAAGGAACTAGTTGGGAAGGAGCAAGTATAGTAGGCGGTAATAATAAATTTAATGATGGATATATTAACCTGAAGAATTCTCTTTAATAACGGCACTTTCATCATAAAACTTCTTTCAAAGTAGAAAAGGACGTTAGACGGTTACTTTGAAAATAGAAATGAAATATGGAATAGGGGAAAACATCATGAGTCAGTCAAAGAAAAAAATCCACTATGCTTGGTGGGTATTAGTAGGGTTAGTTGTAATGGTCGGAGCTGCAAAAGGTGGTATTTTAACAACTGGTGGACTATTTTTAACTCCGGTTACAGAAGATTTAGGGATTGGAATGGGAAGTTTAACATTGTACTTTAGTATTTCATCAATTGTAACCATGATATCACTACCGATTGCAGGTAAGATGATTGCAAAATATAATATTAGAATAATTTTAGTGACTGCTGTAATTTTGGAGGCAGGCTCCTTTGCAATGTTTGGGTTAATGAACTCCGTATGGGGATGGTATTTGTTTGCTATCCCTATGGCAATGGGATCTGTATTTGTAACACAATTGGCGGGTCCTGTACTTATTAATAATTGGTTTGAAAAGCACAAAGGCGTGGCTATAGGTATTATGGTGGGAGCTGGAGGCTTAATAGGAGCATTTCTTCAACCGGTAGCAGGTAACTTAATCGCAAGTGAGGGTTGGAGAAATACGTATATTATTTTAGGGTTAGGTGTAATGACGGTTGTTATTCCTGTTGTGTTATTAACGATTAGAAAGGCTCCACAACATAAAGGTTTAGAGCAATATGGTAAGGATGTAGTTCAGCCAAATGAAGAGATTCAAGTTCAATCAACAACAAATAGCGGGGTTACTGCTGCCATAGCAAAAAAATCAAGTGTATTTTATTATTTACTATTTTTCTTCTTCTTTGAAACATCAATAGCTGCTTTTAACCAACATGTTGCTCCTTTCGCAATGGGGTTGGGCTATGATATCAAGTTTGCGGGTAATGCAATGGGCGCATGGTCAGTAGGTATTGTAATTGGAGCGATCTTCTTTGGTTTTCTCAGTGATAGAATTGGAGTGAAGAATACAGCGATTTCTGCCATGCTTCTAGGGTTAGTTCCAGTAGGAATTCTTATAATAGTTCCTGAAAACCCAATGATGTTTACACTAGCTACTGGCCTATATGGATTTGTTATTGCATCTCTTGGAACATTAGGGCCACTTTTGACAACTGCTTTATTTGGTAATAAAGAGTTCAGTCAAATTTATGGACTTGCAATAACGGGATTGGCAGTTGCAGGTATTGTTGCGTTACCTGGATACGGTTTTATATTTGAAATTACAGGTAGTTACACTTATGTGCTATATGGAATTTTTATAATGTTTCTCTTGAATGTGGGAGCCATTATTCTCGCATTTAAAGGAAAAAAGAAATTTGAAAAAGCAGGATTGTGGAATTAATAATAGGTTAAAGTGTTTTTAAGCAAAGTATATGGATAAGCCATACGGTGTTTACCTAATTAAGAATCCTCGTGTATTCCTATAAAGGTGGACTTTATTAAAAAGAGGTACGGCGATCCTTATTTTAGGCGGAAATGTCCTTAGTTTTTATGGAGTGCATAAAGTTGCCTAAATATAATAAATAACTAGCAACGAGAAGTTATCGCTAACTTCTTTTTTTTATTCTTTAAATAGTTAACAATGCAAAGAGCGCTATTGGACGTATACAGTCGCTGATTAGGCATGTCAAGAATAGATGAGGGAAATTAATATCACTACTAACTGAATTAGGAGTTCAACCACTCTAATAATTGTTGAAATGCCGAGATAAATTCGGCATTGGGATGGCAGGGGAAGCAATGAATAAGAAAAAGCATTATACTAATACTTACTGTACGAATTAGAAAGGTTTAGGTGAGCATATTGAATAATAACGATATATTAACTCGACTAAGATACGCACTCGACATAAAAGACGCAGAAATGGTTGAGATTTTCGCTCTAGGCGGACTCGAAACAACAAAGGCAGAAGTCCAGGATATGTTATCGAAGTCAAAAGTTAGTGCAGATGGAGAAACGCCAGACGAAGAGTACATTAAAATGATCGACAACACGACGTTAGAGTCCTTTTTAAACGGGTGTGTAACATTAAAAAGAGGACCGCAAGAGGAAACTCCAGAGACTCTCAAAAATCAGTTCTTAATGACAGCCGATAATAGAAACGTGAATAATATCTTGCTCAAGAAGATGAAAATTGCACTTTCCTTAACTAGTGAGGAAATGATTGATATCTTAAATGACGTAGGTGTCACGGTGTCAAAAAGTGAATTGAGCGCTGTTCTAAGAAAAGAAGGACATCGTAATTATAAAGAGTGTGGCGATCGATACGCTAGAAACTTCCTAAAAGGGTTGGCAAACATATATCGAGCATGAACCAAATGGCAATTAAAAGGTAGGCCCCGAATCGTTATCGGAGCCTACCTTTTTTAGTTGCTCTGCAGATAATATGACAGCGAATACGTGATAAGCTATAATCATGAAGGTTGCAGCCACCTTTCAACTAGAGAGAGGGGAGTATCTTTGATTTCACTACATAATGTTAGTAAAAGTTTTACCGGTGTTCCAGTCATTCAACCCATTTCACTCTCGATTGCACAAGGTGATATCCATGGCATCATTGGAGCGAGTGGTGCAGGAAAGTCGACGTTGTTGCGACTCATGAACTTGTTGGAAACACCAGATGATGGAGTAGTTGAGGTGAACGGCCAAAAGTTGACCGCACTCAACGCCAAGCAACTTCGGGAAGCTCGTAAATCGATCGGGATGATCTTTCAACACTTCAACTTAGTGGCCAATAAAACCGTGTACGAAAATGTGGTTGTCGCACTTGAACTCGCAAAGTATCCTAAAGATGAACGTCGGAACCGAGCCTTGGAGTGTCTGCGATTTGTTGGACTTGAAAGCTTTCAGGCCAAGTATCCCGCGCAACTAAGTGGCGGTCAAAAGCAGCGGGTTGCGATTGCAAGAGCGCTTGCGAACCACCCGCATGTGCTGTTATGTGATGAACCCACTTCATCTCTTGATCCCCATACGACCGCTGAAATCCTCACAGTCTTAGCAGATATCAATCAAAGACTTGGGGTCACCATTGTCCTTGTGAGTCATGAGATGGAGGTCATTAAAAGCATCTGCAACCGTGTAACTGTGCTTACGGAAGGGACTGTCCATGATACGTTGTCCATTACACCTAAAGGCATTCAGGCGACGGAAAGCTCTGCGAATCACTTTGTAGAACAGCTCATGAAAGATGGTGATCGCGATGCCTGAAGTACTCGTTCAATACCAAGCTGAAATTTGGCAGGCGATTGGAGAAACGTTCATCATGGTGGCGGTTTCCATCCTTGCGGCTATTCTAATTGGGCTCCCTGTGGGAACGTTGTTATACCTTTGTCGTAGGGGACAAGCTTTTGAAAATCAGGTTGTTTTTTCCGTCGTCAATTTATTCGTGAATGTGGTCCGTTCCTTTCCGTTTCTATTGTTAGTCGTCTTCTTAATTCCTTTTACCAGACTTCTGATTGGAACAGCAATCGGCACCGCAGCTGCAACTGTGCCACTTTCAATCATCGCGATTGCCCATTACTCTCGTTTAGTGGAACAAGCGTTATTGGATGTGCCAAAAGGTGTGATGGAAGCGGCGATTTCGATGGGCGCTTCTTTGAAAGAACTCATCTTTAAGTTTCTTTACGTGGAGGCCCGTTCCGGACTCGTCCTCGGATTAACGACCTCTATCATTAGCTTCATCTCTTATTCGACCATTATGGGAGTGGTAGGAGGCGGAGGAATCGGTGA
Organism: Sporosarcina sp. ZBG7A; assembly: GCF_000813425.1. Classification (GTDB taxonomy): domain Bacteria; phylum Bacillota; class Bacilli; order Bacillales_A; family Planococcaceae; genus Sporosarcina. Next base: position 7,114 of record NZ_JWIB01000001.1, read on the forward strand.
TTTTGCGATCCGCTATGGCTATCAGCAGTTTAAGACAGATTTAATGATCTATATGATTGTGATCATGATCATTCTGGTACAGCTCATCCAATTTACGGGGACGTCTGTATCAAGATGGATCGACAAACGATAAAGAACAGGAGAAAACCATGAAAAAAATTCTATTACTTTTAACGATGAGTATTATTTTAGTATTGGCAGGCTGTAACAAATCAGATTCTGCTAATGAACCTGAAAAGACTCCAACAAAAGAAGATGAAGTCGTTACATTGAAAGTCGCGTCATTAATTCCACCAATGACAGAAATCTTGGAACTGGTGAAACCAACCCTTGCAGAAGAAGGTATTGACCTTAAAATAGTTGTGTTGGGGGATAACGTTCAACCGAACAGTGCACTTGCTGCAAAAGAAGTAGACGCAAACTTCTTCCAACATGTTCCGTACATGGAAGAGTTCAATCGCAACAATGATGCGAAACTGGTTCCGATTACCCCCATCTATTTTGCCAACTACGGCGTCTATTCAAAAGACTATGACTCCATGGACAAATTACCGAAGGGTGCGAGCATCGCAATTGCAAATGATATTTCAAATATTGACCGATCATTAGCATTACTAGCTCAGCAAGACATCATTTCATTAAAAGAGAAAAAAGGACCTTACTATACAAAAGCAGATATCTTAGAGAATCCGAAGAACTATGAGTTCAAAGAAGTGGACTTACTGATGCTTGCTAGAATGTATGATGATGCAGATGCAGTCATCATGACACCTGCTTATGCAGCACCACTAAATTTAACACCAAAAAGTGATGCGCTTCTAACAGAAGGTGTTGAAAATGACTTTGCCATCACGCTAATTGCCCGTGATGATAATGCAGATTCGGAACCGATTCAAAAGTTATCGAAAGCAATGACTTCCGATGAGGTCCGTAAGTTTTTGGAAGACAACTACGACGAAACGGCAATTCCAGCATTCTGATTAAAACATAAAGAGGCTTTAAGAGCGGGGATCCCTGTCTCTTAAAGCCTTTTCCAATTCCGCTCTTTCCACATTTTTTTGTATCTGAACAAACAAAAGGGACTTTCGTAGAAATCAGTTCTCACTGACTTTCTGGAGAGTCCCTTTATAGATTGCCCTGTTCAATTTGTTTAATGGCTTCTTCAAGCCAATAAATTGTGTGATCAGATTTTGTTGTAAAGTATCCAATAAGCAGTTCATTGAGATTTTCACTTTTTTTGTCTCTACGAGTAGTGTTTTCAAAATTCATGATACGATCCCAATGCGCTTTATAATGGGCCAATCTCTCTTTTAAAAGGATTACTACTTTTTCAGAATCAACGTATTTAATGTTAGCTAAGCCGATTACAATGTCATTAATGTCGTTGGCAGCTTCAAATAACTTATAAATCTTTTTGGGGAACTCTTCACGGCCTTTAGCCGTAATCGCGAATACTTGTTTATCCGGTCGATGTTCTTCCTTTATGATTTCAACAGGTTCAATTAAACCGTGTTTTGCCAGAGCATCGAAGTGATAGTACAGCTTACTCTCTGTGATTCCACCTAATTCGTCCAATGGAATGGGTTCAGACATTTGTTTTTTCAGCTCATAAGGATAGGTTTTTCCTATCATTAGTTTGCTTAATATAAACACTTGAATGCTCATTCGCAATGCCCCTTTAATAAGAATAAATTATTCTTATTATAACATGATTAAGACAACACTTTAGTAATTTCTTCGATTTCAGTCCTTGTTGCGGACTTGTCAGTTGGTTTGGACTTGTGAACGGTCGCAACGATTATGATATTTATGACCATTGCACCTAAACCAACTGCAGCTAGAGACCAAAGGAATGGACTTGGACTAATGCTTCCATATAAATCTGCTAAGTAACCTTGTACTGAATAATACATAGGTGTGATATGACTCGCCCATTCATATGGCTTGTACATCATATCACGTGAGATGACTGCCCCATTTGCTAAAGTCTGTACGAAGATTAGTGGGATATTGAGAATCATACCAGCAGATCCAAATAAGAAAATAAGAATCGCTGTGAAATTGAAACTTGCCATATAGATGAGGGTCTGATGACCAATGATACTAAAGAACAAGCTTCCATCAGGTTGGTTCACTAAATAGGTGATTCCTGTAGCTGCTAGTGAAGATAACACTGCTATTAAAAGAGCAGTCAATTGTAAGTAGATGAATAGTCGCGTCTTGCTAGCTTTTCCACGGCTTTCTTTAAAAGCTTCTACTAATTGCATGGATCCAATCATAGCCCCGATATAGCTCGCCATTGTTAGGAACATAGGAAGCATATTGTTATGCATGCCATCTGGTATTTTGTTAACGGTTACCACGTTTCCGACATAAGCCGTTTCAATTTTCTCGGCTAATTCAGCGGCCTGCTTTTCAGGTACATTAAAATTCATCAAAACGCTTTGTGCAGTTTGTTGAGAGAATTGCTCACTCAGCTGATTATTAATTTCTGTAACGACTGACTTCATAGAAGAAGAAATGACTGTTGCTCCTGCGTCATTAATTGTAAAGTCGATACTAGATGATGTCTCACCGTTTTGCATATCCGAAGAAAATGATTCGGGAATATGAACGACTAAAGCTAAATCATTTTTTTCTAAATCCTTTAGTGCCTGTTTGTTTTTGATATCTGTTTCTATATCTTTAAAAGGTAAGTTTTCTTGTAATTGATCAGCAATTTTTGCCCCATAGTCACCTGCATCATCATTGACGATTGCAATCGGTAACTTATCAATATTTCCTGGAATAGCCGTATAACCTGGCAAGAAGACCCCTAGCATGGCAATCGCATAGAATACCCCCATAATGATGGCGGCAATGGAACCTCTTGTTTTTAGAAATTGTGTGAATTTCATGTGTTTTTCCTCTCTCCAATTCAATATACACTTTAACTTAAGGACTTTAGAAAAAGTACTTTGTTTAAAGTATCTCATCATTTTATTCTTTTTCCTTAGGAAGTCAACTATTTTGATTGGATAAGGATCAGATGGAATTTGTAGCAAGTGAAATGTGAAAGTGCTAAATCAGCACAACAACTATCATATGAATGGACTAGCTACAGCGTATACTGATAATCAGGAGTGATGAAATTGAATGAGTGTATTCAGCAAATGATTGATTGGATAGAAGACAACTTACAAGGGGAGTTCTCATTGGACGAGTAAGCAAGTCATATGGGGTATTCCACATACTACTGCTCTTTTAAGTTTCATCAAGCAACCGGTATTAGTGTGCGGCGTTACATTTTGCTTCGAAGATTATATTTGTCTACAGGAGATTTAGTAATGAATCGTAAAATCATCGATATCGCTGTTGATTACAACTATTCATCGCAAGAGGCTTATAGCAGAGCTTTTAAATCAGTTTTTGGTGTGAGTCCAAGAGATTTTCAACGCCATCAAATGCCAGTTCAATCAATTGCCAAACTAATAATTCATCCAGGAAAGGACGGAGATAGTATGAATACTCGTAGAGAAACAGAAGTAGCAAACTTGCATAGTGAAAAGAGTGAATTATTTGACCGGGATGTGTTGAATATCTTAAATGGGGAAGTCATGTATGAGGAGTTCAAAAATAAAAAACTGATGGGAAATTCCGATTATGCCCCATTTAATGAAGCGATGTGTGTCCATGAAACGACAATTCCAATTTTCGATTCCACATTCATTGAAACACGTGCTTTAGGACATCATGTCTCTATGGAAAGTTACATCTCTAAAGTAATGCAACCTTTAATAAATCTCAATCAGAAAAACTATAATTATATAGTTTTGTGGTTTGGTGAAGATATGTTTTGTCAGATGAATCTTCTAACCGTTCTTGCGTATCTTGAGCAGTCGGATTATAAAGGTACGGTGTATTTAAATAGTTTTAGAGAGGACGAATTTAAAGTAACTCAAACTGAACTTGCTTTAGGAACCTATTATTCAGTCTATGAAGACGTGCTTGTGAATCACAAGAAGCCGAAACATAAAGTGCTGCCTGTGTTGTACCAGGCAATCGAGTTGTATCTAGAAATGCAGACAGAAAACAATCCTGTTACTAAATACATTGCAAGAAATAAACAGTTGTCTCAATCCGAATTGCTTAAGCGGTTATTTGAGGTTTTCCCGATGATCGGGTATGGAGACACTCAGTATATAGAGCTGATAAATAGAGCACAGTAAGGGAATATCACTGAGCTTGTTTAGAAGAAGCGCATAAGGAGTGCAGCTGTACCAGTGGATTAGTAAACCGTCAGATCGTGCAAAGTAAAATATAAATTTCTGTTTAACTCGTACGTACTACTAATAAAATAATCCGTATCACGAGTAAACCAAAAGACCGCAACGCACGGGTCTTTTGGTCTTTAAAAGTGTCTGATCCAACTAATCTCATTCAAGACTATTCTCAAGTTCTAAAGACACGCCTACACAATTCGAATTCCTTAATAGGAAGTCCAGCCTCCATCTACACCAATTACCTGTCCATTCACGAAACTCGCAGCATCCGATCCTAGGAGGATGGCCAACTCTGCTACTTCTTCAGGCTGTCCGACGCGCGGGTTCAGGGACATACCAAGTGATTGGCGACGAGCACCAAACTCGCTTATATTTTTCATGGAAGAACTGATATTTGTCGCGATTGCTCCGGGGGCAATCCCATTGCAACGTATGTTTTTGTCTGCGTACATGAATGCCGTATTTTTTGTTAGACCGACGACTGCGTGCTTTGATGCTGTGTACGCAGCTCCCGCGCGACCACCGTAAAGTCCGCCTGCAGAGATGTTATTGACGATAGCGCCGTGTCCTTGTTCCATGAATAGGTTCACTGCAATGCGCATAGATCTCATGACGGCCGTTGTGTTCACAGAGAAAATTCGTTCCCATTGTTCTTCTGAAACTTCTCCAACAGGCTCCATCCCATCCATGATACCGGCGTTGTTTACAAGGATGTCCAATTTACCAAATGCTTCTTTTGTTTCATCGAATAGCCGTTGCACATCCTCTTCAGATACCACATTTGTTTGAACTGCAATCGCTTCTGCACCTAAAGCTTTAATTTCTTCTACCACAGCTTGAGCACCCTCCATGTTGATGTCGGACACTACGACTTTAGCACCTTCCTTTGCGTACCCTACAGCAATTGCTTTTCCCATACCGGATGCTGCTCCAGTGACGATGGCTACTTTTTCTTCTAATCTCATTTGAATCTGCCTCCTCTGATTTTACTGTACACCTGTTCAATAAAATTATAGTATTGAGTGTGAGTTCTTACAATAATCAAATAGTTAATAGTTGTTCATTAAGGAACAGAACTATTAAAAGCTGTTCAATAAGAGGTGAAAAGGGATGCGGACAGATTTGCGCGTGATAAAAACAAAAGAGGCATTGCATAACGCTTTGCTGGAGGTATTAGATGAAAAGAGCTTGGACGATATTTCCATATCAGAGATTTGCAGAAAGGCAAAGGTGAACCGAGGTACTTTCTATTTGCATTATGCTCAAGTGGAGAATTTATTTGAAGAGTACTTCAAAGAAATTACTGCTGACTTGGCGAGGTCCTATCAAGAACCGTATCGCCACGTGACTGTATTGAATACAAAAGAATTAAATCCTGATACAATACGTATTTTCCATCACATTGAAAAATATCAGCACTTCTACCGCATTGTGTTTTCAAAGAAAGTCCCATTGCTGTACTATTATTTATTGTTTGAGGAAATCAAACAATTATTGCTTAAGGATCAAGAAGCGATATTGCATGAAGAAATTGACCACGAGCTACATTGCTCTTATCAGGCGAATGCCATCATTGGAATCATCATTGATTGGTACCATAAGGATTTCATCTATAGCGCTGATTATTTAAACCGCCAACTCGTCCAAATCGTAAATATACAATCAGGTAATTCCAAGGGTACTTGACGGCATTCCGTTTATGATTAAATGAAAAATTACAAAAGCAGGTGACAACTCATGAACCGAAACGTAATTGACGCACACATCCACTTAGATATGTATGAGGATTATGAACGTGTCCAAATTCTAGATGAATTAGAAGCAACGTCTGTTGAATCATTAATTGCAGTCTCAAACAATTTAGCTTCTTCACTTAGGCAACTGGAGTTTGCCCGAATGGACAGTCGGGTTAAACCTGCTATCGGATATCATCCAGAACAGTCGCTGCCGAGTGAAAGGGAGCTTGAAGGAATTATGCAGCTCATTAATGCTAATCATGACTGTCTCATTGCAATAGGAGAAGTCGGTCTTCCATATTATTTGCGTCAGGAGGAGCCGGAGATAGATGTAGCGCCTTATGTGAATTTACTTGAGCGCTTTATGCACAAAGCGGTAGACTGTGATTTACCCATCGTGTTACATGCTATTTACGAAGATGCTGAGCTTGTATGTGACATGTTGGAAAGCTATCACATCACACAGGCGCATTTCCATTGGTTTAAAGGGGATGACGCAGTTCTAGACCGTGTTCTTCGGAATGGGTATGTTCTATCGGTTACGCCCGATGTTACTTATGAACAAGAGATTCAACATATAGTCAAACAAACCCCACTGTCACAATTAATGGTGGAAACAGATGGACCTTGGCCATTTAAAGGCCGATTTGCAGAGAAGATGACTCATCCATCCATGATGCACCATAGTATAGAAACAATCGCAGATATTAAGGGGATAAGAGTAGAAGAAGTTTATCGACAAATCTATGGGACAACCCGGAAATTTTATAGGATATAATGGTCGTGAAGAGCTGAATAGATTGGCACATCCATTTAAACTGTAATCATACAGAACGCGAGATCATTTCACTTTGATGATCTCGTGCTTTTTTGTGGGGGGAGAATATCTTCACCCTAATTTACTTACGTGATGTAAATTAAACAAACGGTTGGAAATAGCTTCTCTTGAGATTCTTTAATTATTCACCCGCCAATGATACGATAACCTTATGAGAAAGCATGGAGGTGCAGAAACTTTATGTTCTTGGAGGATTGGAAGAAACGACTAAATGACAATGAGTCATTGTTCATTGGAGAAGACACTGCATTTCGCGCGGCGGTATTGGTACCGCTCGTTCAAGAATCAGGCGAGTGGCATGTGGTTTTTGAGAGGCGTTCTCTGACAATGCGTAAACAGCCGGGAGATAGTAGTTTTCCAGGAGGTCGAATTGACTTGGCAGACGCTTCTCCAATGGATGCTGCATTGCGAGAAACGCATGAAGAATTAGGGGTCGATCCAGATACCGTCAACATCATTGGAAAGCTGAGTCCATATATTGCATCTCCTTCGTTTGTCGTCTATCCCTTTGTTGCGGTGTGTGACTACAATGAAATTATCCACTCATTTAATAAGGATGAAGTCGAGGAAGTCTTTGCGATTCCATTGAAGTGGTTACTTGACCATGAACCGGTTCTTCACAGAGTACCGGTTCAACCTGCGCCCTTGCCTGACTTCCCGTTCGATAAAATCTACAATGGAGAGCGGTACCAATGGGGAAAGCGGTCACAGGAAGAATGGTTTTATGAATATGAAGAGTATATTGTTTGGGGATTGACTGCTCGGATATTAAAGCACTTTATCGATTTGATTAAATAAAATAGTATCTCACATAAAGGAGCCATGAAAATGAGAGAAAAGAAGTCATGGACAGTAAAGATCCTTATAGGAATTGCAGCCTTACTGCTGATTGCGATGGCTGGATTCTTCATCTTCGTCAGTACTTCCTATGAGGCAATTCCATCTGCAAAGAAAAGCTTAGAAACAGATGATCAGTTGATAGTTAAAGACGAAGGAGATATTCTATTTGAACCGATTTCCGAGGCGCATGATATCGGATTTATTTTCTATCCTGGCGCCAAAGTGGAAGCACCTGCTTACGCAACGATGGCAAGAGAAATTGCAGCGAAAGGATATCCTGTTATTCTTGCAGACTTGAGATTTAACTTAGCGATTCTTTCTCCTAATCATGCGGATGAGATCATAAGTAACCATCCTGAGATTAAAAGGTGGGTCATTGGTGGTCACTCATTAGGTGGTGTGATGGCGTCCGATTATGCGCTGGATCATGAGAATGTAGAAGGGCTTGTGTTACTTGCATCCTATCCTCAAAGTAAGACTGATTTGAGCAAGTCATCGTTAAACGTGTTGTCCCTTTGGGGAAGCAACGACGAGGTGGCAGATCTGGAGAAAGTGAAAAATGCAAAGGAAATCATGCCCAATGATGCGGAATTCATCGAAATAAAAGGTGGGAATCACGGTGGTTTTGGAGAGTATGGTCATCAAAAAGGCGATGGAGACTCTTCGTTGTCAGGGGATCAGCAAATTCAAGACACCGTTAAATACATTGTGGAATTTTTGGGAGAACTGAGCGAGTGAAGAAAACCTTGCTTACCTTAAGATAAAACCTGCATGCAGAAAGTTCATCCACATGCAGGGTACACTTAAATCACGAACATAACACAACGATTTGATAAGGCGTCGTCTGAGCAGGGATACTCCGAGTTGTTGCACCATATACGACAAGTAGATCTCGATTGGCCAGGTTTCCAGTGAAAGGCTGCCCATTCTGCAGGACGACTTTAGTAGCTGGATTCATGTTCAGCTGTAACGTGTGATCACTGCTTACTAACTGATCATCAAAATGATCGACTTTCACAAATTGTCCTCGTACATTTTTGCTTACAATTAACGCACTGAATTGGGGTGGAAAGATAAGAGGCGCAGGTGCATCACCATCGTAAAATCCTGTTACCTGATCCCCGACTGATACGACTTCGTGATCGACAAAGTAAGTTGTCGGAGCCACTACAAAATTCACTACGTTTCCATAACCATTATCAACTGACATTAGCTTATAACAGCCCACCTCGTTATACTGACCGATAGAAAAGTCATTAATGGCAGTCACGATGCCAGCAAAGGCTTGATAGTTTATCATTTCAATTCCCCCCACTATATGCTTGAGTTACGTCTACATAGAGTATGCCTGCATTCCAACTTAGTGAATCCTAGGATACGAATAGTACTGTAAAAGAGTAAGCCAGTTGCGGCTTGCTCTATTTTATAAAAGTTTTGAAATGGCTGTATACCTTTTGCGAATTCGATTGTTATATAGGAGAGAGGAGCTTAGCGGACACATGACAGAAGAAGACCTATTATCGATGCTATACAAAGATAAATATTTGTTTATCCAAAACTACTTGATGAAGCTCGGTTCCTCTCTCCAAGATGCCGAGGATATTGCGCAAAACACATTTACGAAAGCCATCGTCAATAATATCCACACTACGATGGAGAATCCGATTTCTTGGCTATTCCGTGTTGCAAGAAACGAATACTTTACGTTATGCAAAAAGAAGAATCGGGAAATTATGATGTACATCGAGCCAGATGGAATTGAGCAATTGCTGTCGATAGAAGACGGCGAGTCCATTTTACTTGGTAAAGAAAGCAGAGCGGCCATTCAGCACGTGTTAGGTGAGTTAACTCCTGCTTTTAGTAATTTACTGTTGTTTAAATATGAATTTGAAATGTCCTATGAACAAATCGCATCACTGCTCGATATGAAAGTTGATACAGTCAAAACCTCTTTATACAGGGCACGCATTGCATTCAAGAAAAAATGGAGTGAAAACGATGAGAAATTCTGATAACGATCTCGATGCAATCTTTAATCATGATGATTCAACCAATCTATTTAAACAAGCAAAACGGAAGAACATTCAACAGAACGTGGTCATCAATCTAATTCTAGTACTTTCAACAGTTGCTTTTCTAGTCATCATCAAGTGGTGGATCACCCCCTATCTATTGACACAAGATACAGCAAAAGTGGAAACCTATTACACGGTGTTCGGAGCAAATATGTATGTCGGTCAATGGCAAGAACACCCCAAGTTACTAGGATCGAGTGCGACTGCTCCAGTTTACAAGTTAGTAGATGGTATTCCTGTCGAACTGAAAACCGTTCAGCACAAAAATAATACGGTAGATGCATTCGTTTCCAGTGATCATGGAGTGTTTCGAACGAATGGGCAGAAGGTGACGACGTTCATGCATCCAAATGTGGTGTATAAGGAATACAACAAAGACTTAACATCCCTTCAAGAGGATACGTTGTATGAAGTGGCGCTGTCATTTAGCAGATCCTTCACTCCCGAAGAACTTGAAAGTCAATTCCCTGAATCACTTACACCCTCTTGGCTATGGCTTGATGTATTTGACGAAAATGAAGTGAAGGCGATGCAAAAAGAGCAACCCATTTTCACTGAGGATGAAGTTGTCGGCATTTCTACAGTAGATCAAAGTGGAGCCCGTTTCGAAAATCCTGCAGAACACTTTCAAGAGGATTTGAAGCTTTCGATTTCCAAAAATCGAGGAACAGATAAAGAGAATCTGATGCAAGTTAAAGAAGCAATTGATCGTGAATCTCCAGAAGTAATTGGTGCTGTTGTTACAGGATCAGCAAATGATTTACAACAATTACAACAACTCGACTTCGTAAAAAATATATCAATTGGAGCAAGTGTACACAACTAGAGGAGGAACATGTCATGTCTAACATAGTTCGAAAAGTCATCTTCATCATTGCAGCGCTTGCAGTTAATATAAGTGCCGTGAGTATTATATCCTTCTTTTTATTTGGAACAACTTCAATCTTTTCAATAGATGTATTGCTTGGTTTGTTGTTGCTTACTGCATCTAACATTCCTGTCATCATCCTGTATCGAGCTATGAAGAATGAGAGGGAAACTAGTTATTTAACGGCATTACTTGGAGCAATCGGCATTTGCATTGCATTCATCACATTAGCGAATATTTGGACACTCACAGTTCCAATCGTTATTTTCAGTGTCAGTATTCTAATCGCATTGGTTTTCAGTATTCGTAAATAAGACGCCTATCGTCCCAAATAGAATGAAAAAATCCTCCGAAATGGGTACGCTACATTTCGGGGGATTTCTTGTGCTAATGAATTTTTATAGGGCTTCCAGAGAAACCTCTATGTTGTCTCGCGTCGCTTTTGAGTATGGGCAGACCTGGTGAGCTTTTTCGACTAACTCTTTCAGCTGGTCTTTTTCAATACCTGTACCTTTAACTTGAAGTTTCACGGCTAACTTAAAGCCTTGGTCCGCTTCGTCTTTCTGGAGGCTGACATTTGCAGTGACTTCAGATTCGAATTTTACTTTTTCTTTGCCAGCGACTAATTGCAGTGCGCTGTCAAAACATGCTGCATAACCTGCAGCAAACAATTGCTCAGGGTTTGTTGAGCTTTCTAGTTTTTTAGCTCTAGGAGTTCCGGGCATTGCTGTATCAAAGCTTACGACATTATCGGAGGATTGAACGTGTCCTTCACGTCCACCGTTTGCAGTTGCAGTTGCTGTGAATAGTGTTTCTGACATGATATCACTTCTCCTTATTTTCTATTTAGTACGATAGATAGTGTTTACCCTATGCTCAAGTTTTTAAGCATAGGAAACAGATAGGTATTGTTAATGCCTAATTCAAGTCTTCAATAACCCTCAAGATTTCTTCCATGTACGCAACTATTGCTATAATGTAAGAGAGTCAAAAGCGAGTGCTGAACTTTGAACACTCTATGTTGGATGTGAGCTAAGTCAGATCCAAAACAATCGATCTTAAAAGTAGAAAGCAGGGACTTTATATGAATAAAAAAGACATTGCTGATATTCGCAAACAATTTAAAGTAGATACGGATTTACTCATGATTACAGACATTTATAATGTTTACATTCGCCAGGAAAGCAATGAAATCTATCACGAGGAGAGCCAAGCATTCGGGTTAATGGAGCTGGAGCAACAAGAATTATTTTTAGCGAACTTTAAAAAGGTGTTAGGCGGAAAACTCGCCATGAAGCTATTCGAGGTTCGGTTTGCAGAAGTAAAAGAAGGGCAGACAGACAATACCCAACAGCTCTTATACGCAGGACTCCATACAAAAGAAGTGGATGATTGGAAAGAAAGCATGCAGTTGATCGCACAGAAAATGGTCAAGGACACTCAGTATGAAAAAGACTTGGTCATTACGTTCATTCGGGGGAAGTATTATAAACCGACGAAAAAGAACTTGGAAGAGTTGGAAATGGCTGAAGGGGACGAGGCGTATACAACACCTTTCATTCTTTGTAGCATGAATCACACCGAACTACCGAAAAGTTCACTCGTGTTCGACTTTATCGAACGAGAGTTTAAGTCCAGCGAGATGACTGATCCTGTCGTCAAATTAGCCTCGCCTATTGGTGGGTTTTTGTTCCCTTGTTTTACTGACAATGCAGCCGATGTGAATCACATTTTGTATGCTGCGGGTAAGGCGAACAAACCGGATTATCAATTTATCGAGAATGTGCTAGATGGCGAAGAAATCATGACGGCTGAAGATGACAAAGCAGTGTTTGAAGAAATTGTTAAGCACGTTGTGGGAGATGAAGTCAATACCAAAATGCTGGCTAACGTCTATGATGAACTCAACCGAATGACGACCGTGGAAGACGAAGGTGAAGATGAGGATTACGTCCCGACATTGGATACAAAAGAATTGGAACGTGTATTGAAATTGAGTGGAGCAGAAGACGTCGATACCGAAAAAGTACAACAGGCATTCCAATCTGTAGTTGAAGATGAATCCTATGAGTTGAAAGCGAGCCACGTTGTCCCGAGTTACACATCAAAATCTATAAAAATCAGCACGAAAGTCGCAAATATTTCAATCAGCCCACAAGATTTAAAATACGTGAAACAAGTTAACTACAACGGCAAACGCTGTCTCTTAATCGAGGTAGAAGAAGATACGATGATTGAAGGATTTACGTTGATGGAAGAAGAATTGTTTGAATCGTAAGTCTGTAGGTAAGTTAGCATCTTACAACAAACGAAGGAGCACAGAAGATTCGTAATGGAAGATACAAAAAGGCTGATTGCATGAATGCAATCAGCCTTTTTTATTTTTGGACTATTGAATTCAAAAAACTAGTAATATAAAGTAAAGGTATCGGTAGTGATGCGAAATCGAATTCAAAGGAATGAGCGTAATGAGAGAAACGGTAACTGCAAAGGATGTAGCTAAACTGGCAGGAGTCTCCCAGTCTTCAGTTTCGAGGGTGTATTTTGAAGGAGCATCTGTTTCAGAAAAGACGAAGAAGCGGGTTCTTGAGGCTGCGGAAGAACTTGGCTATCGTCCTAACGTATACGCGAGAAGTCTCATAACGAATCAGTCAAATATTATTGGTCTTGTCATGAAAGGCGTTCAAAACCCTTTTTATGCGCAAGTGTTGAAACGGTTTAGTTCAATATTTAAGCAACATGGATACAGTATTTTGTTTGTCTATACGAACAATGATGAAATCCAAAAAGAGGATGTCGAGACGTTATTGAACTATAATGTGGCGGGTGTGGTAGTCACTGATGCAACCATGTCGTTTTCGGTAGGGGAAGAGTTTAAGAAAAATCATATTCCACTCGTCTTCTTTAATAGAAAGCTAGGCACAGGAGAGTTCCATTCAGTGTGCTGCAATAATTTAAGTGCGAGCCGTTGGATTGCGCAATACTTACTTTCAAAAGGTGCATCGGAGCTGGTGTTGATTACCGGAGATGAACACACGTCTACGAGTATTGAGCGGGAAAAAGGTTTTTGTGAGGTTCTCGATCAACAGAGAATAGCATATCGGAAATATAACTCAGATTACACATATGAGGGTGGCTATCAGACAGCTATGACTGTCCTGGAAGAAAAGCAATTGCCGGCAGCATTTTTTGTAGCTAATGACATTATGGCGCTAGGAGTAATTGATGCGCTTCGGAAAAATGATATTCGTATTCCACAAGACACAAAAGTTGTTGGATTTGATAATATTGAAATGGCTTCTTGGCCCGCATATGAACTGACGACTTGGGAACAGCCGATTGAAGAAATGATAGAGGAAACTGTGAATTATTTATTGGCAGAAATCATGTCCTATACCGGTTTAGCACAAATTATTGAGGTGGATGGAAAATTTGTTGAAAGAAAAACTACATAAAAGTGTTGACTAAAATGAATAATAGGAATAATCTTTTCTCATAGAGTTTGTTGCATACGTATGCAAATGAAAGAACTCTCCGTGAAATGAGAATAGGTGTGTAAATAATTTTTTTATAAATCGGAATGTAAGCGGTTTAAAAATAGGAGGCGGAATTATGGTGAAAGTAATTAAAGCAGGTAAGTCACAAGAAGAAGTAGTTGCAAATGATACTAAGGTGTCTGAAATTGTTGCAGGTGCATTAAAAGATGTAGAGACTCGTGGTGATCAAGCGGTAAGAGAGCTATCGGCGAAGTTCGATAAATGGACTCCTGAATCATTCCGTTTAAGTGATGCTCAAATTCAAGAAATCGTTGAACAAGTCCCTTCTAGTGTCATTGAAGACATTAAGTTTGCTCAAAAAAACATTCAGACGTTTGCACAAGCACAACTGGATTCTTTGAATGATGTAGAAGTTGAAAGCATTCCAGGAGTTATTTTAGGTCATAAAAATATTCCTGTAAATAGTGTTGGATGTTATATCCCTGGTGGCCGTTATCCGATGGTAGCTTCTGCACACATGAGTGTTTTGACTGCAAAAGTTGCTGGAGTGAAACGAGTAATTGCATGTACACCGCCGATCAATGGTGAAATTCCACACGCAACAATTGCAGCTATGTATTTAGCTGGAGCAGATGAAATCTACTTGCTCGGTGGCATTCAAGCAATGGCAGCAATGGCAATCGGAACAGAAACTATCGAATCGGTAGACATGATCGTTGGACCGGGTAATGCATTTGTCGCAGAGGCGAAGCGTCAATTATACGGACGGGTTGGAATTGACCTATTTGCAGGTCCTACAGAAACGTTAGTAGTTGCAGACCATACAGCAGACGCAGAAATGATCGCAACCGATCTTCTGGGTCAAGGTGAACACGGACCAACTTCTCCAGGAGCATTAATCACGACTTCTGAAAAGCTCGCTTACGAAACGATTGAAGAAATCGCACGTCAGTTGGAGACGTTGTCGACTGCAGATGTTGCAAGTGTTTCATGGGAAGATTATGGCCAAGTATTAGTCGTCGATTCAATTGAAGAAGCACGTTTTGAAGCTGATCGTCTTGCGTTTGAACACGTAGAGATTTTAACGGAGGATCCAGATTACTTCCTAGAAAACATGACGAACTATGGTTGCTTGTTCTTAGGACCTGAAACGAACGTTGCTTACGGGGACAAAGTAATCGGCACGAACCACACGCTGCCGACAAAAGGGGCAGCACGTTATACTGGTGGACTGTGGGTAGGCAAATTCATTAAAACCGTGACGTATCAAAAAGTGAAGCCGGAAGCTAGTGCTTATATCGGAGAATACGCAGCACGTCTTTGTAAGCTGGAAAACTTTGAAGGACATGCGAAACAAGCACTCCTTAGAGTAGAACGGTACGGTAAAAACTAAATCGTACACTTGGGGAAATTGGGGGTTTTACTATGTTAGGATTCATTGGTCTTTTTGGGGGACTAGCAATATTAATCTTTTTGACAATGAAGGGGATGAATCTCCTCATTGCAGCACCAATAACTGCACTGTTTATCGCCGTGTTAAATGGCATTCCTCTCTTCCCACAGTTAGCGGAAGAGGGAGCTGTAAATTTCTTAACGAACTATATGGGCGGATTTACGGGGTTCATCGCATCCTGGTACTTGATGTTCTTGACGGGAGCCATATTCGGTAAAGTCATGGAAGACAGTGGTGCCGCTGATAGTATTTCACAATGGATTGTTAGCAAAATCGGTATGAAACGAGCAGCTTTAGCAGTAGTCATCGCCTGTGCTGTTTTAACATATGGTGGTGTCAGTTTGTTCGTTGTCGCATTTTCTGTTTATCCGATGGCTTTGAGTCTATTCAGACAAGCCAATCTGCCAAGACGATTCATACCAGCTGCATTGGCATTCGGTTCAACAACATTTACGATGACATCTGCGGGCTCTCCAGAGATTCAAAACTGGATTCCGATTGAGTTTTTAGGCACAACACCATACGCAGGTTGGGAAGTCAGCTTTTTTGTAGCAATCTTCATGTTCTTGTTTGGATACTGGTGGTTGAAACGAATGATTTCTAAAGCGGTTGCTAAAGGTGAAAGATTTGTTGCTAGAGACACGGATCAGGAAGCGGATACGCGAACAGAACTTCCGAATCCATTACTTAGTATGATTCCTTTAGTCGTTGTCCTTGGAATTACATTGATTTTACACAAATCACTTGGAACGTCTGCATTAATTATTTCTTTGAGCGGTGGTATTTTAGCAACGTATTTGATCAATAAAAAGTACTTTCAGAACTTCGGGCATGCGGTTGGTGAAGGTGCAATGGGGGCAGTTATTGCAATCGCCAACACAGCCGCAGTCGTTGGTTTTGGGGGTGTGGTAAAAGCGACACCTGCTTTTGAAGCGGCGGTTGGCGTAATGACAGACATCCCAGGGAGCCCGCTTATTGGGGGGGCACTGGCAGTTGCCGTTATCGCTGGACTTACGGGTTCGTCATCGGGTGGACAGGCGATTGCCTTGCCACTTCTGGCACCGCATTATATGGATTTAGGTGTCGATCCAGATGCGTTACACCGTACAGTAGCCATATCTTCAGGGTCATTGGATTCACTGCCACAAGGAGGATACGTTGTGACAACGATCCGTTCCATTGCAGGTGAAACGCATAAAGACGCGTATCCAGCATTTGGAGCCTTGTCTGTTGTCGTACCACTCATTGGTGCCGCTTTGGCAGTCATCTTATTCTCTATAGGCTTGTAAGAGTTCAATACCCAACAAACCGGCTAATGGTTTGTTGGGTATCTCTCGTTTACTAAACAAAAATAAGGGGTGGTTTAAATGGAGAAGATTTCAATAATAGGTTGTGGAACAATGGGGCATTCAATCGCGTTAGCGGCGGCATGGGAAGGATTTCCGGTAAAACTTATTGGGATAAATGAAGCTGATCTTGAAACGGCCAAAACAGGATTACAAAATAAGTTAACTGTGATGATGGAAAACGAACTGATCGATTTGAAGAAAATAGAAAAAATTCGCGGGAATATCGAGTTATCGACGTCTTTAGAAGAGATGGTTTCTACTTCGGATTTCATCTTTGAGGTGATTCCTGAACAAATCGAACTGAAACGGGTATTGTATAAAAAGCTAGAAGAATTAGTGAGTGACACATGTATTATTGCTAGCAATACATCCGGATTTAAACCGAGTGAGCTTGCAAAAGAGATGAAGCATCCGAACCGCTTCATTGTCACACACTTTTGGAACCCTGCTCACTTAGTTCCTCTTGTAGAAGTGGTAAAGGGTGAGCATACAGACGAGCGAACCATTGAGAAAGTGATGCAAATTCTTGAACAGATGAATAAGAAACCGGTTCTGCTAAAGAAAGAGATCACGGGCTTCATAGGTAATCGTCTTCAATATGCATTGTTCCGGGAAGCCCAGTATTTATTGGACATTGGAGCTGCAACGAAAGAAGACATTGACGCTGCAGTTACATATAGCATAGGGCGCCGCTTGCCGGTAACAGGTCCATTAATGACGGCAGACATGGGTGGACTGGATGTGTTTTCAGCGATTTCAAATTACTTATTCAGCGAGCTAAGTACAGCTCAACAATCTGGTGAAACACTCACTCACCTTGTAAGTGAGAAACATTTAGGTGATAAAAACGGACAAGGTTTTTATGAATGGGATGAGAAGACATCTATAGAGGTCAATGAAGAGCGTGAACGCACACTCATCCATTTCTTGAAAAATGATCGGAATAACCGTGAGGAGGAGAGGAAATGAGTTCTTATTTCTCTGAACTTAAAGGGAAGACTGTTGTCGTTACAGGTGGTAGTAAGGGAATAGGAAAAGATATTGCACTCACATTTGCAGAGTTGAATGCCAATGTAATCATTACTGGTCGTAATGAAAAAGTACTCAATGAAGCTGTACGTGAGCTACAAGTATTTAACCCAAAATGCATGGGGATCTCTGGAGATTTGAGTGTTCTAGCAGTGATCCAGCATCTGGTTGAAACAGTTGTAACTACCTTTGGAACGATTGATGTGTTAGTGAACAATGCAGGAGTAAACATTGCGAAGCCTGCATTGGACGTGACAGAATCGGATTGGGACACTGTACTCGATTTAAACTTGAAGTCGGTCTTCTTTAGCAGCCAGGAAGCAGCTCGTCATATGCTTGCACAAAAAAGTGGTAAGATTATTAACATTGCTTCGCAAATGGCGTTTGTTGGGTATTATAAGCGTGCGGCGTATTGTGCAAGTAAGGGCGGGCTCGTTCAATTGACGAAGGCGTTGGCAGTTGAATGGGCAGAACATGGCATTACGGTAAATGCGGTTGCCCCAACTTTCATTGAAACTGAGTTGACGGCAAAAATGTTTACAGATGAAGCCTTTAAACAAGATGTAGAAAAGCGGATCTTGTTAAATGGATTGGCAAAGCCGAAGGATATATCTGGAGCTGTACTCTATCTAGCTTCCGATATGGCTGGCTTTGTAACAGGAGAAACCATTAAAGTAGATGGCGGATGGACGGCAATTTAACTTAAGGGGATGAAGTAATGGTAGAAGGCAACGTTTTGTTCATTACAGGAGCGGCTCGAGGAATCGGCTTTGATATTGCAAAAGCCTTTTCAGAAGCCGGAGCAAAAGTGGTTCTTTCAGATCTTAGTCAACAAGCAATCGATGAAGCAGTCGCTCAGTTAAGTGGAGATGTTTCGGGAATCGTTTGTGACGTCACGAAAGAAGAAGACATTCAAGCTGCAATTGAATTCACTGTGAAAACCTATGGAAAAATAGATATCTTGGTGAATAACGCAGGTCTACAACACGTGTCGTTCATCGAGGACTTCCCAACTGAAAAGTTCGAACTGCTCTTGAAAGTGATGCTAACGGCACCATTCATCGCCATTAAACACGCAATGCCATATATGAAAAAACAGAAGTTTGGCCGCATTATTAACATGGCATCGATTAATGGGGTTATAGGATTTGCAGGGAAAGCTGCCTACAACTCAGCGAAACATGGCGTGATTGGCTTAACAAAAGTAGCTGCATTGGAATCTGCAACAGATGGTGTTACCGTGAATGCAATTTGTCCGGGGTATGCAGATACGAAACTGGTCCGTGACCAATTCAATGATCTTGCTACAACTCGAAATGTTGAAGTGGAGCAAGTATTGGAAGAAGTTTTGTATCCACTTGTGCCACAGAAAAGATTGATTGACGTCAAAGAAATCACTGATTTGGCGTTGTACATGTCGAGTGAATCTGCAAAAGGGATTACTGGACAAGCGATTGTTTTAGATGGTGGATATACGGCTCAGTAATCGGGTGTAACTCATTTCGAATTCGTGTAAACGAAAGAGGATCCTTGAAGCATATATGAAAGTGAAAAACCGCACACCGACCTGGAAACTCAGGTTGGAGTGCGGTTTTCAATTATTCCTTACGATAGGCTTCCAAGAACTCTTTTACCTTATCAGAATCAGCTACAAGCTCGTTTCCTGTGTCCACGAGTGGGCTAACAGTCGAATAAGCTTTTTTCTTGTTACCTTGATAATAGTTCAAAAACTCATCTTGATTGATGGAGAATAGTACAGCTTTACGTAAGTTTTCACTTTCTGAAACTTTTCGGCCGGCCGTGTTGAACTGCAAGTAAGTAACAGCGTTGCTGTCGCTCTTTTGTAGTAGCAAGTTATCGTCTGCTTCAACAAGGTCGTACTTCGTTTCCGGAACTCCATTAAAGAGGTGAATTTCACCGTTACGTAATGCCGACAGAGCACTATCAGAGTCATCGATGAAACGTACAGTTATGTTTGAAATCTTAGGTTCAAAATCACTTCCCGTACGATAGCCTGGATTTTTAACGAAGTCTGCTTGGTAATCGTTTTTCTTCACAAGTATATAAGGTCCACTTGCATACAGATGGTTGTTATAAGTTGCACCTTCAGTTACTGTGCGCTGATCTCCATATGGAATATCCTTATCTAAGTTGAAGGATGCAACATCATACGTATTGATACTCTTCACTTGTTTTTCTGAAACAATCCCTGCAGATTGATGGGCCAAGTAATTTAAAACTTGGGGGAATGGTTCAGTTGTTGTTACTTTAACCACTTGATAGTTTCCTTTACTATTGTCAGCTTTTGTTTTACTTTCAACGACTCCGGATAGTTTCGTATCAAGCCCATTTTCCAGTGTCTCTAAAATGGTTTCTTCGCTACCGGATTGTTTTGCATTCTTCAATTCTGTTAAATCGGTAACAATTTCAGCGCTTTTAATACGCTCGTGTAAGCTATACGTTCGGTGATCAGGCACAGAGTCTTTGTCTTTTGCACGTTCCAGTGAGAACACAACATCTTCTGCACCGACACGTTCTCCCGTGTCAATCGCTTTCTCATTGGAAATGGATGCAAAGTTAATGTCATCGCGAAGAATGAAGTAGTAGTCTGAATTTCCTTCAGCCATCGCATAGTTATAAGAAAGTGAACCATCTGATACGACCTCATCTTCATCTGTTAAGTTGACAAGTCGTACGTACATATTTGTGTTGAGTGTATTAATAGAACCATCATTCCCTTTAATGGGATCCAGCGAAGTCAAATCGCCTATTGCTTGTTGCGTCACTAGAGGTTCAGTTGTGCGTTTTGCAGCATCTTTAAAGTCAATGGTTTCCCATGCGATTGCACGTGACTTTGAAAGTCTTACGGTATCTGGATTTAACACTTCTTTGTTTACTCCTTGTGCTTTATAAGAGTTATAGAGAGGTGCGATGAATGCCTTTTCTGTAACGAGTTGTTGTTCAAGTTGCTTGTATGTTTTTGTATATTCGTCAGCGGTTTCCGAACTTGCTTGGTCGATTAATTCATCTACTATAGCGTCCTCCACAAGACTATTCGCGCCGTCAGTTTTAAATAACGCACGTACGGCATAGTCAGGATTACCTGTAACTGTCGTCCAGCTCGAAAGTGCAAGGTCGAAGTTTCCAGCATCTTTTTGTGCTGAAAAGGTTCCATAATCCGGTTGAATGTTCAGTTTGACGTCAAAACCATTTTTGATGAGCTGGTCACGCACAATATTTAAGTCTTCTTCGCCTGACCCCATTCCGAGGACTTCAATCTGCACTTTTTCATTCAAGCCACCCTTGCCGTCCTCTTCTTTACCTTCACTTTCGACCTCAGATTTAGTTTTGACACAGCCTGCAAGCACGAGAACGAGCAGTATGGTTAGTGTTAACAGTTTCTTTTTCATAGATGAATCCCTCCAAGTTTTTAGTTGTTAGTCGAGCTTAGGATCGAGCGCATCCCGCAATCCATCACCCAAGAAATTGAATGAGAGAACGAGCAATATAATTGCAAGTCCAGGGAAAATTGCGAGATACGAATTCGACTCAAGATACGTACTACCGACTTTCAAAATATTTCCCCATTCTGGAATATGAGGCTCGACTCCAAGTCCTAAGTAACTTAGACTACTTGTCGCGATGACTGCACCACCAATTGTTAAAGTGGATTTTACAATCATAGGAGCAAGTGAATTGGGTACAACTTGTTTAAACAGTATTGAAAAGTCTGATGCGCCTAATGCCTTTGCAGAATCGACGAAATCGTAGTTTGAAACCATAAGGACATTCGCTCGCATCGTACGTGCATATGTTGGAATGCCACCAACGCTTAGCGCAATAATCAGATTGACTGTATTGGCTCCAAATGCAGCAATAATGGCGATTGCAAGTAAGATACCAGGAATCGAATATAGGATATCGAGCAAGCGCATAATCCAGTTGTCGATGCGATTACTGTAATATCCAGCAATTGCACCAAGGAATCCTCCAATTAGGCCTGGAAGAATCGTAGATGCAAAGCCCACGAGCAATGAAATCCTGGCACCAAACACAATTCTTGAAAACACATCGCGTCCAAAGTTATCCGTCCCAAACGGATACACGAGACTGGGAGCTTGTAAAATAGCACTGTAGTTATTTTCTACAGCAAGTGCATAGTCGAACGTGAATCGGCTCGTGATAGAAATGGTAAGCATGAGTAGAATGAAAAACATGCCTAGGACCGCAGTAGAATTCCGAGTGATTTTCTCCCACATCACATTCCATTTCGACAGTCGGGAAGAATCGAAGCGTCTAGACTTCATGAATAGGCTCCAACCTAGAAGTAAAGCAAATAAGTTTCCTGTAACAGCTGTCGCCATTAAAACAACAGCAAGGACAGACATCCAACGCGGGGCTGAATACTCTCTCACGTAATGGACTGTCAGTATGAGCGCTACTAGGTGAAACAGAGCAATAAGAAGAAGGCTCCCCATAGCGATAAGAAACGTATCGCTGACATAAGGTTTAAATAGATTCACTGAGCTTATAGCGATGACAGCTAGTTGAGTCAGGAGCGTATACACCGCAAACGTGTATTCAGGAGTCTTTCTTTTATTAATTAAGTTAAAAGCGAAAGCAGCTGCAAAAATATTACCCGTCAGTAAACTTGCTAATTGGAAATAACCTAAACGTCTTGTTGTTTTGTGAATTTCCCCTGCATGAAGCAGATCCTTTTTTATCTTTCTAGTGATGAATAGCTGTAATATGGACGTTAACGTGTAGGCGCAGAACAGGGCGAATACAAACGGATTCAGCCCATCTGTTTTAGTTGGGAAACTGTTCCATAAAAAGATTGCAGCGAGTGCTAACGAGAGAATCCATGTGAAATTAGCTTGAGGATAATCTTTTGATATCACTAACGCATGTCGATTGTTTGAGGAATCTTTCATGCTTTCACCTACTTTACGATTGGTTTATCTTAGAGCGAATTCGTGGATCTAGGAATGCGTACAAAATATCAATTAGTAAATTGACTAACGAGATAGTAATTGCAATATAGACAACTCCGCCCATGATGGCGGGGATATCGGGAATGAATTGCTTATCAACGATGTAACTTCCAATGCCTCTAATATTGAAGACCTTTTCCGTTACGGCAGCACCTCCAAGCATGCCTCCAAACAATAGCCCGATGACGGTGATGACAGGAATCATAGCGTTTCCGACAGCGTGTTTCCATAACATCTGGCTCTTAGAAAGTCCTTTTGCTCGTGCTGTGATGATGTAGTCTTCGTGAATAATTTCAAGTAACGATGAGCGCATCATTCTCGCTATAGAAGCTGTAAGGGCTGTTCCAAGAACGACGACGGGCATAATCATGGATAGGTGATTACTAGGACTATACGTAGCTGGCAACCAATTGAGCTTAATCGAGAAATTTAGAATGAAGATAAGTCCTTGCCAAAAGTTCGGAATGGACAAGCCGATTAATGCAATGAACATGAACGAGTAATCCAGAAACGAATTTGGTCGAGTTGCAGAAAGAATGCCGACTGGAATTGCTATGACAACTGCCATAATGACCGAGAACAGTGCAATCGTTAACGTAACCGGGAATTTGTTGGCGATGCTCGTTGCGACATCTTCATTACCTGCAAATGAAGATCCTAAATCGAAGGTAGCAATACCTTTTAACGCATTCCATAGCTGTTGCCAATAGGAAAGGTCGAGACCGTGTAATTGGTTGAACGCTGTAATTTGTTCCTGTGTCGCCGATTCTCCAAGAATATTAGAGGCGGGATCGAATGGTGAGATATAGAGAATCGTAAATACCAAAATCGCGACTCCTATAATGACAAGCACACTTTGGATAAGTCTCTCTGCGATATAGGTTAGAAAAGGATTGCTGATTAGCAATAGGATTGCGTACATAAGAACCCCGGGAAGCAAGGTGTAAAGTAAAAAATGGCGGCGTTCTAAGAGGGATTGAAAGTAAACTGAATACGTAGTTCTCTGTATTCCACTCTGATTGAGATGATCATCAGTACGCCGTGTAATTTCTTCTTTCTTCCTTTCTTCTACTAGCTTTTCAGCTACTTCGTGTATTTCTTTATCACTAACATTCTCCTGAAAGAAGGTTCGTTTTCGAACTAGCTGATCTACATAATCAGAATGCCATTGATCAGACAATTGTTTGTCAGACAGTTCCACCCTTATGTCATTCAACACAGTATCGCGAGTTTGGTCTTTTTTTCTAATCAAGTAAATAAAATATATGACTAGATGAACAGGAAGCCCCGCCAGAACTAGCAGAACCTGAACTACTGTTTTTCCTTGAGCTTCTTTGTAAGACTTCTGAAGAAGTGAAGTAATAGTGTACGCCAAATTAATCCACCACCTTTTATATTGTTTAATTCCGATTGGTATACTAGACTATAAACAAGTAGTTATTGGTTGTCAATTCTATTCTTGAGATTCACCAATGATGACAAAAGGGGGAGGATTTCCTGTGGAACCCATATTAAAAGTGAAAGATCTACACGTTTCATTTACGATGAGGGATGAAGATTTCCATGCTGTTCGCGGTGTGAGTTTTGAGGTTAACAAAGGAGAAACCCTTGGTATTGTAGGAGAATCAGGCAGTGGAAAAAGCGTAACCGCACGTTCTATCATGCGTTTATTGCCCTCCCCACCTTCGTATATGAAAGAGGGGATTATTGAATTTCAAGGAGAAAATCTGAACTTGAAGACAGAGAAGGAAATGGAGAGTATTAGGGGAAATGGGATTGGGATGATCTTTCAAGATCCTATGACTTCTTTAAATCCGACTAAAAGAATAGGGAAACAAATATGCGAAAGTATTATGAAACATATGAACGTTTCCAAGAGAGAAGCAAAAAGAGAAACGATTGAACTTTTAAATTTGGTTGGTATTAAAGATAGTGAAGTTCGGTATAACCAATATCCTCATGAATTTTCCGGGGGGATGCGTCAACGGGTTATGATTGCAATTGCACTTGCTTGTAAGCCTGCATTGCTAATTGCAGATGAGCCTACGACTGCATTAGATGTAACCATTCAAGCGCAAATACTCGATCTCATGAAAAGTATTCAACAACGTTTTGGCACTTCTATTATATTGATCACTCACGATTTGGGAGTAGTAGCGGAAATGTGTGATCATGTCGTAGTTATGAAGAAAGGCGAAATTGTGGAGACCGGAACAACGTTAGAGGTGTTTGAAAGTCCAAAACATCCATACACTAAAAAGTTATTAAATGCACTACCCCGACTTGATGAAAAGAAAAAGGAGAAACGGGTATCTCAATTACCAGAAGGAATTGACAAGACGATTCCTCTTGTTCAAGTAACGTCTCTTAAGCAACACTTCGACAGTGGAAAAAAGGGATTGACTAAGGCGGTTGACGATATTAGTTTTCACATTCGGCCTGGTGAAACACTTGGCCTTGTGGGCGAATCAGGATCTGGGAAGTCTACAACGGGTCGTGCAATTTTAAGATTGGACGAACCGACGGATGGAGAAGTGTTATACCAAGGGATGGCCATCAACCGTTTTACTTCAAAAGAGATGAAGAGTATGAGAAAACATATGCAAATGATTTTCCAAGACCCATATTCCTCTTTGAATCCCCGCTTCAAAGTACTTGATATTATCGGGCAAGCACTAGATATTCATCGGATGAGTAAGAACAAAGCTGAGCACAAGAGAAGGGTTGAAGAGTTACTGATGATGGTTGGTTTGGAACCCGAGCATGCAATGCGTTATCCCCACGAATTTTCTGGGGGTCAGCGTCAAAGAATTGGAATTGCACGAGCTTTAGCTGTAGAGCCAGATTTCATCGTCTGTGATGAACCATTATCTGCACTTGATGTATCCATCCAAACACAAATCGTAAAACTTCTGGAGGATTTACAGCATAAGCTAGGACTTACTTATTTATTCATAGCCCACGACTTGTCCATGGTGAAGCACATCAGTGATCGGGTAGCGGTTATGTACGCAGGGAAGATTGTCGAGTTGGCAGAAAGCGAAGAGTTATATAATAACCCGTTGCATCCATATACAAAGTCCTTGTTAGCCGCTATTCCGATTCCAGACCCTAAAGTGGGAGCAAACAAACACCGACAACTCAACAAAAAGGATGAAGCAGATAGGAAGTTCAATGTGGAAAATACAAAACTGGTAGAAGTAATGGAAGGGCATTGGGTTGCTCAAGGAATAGAGTGACATCTAAAAAACAATAGTAAGACCAGTTAAGTGATGCATTACATGACAAAGCCTCATTCAGCCTAAGTATTAGGCTGAATGAGGCTTTTAATTTCATTAAATTTCTGTTTTCGTTTTACTAACAGTAAACACTCGATACACCGAAGGAATAAGCAACAATGTAATGACGGTCGCAAATAGTAATCCCGAAATGAGTACTGTTGCAAGGGGCGCTTGGTAGTTCCCTGAGACACCAGATGCGAGTGCAAGGGGCAACATACCGCCAACAGTAGTTAATGTTGTCATGAGGATGGGGCGTATTCGTTGTGTACCTGCTGCAACGAGTGCTTCTTCAACAGAACTTCCTTCTGAACGTAACTGATTTGTCCGATCAATGAGCAAAATTGCATTGTTCAAGACGATACCGATGAGCATGATGATTCCCATACCTGACAAGAGATTCAGTTCTCGTTGTGTGACGGCCAACCCGATAATGACACCGATTATTGCCATTGGGATGATGGACATGACGATGAAGGGGTGCCCTAAGTGATTAAACTGTACAGCCATGACAAAATACACGAGGAATAATGCAATGGCCAATACAACTATCATTTCCATCATCAAATCTTGTTGCTGCTCGATATCTCCGGCGACACCAACGGAATATCCGTTAGGCGCGTTGAAATCCTTCAAAACCTTTTGAATATCACGATTGATGGCTCCTAAATCCCGTCCTTCAATATCTGCAGATACTGTAATATAACGCTCACCATCTTTATGCATAATTTCGTTTGGAGTCTGAACCGTTTTTAAATCTAAGAAGGTGGACAATTTCTTTTCGCCATCCGTCGTCGGGACCTTTAAATGGAGCAAGTCTTCTGGAGTAGTTGTTTTTGAATCCCAACTTGCGATTAAAGGAACTGACTGATCCGCAACAGTGATTTGTCCGATAGGTGTAGAAACAAAGGTCTCTTCAAGGAATTGTTTCACTTGTAGCCTAGACAATCCCGCATCCTGGATTGCTTTCTCCTTCAATACAATGAGTTGCTCAGGTGAACCATGCTGTAGAGTATCCATAATTCCTACAATTCCTTCAACAGCATCAAGCTTTTGTTTAAACTCATTTGATAGGGTTTGTAAGGAGTCAAAGTCTTCTCCTTTAATAATCACTTGAACGGGGGATCCCGCCAAACCATCCATAGCGCTTTGAACACTATTGATTGGGGTAGAAGGCACCAATTCACGTATGCTTTTCAAAATTTCTTCATTAACTTCTTTTTGTCCTTTGTGAATTTTATCGCCTTTCGTCATATTAATGATTCCAACGAGTAAGCCATCTGTATCCAATAGATAATTAGATTCAACATCCTGAATGGCTTCCAGGCGTTCATTCACAGTAGCGATCACTTCTTCTTTTTCTTGCGCATCAATACCGGATTCCAGTTCAATTACGACTTCTGTATATCTGTTGAAAATGTCCGGCATCACGGTCATCGGGATTTTAGGTACGAAGAAGAGAGAGCCGACGAAGAGTGCAAAAAACAGAGCAATGACGAGAATACTGCGTTTCTTTTTTCGGACGATCCATGAAATGGTGGCACTGTACCTTTTCGTGATGAAACCTTCCTTTGATGTCGTATCCCTCTTTTTGAGTCGCAAAAACTTTTCGGATAAAGTCGGTATAACCGTAAAAGCGACAATGACGGAACTGATTAATGTAATGGCAACGACGATTGATAAGATAATCATGAGCCGACCAAGGTCGCCACCAATGAATCCGATAGGTAAGAACACTACGATTGTCGTCAACATGGATGCAAAAACGGCGCCAGCGACTTCCTTCGTTCCAGTAAGAACCGATTCCATATTTCCGAGTCCGAGCTCTCTCTGCCGGTAAATCGATTCCAGGATCACAATGGATGAATCGACCATCATTCCAATTCCTAATCCTAACCCAATAAGGGTCAACATATTGAGACTATAACCTAATAGGTGGACGGTTAAAAAAGTGAGAAGAACCGAAGTGGGGATGGATACCCCAATAATGAGTGTTGCACGAATGTTGCGCAGAAAAACCAGTAGAATTGCAATTGCAACAATACTTCCTATTAAAATATTGACCGAAACACCTGTAATCGACTCCTGAACAAAGTCTGCCTGAGCAACCATCTCATTTAAGGTGAAGCCTTCGATAAGACCCTCTTCCCGGATCTTTTCGACTTCTGCGCGAACTGCTTTTGCCATGTCGATTTGGTTTACATTAGCAGCGCGACTGATTTGTACGAACACTAAATCTTGCGTGCCATTTTTCCAAACGAATGATGAACCTTCAAGAGGTACTAAGGAAACCGTTGCAATGTCATCCAAAAGGATAGTTCCGGTGGATGTCGGAATTTCTAGTTGTTCAATGGACGCCACGCTATCCAACTTTGTATCCCATCTAACAGTTACTTGGTCTTTCCCGTCCGTCAATTCTCCGAGTGTCGCTTCTGAATTCGCCTCAGTTATCATGCCAATTACCTGAGAAATATCCAACTTGTGTTGGATCAGTTCATCGCGCTTAAACTGAATGGCTACTTCAGACTCAGGCATTCCTGACAAATTCACATCAGCGACTTCACTCAAGCCTTCAAGTCGCGGCTTTAAGACCTCTTTTGCGAAATCAGACATTGAGTTCATATCTCCGCCGGTCACATCCATATAGAACTCGTAGCCTTGGTTCACACCATACTGACTTGAAGAGATTTCTTTTATCTCAGGATGAGTGGCTTTTAGTTCAGTTACGACTTGATGGACTTCTTTGGATAATTCTTCTCCCTGTCCGCGGTCAAATGTGATCTGTAAAGTGCTATCTCCTCGTTGGGTTTTGGATTGAATTTCTTGTACGCCTTCAATTGCCTGGATCTTTTGTTCAAGTGGAGTGGTAATCGTCCGCTCTACGTCAATCGCAGATAATTCACCAGCGTCGACGTTGACATAAGCACCATCCATTCCGACAGATGGCATAATTTCCTTATCCAATTGAAGAACAGCGAGTCCTCCAAGAGCGATAATCAAAACAGATAGTAAACCCACTAATACTTTTTTTCTTACGATATATTCTAAAATACGCATCGCAAGACCTCCTTTTGCTTTTACTATCTAAACAATAGCATCGTTTTTTGAAATTTCAGACGTCTATAAGTCTGAATCTGTCTCAGCCTTTAGATGTAGAAGAGGCTCGACTCATCTCATTCTCAAGACTATTCTTTAGTGTCTTGAAACATTACTTTTCATGTATAAGCTGTTTTGCGCAGACGTAAAAAACTGCACGTCACCTTAGAAAATAAAGGACGTACAGTTTTTATTCGTAGTAAATAAACTACAATCAGTTCTCTATTACACCCCGATTGAGTAGATGTCGAATACTTAATGTCTTCTTCTATATATTATGCGGATTTTGTATTTGAATTTCTGTGTACAGGGAATTCAGTGGATATTCCAAACATCTCTCTTTTGTATCTCTTTGAATTAGTCTATAATTGGGAAGGTATATCATGTGTATTTATTAATCAATCCAATCGTATAGAGTTAAACAAGGAACAACTAGACAAAAAAGGTGCCGGTAAGTATTCTGTCATTTTTTTTGCAAATTCAGTGTGTAAGGATGGGTCAAATGAGCAACAGAGATACGAATACAGACGTTATTTTAATTGGCGCCGGCATTATGAGTGCCACGCTCGGAGCGATGCTGAAAGAGGTAGCTCCAGAGTGGAATATCACAGTGTTTGAAAAGCTTAACCGTGCAGGGGAAGAGAGTTCGAATGAATGGAATAATGCCGGTACAGGTCACGCAGCATTATGTGAACTGAACTATACAACGGAAAAGGCAGACGGTTCCATTGATATTAGCAAAGCGATTAAAATCAACGAACAGTTTCAAGTATCTAAGCAGTTCTGGTCATTTTTAGTAGAGAACGGAAGAATTCAAAATCCCGAAGACTTCATCCGTCCACTCCCACACATGAGTTATGTGCAAGGTAAGGACAACGTAACGTTTTTAAAGAAACGCTATGAAACGATGAAGCAAAATCCACTGTTTCAAGATATGGAGTACACAGAAGATCGTGAAACGTTAAAAGAATGGGTTCCTGTGATGATGGAAGACCGGACATCTACCGAGCCTATAGCGGTTTCTAAAATCGATGCTGGAACAGATGTTAACTTCGGCGCGCTCACAAATATGTTATTCGATCATCTACAACGTGAAAGTGTTGATATTCAATACCGACGTAGCGTAGAGGATTTGAAACGGAAGAGTGATGGGCGTTGGGAGCTGAAAGTTCGCAATTTGGTGAGCGGAGAAATCGAACGCCACACTGCGAAGTTTGTTTTCATCGGCGGTGGCGGCGGAAGCCTTCACTTGCTGCAAAAGTCAGGTATTCCTGAAGGTAAAGGAATCGGCGGCTTCCCGGTTAGCGGTCTGTTTTTAGTATGTAATAACCCGGAAGTTGCAGAAAAGCATTACGCGAAAGTATATGGGAAAGCTTCGGTCGGTGCACCTCCGATGTCAGTCCCTCACTTGGACACGCGTTATATTGACAACCAAAAGTCGTTGCTGTTCGGACCGTTTGCTGGCTTCTCACCGAAGTTTTTGAAAACCGGTTCGATGATGGACTTACTATCGTCTGTCAAACCCAACAACGTCGTCAATATGTTATCTGCAGGTATGAAAGAGATGTCGCTGACAAAGTATCTTGTACAACAGCTTATGCTTTCGAAAGAGCAGCAAGTTGAAGAGTTACGTGCATTCATCCCGAATGCTAAGGTCGATGAGTGGGATGTCGTCGTTGCGGGTCAGCGCGTACAAGTCATCAAAGAAACAGAGGCTGGCGGAAAAGGAACACTCCAATTCGGAACTGAATTGGTCAACGCAGCCGATGGCTCGATCGCTGCATTGCTAGGGGCATCTCCAGGAGCTTCAACAGCAGTTCACGTCATGATCAATCTCCTGAACACGTGTTTCCCAGAGCGCAAAAATGAATGGGAAGCAAAATTCAAAGAGATGATTCCTTCATACAGTGTAGCATTGGTAGAAAATCCAGAAATGCTTCATGATGTGAAAGAAGCAACTGCGAAGTCATTGAAACTTAACAATGCACTTCCGGTTGTAGAGATTGTTGAAACAGAAGAGCAAACTAAAATCGAAGAATAATCATAAGTGATCCAATAAAAAACTCTTGCAAGGTTTCTTCTAGAAGCCTCCTTGCAAGAGTTTTTTTCCTTTTTAGAAACACTGCATCTAGTGTTTTTTTAATTGCTGACAGGCTGTAGACGGGGAAAGTAAGATGTACAGAAAGAAGTATTGAAAGGGACTTATCTAAGAGGCATTTGCACGTTTGTATACGTTTGTATACAATTAGTGATATAGTTCATTTAACGTATTGGAAGGAGTGAGTGCTGTGAAAGAAGAATCATCTGCTGATTTTCATAAAGAGGGAAGACAACGAGGGGGACGTCATAGAGGAGGACATCATGGTGGTGCTAAGACATTTCGTCGCGGAAAAGCAATTGCGTTTGCTGAAATGCTGAAAAGGAAACGAGCAACGATTAAGCAACAATTGGATCAGCCAGAGTTTCAATCTATCCAGCAAGTACTTATCGGAGAACTGAAGGCAATTGACATGATGACGGACGAATTCATTCAGCTGTTTGAAATTCAAGAGGATGAAACGATGGTCATTGCTAAAGAAGATACAAGAGGGAGGAATTCAAGTGAAGTTGATTAATCACTACATTGACTCAGTATTTACTAAAGAGGATGCGTTGCTTGAAAATGTAATTACTTCTATACAAGAAAACGGAATGCCATCTATTTCAGTTTCCCCTTCGTCCGGCAAGCTTTTGACAATGCTTGTGTCTATTTCCGGTGCAAAACAAGTTCTGGAAATAGGAGCGTTAGGCGGCTATAGTGGCATCTGTCTTGCTAGGGGATTTGGTGATGAAGGCTCTTTAATGTCACTTGAAATAGAAGAAAGGTACGCAAACCTCGCGAATGAGAATTTATCCAAAGCAGGTTTTGGTCATCAAGTTTCTTACCGGACGGGTCCCGCCCTACACACGTTAGAAGAACTTATTAACGAACAAAAACGCTTTGACTTCTTCTTCATAGACGCGGACAAAGAAAACTACGAAAACTACTTGAACAGCTGCCTGGAATTAGCAGAACCAGGTGCATTGATTGTAATGGATAACGTACTTGCGGGTGGCAGTATTGCAGACCCAGATGCAAAACCAAAACGCTATACGGAATTCATGAAGCATTTCAATAAAACAGTAGCCAATCACCCTCAGCTGGAATCTCTTCTAATTCCAATTGGTGATGGGGTGACTGTTGCGAGAGTCATTGGGTAAACCCGCCTCAAATTATAGAAACTGAAAAGAGAAATTTATTCCTTCTGACTTCATCCAGGCGGTACGATCTCGTGAAACTTTACACTCTCCAGTTTTTCAGTTTCCGTTACATACGTCACTCGAACGACAACTCCGTATTCTCGTTTCCCTTCACGCAACCAGAGGCGGAACGTGGCAACAGTGGAGCCGTTATTCGCGGCGCTTCCCATATATAAGTAGTCAATAATACTGGCTTTCGGATACTCTGATTGGGTTTGCTTAATGGCTAGTCTCGACCACTTAGCATAGGCAGGAGCATCTTCCTGTACCACCTCAGCAATTGGTGCACGAGGTGAATAAGAGACGATGAAAAGTCCGATAGCAATCGCAATTTTAATCATCAAAACGCATCACTCCTTTTTGAGTAGGGTGCGTTTTTTTGTTTGTTTTATACTTTAGGAATAATGAAGTTCCCGGCAAACAAACCATGTTGCATAGTTGTTAGCAAGAAGTTACGAACGCTACTTTTTTCTTTTTTTGACTGTAGACCATAAGAGCAAGATTGAAGACGAATTGATTAAACACACCTAGTAAAATAAGTTTCATCACAACTAGGGGGAAATAGCATGAGTAAAATTCAAGAATTCAACGAACTTCATACATCGTCCGATCTCTTGTTCTTAGGAAACGCCTGGGATCTTCTATCGGCTTTACTTCTTGAGAAGGCGGGATTTAAAGCAATTGGGACTACAAGTTGGGGGATTGCAAATACGTTGGGATTTCCAGATGGAGAACGTATTCCCTTTGATAAACATTTAGCGATTATCCAAGCGATTACAGAAAATGTTAATGTCCCAGTCTCTGCAGATATTGAAGCAGGATATAGCGAAGCGGAGGATACCATTATTCAGCACGTATTACAGACGGCAAATGTAGGGGTAGCAGGCATTAATCTAGAGGATTCATTGAAAACAAAAAACGGTTTAAGAGAAATAAAAGATCACTGTCGACTTCTAACTAAAATGAGGATAGCACTCGATCAAAATGGTTTCAAAAACTTTTTTATTAATGCGAGAACAGATACTTATTTACAAAGTAATTTTGCCCTATCAGAGACGATTGAACGGGCAGCGGCGTACGTAGGAAGTGGAGCGAGTGGAATATTTGTGCCAGGTTTAGTAAATGAAGATGAAATCAAAGAAGTCTCAAGTACCGTAAAGGTGTCTTTGAATGTATTATCTGTACCCGGATTGACGAATTGTGAGAAACTGAAAGAAATCGGTGTAACACGATTTAGTTTCGGGAATGCGTTCTCAGACCAAGTCATTGCATCTATCGAAAAGAATGCAACGCAGTTAGTAAAAGGTATGGATACAGAATTGTTATATAAGCACTAATGCAAGAAGTGGGGGGATTCAAAAGTGATACAGAGTAATCTTTCTTTTGACGAAATGTGGGAAAAAATTATATCTTGTGATCAAACTTACGACGAGCTATTTTTTACTGCTGTAAAGACAACTAAAATTTACTGCAGGCCTTCCTGTAAATCAAGAAAGCCCAAAAAAATAAATGTAACGTTTTACCATGACATCAAGGAAGTTGAAGCAGCCGGATTTCGAGCTTGTAAAAGATGCAAACCAGAAGTTGAGCATTCTCCTCACACAGAGCTCATTAAAAACGTAACTGCTTTTTTAGTCAATCATTATAAACAAAAGTTGACGTTACAAAATATTGCTGATCATGTAGGAATTAGTCCTTTTCATCTTGAACGATTATTTCAACAAGAAACCGCAGAGACACCACGCACCTATTTGGAAAAAATCAGAGTGGATAAAGCGGCCCATCTACTGGTTCATACAGATCTAAAGACTTTAGAAATTTGTTATGATGTCGGTTTTCAGAGTCCGTCGAGTTTCTACAAATCATTTCGCAAGGTAACTAATTGTTCTCCAAGTGAGTACCGTCGGCAAGAACAGTAAGGAGCGGTTAATATAAATCAGACTATACAACAGTCAATTATAAAAATTTCACTGCCCAACGAATTTGATTTCCAACAATGTTTAGTGTTTTTAACGAGGTCTGAGCAAGAAGTGATGCACCAAGTTAGAGATAGCTTTTTATATAAACTGATTAAGATCGATCAGGAATTTGTGTTGTGTAAAATCAGCTACCAATCCCATGTCCTTTTAGTACATTTACTACTTAATGTACACAACAAGAATGTTCAAGGAGCAGTTGTAGCTTATATCAGGGAATGGTTTGATCTGGATCGTGACTTACGTGATTTTTATTTGTTGTCGATAGAAGATAAGGTATTACAGGAAATTGTGCCGACTCATTTTGGGTTAAGAATCATAGGGATTCCAGACTTGTTTGAAGCACTTACCTGGGCTATTATCGGTCAGCAGATCAATTTAGCATTTGCATATACGTTGAAGAAGCGTTTTGTAGAACGATTTGGTGAAAGTTTGTCTTTTGAGGGGATCACATATTGGCTATTTCCCTCACCAGACGTCATCTCAAACTTACAAGTACAGCAACTGATTGACCTTCAATTTACAAGAAGAAAGGCCGAATATATTATTGACATCGCAAAGGCTATAGCGAATGGTCAATTAACAAAACAGATGTTACTTCAGCAAGGCGTTCAGCAAATGACAGAGACGTTACTGAGTCTGCGAGGGATTGGAGCTTGGAGTGCAAACTATGTAATGATGAAATGCTTGCATCATGCCTCTGCGTTTCCTATTGCTGATGTCGGTCTTCAAAATGCACTAAAACGCGAGCTGAAACTTGAACGTAAGCCAACTGTAGAGGAAATCAAGGAAGTTTCGAAGAATTGGGGAGGTTATGAAGCGTATGCAACATTCTATCTATGGCAATCATTGTCTGACTGACACGGATAAAGTGGAGTATCAATCGCCACTTGGTGTAATTGAAATAGTGGGAACTGAGGAAGCGATTGTTTCGATTTTATTTACAGATTCCGACGTTGTCAGGAAAAGGCTAACAGATTCAACCTTTCAAGTAGTCAAAGACTGCTACAACGAGCTGGATGAATACTTTAACGGAACGCGTAAAGAATTTACGGTTCCTTATATGAATGAGGGAACCGAATTCAGACGAAACGTCTGGCAAGCACTAACGGATATTCCTTACGCACAAACCGCGTCTTATCGAGATATCGCCTGTTCGATCGGCAACGAAAAAGCAGTGCGCGCAGTGGGTACGGCTAATGGAAAAAACAAACTGAGCATTATCATTCCTTGTCATCGAATTATCGGATCGAACGGAACGTTGACTGGATACGCAGGTGGCTTGTGGCGGAAAGAATGGCTGCTTGCCCATGAACAAAAATATAAGCAATGATTTTAGTGTGCCGTGAGATGTGCCTATTTAATGGGATTCATGCGGTAGCCAAGTTTGATTTCACGCGCATATCATAAAGTTAAAAGGAAATACTACCTCTAAAAATGAGGTAGGTGTAATTAGATGAAAGCTGGCCACTTGGTGTTTTTGATGCTGATGTTCAGTTTGATGGCTATTTTCGTTGTAACTTTTGAAAAACCATCAGAGGTACAAGCCTTGATAGGAAAAAAAGAAAAGTCATCGAATGGAATTAAAGAGCCATGCAGTCTGGTTTTGGAGCCAGTTGATAAAAAACTTAAGAACGCGAAAGGTGTAGCATTAGTATACAAAGTGCAATTAAATCCACCCAGTTTTGCACGAACGAATATCAGTATCCTTGCTGTACATCTCCCTGAACCGTCTTCTTATGGCGATTACGATAGCTATGAAGGATTTGCGTATATACCGGAAGAAATCAGCTGGCGGTTTAAGCTTTATCCCACCCCGGAGGAATATAGTCCAAGTTGGGCTGGCCGATTTGACTTGATCACCGCGGACATGAAAAACGCGGTAGTACAAGTACGTCTCTCGAATACCAAAACAGATAAGCTTGGTCCTAGTGTTCTAACTAACACTATTAGCAACTGTAACTGATTTATTTAATAGGATGCTTGATCGGCTCATCTGGGGGTCAACTCGCTCGTTTCGGGGGGCGACCCGCTCGTTCCCGCGGTCAACCCGATCGTTTCGGAGTGCAACCCGCTCGTTCCCGTGAGCAACCCAATCGTTTCCACGGTCGACCCGCCCGTTCCCGCAAGCAACCCGCTCGTTTCCACGTTCACCCCACCCACTCCCACCAAACTCCCTCTTAAAACTATCTCTATATTCCCTATTATTCAAAAAAACAATTGGAATTTCCCTTACATCTTGTTACGCTTGAGTAAATAGAGCGGTTTGGGGGAAATGCCAGATGCAAACAGAACCAATTATTTCACTGCGGGACCTTACGATGGAATACCCTGGGAAACGTGTTTTGGACGGAATTTCACTGGATGTCTTTAGAGGGCAGATCATCGGCTACATCGGACCGAATGGTGCTGGGAAAAGTACAACGTTGAAAATTTTACTTGGACTGATTCAAGATTACAAAGGGACGGTCGAGATCTTTGGAAACGATTTACGAAACGAAGACCAGGACGTTAAACGTAGGATAGGTTACGTGCCGGAGAATGCAGAGATCTACGATACGCTGACACCTATGGAATATTTGACGTTCGTGGGAGAGCTATATGGGATGAAAAGAGCAGCGGTGGAACACAAAGCGAAGCAACTCATGACTGAACTTGGACTCGAAGACGTCCTACATACTCGGATTTCATCATTCTCCAAAGGCATGAAGCAGAAGGTGCTGATCATCTCAAGTTTACTTCATGATCCTGATATTTTATTTTTAGATGAACCCTTGAGTGGACTCGACGCCAATAGCGTCATGGTCGTCAAAGATATTTTAGCAATGCTTGCGGCGAGTGGAAAAACCATTTTTTACTCCTCACACATAATGGATGTCGTAGAGAAAATCAGTAATCGAATTGTGCTTTTATACAACGGGAAAATTGCAGCCGATGGGTCATTTGATGAATTAAAAGGTCAAGGTGAAGCAGGATCTCTGGAAATGCTATTTAATCAGCTGACAGGTTTTAACGAACATCAGCAAACAGCGAGGCGTTTTGTAGAACTCGTAACGGGTGGTGAAACGGATGGATAACTTCCGTTCGTTACGTGTAATGGATGTGTTTAAGGGGCTCTTCCAAGCGTTTGGGATTGACTATCCTTCCATGCGGACAATTGTCGGGCTAAAACTGACAATGGATGAACGGCGCATCCCTGTTGTGTTTTCACAAACGAAACTGAAAGAAGGCAACCAGTTTCTAAAATCACTTGGATTGTATGTGCTATACGGGCTAGCAACAATTCCTTTCCTATTCTTTGGCGACAGTGTGATGCTCCAGATGGGAATTGTATTCGGAATTGCGATGTTCATGATTATGACGTCACTTATTGCGGACTTTTCTAGCGTGCTACTGGATGTAAGGGATCGTATTCTGCTCGCTGCTGTTCCGGTGGATGATCGAACGCTGAATGCTGCCAAGCTCGTTCACGTCAGTATTTACATGACACTGATCGCGTTATCATTACTAGGTATCCCTTCCATCGTAATCCTTGTATCCAAAGGGATTTCGTTCTTCTTATTGTTCCTTGTAATGATGATTTTTCTGATGCTGCTCATTATTGCACTTACTGCGATCACATACATGGTGATGCTACGCGTTTTCGATGGTGAACGACTGAAAGATATGATCAATTACGTACAAATCCTATTGTCAGTCGGTGTTTTTGTAGGG
The DNA here is from genome assembly GCF_000813425.1 of Sporosarcina sp. ZBG7A. GTDB lineage: Bacteria > Bacillota > Bacilli > Bacillales_A > Planococcaceae > Sporosarcina. The sequence continues at coordinate 45,398 of NZ_JWIB01000001.1, forward strand.
TATCAAGTTTTAATGCGCTCGTTTGAGTTCGTAGGTCTAACCATTTCGTATGAGTTCAGCTGGTGGCATTTCCTGATTCCGCCACTATGGTTTGCAGCACCTTTTGAATGGTTGCTAGGGGGCAATACAAGCAAACCGCTTATTGTACTCTCAATTGCTGCCTTCATCATTCCCATTTTTGCGATTTGGATGTACATCCGTAAAATGCCGTTGTTTGAACGTGACCTTCAGAAGCTAATGTCAGAAACAAGAGGCGGAAAACAAAAACACGCTGTGATGATGAAATTCTGGGAGAGGGTGCTCTGCAGAAATAGTGAAGAGCGTGCAAGCTTCAGGTTTTCATGGCAACTGATGAAGCGTGAACGCGATTTTAAACTGAAAGTGTATCCATCGTTAGGTATCGGCTTTGTCGCACCGTTCCTCTTTTTATATATCTTTTTATCAGATGGAACGTGGGAAGACATGATAACCTCCAATATGTATTTCATGATTTACTTTGGATTTCTCATCATTGGCCCACTTGCAGTGATGCTGAGTTATTCAAGTAAATTCAAAGGGGCGTGGATCTATGCGGTCGCTCCGATAACAAGCGTATCGCGTGTGAAACGAGCCGCTTTAAAAGCGAGTCTAGCACAGTTGTTTTTACCGGTGTATCTCCTGCAGGCAGTTATATTCACGGTTTTCTTCGGATGGCGCATTGTTCCTGATCTCGTTGTCGTACTGTTTTCAGCTGTCCTGTATGCAGTCATCTGTTATGCAATAGGGGCAAAAGGTACATTCCCGTTTTCACTTCCAATGGGTGAGTCTGTTCAATCGGGAACAGCAAAGCAGATTATCCTCATGCTGCTCATTGGAGTTTTTGTAGGAGTCCATATCCTGATGTCAAAGATTCCATATGGAACTCCGATTTACTTAGTCGTGATTGTAGTTGGATGTCTAGTTGGTTGGAAGGTGCTTCTTCCGATTAAGCGAAAGACAGCATATATGTAAAATGGACCTACCTGGCTAATTAAGTTGGGTAGGTCTATTTTGGGGATTCCAAGAAGAATCTAACGTCTACCGAAACTTTTCCGATTTTCTTTCGTAATAAGGGGAAAAGGGGTGAATCATTTGTCAAAGTGGACAGGCTATCAATTAGGGATCGTGTGTGTGGTGATTGCAGGCTTGGTGAGCAAGCATTTTTACATAATTTCAATTCATGAGTGGCTTGAAAGTCTACAGAGTTGGATGAACCCTTCCATTGCGATTACATTTGTCTGCATCATTGTTACGGTTTGGAGTATGGCAGCAGTATTGTACTGGCAAGACCGTAAGAATACGCAGTTTTTCACGCATAAAATCTGGAGGGTCCTTCCTGCTATCTTAGGAGTAGTATTTGTACTTTCGTTAATTGGATTTATTGTTTTAGGAGTCACGGTATTTTCATCGATCACTCAAGATCAGCAATGGCAGATTGATATAGTCCTATTATACTTTTTAACTCTAATGTATTTATTTGTCCTATCGGTAGTTCAGCGCTACGGTAAGGTGAGAACGTCGGAAGACTTAATCGTCTATTCGGCGAACTGCACCGTGCTTGTCCTGCTCATTACCATGTTTTTTATTCCAAATATTTAATATTGCTATCACCAATGGAAGGGAGTGATTGCGTGTTTTTAAACAAGGTTACGCTTCTAAATGAAGAACGGAAAAAGGGATATCCTTTCAACATACCGGTTGTGCAGTCGTTGACTGAACTAGAGTTAACGCACCCTGTTACTTATCTTGTTGGAGAAAATGGATCAGGGAAGTCAACGTTACTTGAAGGGATTGCGGACGTGTGCGGCTTTAATACTGCGGGTGGTGGGCGTAACAATCAGTATGAAGTGGACGCAGCTGGGAGTGATCTTTCGGATTACTTGCGACTATCATGGATGCCGAAAGTGACGAATGGATTTTTTCTGAGAGCCGAATCGTTTTATCAGTTTGCATCCCATGTGGACCAAATGGGTTCTTATGATGCATATGGTGGAAAGTCCTTGCACCATCAATCGCACGGGGAATCGTTTATGTCCCTATTCCTAAATCGTTTTGACGGCAGAGCGCTGTATTTGTTGGATGAACCAGAAGCGGCATTATCCCCTCAGCGCCAATTAACGTTTTTGCGGATTATCCATGAGCTTGTAGAAGAGGAAAACTGTCAATTCATCATTGCCACGCATTCTCCTATTTTGCTTGGCTATCCAGGGGCATCCATTCTAAGCTTCGATGGAGGGGCAATCCAAGCAATTGACTATGAGCAGACTCATCATGTTCAAGTGACGAAATATTTCTTAGATCATAGAGAAAAGTTTTTAAAAGAGTTATTTGAAGAATGATGTATGTTGAGGTGTGATTCATCTTTGAATTCCTTTTTTTATTCACTCAGCGTTTATCTACTACTTGAAATTCAAATCCCTTTTCACTAAGATCTTTTAATTTGATGGCTTTTGCACTCTCTACGAGGGGATCGTCAACGGCATGAGTGATGGTGGCTGTAATAATTGGTTGACTGAACCTTTTATGTGCTTTGAGATCGAGTGAGCTGTATGCGTTCGGCTCATTTAAGTGATACACGATATACGTATGGTCTCCGTGTCGGTATGTACTAAATGCATCATGATTTGGTAACTCCTTCAGACCGCGCTGCACATGATCAGGCAGTTTAGAAGGATCTACAAGTTCATACTCCATGGGGTGATGCATTGAGCTATATAAGCTAAATCCAATTAATAAAATTAGTACAACATACGTGAGGTCCCATCTGCGCATTTTCTTCAAATAGAAAACCTTCCTTCACAAATTGTTTCTACTTATACGTTAGTGAGGTCATAAGGTTCCCATCGTTCCCAATTTAAAAAGCCAAACTCCGATTAGATCGGAACTTGGCTTGTAATGCATTACTTGAACACTGCAACTTTCTTAAGTAGGACACAGACTGGAATGGCAACAGCGATTCCGACAGCATTTTGGACAAGGTTCCCCGGGATTGAAGCGAGTGGAACCGCCAAGCTTTTGAAGAGAATACTTTCTCCTATATAATATCCAACAAGCATCACAGGCACAGAAACGGTCATAGCGATTACGTTAAACGTCGTTCTATTTCCTTTACGCCCATTCGACCACGCAATCTTTCCTACGACGTATCCTTGCAAACCACGAGCCACCAGGCTGATTGGCGCCCATAGAGTCCATCCTGAGACTAAGTCGAACAGGCCCATTCCGAACGCTCCGGCAATGGCGCCCTTTTTAGGACCAAACAGAATCGAGAAGATAAAGAGCATCCCTGTACCAAGATGCACCAGACCTCCATTGGCTGTAATCGGCAATTTAATATTTAATAAGAGTGTAGCAACAAATACAAGTGCAATTCCCATAGCGGATAAAATCATGTCAAACGTACTAGACTTCGTTTTAGTAGTTGTAGCAACAGCTTTCATTGTTCATGACCCCTTCATCATTTCTGCGTTTGTTGCAGTATTGCTAAACTTTAGCAAAGGACTGGTCTAATGGAAAGGTTCACTTTTGAACGAATCGAAAGGGTCAGATTATAGAAGGTGTACCTCTAGAATGAACGAACTGATTTAGTCTACTCTCTTTACATTCGATTAGTGGTAAGAAATGGCGGAGTAATCTATCATTGATTCCAAGATAAGTATTAAGACAGACAGCTCAAATAGGAGGTAATGAGATGAGCTACAAATGGTTGGAATGGGCACAACGAATACAATCGATTTCACAGGCAGGACTGACTTTTTCAAGCGATGCATTCGATCGGGAACGCTATGAGGAATTGCGGACAATTAGTGCGGAAATTATGGCGTCTCATTCAAAATCTGAAATGCAAAATATTCAAGACCTTTTTAAAGAGGAGAAGGGATATCCGACGCCAAAGATAGATGTTAGGGGAGTAGTGTTTCAAGACGATCAAATCTTACTTGTGAAAGAAACACACGACAACAAATGGGCATTGCCAGGTGGTTTTTGTGAAATCGGCTTGTCTGCTGCAGAAAATGTGATGAAAGAAATACGAGAAGAGTCAGGATACGTAGTTCAACCGAAAAAATTAGTGGCGTTGATGGATATGAACCAGTACTCACCGATACCCCAAGCGTTTCACTATTATAAAGTCTTCGTTCAATGCGAGATTATTGGGGGACAACCTATCACTGGAATTGAGACAGCGGAAATCGGGTTCTTCACTGAAAACAATCTCCCGGAACTTTCTGTGAAGCGCAATACAGCAGAACAGATACATATCCTTTTTGAATTCAATCGCAATCCTTATAAAGAAACATGGATTGACTAGGACATGAAAACACGTTTAGCAGAAAGAAGGGGTAGAGATGGAACTGTTCAGCACCATTAAGAAAGAAAAAGAGTATTGGTTAGTAGACCAGGTGAAACAAGCCCAGGTAAGTGAACACGACTATGAAGTAGCTTTCAATGAGCTTTTGAAAGACTGGAATCACCAGGAAGTGGACTACTTATCATTATTGATGGATGAGACGTATGAGACATGGTTGCTTAAAAAAGGACTCCATAAGGTATCTGTAATCGTTGAATACACTCTTGATTTAAATACAATCGATAGTCAAAGGTCAGATATTTCTTCAATTGTATTAGCCACTTGTGAAATGAGCGATGAAACTTTTGCAAACTTATATGAGCAATGTCGTAGTGGTTCTGCCAATAAAAACAAGCTCTTTACAATTGAGCAAATCATGGAGTCTTTTGAACTGGAACTGGGTCCGAATTGGAGATCTCATTGCATGATTTTCCAAAAAGAAGGCGAGCCAGTTGGCATCAGCATTCCGCATATTGAATCGGGTACGATGGATGAAGGTAGGCTATTCTACTTTGGTATTTTACCTGAATGGCGAGGCAAGGGGATGGGAACAGTCTGTCACCAACATACCCTTGACGCTTTAAAAGAATTCGGGGCAACGTACTATGTAGGGAGTACGGATGCTGCGAATGATGCAATGATACGTGTATTCGAGAAAAACGGTTGTGTGTTGAGAGATCGCAAAGGAATTTATCGGATCGATCGACAGAGTACTGATTGAAAAATTGGTTGACCAAGAAGAATACGTAACGAAGTTGGATATGCCTAGCTATGAACTTATTTCCCTTAACGGATAAGAGTGCAATACTTGAAAAAACTTGTTGAGTAAGTATAATGAGACTTAATTGTATATCAATGTTTTCTAGGGTTCCGTAACGAACTGTTAGTCTGGACCGAGAGAAAACTCACAGCATTGCTGTGTCACGGAAGGATAAAAGCCTGGGAGATTACTGTTTTCAGTATCTCTCGGGCTTTTTGTCTGTTGAAAAATATGGAGGTGTCATTGGCTTGAATGCAAATTGGATTAAAGTCGTCATTGCAGCGGTATTTGAAGTGTTTTGGGTAGTGGGGTTAAAGCATGCGGATGGAGTTTTAGAGTGGACTGGGACAGTTATTGCCATCGTCATCAGCTTTTATATGATGATCATGGCAGGAAAAAAACTACCTGTCGGAACGGTATATGCCGTTTTTGTTGGCCTTGGTACTGCAGGAACAGTCTTTTCAGATATCGTATTTTTTGGAGAACCATTTAAAATTGTGAAGATGATTTTAATTATGGTGTTGTTAGCAGGGGTGATCGGGTTGAAAGTAGTGACTCCCGACACTGAACCAGAAGGGGGGCAATCATAATGGCATGGGTTTCATTGGTAGTGGCAGGGTTGTTTGAAATGTTTGGTGTGTTAATGATCAGTAAGCTACACAAGGATCGGAATTGGCAGGCAGTCGTTCTGTTAGTGGCAGGATTTGGTGCGAGTTTTCTATTTTTAGCAAATGCCATGGAAACGTTGCCGATGGGTACTGCCTACGCCGTTTGGACAGGAATCGGAGCATCCGGTGGGGCGTTATTAGGAATGCTCGTTTACGGGGAGTCGAAAGAGTGGAAGCGTCTATTGTTCATCGGAATGGTATTAGCGGCGGCAGTGGGATTAAAGCTGGTGTCTTGATAGAGTAGAGTTACAGGCGGAAGTCTATCACTTGCTAGCGGAATTAACGGGAGAGGGGAGACGTGTATGAAGCTACCCATTGAGTTTGAACAGAAAGTACGAAATAGTTTTGGAACAGATGGAGAGGTGTGGCTTGCATCGTTGGAAGAGCGAGTGAACTACTTTGCGAAACACTGGGGATTGACGATTGAGCAACCGATTCACAATCTCTCTTATAACTATGTGACGAACGTGGTAGACTCCAGACGAACTCCTTACATGTTAAAACTAGGAGTGCCAGATATGGACTACTGTAACGAGATGGAAACTCTCAGGATCTACAATGGCCATGGATGTGCACGATTGGTGAATGAGAATCGGGAAAGTGGAGCTATGTTATTGGAAAAGCTTATTCCTGGGCAGATGCTATGTGATCTTTCTGACGAAGAGGCAGTTGTCCATGAATTCATAAGTGTATGGAAGAAACTTCGCTGTGATTTGCCAGAGGACTGTGAGTTACCGCTCATTACGGATTGGGCAGTCTCCCTGGAAGAATACCAAAAGCAGCATCGGTATAAAGATGGAGACCTGCCGAACGAGAGGGTTCAGCAGGCACTTCGTTACTTTCACGAATTGCAGGAGACCACTGAAATTCTCGGTTTGCTGCATGGTGATTTACATCACGAGAATATTTTATACAGTCAAGAGAGAGGTTGGCTCGCGATTGACCCAAAGGGAGTTGGAGGTGATCCTTGCTTCGACCTCGTGCAATTTATGTTGAATCATTTGATGGAAAAGCCTGATCCAAAAGCGCTACTACATTACCGGGTTGAACGAATCTGCGAATTGCTTGTACTCGATAAAAAGCGTGTATTAAAGGCGGCAATTGCAATGTCTATGCTCTATGCTTGCTGGTTCGTTGAAGATAGGCACCCGGCTTGGATCGAAAGGTTGCAGTGTGCTCAGTGGTTTAATGAGTTTTTGGAAGAAACTGTACGATGAAGCGTGTTTTATGAAAATACTTCTTCTTGAACAAATCTCTCAAATTCCTTTTCTTCTTCTATGAAGGGCGAGTGATTGCTGTATTCAAATGTGGTCATCGTGGCATTGGGCATCAGTTCTGCCGCTTCTTTGGAAAAATGGTGAGGACATTGAGCATCATGACGGCCCGAATAGATATGAGCATCAACGTAAACATCCTCAAGTGAAGCTCTTATATCATACGTTGGCAGTTCTTCATAGGAGAAGTAATCCAAGCGTGCAGGTACCGTCTTTCCGCTGTTTGGTCTTCTAACCATTTCATCATAGGTGTCCTCGTTATAAAGAGACATGAGTGACCACTCTTTCCCGGCAGCACGTCGTTGATCTAATGTGGATGTAGTGTCTTTAAGGATGGATAATATTTCTAGTGAACGGGTGTTATTTGGATTTTGGGAACAATATATGCTCCCTTTGTCTTTCATATAGTCTGACGAAGCGCATAAGCCACCTGCAATGATTTTCACTAAACTTTCCGGAAATCGCGTGGCATACTTTAATGCGAGCATTCCACCAGTAGAGTGACCTGCGAAAATCCATTTTTCGATGGAGAGAGACTTGCGTATTGCTTCGAGGTCTTTTACTGCATCGTCCATTCCTAACGTATAGTCTTCACTTTGTGGCGAAGAGTTTCCACAACCACGCAAATTCACAAGATAAACTGTGGCATTCTTTGTGAAGATATTTGCAAATAGATTGCCGTTCTTATTGAACTCGCTATATAAGTGAGTGACGCATAGGGGCCGACCTCTTCCTTTCGTAAATAGCTCGAAATCTCCGCGTTCTGTCGCAATAATTTGTTGCTTCCACATAGTTCCCAATCCTTTCTACTGATTTCTCATTCCAATTTACACGAAGACTGCATATCATCTCTTTATTGTTTAAAATGAAATCTTCTATTTCACCCAATACAGTGTGCAGTCAGAAGTTCTGTCCATAAATCCATACTCAATTAGATATCTTCGAATGGAAACATAGTCAACGTAAATTGGTTTTAGGAGTTCGTTTACCTGTTTTTCGGTATAGTTTATTTCCTTTTCAAAGCGAGTCATAATCTGTTGCAGTAGAATGATTTTACGCTTTTCTTTGCTTGGAAAGGTCTGAATGGGTTGGTCGAATCCATCTTTAAAATAGCTCGCCAATACTTTTTCTTTGTCCTCAGGCTTGATGCCATATCGTTTATCCACTTCAACGATTCTCCTTCACTTCAAACCCTAACTGCACAGAATCTGCAATCTTCCGGTATCCTATTTCTTGATAAATCTTGTTAGATGTTGGGTTCAGCATATCCGTGTAGAGCATGCAGAATTGGTATTTGTTTAACAAATTTGCAGAAAAGTCGGCAACGAGTGTCCGTGCATAGCCTTTTCTACGGTGTTCAGGTGGTGTGTAGACGAAGGATACGGAGACGCTGTTCTGAGACGGTCTTGCTTGTTTTGCACACGCCACAGGAATTCCATCGTCTTCCCACAGTACAATTTCCTGTCGTTGAACAGTACGCTCTACCCATTCCCTTGCTTGCTCAGGGGTCACTTCGGGCATCTTGGTATCTTCTATAAATCCGAGATGCCATTTTTCAAGCAATGGTTTGTCAGACTCTTGGGCAAGCCTGAGTGTACCGGGACTTTTCTCAAGGTTCTCATCCACCTTATCCAACCGATATAGCCCTTGATCCATAATGATTTTGGAGGATTGCTTGGTCTTGGCAGTCCATCTATCGGCGAATCGCTCCGCCCATGGTTTCAAACTGATGATGGAAGGAAGGGGAATATTATGAGACAGTAAGTAATCAGCTAGACCATCGATTGCCGAATCCATATGCTGTTCATCCGTGAAAATCATGTTGAGCGGAAAAGGTGGCGTCATTTGGAACAATGCAATCACGTTGCCTTCCAGTTCTGCAGTTGCCATGAACGGTTCATTCATCATACCTGCTTTGATGGACTGCAATACGCCATTGAATAGGCTAAAAACATCTTCGTCTTCTGATAAAATCGGTTCCGCTTTTGTGGCAAAAGCTAATGGATCGTCAAAGTTCACTATTTTCATAGAGACACCCCTTCTCGTAATGAATTGAGTATACGCATAGAAGAGAGGATTTTCAATCACTTAATATGAAAATTCTTGCAAATTAGATAGAAGAGCGATGAGGGCTTAAAGAGACGAGTGCAAGGGTACAGAAAGCATAAAAGGAACTACCAAGGAGGCGGATTGAATGGCAGAAAGAAAGCCAGTAGTAGCGATAGCGGGGGCAAGCGGATATATCGGGCATAACTTGCTAGAGTATTTAAAAGGGAAAGCGACGGTTATTGGATTATCCCGAAACGGCGGACGACGCAAAGATACTGAGGATGTGAAGTGGCGCTCGTGTGATTTGTTTTCGATGAAAGATGCAGAAAAAGGGTTAGAAGGCGCAGACATTGCGGTATATCTAGTCCATTCGATGATGAAATCTGCAAAACTGACGCAAGGAAACTTTGAAGATATGGATGTGATTTTGGCGGATAACTTTGCACAAGCTGCAAAACGTCAAGGCATTCAGCAAATCGTCTATTTGAGCGGAATTATTCCGGAGGTGCACGAGTCGAAACTGTCCCAGCACTTGAGGAGTCGATTGGAAGTGGAACGTATATTGCGTGCATATGATGTTCCGGTGACTGCACTCCGAGCGGGTTTGATTGTCGGGCCAAAAGGTTCTTCGTTTCCAATACTATCAAAGCTTGTGAAGCGTTTGCCGATCATGATCCTGCCGAAGTGGACAAACACAAAAACACAGCCTGTCGCTTTGAAAGACGTATTGACAGCATTGACCTCTATAATTATGGACTTTGACTTGAAAGATCGTTCCATCGATGTGGGTGGACCAGATGTGATGACGTACCGAACGATGATGAAAGCGACTGCAAGTGTGATGGGGAAGAATCCCAAGATGCTCGATGTTCCATTTTTCTCATTAACCCTTTCGAGATTATGGCTTAGACTAGTAACGAATACCCCAAAGGAGATGGTTTATCCACTTGTGGAAAGCTTGAAACATCCGATGGTTATCCACAAGAGTCATACTGTAGAAGGGATTAGTGATGGACAAACTGCGTTTAGGAAAGCAGCTCAAATCGCGCTGGATACGGATGCTAAGAAAGACAAACGATCCACAGCTCTTTTACCAACATTAGGTCCACTGAAGCAAGACGTCCGCTCAGTCCAGCGGATTGAATTGCCATATGAATGGACGGCGGATGAAGTTGCGCGTTATTACGTAAAATGGTTAGAGACGTTCTTGAATCCATGGGTCCAAACGACGGTAGACAGCGATTTGAATTGTAGAATTGGACTCCTTGGAAATCGTACACTCTTAAAATTATCGTATTCTGGGGAACGTAGTACCGAAGACCGCGCGCTGTATTACATAACAGGAGGATTCCTGCTGGATGATCAAGCGAATGAGCGGGGACGGATGGAGTTCCGTAAAATACCTGGAGCGAGTGAAGCGATAATCGCAATTCACGATTACTTGCCATCTCTTCCGTGGTTTGTGTACTACGTCACGCAAGCGAATATGCATGCGTTTGTCATGAGTGCATTTAGAAAGCATATGCACCGGTTGAGCATCAGTGAGCGTGATCGTCAGTACGTTAGAAACTTAACGGTTGAAGATACTCAATAAATTTCTACTGCCCACATCGTCTATTGACGGAGTGGGCATTTTTTTGTGTGTGTGGAAATGTTGAATCGGTAATATCGGCGTTAGAATCGGCAAATTCCCGTGAGTAATCGGCAATATGGAGGGAACAATCGGCATGATCAAGCCACTAATCGGCAATACGGAGGAATTAATCGGAAACGAGATACAATTCATCTGGTTTAAAGCTATAAAGAGCAGTATTTTTTCTACTATCTAAGTGAATCAACTGCCATACTACAACAAAAAACGCACCCAGAGTGAGGGTGCGTTTTGTCTAACACTTATACAAATGTCGTGATTTTCTCAAGTGGCAGACGCGTCGAACCATATGCAGGTGCAGCTGCTTTTCCAAGTGCAATTAGCACGAGTGGAACGTAACGATCTTCCAAGTTAAATTCTTTAGCAAATTGAGCTTTATCGAAACCACCCATTGGGACCGTGTCATAGCCTTTCGCTTTTGCAATTAACATCAATTGCATCGAAACGAGTCCAGCGTCAAACGCGGCAATCGTCAAACGAGCGTCTGTTGGAGCGTTCGGGTAAAGGGCTTTGGCATTATCGATTAGTCGTTGGACATTTACTTCGTCGATATTGCCCGCTTTCAAGTTTGATAAATAGATCTCATCGATGTTGTGATACATTTCTGTATCACCGATCACAGCGATGATGGCAGAAGACGTTTCCATTTGCTCTTGGTTGAATGAGAACTCTTTAATTTTCTTTTTAGCTTGGTCATCTTGGATGACGATGAAACGCCAAGGCTGTAAGTTGCTTGAAGAAGGGGCAAGTGTTGCCTCCTGTAGCATTTCCTCAATTACTTCAGGTGCAATCTGATATTCCGAGTCGAATTTCCGGACGGATTTACGAGCGTGAATGACTTCTGATAGTGGTGCGAATAGTTCTGTCAAATGAAAAACTCCTTTGTGGATAAATGTGAATTCAACTTACCTTTAGTAAGTACGTAAATCAGCTTACTATTGGTAAGCTTGTTTGTCAACTATGACTGTGGTAAAGTGGAATTAACTTAAGAATAGGGGTTTTGATGATGAAAAAAACCGACGAACTTATTCAATCTACACAACAAAACGGGCATGTAGCTTGTGATAGTTTTCACGCGACTATAGAATTTATCGGGAAACGGTGGATGGGCATCATCATTTATCATCTATTGGACGGACCGAAACGTTACCATGAATTAGCGGCGGAAATTGAAGGCATTTCAGACCGTCTGCTGACAGAACGATTGAAAGAATTGGAAGCCCACGGTTTTGCAGTGAAGAGAACGTTACCGTCATCTCGTAAAGTTGAATATGAACTAACGGAACAAGGAATTGCATTCGATCCAATCATTCGCACCATTTTGACATGGGTGAAAGCGAATGGCGGATGTACGCAGTCGAAAGCAGAAAACGAATCTTAAAGTTGGAAGGATGAATGAATGATGACATTTGAAGAGATTTTACCGCGACTAAAAGCAGGCGACAAAGTTATTCGGAATGGTTGGGGTGGCGCAGAGCTCTACGTAAAACTTGTTGAAGCTGAATCGTTGGATGGGGAAAAGATGAATCCATATTTCGTTATTAATGTAACAGGTGAAGGTTACACGATGTTTACACCGACAGTATGCGATTTGTTAGCGGAAGACTGGGCAATCGTAGAATAAGTAAACGCAAAAGCTCATGAGCAATCATGGGCTTTTTGAATGGAGGAATTCAAAAATGGCACAAAGAGAATTTGCGGGGAAAACGGTGTTCATCACGGGTGCTGCTTCAGGAATCGGCTATGCTCAAGCACATGCATTTCTAGAGCAAGGTGCATCAGTTTACGCATTAGATAGTGATCAAAATGGGTTAGAAAAGCTAGCAAGCGTACATACAGAACACTTCCGATATAGCAAAGGAAGTGTGAGTAATCAAGCTGATGTTACAGAGGCAGTAAGTCAGGCAATCAATACGTTCGGACACATCGATATACTGTGCAATACAGCGGGTGTACTCGATGGGTTTGCGAAAACATTAGATACCGATGAAGCGTTGTGGGATCGAATCATGAACACCAATGTAAAAGGGATGTTCTTCGTAACGAATGCGATTTTGCCACATATGCTCGAGAAGAAATCAGGAGTGCTGGTGAACATGGCTTCCATCGCAGGTCTCGTTGGCGGTGGTGGTGGGGCAGCGTATACCGCTTCGAAACATGCAGTGGTGGGGTATACAAAACAAGTCGATCTCGATTATTGTCGGGAAGGAATCCGGGCAAATGCGATTGCGCCGGGCGCCATTCAAACACCCATGAATGCTGCTGATTTTGATGGGGATGGAAAAATAGCAGAGTGGGTTGCAGAGGAAACACCTGCAGGTCGCTGGGCGCAACCAGAAGAAGTCGCGAAGTTGACACTCTACTTAGCGGGAGCCGCTTCCGATTATATTCATGGAACGATCATTCCGATTGATGGTGGCTGGACAGCGAAGTAACCATTTTCAGGATGAATGAATTCTGCTATACTAGGCAAGCAGGTTTTTAGCTTGCACTGCGACACTTTTTGACGAAGCAATCGGCTTCTTCTTCCTTTGGTCGCAGTTATTACTAAAACAGCAGTTTTGCTGTTTTACAAAGGAGGACTATATATGACGTTACTCGCAAAAGAGCGTCCGCGGATTGCGGTCGGAGAGCTTGCGAAAATGGCGGTAGTGGCGGGACTATATGTCGCTGTCACACTCACGCTTGCAGTCATCAGTTTTGGTGCAGTCCAGTTAAGGCTTTCGGAGATGTTCAACTACTTGGCGTTGTTTCACAAGCGATATATTATCGCTGTAACAGCCGGAGTGGTACTTGCGAACTTCTTCTCACCTACGTGGTTCCTGGACGTGCCAATTGGCGGAGTGGCCACGTTTCTTGTGCTGCTTATTAGCCGTGCTGCTACAAAGAAGCTGAAGTCAGACAAAATGAAGTTTGTCTGGACTGCCGTGATTTTCGCTGTTTCCATGTTCACCGTTGCAGGACAGTTGACCATATTGTACGGCGCGCCATTTTGGATCACATGGTTCACGGTAGGCGCTGGCGAACTGTTGTCAATGACCGTCGGTGGCAGTATCATGCTCGCTTTAGCGAAAAAAATAGATTTCACAAAATGATAAAACGCATCCCGATTGTATAGGGATGCGTTTTTTATTCATTAATTATGAATGGGATTAGCTTGAAAATACATACATCGGTGTACTGGTTTCTTCCGGTTCAAAGCCAAGCGACTCATAAAATCCAACCGCTTTTGGATACGAAACAAGTACTTTCGTGTGCGTATCTTGATACTTCTCCAACATCATCTTCATAATCTTTTTACCTGCGCCTTGCCCTTGATAGGCTGGGTCTGTAAGGACGTAATGGAAATAGACAGCCATAGATCCATCAGACATTGCATTCGCGAGTCCAATCAGCCGGCCGCCGTCCCATGCAGTTGCAACAGAATGAGAGTTAAGAATAGCATTGTACAAATCATTTGGATGAGAAGCAGATTCCCATTCTACAGACAGAAATAATTGTTGGATATTTTCTTTCGTTAACTGATCTGTTTTAAATGTATATGTGAGTGACATTTGTGAATTCCTCCTTCAGCAAGTAGCGGATAAGTGACTCAATTTTTATAAGCATCAATCCCACTAGTCATTCTTATATCCTACTTCAGAACAACATAACCCGCAATTGAAAGAATTCAGCCGACGTTGTTAAGAAAATTGCTTATTCAAGTTCGCCATTTCTATTGCAGAGACCGCCGCATCCCAGCCTTTGTTACCGGCTTTTGTTCCTGCGCGTTCAATCGATTGTTCAATAGAATCCGTTGTCAGTACGCCAAAGATGACGGGAATCCCTGATTGCATTCCAGCTGCTGCTACGCCTTTAGCGGTTTCGCTGCAAACATAGTCAAAGTGTGGGGTCGCTCCACGAATAACAGTTCCAAGAGTGATGACCGCATCGTACTTGCCGGAGCCTGCCATCTTTTTTGCAATCATCGGAATTTCAAAAGCACCCGGCACCCATGCCAGATCGATGTCTTCTTCAGAAACACCATGGCGTCTGCATGCATCTTGTGCAGCAGAAAGCAGCTTGCTTGTGATGAATTCATTAAACCGACCGACTACAATTCCGATTTTTAATCCTGTACCAACTAAATGACCTTCATATACAGTTCCCATTTCGACTGCCTCCTATAGGGTCAATAAATGACCGAGTTTTTCTACTTTCGTTTCCATATATCGTTTGTTTTCAGGAAGTGTGGGGAGCTCGATCGGAACACGTTCTGTAATTGTGAGTCCATACTCCACTAATCCATCCAACTTTCTAGGGTTATTCGTCAGCAATCTCACGTCAGCAATTCCTAAGTCTTGTAGGATTTGAGCACTGATTCTGTAGTCTCGTAAGTCGTCGGGGAATCCAAGCGCTGCGTTTGCTTCGACAGTATCTAGTCCTTGCTCTTGCAATTCATACGCTTTCAACTTATTCATGAGTCCGATTCCCCGTCCTTCTTGACGCATGTAAAGCAGGACGCCGCGCCCCGCGTCTTCAATCTGCTGCAACGCCGCGTGGAGCTGTGGACCGCAGTCGCATCTGGAAGAACCGAAAATATCTCCAGTCAAGCATTCAGAATGGACTCTGACCAGTATAGGTTCTGCGCTCGTCAGATCACCTTTAACCAGAGCAACGTGTTCTTTACCAGTCATTTTTTCGGTATAGCCAATCATTTTAAATAGACCAAATGACGTCGGCAATATGACCTGTGCTTCACGCGTAATGAGCGTTTCGTTGGCAAGTCGGTATTGCAACAGATCTTCGATGCTAATTAGTTTCAGTCCTTCTGAATCTGCTAGATCACGCAATTCAGGGACCCGAGCCATCGAACCATCTTCGCTCATAATTTCGCAAATGACCGCAGCAGGTTCACTTCCTGCCAGTCTAGCTAAATCGACGGAAGCCTCGGTGTGTCCTACTCTGCTGAGCACTCCGTTATTTTGTGCAATCAGCGGAAAGACGTGACCGGGTTGTTTAAAGTCACTTGGTGTTGCTTGTAGCTCAAGCATTTTTAAAATTGTTTCCGAACGTTCGAAGGCACTAATACCTGTATGAGACTCAGCGTGATCTATGCTCACTGTGAATGCTGTTCCATGTGCATCCGTATTGTTCGCGGTCATCATCGGTAGCCCGAGTTGAGCCGCTTTCGATTCAGTTATCGGCGTACAGATGAGTCCGCGTCCTTTCGTTGCCATGAAATTGATCATCTCAGGGGTTGCGTGTTCTGCTAAGCAGATGAAGTCGCCTTCGTTTTCACGGTTTTCATCATCCACAACAATAATCGGTTTCCCGAGTTTTAAGTCTTGAATCGCTTCTTCGATCGTATCAAACATGAGGAAACACCCTTTCCTTATAAAAATCCATTTTGCTGTAAAAAGTCCTCGTTCAAAGGTCGTTTAGCAGAAGGAGTTTGTTTCTGTGGCATGTTAAACATGTATTTTGCGAGCATGTCAAATTCCACATTAACGCGGTCTCCCGGTTTACGCTGCGCAAGAACCGTTGTTTTTTGAGTATGCGGGATGAGCGAAATCGAAATGCTTTCATCAGCCACGTCAAAAATTGTTAAAGACGTCCCGTCAAGAGCAATCGAGCCTCTCGGAAGCACGTAGTTTAATCCGCCAGGCGGGAGTGATAAATGCATGACAAGCGAATTCTCGATGTGCTGACACTTTTGGACAATCGCAGTTCCGTCAACGTGACCGGATACAAAGTGCCCTCCTAATCGACTATCCGCGCGAAGAGCACGTTCTAAGTTTACTGAAGTACCAGCTTTCACGTTATGTAACGACGTCGTTCGAAACGTTTCAGGCATCATGTCCACGGTAAACTGACCATTCGTAAATGATGTAACGGTCAGACAAGTTCCGTTAACGGCGATACTGTCTCCTAAACGGACATCTTTCAGTATTTCTGCAGCTGCCACAGCGAGTTCCATTGATTGACCTGACGAACGGACTGTTCGTACAGTCCCAATTTCCTCAATGATTCCTGTGAACATTAGAATCACTTCCTTTTGGTACAGCCGTTACCTTTAAATCTGGACCAAGCTGTTCCGTTTTTAAGAAAACAAAATCTTTCGCGTCACTCATCAAGGCAGGACTTTCCCCGCCGATTGGAGTGAGAGAATCTGTACCTCCAAGTAATCTCGGAGCAATGTACGTAATGATTCGATTGACAGCATCCGCTTGTAAAAAAGATGCATTTACAGAGGATCCTCCTTCTACAAGAAGGGTCATGATACCACGCGCGCCAAGCTTATCTAGTACGTCAGATACTGAAATGGCAGGCTCATTCATACGAAAAACTTCGATGTGATCATACGGCAAGAAATTCAATTCGTGTTCTTTTGACGCCGCGCTGCCACAAAAAATCCAAGTTGGAGCGTCCGTGTTTTGAATAACCTGACTCGCAACAGGTGTAGATAAGTGTGTATCTAAAATAACTCGAATAGGGTGAAGTCCACCTTGGGGCAATCTGGTGGTAAGAAGGGGATTGTCGTGAAGAATCGTTTTGCTGCCGGTCAAAATGGCATCATGGACATGGCGAAGACGATGGACGTCAAGCCGAGATTGCTCGCTTGTCACCCATTTGCTGTGTCCTGAAAATGCTGCGATTTTACCGTCTAATGTCATAGCTGTCTTTAACGTTACATGAGGTTGTTTGGTCTGAATGAAATGAAAAAAAGGTTGATACAATTCGCGTGCTAAAACTGTACAGACTCCGATTTGTACCTCAAGACCTGAATCTCGAAGTCGCTGGATTCCAGACCCTGCAACTAGTGGATTCGGATCTAAAGCCGAAACGTAGACACGAGAGATACCTGCTTGCAAAATCGCTTCTGTGCATGGCGGTGTTTTTCCGGTATGCGAACAAGGTTCAAGAGTGACGTACAAATCAGCGCCAACAGATTCTTTGCCTGCCATATCCAGAGCAACCCGCTCTGCATGACGTTCGCCAGCGCGCAAATGAGCACCCATTCCGACAATCCTGCCATGGTTCACAACAATGGAACCGACTGGTGGATTCGGAGAAGTTTGACCTGCCGCACCTTGCGCAAGTGATAAAGCGATTTGCATATAGTGTTCAATTTCCAAAGATAACAACACTCCTGAATCATAGATTCCTCATGTAACAAAAAAAGCCCCGCAACAGATGTGCGGGGCTGGGTAAGCATGACAAAATAAGCGTCAGTCAAATGAAAAATTTGAAAAACGCACCATTCCTTCTCCCATCCAGACTTTAACTGTCGGCCTTGGAGTTTCACCAAATCCACCGTCTACAAAAAATGCAGCCGGGTCACGGACTAAGAGCCATAAAAGCTCATCACCGCCGGTAGGGAATTTCACCCTGCCCCGAAGGAATATTATTCGATTGTCTCAAAGTCTAGCACAGCTATTAGTAAGCTTGCAACCTGAATGTTCAATTTTAAACGAGCAAGTCTTTCCACCCGCCAGAGAAGAAATCTGCTGCTGCAAGGGATCCAAGACAGAGGACATATACTGCGATTGGAAGAACTAACGCTGTTATGATTTGCTTTCCTGTAACGTGCATTTTTCTTTTTCTAATCACTCGGTCTACAGCAAAATACAGCAACGATGCGACTAGTCCATATGCTGCAAATACTAATCCGAAACTTGCGTGAAGTAATCCGGAAAGCATAAATTCAGCGTTATTGAATTTTACTTTTTCACTAATTAAAACGGATATTTTATCGCTGATAATTGAACATATAATTCCATAAAAAAGTATGATCGGGGTGCCGTAGAGGAGATAGCCCGAAATACTAAGCAAAACCGATCCGAAGTAATTAGAGAATGACGTGATGGGTTCCCCGAAAGGATTGGGAATGAAGAAGCCAAGTAATATGAAAAACAGCACTCCTGATATAGTAGCGGAAAGGATTTTTCTTGCTAACATGAAGAGTCCTCCCTGATTGGATACTGAGACAGACAACGAGTTCTAGATTATCTTAACAAATATTTTTACTGTGGGGATTATTGAATCTTCTCAATCGCTTGCCGAATGCTAGAAGTTGTTGATCTGACAGTCGATCACTTACTAATGACTGGGCCACTTTCGGAGATATACCAGTGACACATAACTGAACGCCCATTAGTTTCAAGGCATCCTGAATGGCAAACAAGCTTGTTAATCGGGACTCGTGATTCTAGAACAATCCTGTAATATCAATGATGATATGATCTACTTCATGGTGTTGAACAAATTCACTAAGGTTTTGTGTTAATAAGTTGAATCGATGGGGACTCGTTTCCCCAATAAGGGAAACGGCAGCAAGCTACTCGACTGCCATCTAACATAGCTTCCAATAGATGGGTCTGTACAGATTGAGTGAGATCTTTCACCTACTACACGTCCTGACCGATTTAGAAGTCTGTCTATCATTAGTTTAGCACGAGATAAGAAGTAAATTACCAATAAAAATTCAGGCTTTCACCGCTTCGTATTGGCAACCCATATACTTGTAGTTTTGCTGTTGGTACATTTCTCTTGGGGTATCTTCACCGTCAGCGACCAAAATAATTAGTCTGTCAGGAAACTGCTCCATTAACCATCGCTGCAACTGACTTCCTACACCTTTATGTCTCATTCTTTCTAACACGTGCAGCCCATCTATCTCCACAGTCCGTGCCTGAATGATCAAATCAACTGAACCAGCTACTTCCTCATCGAAGTATGCAATAAGCTGCAGAAAATCAGGATTTGAGAAGTTCTTTTTATGTTGCAGTTGTTTTTGTGTTGCAAATTCTCTCCCGAATTGCTCATCAATTGTTCTCTGTAAGTGAAGGAATTCTTCGAGATTAGATGCAGTCACCGGAAGAACCTCAATAGCTGAAGATGGAGACGTCTCCGGAAAATCCTTTGGATAGAGTGCATATAATTCTAGAAAACCGATTTCATAGTCTTGACGGTTTAAATAGGCCGTCAATTCTTTTGAAATGGTTTCATCCTGAGGGAATGTGAATTTCAGATGGTGCTGACCGCGTGCTGTGTGATAGATTTTTAATTCATGCTCTGCTTTTTTAAACTCACTAACAGTGGGCATCTTTTTAAATTCCATGAAGTTACTGTCATAATAAAGTGGCATATCAGGTAGATGAAAATGGCTATATGTATCAGTGATTGTCGCTACAATCCCAGCGTTATAAATGTCGTCGAATGTAATACGATTCATAGGTAACCCCTCCTTCTGCAATCCTATCATATATTTCAGAGGTGGGATTCACTTTTCTGAACATTGGGATTGACATATTTATTAGACGAGAATATACTAGCACTATCACTACTTTGCGTTGCAAGGTAGTTGTTTTTTATAAAGCTACCTTGTAAGGCAACATACTGGATGGAGAGTGGTCGCGTGTCAGTGAGAAGTGAGTTATTAAAAGGAATTCTAGATGGTTGTATGCTTGCCGTCATTGAAAAAGAGACGGTATACGGCTACGAGCTCTCCGCCAAGTTGCACCAAGTCGGACTAGATGATGTGAGTGAAGGAACCATTTATCCCGTGTTGTTGAGACTACAGAAAAATAAATGGATCACAGGGGAAATGCGTGCATCTGAGTCAGGCCCGCGCAGAAAATACTACACACTGACGGAAGAGGGCAAAGAGGCATTGTCATTCATTAGAAGTGAGTGGGGGAAACTTGCGGTTCCAGTAAACGTATTATTGAAAGGAGAGACTGGTGATGGTGACAACTAAGGAATTGATTCGAGAAAACAATGAAAAGCGGGAACAGTTGACCGAGGAAAACGAACAGTACTATACCAATATGCTCGTATACATCCGATCTAAGTTCTTACTGTCAGAACGGGCAACGGAAGAGTTACTGATGGAAATGCTTGAGCATCTATTGGAGGGTCAAAATGACGGTAAGAGCGCAGAAAAAATATTTGGTGGAGATCCAAGAGCGTATGCAGACGAAGTGATTGCACAAATGCCAAAAGAGAAGAAGAAAAACCAACTGTTGTTTGGAATCCAGCTGATATTCAGCGTATTAGGCTGGATGGTCATCGCTCGTGGTGCTATTTTAGGCGTACTATCGTTTATCAAACCAGTGGATGAGCATCTATATCTTGCTTCAACAGCAGCTATGGTCGTAGCGGTACTCATGATGACCGTGTTTGGTGTGCTACTTCTAATGAACATGGTGAACAAAACGGCATTTGAAGAGAAGAAAAGCACTTGGAAATTTGCAATTATTGGAGGAATATCTGGAGTCCTGGTATTCGGACTCTTTATGGGGATTGCATTCTTTTTTAAAGGGAGAGGTCCTGCCATTGAATTTCCTTGGCTAGCTTCTTTATTAGTAGGCTTTGTGATGTTATTACTGAGTCAATGGCTAGCTCGGAAAAATGAAGGGACTTCTTGATGGAAACGAAACCGAATAGACTCGCAATCCGTAGTATAGATAGAAGTAAAGAACGGATCGGGAGGTTTTCAATATGGATGAGGGTTATTTTGTTGGATGGGGAACGCTCGCGTTAATCAATGCTGTATTGGCACAAGGGAAGAACCGAACTGGTTTCAACTGGTTCTTGCTCTCGCTATTACTGGGACCAGTTGCGACATTCTTTTTAGCACTGTCAGAGAAGAGATAACCTATACCAAACGCAGGCAATCGGGTGCTGCGTTTTTTTTTATGGGCAAATTTATTGCTTTAAAATACCCTTATAGGTATATTTGAAGAAATAGAAAACAAATGGAGGAATTACCGATGAGTTGGATTATAATCTTACTAATTGTGGCTTTCTTTGTATGGCGTATGAAACCAGCAAAAGGAATTCGTACAATATCCACAACTGAAGTTAAGGCTTTAATGAAAGATAAATCGAAGCAATTTGTAGATGTTCGAACACCTGGAGAATACAAAGGTCGACACGTCAAAGAATTTAAAAATATTCCTCTTAACGATTTAGGAAAGCGTATGAGTGAGCTGGACAAAAGCAAAGAAACGTACGTGATCTGCCAAAGTGGAATGCGTAGCGCCCGTGCAGCAGGAATGCTGAAAAAAGCAGGATTTACCGATGTCATTAATGTCAAAGGCGGAATGAGCGCTTGGCAGTAACAGAAGAAAGATGTAAACCCAACACAAATCGACAATTGTTGTAATGGGGTGTTCTGCTTAGGTAAATAATTGCTACAAAATGTCGGTTTGAAGATTATTTCCCCGGAAATAATCGAATGTTGGAAATAAAGAAGATACAACTTTAAACTTGCGAACAATTCTAAATTTGATATACTAGATAGACTAACTGACAGAAAGGGTTGAGTGTGGCTGATGGATAACTAATTCCTAATTTCTCAAAACGAATGATTCGTTGTGTGGAAAAACGGGATTGGTCTGTCCATTTTAAACTGCCACTTTCAACCTTTGCTGAGTCGATATTACGATGCTCATCAATAGAGTTGAGGCTTTTTTGAGATGCTGACAGAACCGATCCTTCCGATTATTTTACGGAGGGATCTTTTTTGTGTTCCCTTCCAACTGGAGGAATGTAGATGTTACGAGGAATAGTGAACAAGGTATCAGCGGGATATGGGGATGTAAATATTTTTAAAGAACTCAGCGCAAAAATCCCGCAAGGAGCCAAAATAGCAATTGTCGGGCCGAACGGAGCAGGGAAAACAACACTTTTGTCAATTCTATCAGGTGAACGAGAACCTACTTCAGGAGGAGTAGATTGGATTGGTCGAACGCCTTCCATTTCGTATTACAAACAAGAGGCTGAAACAGAAGAGCCAGTAGATTGGACACAAGAAGAGCTCTTTCAAAAGCGAAGTCACTGGCACGTGCCGAAAAAGACAGAATATGCGTATGCAAGCGGTGGAGAGAGAGTCAAACTGCGGCTTACAACTACGCTTGCTGAAAACCGTGAAATCTTACTATTGGATGAACCGACTAATCACTTAGATGCATCAAGTGTGGAACGGCTCATTGAAACGCTTCAAGAACGTGAGGGTACTTTACTGTTCGTCTCCCACGATCGATATTTCATCGACCACTTGGCGGATCTTGTTTTTGAAATTGAGAACGGCAAATTGACGGTCTATGAAGGCAATTACACGGATTATCGCAAGCAGAAAGAGCACGAGCGATTCGTACAGCAAAAGCATTATGAAGAGCAGCAACAGTACATCGCTGAAATTGAAGGGCAAATCGAGCAGCTGGATAAGTGGTCTGCGAAAGGGCACGCAGAGTCTACGAAAAAAGGTGGCGCTAAAGAATACTACCGGAAAAAGGTAAAGAAACGGAACGTGCAAATTCGTTCGAAGAAAAATCGATTAGAAGCAGAGCTTAAGAAAAACCGAAAAGAGGCGCCAATTGCAGAAACATCGGTTTCGTTTGAACTGGAAGGGCTACGGAGGAAAGGTAAGCGGGTTCTGGAACTGAAAGATGCAGGCAAAGCATTCGAAGACAGACAACTCTTTCGGAATGCTGCATTTACTGTACAGTCAGGTGAGCGACTTGCGCTTCTCGGACCGAATGGTTCTGGGAAAACGACGCTGTTCCGCATGCTTTTAGGCGAACTTGATTACGATGGGGACGTCTGGCTATCTGAAGGCATGACGCTGGGATACTTGCGTCAGACCGCATTCGATTTACCGGATGAACAGACGATGGCCGAATATTTTTATTCTCCGTCTTACGAAGAACAAGGTTTCCTGCGTATCCAATTGACGAATTTAGGATTTATAGCTGAACAATGGCAGCTGCCGCTAGGTGTCCTTAGCCAGGGGGAGCGTTTGAAAGTGAAACTGCTCGATTTCATCCGCAGGAAAACGGATGTGTTATTACTGGATGAACCAACGAATCACTTGGATCTTCCATCGCGTGAAGAGCTAGAGCGCACGTTGGATACGTATCCAGGAACGTTGCTGTTTGCGTCACACGATCGATATTTTACAGAGCGTATAGCCGATGGACTGCTGTTGTTTGAAAAAGGGACCGTCCGTAAAGTACCGTATAGTTTGGTGGAATGGGAAAGTCGAAAATCTTCTGCTCCAGCCCCATCTTCCGAACAAGAAAAACTTCGGCTTGAAACGGAATTACAGGCGGTATTAGGAAAGTTGAGCCTTCTGACCCCTGGGAATCCAGCATACAGCAAACTAGATCGGCAATTTTTTGATCTGTCTCGACAGTTACGGGAACTGAATAGCTGAATACAAAAAAGCAGAGGCATCCACGCTCTGCTTTTTTGGTTTGCCGTATAATGGTAATGAAACCAAATTCAATTATGCATTGTCTAACAGATAAAGAGAAAGTGGAGGTGGCGGATTGGAAAGACACGAACGAGACAGGATGCTTGCTGAGGCGATGGATATACATGGCGATTATCTACTTCGAGTCGTGTACGCGATCGTGAAAGATAGGGCCAAAGCAGAAGATATTGTCCAAGAGGTTTTCATTCAATACTACATACATATCGATGAATTCGGACACCGTTCCTCCGTTAAAACATACTTATACCGAATTGCGATCAACCATTGCCACAATCTCTTTAAAAGCTGGCACTATCGAAAGCTAGAGCTTTCCCATCAAGTGGGAGAATTACTAGTATCCTTTCAAAATACTGAGGAAAAAGTGATGACTGAGGAATCGAGTGACGAGTTAAAACGATTAATTAATCGTCTTCCGTTAAAGTACAAAGAAGTAATCTGGCTGCACTATTATGCGGAATTGAAGGTTTCTGAAGTAGGAGAGGTACTGGGTTGTTCTGTTAATACAGTGAAAACCCGATTGGCGCGTGCACGAAGACTTGTAAAAGGAATCCTAAAGGAGGAGAATGCTGATGACTAATAAAGTGCAGAATCAATTAGACGCAGTATTGCCGGAACGACTGGTTTTGGAAGACATGGTAAAACAACATATTCTTCATCAAGCTCATCAACGACTCGATGCCGAAGTGGTGCCAAAGCGATTAACGCTGAAGCCACTTATGACGGCAGCAGCTTTTGTCGTTGTGGCAGGTGTTCTCGCAGTCCCTTACGTGGAGTATGAGCAGCAAGAACGTGCTTTTCAGGAAGCGCTATCTGAGGAAAAGATCCAAAAAGTCGTCGTGCCCAATGTATCATATCCGAGTTTAATCAACTCCATTTATGTTGAAGAGAATAATGAAATCATTCATACGGATGAAAGAGGGATATATTCGTATTCCATTGATACTAAGACAGAGACTGTGCTGGTGGCACCCACTGAAAGTATTGAGTTTTCTAGTGTGGATTTAGCAGCAAATGAAAGGTGGGTTATATGGGGCGGTCACGGAATTCACATTCTAAATCGGGATACGGGTGAACAGAATGTTTTGTTAGAAGCTTATGGAAGTTTTGAGTTGGTAGGAGACCAAATCATATATTTAGGACTTTCAGAAATGCCATCATATTATGTCTATGATTTAAACACGGAGGAAAAGTTGCTGCTGCATGAAATAGATGGTGGTGGCAGTTTCCCTACAGTCACGCATGAACGGCTGGCAGTGGCAGAAGAGAAGGAAGGAGATAATGGAAAATCAGTGCACGTATCTATCTATAACATAGAGAGTCGTGAATTAATGCAAACCTATACGGTACCTTATGAAAGTTTCTCCTATTTAACACTTGGTGATGATAGGATTTATGGTCAATTTTCATCCAATGGAGATGATACAACGCTAGGTTACCTTGACTTAGCTACTGGTAAAGTTCATATATTGGATGTCCCTGAAAATAGCGCGTATGCAATCTATGATAATTATTTGGCTCTAAGTGTGACAAAAGGAGAAAGCGATACAGTAAAACTATTTCACCTGAAAGAGGACACTGCAGACCCAATTAAGACGTTGAATGGTGTTGGTGAAAGACTCGTTAAACCACGCTTCAATGAATCCGGCAAACTCATCGTAAACGGAGAAGGGCTGGAGACGCCGCTTTACATTATAGACACGAAAAAACTGCATGAAAACTAAAAACCAGTGGATTGAACGGAGAGCAAATGGCTCTTCCGTATCGATCCACTGGATTTCTTTATTTACTGAATCGGCATGAATGCCACTTGCCAAATGCCGTCTTCATTTTTGATCAGTTGAAATCCAGAAGGGGGTTCGTTTTTGCTAGTTGGATAATATTCAATGTACCCTTCAATTTTACTCGTCTGAAGAAATCGACCCTCTTCAAAGTTTCGATACTGCTGTGTCAATTGTTCAGGTGTACCGCGGTCGGATTCAGGGATCGCTTGATCTTCCTCCTGGCTCCATTGGATGAACTCTTCTTGATCGGTATAGAGTGCATATTCGACTTTGCGATCACCTAAGTATGATGCGTGAATATAAAGCTTTGCCACGCTCATGGGGGACAAGCCTACTAAATGTTGAGTATCCAAATCTTTCTTAAATGCACTATATACATTTTGTTCTGCAGTATTCAATTCAATGGGAACACTTTCGGTAGTTGTGTTTTCAGGTAATGTCGCTAAGCCTTGTAGCACACCTACCACAAGTAGTTGCTCCATTTCTTCTTCATTTACAGAATATCCGATTTTAATCGAACGAGATTTGTCGGGCACAGCGTTTTTTAATGAGACTTCTATTATTAAACTGCTTTCATCCTCAATTTGAAATCCATGAATATCAGAAATCTCTCCAACCTGATCCCGTCCATAAACACCGGGCTTTTTCTTCGCATCAGCAAGATAGAATGAATATGAAATTCCATCGGTTGTGTGAAGGGGTTGCTGATTCTCTTTGATTAATTCAATGGAATTAATGGTCGCTGTGCTGTTCCCGTTCCATGTAATTGGCAGGACAATGTAGTAAGTTTCATTAGCGAGGAAGGGGCCATCTGAAATGTCCTCAATAGTAAATGCCCCGGAGCTACTCGTTCCTTTACCTGACAGAACATCCGGTTTTGAAGAATTCAACAGATCTCCTTTTATTAAAAAGATACCTATGAATAACAAGGATATCGCAACAATTGTTCCAACAATCGCAGGAACGAATCGGGCTGGGCGTTGTGTACGTCGAATTTCTCGTCTGACAGCTTGTTTGTTTTGTTTTGTAAATGACTCTTTATGAAAAACAGTTTTGTCAAAAGCGGAACGAATTTTTGTTTTCTCATCTTTCATCATGATCCCCGCCTTCCAGCAGTTGTGCTAATTTTTCCCGTCCTCTTTTGAGTCGAGTCCTAAGTGTATTTTGGTTTACGTCTATTAGTTCGCTGATTTCGGGTACTGTCAGGTTTTCGTAATAATAGAGCAAAATGACTTCTCGATAAGCGAGCGGGAGTTGCAACACGCATTGTGCCAACTGTTCATCCTCACTGTTCTGAAGCATGTGTTCATGTGGAGTCGGCTCTTTAGATCGAAGAAACTGAAAGAGTGGACTCCCAACAATCACACGCTTGAACCATGAACTTTTCAATACATCTTTACATTTGTTAATCGTAATCCGATATAGCCATGCTTCTACAGAACGAATTTCCTCTAGCTGATAAGCTCGATGAAAACATGTCACAAAAACATCCTGAACAACTTCTTGCGCCCGTCCCCAGTCTTTGAGGTAACTGAACGCAAGATTCGTTAACTGGTTTCCGTACTGATCCATCAATTGCTCAAGCCATTCATCCTGTTTCCAATCTGGAACGAACTTGTTCTCGCGAGGCATGCCAACCCATCCTTTCTCATTGCGTTCCACCCTGGTGTACCTTAAAGACGAGTGAAAAAGCACGACCGTTTCATTTATCAACTAAAGAATTCATTTCTCTATCGTTTTTCGTGAATCTAGGGGTAGTATACAGGTAAAGGGAGTGATCACGTGTGTTCAGAAGCAGGGTGGAATTTGAATAATAGCTACAGTCAATTGCCGGAAGTGTTTTTTGCAGAAGCGACTCCTGAAGAGGCAACTTCTCCAAAAGTGGTCTTGCTGAATAAAGGTCTTGCTGAATCGCTTGGCCTGGAAGTTGAGGAGCTGAATCCGGAAGTTCTTTGTGGTAATGAACTACCAGAAGGTGCTGCGCCAATTGCACAAGCGTATGCTGGGCATCAGTTTGGGAATTTTACGATGCTTGGCGATGGGAGAGCGATTCTTTTGGGCGAGCAATTGACCCCGTCAGGAGATCGTGTGGATATCGGCTTAAAAGGATCGGGTCCAACGGCATTTTCACGTGGAGGCGATGGTCTCGCAGCACTTGGTCCCATGTTACGTGAGTATATCATTAGCGAAGCGATGCACGCATTAGGCATTCCTACGTCGCGAAGCCTTTCTGTTACATTGACTGGAAATGACGTGCATCGCGAAAACATATTGCCAGGAGCGGTACTTGTCCGGACAGCAAGCAGTTATTTACGAGTGGGTACGTTCCAATACGCAGCTGCTCGTCAAGTACCTGAAGACTTGAAGAAGCTAGCGGATTACGCTATAGAGCGGCATTATCCAGACATTGCTTCACAGGACAATCCATATGAACTGTTGCTCGGAAATGTGATCGAGCGACAGGCAGCATTGCTTGCCAAGTGGCAGCTTGTCGGATTCATCCACGGAGTTATGAACACCGATAATATGACGATTAGCGGGGAAACGATTGATTATGGGCCATGTGCGTTTATGGACGTATACGATCCAGCGACCGTGTTCAGCTCCATTGATGTGAATGGGCGTTATAAATACGGCAATCAGCCGGGAATTGCATCGTGGAACTTGGCACGGTTTGCGGAAACCTTACTGCCGTTACTAGATGAGAATCAGGATGAGGCAATTCAGATTGCGGAGAAGCAACTTGCTCGATTTGGTAATGTTTTTGAGCGAGAATGGCTGAGCGGGATGCGAGAGAAGCTAGGTTTGTTGGATGAACAACCGTTAGACGAAGCGCTTTCGAAGGAGTTATTGCTTATCATGAAAGACGCTCAAGCAGACTTCACGAATACGTTCAGGGCATTAACAGATGAAAACGTAGAACAACCAGATTGGTTCAGTGAAGACGCCTTTTGCGAATGGAAGAAGAAGTGGGAGACACGACGAAAGCAACAGACTGCCACTATTGAAGAATCTTATGAAATAATGCGACTAAGCAACCCTTCAGTGATTCCGCGCAACCATCGAGTGGAAGAGGCGATCGAGGCAGCGGAAAACGGCGATTTCAGTGTGTTGCACAAGTTAAATCAAGTTCTTGCTTCCCCATATTCTTATTCCGAAGAGCAGGTTGACTATACGAAACCAACAGATTCGTCAGCACCTTATCGAACGTATTGTGGAACATAATGATGCTATGGAAAATGCGAACGCTTATAAGGCGTTCGTCTTTTTGTGGTTACTATTAAGCTAGGAAAGTGGTCTACCCTATGCTTGTAGTGTTTAATCCAGTTACTAAGTTCTAAATAATTTCTAGTAATCTGGTAGAAAATGATTATTTTATTGAAATCACAGTACATTAAATTGATTATAATCTGAGTAATCGCTATAGTGAGGGAGTTGGAAATTTATAGACAGGGGTTGGAAACATATGTTAAAGAAATGGACTGGGGTATTTCTAGGTGCACTATTAGTGCTTGCACTCGCTGCATGTGGTGAAGATAAAGCAAATCAGACAAGCAAATCGGATGTGGAAAAGCCTGAAGTCTCTGCTGAAGAAGGAACAGGGTCCGAGGATTCAACTGAAGAAGCTGATGCAGAAGCTGAAAATGGGGAAGCATCGGATATGCAAATCGGGGTGACTGCTAAGGACTTCCAAACCAACTTCAATAAGTTTGCTGAAGAAGTGGGGATCCCTGAGCGCGTCGATAATTTAGATTGGAGAGAATCAGGTTCTGAAGGAGATCACGAAATTATAGACATGAAATACGATGAAGACCGACGTATGCAACTGCTTGCCAAAAAAGGCGAAGAAGAAGTGCGTTCTGTTATGTTCAGTATGTTTGGGGACCGGAAAGAAGCGTTTGGTGTCGTACGTTCCATTATTCGTGGCGCTGATCCAGCTGCTTCTGAAGGGGAAGTGGACGGCTGGATGGAAGAACTTCACTTTTCTGATCCTGAAACTGAAAGTACGGAGGATTATCATTTCGTAAAAACTGATAAATTTAACTTGCTCGCAGAGGACTCTGATACTTATATCGAATTCGTCATTAGTAATGTAAACGATCCGGACATCAATGCCGAGAACTTTGAAGCTGGAGAACTTTAAGCGATTCTTTGTACCAGCCCCATCCTAAGAAAGGAGGGGGCTGGTGTTTTGATGTCCAGCTGAATCCGCAAAATGAAACCCGCTCGTTCCGACAGAGAACCCGCTCGTTCCGGCGGAGAACCCACTCGTTCCGACAGAGAACCTGCTCGTTCCGGCGGAGAACCCGCCCGTTCCGGGAGAGAACCCGCTCGTTTCGACGGAGAACCCGCCCGTTCCGTCAGAGAACCCGCTCGTTCCGGTGACTTAGTTTCCTACAAG
>NZ_JWIB01000010.1 GCF_000813425.1 Sporosarcina sp. ZBG7A
GCCTTAATTTCAGCAAAGTACGCTAAAATACGGCAAATCGAACTCTTCGTTGTTCGATTGGCTGAGAGCAAGCCCCTCGGAAAGCGTCCGCTCGCAGCGAAAATCAACTTTTCATAGTTAATCCTATTGTAAAAGAAAAAGACTGTAGGCAAATCCATGATTTCTGGAGTTTGTCTACAGTCTGAGGGACATGCCTAAATCGGCGTGTCCCTTTTTTCATTGATAATGTTTGTAGAGAACTTGGGTACCTTTGTCACCGTATCCTTTAGCCATAAGGTCCTCATAAAGACGGATTGCTAGCTGTAATCCTGGAAGATCCAGATCCATGGCGCTCGCTTCATCGAGTGCAATACGCAAATCCTTAAGGAAATGCTTCGTGTAAAAACCAGGCTCGAAATTCCCGGCAAGCATACGAGGTCCAAGATTTGAAAGTGACCAAGAACCTGCAGCTCCTGGAGAGATGGACTCTAAAACGCGTTCTGGATTCAGTTCTGCTTTTTCGGCATATACAAGTGCTTCACAAACACCGATCATATTGGTCGCAATAGCAAGCTGATTGCTCATTTTTGTGTGTTGTCCAGCTCCTGCACTGCCTTGAAGTACAATTTGACTTCCAAATTTCATAAAGATCGGTTTGACTTGTTCAAATACGGACTCGTCTCCGCCACACATAATCGAGAGCGTTCCATTTTTAGCTCCTACGTCTCCGCCAGAAACAGGAGCATCGAGTGATGTCATTCCTTTTTCAATAGCTGCTTTTTCAATTTTTTTTGCAAGTGCCGGACTAGAGGTCGTCATATCCACAACAATTTGTCCACTTCTTCCGTTAGCGACGATACCATCAACATTTAGATAGATTTCTTCAACGTCAGTAGGCATGCCAACCATTGTAAAGATGAGATCCGCTTGTTGTACAGCCTCAGCGACAGTAGAAGCCCATTTAGCACCTGCAGCAATAAGTGGGTCTGCTTTTCCCTTCGTACGTGTATGTACAGTTACTGGATATCCAGCTTGAAGCAAATGATTGACGATACTAGCTCCCATTACTCCCGTTCCGATAAATGAAATATTTTTCATGTTCTAAATCCCCCTTAAAAAATAGTGACACTATACTAATAATACTCTAAAATGCACCGCATTTCTTGCTAAGAACAAAAAAGAGACGGCCCTGGGAAAGGACCGTCGTCAAAAGGGGGAAATGAGAATGTAGCTGTGTTCAATTGTAGTATCCCCCTTCGTCAGAGTTCTAAACACATTCAGCCAAATTTTTCACTTTTTATTTTTATTTTTCTGTCTAAACTACTATTTTTAGCAACAGAGCTCTTTTCATCGTATGAATAGTCATTCAATAAGTGATCCAATTCCACGCTCAGTTTGACCGTCTCATTGGAGGATAGCCCTTTTTCCTCTGCAGTCTTCAAGAGTTCCCTGCGAATAAATTCAATTTTGTATTCCAGATTATCCATAGACAGCCCTCCCGACGATTAATTACAAAGCTTAATATATATTATCATATAGCCAATTTTTTTGTGTCAAAACCTTTCGACAATTCGCGACAAATAAATGTCGAAACAATAATAATTTGTACATTCTCTCATTTCGTGATACTTTACCTGTATTGCTTTTGTTAAGTATACTATGATTAATCAGTTACAGAAGGAGTTGAATCAGATGGAAGAAATGGAAGAGTTGAACATCGCAGAAGTTGGGACCATTATTGAGTTTAAAGATGGTTTACAGGGGATTGTAGAAAAAGTGAATGATAACTCGGTTATTGTGAACTTAACGTATATGGAGAACTTCGAGGATCTTGGTCTTGAAGAAAAAACAGTTGTGAACCATAAACGCTACACCATCCTTCATAAAAAAGAAAATTGAAACTTTTATTGTGAATTCGCGTCACATTTAGTAAGGAGGAGTTAACCGTATGAAAAACAAAAAATTACTTTACACAGCATTGTCTGCCTCATTATTATTAGCCGCTTGTGGAACAGATACGAGTGAGGAGGACAACGATAAGCAGTCAATTGAAAATACTGAACAAGCTGCTGATACCGGCACAGAAGAAACTGAATCTACTGATGGTGAATCTGGTGGAGCAGAGGGAACAGATACGACTAATGACGAGAACGCTACAAGCGAAGATGAAGTGACGGAAGAAGATTCAACAAGTGATGATTCAGATTCCGAAGCGGACAGTAGTGAAACAGATGGCTCTGCGACGTTAGCAGATGCTGTAGAAACAGAGAGCGATGAACAACCTTTTAAAATGCAAGTGCTACCTACTTATGAATTGACGAGTGAAGAGCCTGGACGTGACATTCTTTATTTAAAAGAACAAGAAGATAAGTATATGGTTATCAAAACTATGCAAGCTTCTGAAACTGATTTAGACAAAGCTGTCGAAAATATGACAGAAACGCTCGCTGCTACAAGTGCAGATGCGTCTCCTGTTGCATTGACAGACGAAGCACAACTTCCAACTAGTAAAGAACTAGAAAAAGTACAAGCGTATCGTGTAGCTTCAGCTGAAGGTCCCATTACAGCAATGATCTTCCAAAAAGGAGAGCTAATCGTTCAAGTCATGATGTATGATAACAACGATGAAAGCTACTATGAAGAATATTTGAAAATGGCTGAAACGATTCAACCAAAATAAGACCTATAACAAAAAGCTGAACAGCAAATTGCTGTTCAGCTTTTTGTTGAGGACAAATCACGAATGGATACGCCTAACTTTTGAAGCAAACTTGTCGCTTGTTCTTGCTCCTCGTTAGTCAATGATGAGAGTAAATTAGTAATGTTCTCTGCATGCCCTGGAAACAATGCATCCATTAACTGTTCCCCTTGTGTAGTAATTTCTACATACGTTACGCGTTTGTCGATAGAATTGACTTCTCGTTGTAAGTAACCGTTGGACTCCAGTTTATTAATGACATAGGTCATTGAACCGCTACGCATTAAAATCTTTTCCCCAATTTTTTGGATAGGCTGTTTTCCTTTGTGGTATAACAACTCGAGAACCGCAAACTCAGTCGGATTCAACCCTTTAGATGAGATTAGTCGATTCGTCTCTTCATGCAGCACTTTATTTGCCCGTGATAGTACTACAAATAATTTTAGTGCGCGTTCGTTTGCTTTCCCCATAAAATATTCACCTGCTGTTTTCCAATTTAATCTACGAAATTAGTATAATTGGTTGAATACCAATTCGTCAAAACTGACCCAATATAAATTATTAATTAGCCGAGGATTGATCGATTATTACACAACTCTCCAAATAATGCTGTGGAAAAACCAAAGTGAATGTTGTCCCTTTTCCCGCCACACTTGAAACTGCTACTGCTCCACCTAAATCTTCCATTGTCTTTAGTACGAATGGTAGTCCTAGACCGGTCCCTTCTGGTTTAGAGGTGAAAAAAGGCATGAATATATTTTTAATTTGTAAAGGAGTCATCCCTTTTCCTGTATCTGTAACGGAAAGTGTAAATGAGGTCCCTTCTGCCTTTTCAAGTTTCAGGGTCAAAATTCCTCCTGGTTCCATAGCCTCGAAGGCATTTTTGAAAACATTCAAAAGAACTTGTTTGATTTTATCCGCATTTGAATAGATCATCGAGTTGCAAAAAGACGCATCTTGCCAGTCAATGTGAATCGATTCAAACATCGCTTTCGGCTTCATTATCTCCAGCACTTTTGTAATAAGTACTCCTAAAGATACCTCAGAAATTTTTTCTTCCGATGGTTTCGATAACATGAGCATTTCATTCAGAATGGCTTCCATACGTTTTAGCTCGTCGTCCACGACGGACAAATATTTCGCTGTATCTCCTGTTGCAGTCACTTCCATCAACTGCACAAATCCTTTTAACGTCGTCATCGGATTACGGATTTCATGTGCAATACTTGCTGCCATTTGTCCTACTGTTGACAAGGATCCGGAATGATCCAGCTTTCTGCGAAGCATTTCAATCTCGGTACAATCTTGTATTTCCACGATATACAAGTCGCTATCGCTATTATACACGGCATGAATCTCAAAAAATTGAATCGTATTCGGTTCATCTTCAAATCGTTCTTTGATGGTGACTTCTCCAATAGTATGAAGTGTTTTTATATATGCCTCATACTGGGCCTCTGCATTCCTCTTTTGCGTGTTGAACTTTCTATACAACGATTGAGCACGTTTTCCAATAACCGCATTCCTTGTTAGGTTAAATAATTCACTAACTCGATTATTGACATCAATAATGTGCCCTTCACGATTGACAATCATTGTTAACCTTGAGGCATGCGTAAAGCACCCTAAATAATCAGCTATTGGTAGTTCTGTACAAATTGATGGCAACACAAAAGTAACTAAAGCTTGCTGCGTTTGGTTTGAATAAAATATATTTGTTTTACATAAACACTCAACATTTCCTTCAGAAATCAAAGCGAGGTCATCTAATATAATTTCTTTTGTTTCAGTGCATTCTTGCTTGAAGTCATTCCAGCTGCGTAAACCATCTCTTTTAAGTAACGATAAAAAGTTATCGTTTTGTCCCAACGAAAACTTTTTACAAAATAAGAAATTTGCCTCAGCAATGACACCATCCATACTGACCAAAATACAAGGGTGACGATTGTCGGTAACGAAAAGTGATCCATAACTATTCACATTTTCTAATTGTTCAAGCATTCTATACCCTCCCGAGACTGTTTAGACAAGATATGAAATAGCACCAAATGTTATAACTTACATAAATAAACGGTTCAAAGTGTATAATTCAGATTATTCCATATTTCCATAATTCATTATATAGGCCTTAAGAATTATATTGTTCTAATTTTCTTCCATACAAGGTTATTCAAAGAAATGCAGAATCATTTAATTGAACCTTCTGCAAATTCTCTAATTTTCCTTCACCCTATAATTACTCGCTCTTTTGGATATCGGAAAGAAGTTTTATTTACTTTTCCACCTAGTGTGAATAGGAAAGAAATAAGTCCCACTCGCCCAATGAACATAAGTGCCATGATAATAACCTTGCCCGGTACAGATAAATCGGAAGTAATACCAAGAGACATGCCGCACGTTCCGAATGCAGAGGTTATTTCAAACAACAATGAGACCACTGGTACTCCGGGCTCCGTTACTAACATTATGAGAAGGGCAGTCATTACCATGAAGCCCGCTAGCAAAATGACGGCATACGATCTAAAAATGTCGACAAGCTTGATACGTCGTTTGAAAATGTGAATAACATCTTTCCCTTTTGCAAAGTTAATGAGAAATAGTACTGCGATAGCAAATGTCGTAGTTCGAATTCCCCCACCGACTGAACTTGGGGATGCACCGATAAACATCAATGAACTGATTACAATATCCGTCGCATCACTAAAGCTAGTAATATCATATGTTGTTAAACCCGCAGATCGTGCTGAAACAGAGTGAAATAAGGAAGAAAAGATCTTTTCATGCCAAGACATTCCTTTAAAAGAATGAAATGACTCTAAAATATAGATCATTACCGCACCTACTAACAACAGGATTCCGAATGTAGATGTCGTAATTTTGGTAAATAGCGAAAAACGAAAATGAGGAACCTTTTTTGAAAAGAAACTTTTTACTTCTACAAGAACTGGGAATCCGATAGCTCCTAAGATAATTAATACCATAATAACAGTTTGTACAAAATAGTCATTGAAATACGGCAACAAAGAAGCATCTGTAATGTCGAATCCAGCATTCGTTGTAGCAGAAACTGATAAAAACATTCCATTTAATAGTGCGTCAGAAAAACTATCGTAGAGAGGCATAATGTAAATGGTCAGGATAATTCCACCAATTAGCTCAATCAGAAAAATAATCCGTACAATTTGTTTAATCAATTGTACGACTCCAGCTAGTGAGTACTGATTATGATCCACCATAATGAGCTGTCGTTCCCGTAACCCTATACGTTTTTTTACGAGTAACCAGAAAAACGTACCGATTGACATAATCCCGATTCCGCCTATTTGCAGAACGAGCATTAGCATACATAGTCCGAAAACAGTATACGTACCTGCAATACTAATCGGCGTCAGTCCGGTGACGCTGACAGCACTTACAGATGTAAATAAACTATCGATAAAAGAAACCTTCACACCGGGTTTATAAACGCCTGGTAGATTCAACAATAGAAAAGAAAATGCGATTGCTAAAAAATAATAAAACACAATTATTTGAGCTGGTGTGAATCTGTGTAAAGTATCACGATTAAATTTCATTTTTGTATCCGATCCTTTCCTTCAGGAGGACATAATCATACCATATTCGAATTTATCCTGTCAGAAAAATTCGGTACTCTTTTAGCATCGGTTGCAAGTTTCATTTTCAGTCACCTTATTTATCCCCTAAAGTAGCATCTACATAGTTTTATGTACAAGCTAATCAAAAAAAACTGTCTAGCGCGAGAAATATCTCTCGCGTTGGACAGTTTTAGAATCGTTACTTCGAAGTTTTTCGATTACTTGCAACAGCAGTTAAGTATCCGCCTATTGCGATGGCTGCAAGGACAGACCAGAAAATAAGTTTCCACGTAAGAGAGTGTGGAAATTCTGTATCGAGAATCTGAACATTAGGATGCGCAAGTGTCATTACAGCAAGTTTAACACCTACCCAGCCAACAATAAGGAAGGCAGCTGTTTCAAGTGCTGGAAACTTCTCAAGCAATGTTACAAATTGACGAGCTGCAAATCGGATCATGATAAGACCGATAATTCCACCAATTAGCATGACGGTGAATTGTCCACCATTAATGCCACCGATGTGGAAGTTTCCTAGTTCTGGAAGTGTTACTGCAAGTGCTACCGCTGCAAGCATAGAGTCTAGTGCAAATGCGATATCCGCAAGTTCCACTTTCAATACAGTAAACCAGAAACCGGACTCTTTCCTTTTTTTCTTAGTTGGATCGGGATTTTTATGATGTTTTTGGTCGTAAATGTTTTTTGCTGAAATATACAATAGGTAAACTGCACCTAGTGCTTGAATTTCCCAATAATTCACCAGGTACGTGATGAAAAATAGAGCTGTAAATCTGAAAACAAATGCCCCTAATAGTCCGTAGAACAATGCTTTCTGCTGTTGTACTTTTGGAAGGTGTTTCACCATAACCGCCATAACAACAGCGTTATCTGCTGCGAGTAGGCCTTCCAAAACAATTAGTACAAGTAGTACCCACGCGTATTCAAAGAAAATCGTTTCCAACAAAAATTCCTCCTTTTTATTCAATCAAAAAAACCCTCACCTAATAAAAGGCAAAGGTCTCGCTAAGTCGGAATTTGTAAAAAATCCAGCTATCATAACCGATGGTGCACTATCACCATGTATTGACGACTATGAAATAGGTTTCCCTATAGCTACTCCCCTTTGACAAACGTCAAAGACATTCAGTTGTTGGGTACTTTTCTCCCTTTATTATACTAATCATCAGCTGTTCTGTAAACTAAACATCCGCTTTTTCAAATAAGTTTCTTCTCGATGTTTTAGTTTCGACACAATCAATACCAATCAGGAGAATCGAATTTTGTAGCTGCTTTTTTTCAATCAAAACATTCCTTTGCAGATACTCACATTATATGAAACATCGGTACATTCTATGAATGTCTGTCCTATTCATACCATACAAAAAAGCAGAGGGATCTTTTCCTCTGCTTTTAAGTCAACTTCTATAAATCATTTTGGTTATCCACAGATGTTGTAGGTCGTGCACGTCTTCTTGTTTCTTTATCGAAGAGACTATAAATAATCGGAACGATGAAGAGCGTCAAGAACGTGGAACTGATGAGTCCACCAATCACAGCAATTCCCATCGGTTGGTTTATTTCTGTACCTTCACCGATGCCAAGTGCAAGTGGTAACAAGCCAAGAATTGTCGTTAGAGCTGTCATAAGAATCGGACGCACACGGTTTTTAACCGAAATGACGATTGCATCATACGATCTCATACCAGCAGCCTTTTGCTGATTAATGTAGTCCACAAGGACAATCCCGTTGTTCACGACGATTCCTACTAATACAAGGATACCAATAATTGAAGTGACACTTATCGGGGTGTTCGTCACAAACAAACCAATTGCTACACCAATCACCATCAATGGAACAGAGAACATGATAACAAATGGGTATTTAAACGACTCAAATTGAGCTGCCATAACGATGTAGACGAGAACTACTGCAAGTATAAGTGCCAGTAGCATATCATTTGCTGCACTCTCAAAGAGTTCACGGTCTCCACTGTAGGACATCTTCACTTCATCCGGTAACTTGAGTTCATCTATTGCATCGTTCACAGATTTCGTCATATCACCAAGAGATTTATCATTTTCATACTTCACGTCATAAGAAACAGAGTGTGCTTGGTCAACACGTTGAATGGCGACTGGGCCTTCAGCAATATCAATTTTCGCAATCTGCCCTAACTTAACAAACTGCCCTGTTGGCGTACGGAGCTTTATCTTTCTTAAAGCATCGGTATCTTTATAATACTTTTTGTCATATTGGACTTTCACCGTCAACACTTGATCACTTTCATCGACGATTTGAGTCGCAAATGTACCACGAGTAACGTCTGTAATCGTTTGAGCTACTTGATAAGGTGCCAAGCCGAAATTTGCAGCTAACTTTGGATCGACGTTGACTTGGACTTCCTCAACGGTATCCATTAAGTTGTTAGAGACTTCTGTTACACCATCTAACTTTTTGAGAGCATCATCTATTTTTGCAGTTGCCTCATTTAACCGAGATTCGTTTGTATCTTCAATTGCAAATGTCAACGTATTCGGATTTGAACC
The DNA here is from genome assembly GCF_000813425.1 of Sporosarcina sp. ZBG7A. Lineage (GTDB taxonomy): Bacteria > Bacillota > Bacilli > Bacillales_A > Planococcaceae > Sporosarcina. The sequence goes on from NZ_JWIB01000010.1 coordinate 8,818, forward strand.
TGCAGCAGCTTGTACGTTGAAGCTAATCTCAGCAGTATCCCCAATCGCTTTATTTACTTTCGGCTTCACATCATCCATGAATTCGAATACGGAGCGCTCCCGGTCTGCTAGCGGTTTCAGCTTCACATACATTTCAGCTGTATCCGCTTGAGAACCTCCTTGTGCCATGGACTGCTGTGTTCCTCCGACTAGACTGACATATACGTCGACATCTTTTTGTTCTTTCAACACATCTTCTACTTTTTTTACTGCTGCATTCGTTGTTTCAAGTGAAGATCCATTTGGAAGTTCAACATTAATGCTGAAGAAACCTTCATCGGTAGACGGTAAAAATTCCGTCCCTACTTTAAACAATCCAAATGCACTAGCGCCAAGTAAAACTACCGTCATCACCAAAATAAGGAAGCGATGACCTAAAGACCATTTTATAGACTTCTCGAATGTACTGAGTGTTTTCGAGCGACGTCTACGTGCTTCTACATTGCGACGTGGTTTGCGTAACATGCGACTCGCCATCATTGGCACAACGGTTAACGCAACAACCAACGATGCAAATAAACTGAACGAGATAGTCAGGGCAAATTGAGTAAAGATTTGTCCAATTAATCCACTAATGAAGATGACTGGAACAAATACAGCCAGTGTCGTCAAAGTGGATGCAATGATCGCCCCACTGATTTCTTTAGCCCCTTCGCTTGCTGCTACTTTCCGGTCTTTCCCCATAGCAAGGTGCCGTTCAATATTTTCAATGACGACAATGGAGTTGTCCACTAGCATTCCGATACCGAGGGCTAACGCACCTAACGTCATAATGTTGAGCGAGAAGTCCGCAAAGAACATTAAAACGAATGTCACAATAACAGAATACGGAATTGCAACACCAATAATAATCGGACTTCTAATGCCCCGTAGGAAGAAGAAAAGAACGATCATGGCAAAGAGTCCACCAAGTATAAGTGATTGACCTATGTTATTAATGGCTAATTTTACGTAATCACCTTGGTCAAATAATATATCCGCTTCTACGTCTTTAAATTGCTTTTCGTCTAACATCCGATCTAATGATTGTTTGAAAGACTTGGACACTTCTGCAGTATTCGCTCCCGATTCCTGGAGGACTGAGAGTAACACGGCTTGTTGATCATTTGCACGAGTTAACGTGCCACTATTTGCTTCTGTGAGGGTGACAGAAGCGACGTCTTTTACATACAATCGCTTCCCAGTCACAGGATTTGGACCAATAATAACGTTTTTCACGTCATCTGCTGAGTTGAGGGTACTGATGATACGCGTCGTTAGTTGTTTGCCACCTGATGCACTCACGGGCTCACCTGGCATAGTTACATTCGAAGCTTGAACAGCTTGTAACACGTCCGCCTGAGTGAGTCCGTTCTTTTCAAGCTTACTTTCATCTAATACGATTTGAATTTCTTCAACAAGTTTACCGGATACGCTGACACTAGCGACACCTTCAGTTTGACGTAATTCTGTTTCCAATTCTTCTGCAATCTTCCGAATGTCAACATCTTCAGAACCGGTTTTAAGTGCGAGTTGAATAACTGGGAATTGAGAAGGATCAAACTTCATGAAACGAGGTTTGTCCGCACCTTCAGGTATAGGAACCTGGTCAATTCTCTGTAAAATATCGAGCTGAACGTCGTCTATATCAGCAGACCAATCAAACATCATGAAGACTAAGGTAGCACCTTCTTGGGAAGTAGATTGTAAGGACTTTAATCCAGGTGCTGTGGAAAGACTTTCTTCTAAAGGTTTTGTTAGTTTTTCGCTAACTTCTGTTGGAGATGCACCACCATAATTTGCAACGACTACTGCGACAGGTGGATTTAAATCTGGTATGAGCGTAACGGGTATTTTTAGAAAAGATACAGCCCCGAGAATGATAATTAAAAACATCGTGACAAGCGTAAATACCGGGCGTTTAATCGAAAAATCGCTTATTTTCATGTGCGCGTCCCCTTTTTTCTTAAATACAGTACTTTCATCATATGCAATGCATCGCTTGAGTTCAAACAGAACGTTTGAAAATTTTATTATAGTAAAAAAACTCGTACACAAATATGTAACGAGTTTTTAATGTGGACTATTGCTTATAACAAACTATATAAACGAATATCCGGGAATTTGTCCCCGAACCAACGCATAGCAAATTCGTTTTCAAATAGGAAGACTAAGTTATCGTAACGATCTTTTACGAGCATAGAACGTGGTCCCGTCATAGATTCCTTCACGTCTGCTTCGTTTTCAATCCAACGCGCCACTTTAGAGCCAATGTGCTCCATTTGGACTTCGACATTATATTCATTCTTCATCCGGTGCTCGAATACTTCAAATTGAAGCTGACCTACCGCACCAAGTATGACTTCTTCAGTGTGAAGTGTTTTGTAATACTGAATAGCCCCTTCTTGAACGAGCTGTAAAATCCCTTTATGGAAGTGTTTTGACTTCATGACATTCTTGGCTGTAACTTTGACGAATAATTCTGGGTTGAACTGTGGTAATGCTTCGAATTTGTATGTGGACTTACCGCCAACTACAGTATCTCCAATTTGATAGTTCCCTGTGTCGTACAACCCGATAATGTCTCCTGCTACCGCTTCATTCACTGTTTCACGATCATCTGCAAGAAACTGAGTTGTTTGTGATAACTTTACCGTTTTCCCAATACGAGGAATGTTTACAGACATCCCTCTTTCAAACGAACCAGACACAATTCGAACGAAGGCAATCCGATCTCGGTGAGCTGGATTCATATTTGCCTGAATCTTGAAGATGAAGCCTGAGAATTCATCCGTCATTGGGTCTACATATTGCTCGTTCTCTGTTATACGGGGTTGAGGAGAGGGAGCAAAGTTCAAAAAGGTCTCCAAAAAAGTCTGGACGCCAAAGTTTGTCAAGGCACTTCCGAAAAATACAGGTGTAAGCTCGCCCTTGGCAACGCGGGATTCATCAAAAGAATTCCCAGCTTCTTCTAACAAAAGCGCATCTTCCACTGCTTGTTTGTAATAAGAAGTTTCCATCATTGGATGGGGCTTAGCCAGTTGACCTTCGTCGTCTAACTCAAGATACTTATCTTCCCCTTCAACGCGGGCTTGTTCAATGCGATTGTTGTAGCGATCGTAAATCCCTACGAACTCTTTCCCCATACCAATCGGCCAGTTCATTGCGTAGGACTCGATGCCGAGAACTTCTTCTAGCTCTTCCATTAACTCAAGCGGCTCTTTACCTTGTCGATCCATTTTGTTCATGAACGTGAAAATGGGTATACCACGCATACGACAAACTTTGAAGAGCTTGATGGTTTGAGGCTCAATTCCTTTTGCTGAGTCGACCATCATAACGGCTGCATCGACTGCCATAAGTGTCCGATAGGTATCTTCACTAAAGTCTTCGTGTCCTGGTGTATCCAGAATGTTAACTCGTTTTCCATCGTAATCGAACTGTAAAACAGATGAAGTCACAGAAATACCACGTTGTTTTTCAATCTCCATCCAGTCGGACGTTGCGTACTTTCCGCTTTTCTTCCCCTTAACCGTTCCGGCATCTCGAATTGCACCACCGAAGTAGAGCAGTTTTTCTGTCATCGTCGTCTTCCCGGCATCTGGGTGAGAGATGATGGCAAACGTTCGTCTTGAAGCAATTTGATCTTGCATATTTTTAGTCATTTCCTTATTCTCCTTCGTATATGAGCCCGACATTTAGCTGCCGATCAAGCCTTTACCAAATTTCTTTTCCGCCTCTTCAAGTGCAATTGTTGCATCCGAATGCGGATATTTTGTTGAGCCAATAATTTGATAATCTTCATGTCCCTTACCTGCGAAGATAATAATATCGCCTTCATCAGCAATTTCAATCGCATGGCGCACGGCAACTTCGCGATCTCCTACACATGCAAACTGCTGATGGGTCATTCCTGCTGCAAGTTCAGATGTTATAGAGTCATATGGTTCATCTCTCGGATCATCCGTAGTTAAAATCACGTAATCCGCAGCGGAAGCTTTTTCAGCCATCACGGGGCGTTTCTTCCTATCCCTGTTTCCACCTGTGCCGATTACAAAGATCAGTTTTGAAGCGGCTGATTTGTAAGGAAGCACTGCATCGATTGCTTTTTCGATTGCATCTGCAGAATGGGCATAGTCCACGTAGATTGTTAAAGGTAGTTCAGTTTCCACTCGTTCCATTCGACCTTTAATAGGTGCAAGATAACGAAGTGGCGCTAAGATATCGGGTATTGCTAATCCTTTTGCATAGAGCGCAGTAATCGCAGCAAGCGCATTGGATACACTAAACTCACCAATCATTCGCATTTCAACGTCCCATTCACCTTCTGGCGAGTGTAACGTAAATGAGCTTCCATCTGTTCGAAGGTCGATATTTGAGGCTGAGAACATTGCATCCGAATGAATTCCATAAGTTAGCACAGGATAAGATGTCATCTCTTTCATTTTAGTGTGCCACTTATCATCTGCGTTCAGAACCGCAACTTTTTGTTGTTGCAAGTCTTGCCCGAGCTGAGCAAACAGAAGACCTTTTGCATTGCCATAGTTCTCCATCGTCCCATGGAAATCCAAATGATCGTGGGTCAAGTTCGTGAATATGGCAATATCAAATTCTGTCCCAGCTAACCGTCCCTCTATGAGGCCGTGAGAAGAAACTTCCATCGTCATCGTGTCGCAACCTTCTTCTGCTGCACGTGCAATCATCTTTTGTGTGGTCAACACATCTGTCGTTGTATTTTCCGTTTCGTACAATACACCATCCAAGTTGAACCCGATTGTTCCTGAGACAGCTGAACGTTCACCAGCCCCCATTAGGATGCCGTGAATGATATTACTTACACTTGTTTTTCCGTTGGTCCCGGTTACCCCAATCATTTTCATTCTCTTTGATGGATAGCCACACCAAGCAGAAGCAAGTAAGCTAATTGCTCTAGAAGTGTTTTCTACGTACACGACCGCTACTTTTTCAAGATCGACTTCTATTGGTTTGGAAGCGATGATGACCCGTGCACCTGATTCCACTGCTTGACTAACATATTTGTGGCCATCTACTGTAAAGCCTTCGATACAGACAAATAATCCTCCTGCACTGACTGCCCGAGAGTCTGTTGTCAAATCTGTTACTTGTTCAGGTAGTACCCCTACCTCACGTTTAACTGGCAAAACTGCCAATAATTGTTTTGTATTCATTGTACTCCTCCGTTCAGCCATACCTTACAGTGGTCCATTATCGATTTTCGACCATCTGCTTTTTTAGGCAATACATTCATTATACGTTTTTTTTGTGTCTACGTCATGGTTGAATTAACGAATCAAAAGAAAAACCACTGATCTTAACGAATCAGCGGTTTAATGAATTTCAGCTTATTGCCATATGGAGGGAAAGCAGCTCTCATCGGAATAGCAGTACTACGATTCATCATAGCTTTTTCATGGGTGAAGACGTCAAAGCTTGCTTTACCATGATAATTACCTTGTCCCGATGAACCCACTCCACCGAATGGCAAGTGGATGTTGCCAACATGGGAAATCGTATCATTGATACATCCTCCCCCAAACGGTAGTTGTTCTGTGAAGTATGCAGCAGCTTCCTCATTTTCTGTGAACATATAACCAGCAAGTGGTTTTGGCATTTTACGAATTTGATGTAGCAAAGCCCCTAAGTTCTCATACTCAAGTACCGGCAAGATCGGTCCGAACAATTCATCTTCCATAGAGGGGCTGTCAAAATGAATACCTTCTAGGACAGTCGGTTCGATATATAAGTCTGCCCTGTCAGTGTTTCCACCACTACTTACAACAGATTGCTCTTTTACAAGGATAGTTTGAAGACGATCGAATTGTTTCTCATTAATGATCCGACCGTAATCCTTGCTTGAGGAAGCATCTTTTCCATAAAAACGTCGAATGGCCTTTTTAATCTCTTTTAGCAGAGATTCCTTAATAGTTTTATGTGCCACTACATAGTCTGGCGCCACACACGTTTGACCCGCATTCGAGAACTTCCCCCATACAATCCGCTCAGCAGCTATTTTCAAATTGGCAGTCTGATCTACAATTGCAGGACTCTTACCACCTAGTTCAAGTGTTACAGGTGTTAGACGTTCTGATGCCGCCTTCATAACAATTTTCCCCACCGTGACACTGCCAGTAAAGAAAATCGAATCAAACGGTGCATGTATCAAGGCTGAAGTTTCTTCTTTTGCACCTTCTACAACACGAACATACTCTGGTGGAAATTGCTGTTCTAGAATTTTTCTAACAACAGCAGCAGTATGCGGTGCCGCTTCAGATGGTTTTGCGACTACACAGTTTCCAGCAGCTAGTGCACCCACGATTGGTTCCATGACTAGTTGAAACGGATAATTGAACGGTCCAATTACTAAAACCGATCCATACGGCTCTCGGATAACCTGACTTTTCCCCGGCTGTAAATAGATTGGTGTTTTCGCTGTTTCAGGTTCCATCCATTCATCTAAGTGTTTCAATACATGACCAATACTTGAAAGAACAAATCCGATTTCAGTTACATATGATTCAAAAGGATTTTTCCGCAAGTCCCGGTAGAGCGCTTTTTCGATTTCTTGTTCAGATGCTTGAATCGCTTCTTTTAAACGGATTAGCATTTCTTTTCTAAATTCAACAGGACGTGTTGCTCCTGAAAAATAAAAATCATGTTGGCGCTCAATTATTGATTCTACGTCTTTAGTTGTAAAGTTCATGGACGTTCCTCCTCTTAAGCGGTTTCTTCTATCTTAACTGCCTTTAGAGTGTTACGCAAAAATCCAACCTGCTCACTATCAAAAAGCTAAATAAAAGTCAATCATTCAAAAGGATCTGTTTTCGTTATCATTAATTCCGACAAAATACGCAGGTTAGCAACTCCTGTCGATTCATATACTAACCACATCAGGTAGTCCTACAAAATTGGAATTTCGTAGCAGGACTATCGGAGCCTTTTTTCAGAACAACGTTTTGAGCTAAACAGAGTTAGGGTAAAGAGTGTATAACAAGCAACCAACCACATTCTTTAAGGGAGGAAATAATGATGACAACAACTGATACTTGGTGGGAAACAATCTTTGAAGGTAATTTAGCCGCTGGATTGAACAAGGAACGTATGAACGAATTAGATGAAGAGCACTTCCTATATTTTAGAGATGAAGAACTTACTCACGAGGTCGTCAACTAATTTTGAAGACGCAGCTCGCCCAACAGACTTTTCAAGATGACGGTGGTACATAAAACAGCTTTTCTTTTGCGGAACGCGAAAAGAAAAGCTGTTTTTGTTTGCCTAAAAATGGACATCCTTGTCACTTCTATAATCCTCATAACTCTCCGACTTGCCTAAAAAACCCTATATTTCTAATAACTTTATCAAACAAATTATAAACAAGCTTACACCCATTTAATAGGTGATGCAAATTGTTCGCTCATGAATTTGAACAGATAAGAACCTTTTGTGACATACTCTCTTCTCCATTGAATTCTCGTTTATACGGGACTATTATAAAGTTCGCACGGGAGTCTTTTGCATTTAATTGATAAACACATATCGTTTTTAATTATCAAAATATAGTTTAGTGGCAAACTATACAGAGCTCCCCTGTTAACATCACGCTCTTGAGAGGAGTCCTATCATGAAGAAAAAGTGGATAGCGCTTTCGTTATTCTCCATCACAGCCATTCTACTTGCTGGTTGTGAAAACCCGTTGCTCATATTAGACCCAAAAGGACCGCAAGCAAAAATATTATCAGAAACAATCCTGTTTTCAATTGCAATAATGGCAGGCATCCTTTTCGTGGTCTATGTGCTATACACAGTTGTCCTAGTTAAGTATCGTGCCTCGAAACTGGATGACGATTATGAACCGCCTCATGAAGAGGGAAACAAATGGTTAGAAATCATTTGGACAGCCATTCCGGTCATCATCGTAATTGTACTTTCTGTGGTCACAGTATCTTCAACTAGTAAAGTCGAGCAAAAGTCTGTCGCTTATGCAGACGAAAAACCAATGGTAATCTACGCGTCTTCCTCCAACTGGAAATGGCATTTCAGCTATCCAGAAGAAGGGATCGAGACCGTGAACTACGTAAACTTCCCAGCGAATCGCCCAATTGAGTTCCGTCTATATTCTTTCGGACCAATTACAAGTTTTTGGATTCCACAACTAGCTGGTCAAAAGTATGCGATGAGTGACATGGTTAATACCATCCACATGTCTGCAGATGTTCCTGGATCGTTTATAGGTAAAAACTCTAACTTCAGCGGTGAAGGATTTGCCAAAATGGAATTTGAAGCTCAATCACTGTCAGATGCCGATTACAAGGAATGGGTTAACGATGTGAAAACAACTGCCCCTAAGCTAACAGAAGATGAGTTCGACGAGTTGATAGAAGCTGAACACGTCGGTCGTAAGACTTATTCCTCTAACCACCTTGAATTCAAACCCGCTCCTGAAGGGGAAAATAGCGGACATAATCATGGTGGGAATACATCCACTGAAGATCAGCACGAAGACCATGAAGATATGGATATGGATATGGATATGGATATGGATCATGATGCTCACTAAGTGCATTCCTAGCAAATCAAACCTTCCATTCACAACCTTAACAAACGAAAGGAGTTCGACGATATGAAATGGGACGAATTTTTCGTAACCGGGGAACCGATGATTTACGCGGCGATGGTAAGTATTGTTGTTGTATCTCTCGCGATTCCGATTGCGCTCACATACTTTAAAAAGTGGAACTGGCTTTGGACGAACTGGTTAACTACGGTTGACCATAAGAAAATCGGAGTCATGTACATTCTCGCTGCACTCCTCATGTTATTCCGTGGGGGCGTAGATGCAATACTGATGCGTGCTCAGACAGCAGTCCCTGATAACGGATTGTTGGACGGTCAGCATTACAATGAAATCTTTACAACACACGGGGTCGTTATGATCCTGTTTATGGCAATGCCATTCATTATTGGATTAATGAACGTCGTAATTCCACTCCAAATTGGAGCACGCGACGTTGCATTTCCTCGATTGAACGCAGTCAGCTTCTGGTTATTCTTCTCTGGAGCAATGCTATTCAATATTTCGTTTGTCATCGGTGGTTCACCAGATGCTGGATGGTCTGCGTACTTCCCTCTTGCAAGTCTGGAATTCAGTCCGACTGTCGGGAATAACTATTATGCAATTGCACTTCAAATTGCGGGTATAGGTACGCTGTTAACAGGTATTAACTTCTTGGTGACGATTCTGAAAATGCGTGCACCTGGTATGACACTCATGAAAATGCCGATGTTTACATGGTCTGTTTTGATCACTAACGTCATTATCGTGTTTGCATTCCCTGTTTTGACAGTAGCACTTGCATTGATGACACTCGATCGTCAGTTTGGCACACAGTTCTTCGCCATGCAAAGTGGCGGTATGGATATGCTTTGGGCCAACCTGTTCTGGGTTTGGGGCCATCCTGAAGTCTACATTGTTATTTTGCCAGCCTTCGGTATTTACAGTGAAATCATTTCAACATTTGCACGTAAAAACCTCTACGGCTATAAATCGATGGTTGTCAGTATGGTTGCAATTTCGTTACTTTCCTTCGTCGTTTGGGCCCATCACTTCTATACAATGGGTCACGGCGTTATGGTTAATAGTGTGTTCTCAATTACAACGATGGCCATCGCGATTCCAACCGGTGTAAAAATATTCAACTGGTTATTCACGTTACGTAAAGGTAAGATCAGCTTTACGACACCTATGTTGTATTCTCTAGCCTTCATTCCAATCTTCACCATTGGTGGAGTGACAGGTGTCATGCTTGCGATGGCAAGTGCTGACTATCAGTACCACAATACAATGTTCTTAGTTGCCCACTTCCACTATGTACTGATACCAGGTACAGTGTTTGCAGTCATTGCCGGGTTCCATTTCTGGTTCCCTAAAGTGTTTGGTTTCATGTTAAACGAAAAACTTGGAAAACTGTCATTTTGGTTTATCGCAATCAGCTTTAACGTGACGTTCTTCCCTCTCTTCATTCTTGGATTAAACGGAATGACACGTCGGATGTATACGTATTCAGAAAGCACTGGTTACGGTCCACTCAACATGCTGTCAATGGTCGGTGCAGTCGGTCTTACAATCGGTTTCATCATCCTTGTGTACAATATTTACTGGAGCGTTCGTTACAGCCCACGAAATATAAAAAGCGATCCATGGGATGCACGTTCACTTGAATGGAGCACACACAGCCCAGTACCTGAATATAACTTTGCGTTAATCCCTACTGTAAATCGTTTAGATGCTCACTGGTTTGCGAAGAAAGAAGGAAAACCACTCGCAACTGGAAAGTACGAACCAATCCATATGCCGAATAATAGCGGTCTACCTATTATTATGGGTGCAGCGTTCTTCTTCTGGGGCTTCTTCATGGTATTCAGCTGGTGGATTCCTGCTATCGTCTTCGGAGTTGTGATTTTAGGAACGTTAGCTTACCGCACTTTCGAAAAAGATCATGGACACTACATTTCTGTGGAAGAAATCGAACGAACAGAAAAAGCATTGCGAGGTGAACAGCATGAAAATTGATCACTCAGTACCAATGGAATATAGTACCGATGAAAACAAAATGAAAATCCTTGGATTCTGGATCTTCCTGGGGGCGGAAATCGCCCTCTTCTCCACTCTTTTTGCAGTGTATTTTACACTGCAAGGCAATACGAAAGTCGGACCTACCTCTGCTGATTTGTTCCATCTGACTCCGGTCATGATTGAAACAATTCTTCTGTTATCAAGTAGTTTCACAATCGGATTAGGCATACATGCCATGCGCCTTGGTTTGAAAAAACCGATGATGACGTTCTTCGGCATCACACTAGCGCTTGGTGCTGCTTTCCTTGGTGTCGAAGTCTATGAATTCGTGACATACGTCGGCGAAGGCGCCACGATTCAGACGAGCGGATTCCTGTCTGCCCTCTTCACACTACTTGGAACACACGGTTTGCACGTAACATTCGGTCTCCTCTGGGGTGGCGCGATTTTACTACAAATCAAGAAGCGCGGCTTTACACCGGAAACAACTAATAAGTCGTTCATCTTCTCTTTGTATTGGCACTTTCTTGACGTTGTTTGGATCTTCATCTTCAGCTTCGTCTACTTGAAAGGACTGATGTAAGATGAAACAACTTTTTCCAGCACAGCACGTCATGGGATTCCTATTCTCCCTGTTACTATCACTAGTAGCACTTGTTGCAGTACTTTTTGACTTATCATTTGCTGCAGGGATGACGATTCTCGTTGTTACAGCTCTGGTACAAGCAGGATTGCAACTGTTCCTGTTCATGCACGTGAAAGAAAATGCAGAGAGCAAGACGCTGTATTTAAATATCCTCTACGCCTTGTTTGTAGGACTAGTCACGATTTTCGGGACATTGTTCGCAATGCGTTGGGGCTATATGGTGAAATAAGGTTAATATAAAAAAAGAAGCTGTCTCAAAAGGTCATAAATTGACTTTTTGGGACAGCTTTTTAAATTGGTTAATTATAATGGGAGATTATACGGTGTTGATTTACGTTTCAAATGGACGCGGGCCTACAGGATATAGGCCATGCAACCGTCGCCGCACGATGCGGCGACCTTAGGTTGTTTCCATTTGTATCCCTCCTGAGTCGCCATCCACCACTTCTCTCAACGGATCTTCTATTATTTAGCGACTTCGTTTATCTTTCATCGTTAAAAAGACTTCTCATCTAACCCTTAAAGAGAAAATCAGAATCGATTTCTGAAATTGTTCGGACTCCTGCTAATGCCATGGAGATTTCGAGTTCGTGCAGAATTTTCTGGACTACCTGTTTTACTCCTTCTTCTCCACTAATAGCAAGTCCATAGATGAGTGGGCGACCTAATAAGACTGCGTCTGCACCTAGTGCGAGTGCTTTGAATACATCGACCCCTGTTCGGATTCCACTATCTAGTAAAATTGGAATACGGTCCTGTACGATTGGTTTTATATCGGATAAGGCATCTAATGAAGCAATGCAGTGGTCTAACTGTCTTCCGCCATGATTAGAGACGATAATACCATCTATATTGTGCTCAAGGGCTAACTTTGCATCTTCAGGATGTAAAATCCCTTTCAGCAAAATCGGTAAATTCGTCATCTCTCGAACTTTCTTGAGTTCATTCCAATCGAGTCCTGGCTGATCGATGATGTCAATTTGTTTTTGTAAAGCCGCTGGCATATCTTCATCAGGCGATCGATCTAGTAATGCGCAGAATGCAGGGTCATTTAGATAATTTCCACACCCGTCTCCTTCTTCTAATGGTGAATATTGATTGTAAGCATCCGTTTCACGAATACCCAATACCGGGGTGTCTACAGTGACGACAATTGCAGAATAGCCATTCGCTTCAGCTCGCTGCACGAGACTCCTTGTTACCGAATCCTCAAGCGAACAATAGAGCTGAAACCAACGTGAACCATCCCCTAACTCATTCGCAATCTCTTCCATCGAAAAAGATGATGCACTGCTGACGACAAATGGGATATTTACTGCTTTAGCTGCTCTTGCTGAGGCTAATTCTCCTTCTGGGTGAGCAATACGCTGTACTCCAATAGGCGCGAATAGAATCGGCGAAGACAGCTTTTTATTGAAAACAGTACACGACAGATCAATTTTGGAAACATTTCGCAAAACGCGCGGCTTGATTTTCCACTTCGAAAAGACTTGAAGGTTCTCTTTCATTGTTGCTTCACTGCCCGCACCTCTAGATATGTAGTCGAATGCTTCTCTGCGAATTTTTTCGTATGCTTTTCGTTCTAACACATTTTCAAACACTGGTTGTATTTCTGCTGCAGTGATCATTTTACCACTCCTCTTTTTAAATGAAGATTAAAAGCTTTATCGCCCACAGTTCAACTTTCAACCGGACCGATAAAGCTCATTTTATTAGTTAAAAACAAATAGGTGTGCAATCAGCACAATAATCGGCAACGTAATAATTGTGCGCTCTATAAAGATAATAAACAGATCAACAATTGAAACTGGTATATTTGAACGTAAAATTAGAATTCCGATTTCTGACATATAGACTAATTGTGTTAACGAAAGTGCTGCTACAACGAATCGTGTAATTTCTGCGTCAATCGATCCTCCGATTACTGCTGGTAAGAACATGTCTGCAAATCCAACTAACATCGTTGGTGCCGCTTCAGCTGCTTGCGGTAGTTGCATAAGTTCCAATATCGGAACAAGAGGGTACGAAATGATGCTAAAAACTGGTGTAAATTCAGCAACAATTAGGGCAAGTGCACCAAGACTCATTACAAGTGGAATCAAGCCTAACCAGATATCTAATACTGTCTGGATACCATCTTTCGCTAATCCCATTGGGCTTTTTGCTGTACTTGCCTTATCCAATGCCTGTCTCCATCCCCATTGGATATTAGAAACACCTTCAGGCTGGGACTCATCGATTCTTTGTCCAACCGGTTCATAATACGTATCTGCTTTTCTTGAAAGTGGCGGAATCCTAGGCATAATGATAGCAGCGATCACACTTGCTATGGAAACGGTAATATAAAATGGAATGAACAAATGATCGATATTCGCAACTTTTGCTACAACTAGAGAAAACGCAACCGAAGCAATAGAAAACGTAGTAGCAATAACTGCTGCTTCACGTTTTGTATAATAGCCTTCATCATATTGCTTCATTGTAACTAACACACCAACAGTCCCCGCTCCCATCCATGATGCCATGGTATCTATTGAGGAGCGACCAGGAAGAGTAAATAACGGCCGCATAATTTTCTTCAGCAAAGCCCCGACAAACTCCATGAGACCAAATTCAACTAAGAGTGGAAGTAAAATCCCTGCGAATAAGAACCATGTCAATAAAACTGGTGCTAAGTCATATAACACGACCCCACCCGTGTTACGAGAAGCAATGAACTCTGGCCCGATCTCGAAGAAAGCCATAACTCCAACCGCCAGACCGAATACTCGAGTTGTAATACCGAACCAACCTACTAGGAATACGTTTTTAAAAAATGGTCGATTGACAATCACTGACGGCTTAAATGCGACTGTTAAAAGTGTGAATGCAACTGTAAAACCTAACAGTATCAATATGAAGTGAGGAATATAATCCCCAGCTCCTTTAAGAAGCATCGATGCGAGGACCCCAACCCCGATTGTAACTTCCCCATTCATTTTGATCGGTACTAAAAATAGTAATATACCAATAAGTGATGGAACCAGAAACTTCCAAACAGCACTTTTAGAGCTAGTGCTCTCCCCTTTGAACGCAACAGACATGGCTTTTCCCCCTTTTAGTTTGAAACTGATTGAATGGCAGTCTTCAACACATCAATACCTTTATCAATTTGATCCTTTGTGATTGTAAGTGGCGGAATCATTCGAATTACTTCACCCGAATTCCCACAAAGATAGAACAAAACACCGTCAGCCAAACACTTGTCGAGAACTTCCATAACTACATCCCCAGAGGCTTCACCAGTTTTCGGATCACCTAATTCGATGCCTATCATTAGTCCGACTCCCCGTACATCCCGGACGATAGGTGATTCCTCCTTCATCTTGAGTAGCTTTGCCATTGCATAGGCGCCCATTTCTTGTGCGTTCTCCAGTAATTTCTCTTCTTTAATGATTTCTAATGAAGCAAGTGCTGCAGAACATGCAATTGGATTTCCACCAAACGTTGTACCATGTGCTCCTAGTGGCCATTGATCCATCAATTCTTTTGAAGCAATCGTTGCACTGAGTGGTAACCCTGCACCAATCCCTTTCGCCACCGCCATTATATCCGGTGTTACGTCGAACGTTTGAGCCGCAAACCAATTTCCGGTACGCCCGAATCCAGTTTGAACTTCATCAAAGATTAGTAAAATCCCGTGACGATCACAGATTTCCCTAATTTTTTTCAGCCACGATGCTGGAGGGATGATATAACCACCTTCACCGAGAATCGGTTCGATTATCATGCAAGCCACTTCTTCTGGATCGACTTGATGACTAAAGAGTTCCTTCACATCTCGTTCCAGCTTTTCAGCATAGAATACATCCGGGTTCTCGCCTTCAGGCAGATATTCCGGGAGGGCATAGGGCAGCTGGTAAGCCAGCCATGATGGTTGAAGATGCTTACGATATTTACTTTTTGAAGTCGTTACACTGAGCGCTCCAATCGAACGGCCATGGAAACAGCCTGTAAAGGAAACTAAATAAGGACGTTTCGTCACATATTTCGCAAGCTTAAGTGCTCCTTCGATTGCTTCTGTTCCACTGTTTGCAAAAAAGAAGTTATCAAGGTTTGGAGGCAATACTTTTTGCAGCTCCGCAGCCAATTTTAAAATCGATTCATATATAATGACGCCTGACGGTCCGTGAACTAAATGATCCGCACTATCTTTAATGGCTTGCACAACTTTCGGATGACGGTGGCCAACGTTTTCAACTGCAATCCCTGATGTGAAATCTAAATACTCTCTACCATCCACACCGTAGTAATAGCACCCTTCTGCACTTTTCACTGGCAAATTCGGATGATCTTTTGCCATACTAGGTGCTAAAAAGTTACCGATTGAGTCAACCATTTGAACCCAGTCTTGCTGGTCGTTAGTTTGTTTTTGCATAAAATGACCTCCTTAATACTATCTGTTATACACCCTATTGAATAAATATAGATTAAAATGAATTTTTATTCAATATGTTTTTATATATTTTCTTCTGTCTGTGTATATTTCTTCAGCTTTCGAACCACAGAGGGCTGACTTATTCCTAGAATTCTTGCCATTTCAGTCGTTGTTTTGTATCTTTTCTTCGCCCTATTAAGTATTTGCATTTCTACTTGTTCAAGAATGACAGGCAGTGTTTCACCGTCCAAAGTGAAGTCTGAAAAGTCGTCTTCAGGCAATCTATATTCATGCGGTAAATCATGAGCATCGATAACCTCGCCAACACTATGAACAACTAATCGTTCAATGACATGACGAAGTTCTTGAATATTGCCTCTCCACTCAAGTTGCAATAGTTGAGTAAAGACGAGGTCAGTCATCATTTTTTCCGTCTTATATTTTGCCGAGAAGGTTTGAAGAAAATAAGAAATAAGAGCGCTTA
This sequence comes from Sporosarcina sp. ZBG7A, assembly GCF_000813425.1. Lineage (GTDB taxonomy): Bacteria > Bacillota > Bacilli > Bacillales_A > Planococcaceae > Sporosarcina. The sequence goes on from NZ_JWIB01000010.1 coordinate 24,974, forward strand.
CATCTTCAATACGTTCTCGCAAGGGTTTTAAGGTAATGGGAACGATATTGAGTAAGTAATATAACTCTCCCAAAAACTTTTTTTCACTAACTGCTTGCTGTAAATCCGTCTCCGCGGAACATATTATTCTTACATGTAATGGGCGAGAGAATTCACACCCAAGAGGTTGAAAACGTTCCTCTTTAAAAATTTTGGCAACTTTTGCTTGCAAATGAAGCGACATTCTATTGATATTTTTCAGAAAGAAGGTACCTCCCTCCGCGATGCTTAAAAGGCCAGGCACTGTGATAGTGTCACTTGATTGTTCACCTACGAGTTCTTTTAAGAATATGGATTCAGGAATGGTTGCACAATCGAGTTCGATGAATGGTCCATTACTTCGCATACTCTCTTTATGCATTTCTTTCGCAATCGTTGTCTTTCCTGTTCCTAATTCTCCATATATGACGACAGGTACATCAAGAGAAGCAACACGTCGTGCAGTTGAAAAGGCTTCCTGCGTACACTTACTGCGCATTATATATTCCGATGCAGTAAACATTTGTCTACGCAAATGCTGTACTTCTTCTTGCACTTTCGCCATTTCATATTCAATTTCTTTCATATAATCCTGGATTACGAGTAACTCAGACACATCATAGGAATAGCTAATGACATAATCGACATCCCCGTTGTAATTAAAAAACGGCATTCCTGTGATCAAAATTTTTGAACCCGATGCTGTTTTCTGAATTGTGACGATTTTCTTCTTCTGTTTTAAAACTAATGGTGTAACTGCAGGAGTAAATATTCCTTCCTTTTCCAATTCATAGACTGACTTCCCTATTAAATCTTCTGCTTCTAATCCATATCTGTGACCGCTAATCCGTGTAGCTTTCATGATAATTCCCTCGTGATTTGTAACAATAACATCCTCATCATGAGTTTCCAGAACTTCTTGAATAGAATTCGGTGTTAAATGAAATTGTGCCATACCTTCTCCTTTCTTTTTGAATAGAATTTTCAGATATTATCAAGTTATGAATCAACTATACAGTAATGAATAAGTTGTATGCAATAGGATATTTGAATTTTCAATAATTTATTCATATAATTTAGATTGACTTGTTTGAAGTGGCTAGTCGCGGACCTCTTTGAATGCAACGCAAAAAGAGAGACGATTGAGTTCAATCATCTCTCTTTTTTCTCCTACTATATAGGCCTTACTTCTATACTTCTCCAAAGGTATAACGCCGCGTAACTTAAATAGGGTGACCAGTCCGAAAAATGATCACGTATTTCATCCTGAGTAGGTTTGCGATCTAACTTCCATAACGTCTTGAGTGCATTTTGGAGCCCGATATCTGCAGTCGGAAACAGGTTCGGTCTTCCTAGACCAAACATCAGAAAACCTTGCGCGGTCCATGGTCCAACACCACGGTAGGCAATGAGTTCCGCAGTCACTTCTTCGTCGTCTTTCATTCGCAACGATTCAAGATCTAACGCTCCTGCAGTTATCTCTTGTGAAAGACCAATAACATACTCTGCTTTCCTAGTACTGAACTGCATTTCTCGAAGCTCTTCAACTGTGACAGCCGCAATCCGTTCCGGTTTTGGATACCGCCAGACCCCATCTTGTTGGGAACCGTATTTTTCCACAAAACGCATGAGCAGCGTGTTTGCAAATGACAGATTTAATTGTTGATGAATAATGCTCTTCATAAGCTCGCCATAAAGTGAAAAACTTCTGACCAGTGGTGTGCCCATATGTTCTTGAAAGATCGGAGCTAGGTCTGTTTGAGCAAAATGAGCAGCAATCCCGTCCAGAGATTCTTCAAAGTGGAAAAGCCATTTGATATGAGCAAGTTGTTCCTCGTCTTCCAAGCCTTCAATGAGAAAAGCCGGCTCTTGTATAGTCCCTGCCGCTTGAATCTTGACCAGATTACCTTCTTCCATCGGAACACGCACGAAGCGTTGTTGAAGATCCACATAATTCACGGGTGTCCCGGATAATCTCTCAAGCGCTCGATCGAAATCATATGGGAATGATAGTTTTAAATCAATGTTCAAAAGAATAACCTCCTTGCAAGATAATGAACGATTTCCACGGAATTTACTTGTCATAGTTGTAAGAATATTATAAAATTAACGAATGGATACATATCCTACATTTTTTCAACTATTGGAGGAAACGAATGAGTCTATTTATACTAGGTATATTGTTTGTATTTGCTAAATTCAATTTGCAATTCCTCGAAACCGGAGTACTCTATTACGTTACAAATAGCATCGGGTACATTTTAATCTATGTCGGATTAAGGAGTATAAGTAGTGGCATAGACTCCATTCGACGTATTCAACCAGTTGTTCTGTTCATGATTTTGCATAGCATTGCATTCTCAGTATTAAATGGATCTGGACATTCGATTACAACCATTCCGCTTTCCACAGGAATCGATACTGTTATTGCTTTGAGTCTTACGTCATTAGCGGTGGCTGGCATGATTATGATATTTTATATTATCCACCAACTCATTCTTGCTGTTCGTAACAACACCGATGACTTCACCTCTTATTCTAACATAACCATGCTCGAAAAATTTCCTAGCCTATTGGTAGTATTGCTAATCATAACGGCTGTCCTCTTCTTTACAATGCCTTCTGTCGCTCCTATTTCAATGATTTTGTTACTGGTTGCAGAAGCTTTCTTCATCCTCAACTTTTCAACAAAAGTGCAACAAGCCGGTTAACCACAAAAAGGTTATTTCATCAAACCCGTGTACAGCAACAAATAAAAAGGGGTCGAAACCATTACGGATTCGTCCCCCTTTTCATATGTTTTCGTTTAGCACCTCTCACGAGAATCCATTAACGTAATACAGCTTCTCAGCTAACTGAAGTTTATAATAAAAAATTAATAAGTAACCCAACTTAATCCTGTAGTTCCTTCACCCGCATGTACGCCCACGCAAATACTAAGTGGAACAACTTGTACTTTTAAAGTAGGAAACTCTTGCAATAACTCGTTCTTCCATATTTCTGCGTCAGGAGCATTATTGCAATTAATAACAGCAACTTCTGGAACATTACCATTATTCATGTCCGCACGAAGTAAAGAAGTCACGTAATTTTTTGCTCGCTTATTTGAACGGATCTTTTCTTTCATGACTGGTTTTCCACTCTCAAAACTAATGACTACTTTAATGTCCAGCAAATTACTTAAGAAGTTCTGAGTTCCAGAAACACGTCCGCTTTTATGTAATTGGTTCAGACTGGATGGAATAAAGGACAACTTCGATTTAGATGTTATTTCATTGATGGATGCAACAACTTCTACTACATCTTTCCCCTTCGCAAATAGATCATTGCCGATTTCAATCATTTTAACCATCGGAAAAGAACCGATTTTCGAATCAATAGGATACACGTTGAAGTCTGTCATTTCAGAAGCCGCCTGTGCGCTTTCAAATGTCCCCGAAAGTCCACTTGATAAGTGTAAAGCAATGGCAAAATCGTATCCTTCTAACTGCAGTTTTTCGTATAAAGAAAGCATCTCTCCGATTGCGGGCTGCGAGGTTTTAGGTGAAACTTTCGATAGGCGTAATTTATCGTAAAACTCTTCCTGTGTAAGATCGATGGATTCCCTATACGACCCATCGGAAAAAACAACACCAAGAGGCAGTACATGTACATGATGTTTTTGGATGAAAGCATCCTCTAGTTGCGCAGCTGTATCCGTAATCCAAGCTATTTTCTTCATTAAACCTTCTCCTCTAAATATAAATTTCATATTGAAATCACCTATCTACTCCCCATAACTTACACTACATATTCTTATAGGTACTAGTGATAGTTGTCATATCAAGAAGAAATTTAGAATTAGCTGTCATAATTTGAACATATGTAGCATCTTTCTTTCTATCTTTAATTTACGTTGCCGCGAAGTAGGTGCTCAAAACATTGCTATTTCACTAGGATGCCAAAACAATAAACAAAAAAAAGAAGTCACTCTATAGTATCTAACGGATCCTCTTCAGTTGTACAAACAAGACTTGTTATAACTAGATAAATCCGAGACTAATTGTTTTAACGCAAATGGATATTAGGGTGTTTTCACCAATATCCCCCCCGCGCTTAGGAGTTACTGAAGAGGAGTGGCTTACCTCAAATTAGACTTGAAAGAGAAAAACGTTTTTTGAAAACGCCTCTTTCAACTCTAATTCCCGAGACCTTTTACAAACGAAAAAAACACAAAAAAACAGACCTTAGGCATCCGGCCTAATAGGTCTGTCTTGGAGAAGTATCGTTGTTCCGACGATACTTCCCCAACCGTATGGATAAATAATCATGAAATTTAGAAGTCTAATTTCCCAGCTATTGCTTCAAAATTTGTACTTATATTAAATCGCTAATCTTATCCGCAAATGCAGTGGAAAACTGTTTGGAAAGTGAAAGAAGATATTCAGAGCATGGCAAGAATAGAGTTAAGATTTTTTCTTGAGTTAACGGAAGAGTACACTCTACAGATTCACTATTAAGAATGAGGATTACTTCAAGCCAAAAGGTAGAATTGAAAACGGTAATAAACTTCTTTGAAAGACCGCACCAAAATTTTATGTAGGCGTGAAACTTGTCAATTCGCAATCATTAATACTATACATCTTTCATAGAATGCTCTGAACAAACAACTGAAAAGGAGCGGGTGTATGACGACTACATTCGTAACACAGTCATTATATGAAATACGTTTTTGGGCGAGAATTATGAAAGAACATGCTTTCTTTTTAAGTTTGGGATTTACAGCGGATCAAACCGAACTCATTCAAGAAGCAAGACAGTTCATCGATGTATTTGAAAAAATCGAAGAACAATTGAATGAGTATAATGAAAGGACAGATCCCGAAGTCATTAAGCGCTTCAATATTCAAGTCTTCCAAGCTACAGTATCCATTTGGGCATACAAAAGAAAAGTACTGGGATTAATTTTAAGTTGTAAAATCGTATCTAATAATATCCCATTGCTCGTTGACCATACCAGTCGAGAAGCTGCTTACTTCGCCAAGCGTTTAAAAGAATTAAATGAAGGCAAATTAAAACCATTACCAGAAGCTATTATTAAAGAAAACGTATTTTTCTTAAAAATCATGGCAGATCATTCAAAATTTATTGGTCACCTATTAGATCCCTCTGAAAGAAAACTTGTTGATCAAGCAAGAGAGTTCAGTAACGATTTTGATCAGCTTCTTTTCCAAGCACAAGATTTGGATCACATGCGTCCTCAATCCGAAACCACGCCTTTATTAGATCAGTTACTCGACCAAAACCGCGTTTCTGTAGTATCGCTCCGTGATTTTAAGAAAACTGCTAGAGATTTAATCGAAGCTTGTAAAATTAAAAGTACCATGCCTGCACTTCTTGCAGATCATGTGTACCGTGAAGCAGATCACTTCCTGGAAATTATCGATGCATTTGATGAACATCTCACTACATTAAAAAATTAAACTCAGGACTGTCACAAGTGTCGTAAAAAACGACGTTCTGACAGTCTTTTTTATGTACCTATTCGCACTTATACTACCTCCTTAATCGTTTCATTAGATTTCAACTTTCGCTCATTTTATAGGTTTCCCCTTCATCTTCCCTTATTACAAACTTCATATAATAGAGAAAGAGGAGGTGGAAAAATTTATGGCAAAGCATTTATATCCCACTTGCACATGTTATGAAAAGAGCCATCATGATGATTGCTGTCATCATCATGATTATAGATGTTGCAACCATAACCACTATAAGCATGGATGTTGCTGTTCATCTCATCATTTTAGTTGTCGAAATGATTTATGTAGTCCTTGTTTTAGAATCCGATTGGGTGGCTTGCAAGACGGACTTAGCTTTCGCTTACGCCAAATGATCTGCTGTGAAGTGGAGTTTACTTTAGAGAACGACAAAAATGTAATAGGAACTATCGTTTTTGTAGGATCTAACTTTGTTGAGCTATTTGTCAAAGATAAGTTGCCAATAGATTGTGAGGAAGGTACTGATTTGGACAGAGAATCAAAAAAGGAAAGTAAAGAGGATTCTACAAACGAAGGATATCATGACTGTAGAGAACATCCAATTGGTACAACATTGATTTTTTCTTTTGATAAGATTTCACATATGACAGTCATTAGTCCCTGTCATTCAAAAAATCCATGCAATTAATCAATTATAAAAACCAGTCCCTTGCTTTTAAGGGACTGGTTTTTTATGCGTCCAAGATTATTCTTCCAATTTTTTCAATAGGAATAACTTTTTTCTCTTCTTCTGATTTCAAAACAATTGATTCTTTATTCACATCCATAAGAATTCCTTCAATCAACGTTTCCTCAATGACAATTTTAACTAATTTCCCCTCAAAAAGTAGAAGATAGACTGCTAATGGAATTCTAAAGAACAACTGAATAAGCTCTGGTGAGGAGGCAACGACTTTACCAAATTGAAAAGTTAACTTTCGCCGTAAATAAGGGTCGATATATACTAAATCTGCATCAGGAAATGGCTCTGCATAACGCCCAGAAGGTTTGACCAAGTTAATTTGGTTATGTGGCACAACCATGTTATGTTTGTCATGACGTAAAAGAACAAAGTCGAATGCAGAGATTACTACTCTTCCAACCATGATTTCACCTTCGGTATTCATTAGTTCCACATCCAAACCGATTAATCCGTCAAATACTTTTTGATAAGTTTCTTGTACGGATCGATCATCTTCAAGAGCGAGATCTAGCAATAATAGATTTGCTTCTACTATTTTCTCTTCCACTTTCTCCATCATATCAGGCGGAAGACAGCTTTCAGGTGAAGGGAATTGGGGTGTCTTTAATCTTTCAGGGCAACAACTCTTTGGAACAAAAAAATCAATGCTTTGGTCATTTTCGGGGAGGTCTTCACTATTTGCCATTTATACACCACCTTTCTTTAAGAGAAAAAATCATCTCTCTTTTTTTGCACCTAATTGTCCAACTTAGGAAGATGTTTTTTCAGTTCGTCAAATACTCTCATGATCCCCCACATTCCTTGCTCTATATCCCATCTAATATTTCCAGAGCGATACATAAAGTCTCCAGCAAACCCACTATAAGCCCCTGCTCCGCCTAACAATTGCAAATTGCTCGTAGCCCCCGCCACGTTAAAACCAACAAATGACTCCGTTCGCGAAAAAATATCTTTTGTATCAAACTTCCATCGGTGACCATGCAAATGAAACGTATGGGATCTGCGTCTTTCCGCTGGTGTTACTAATCGTATGGTTATAGGATCCCCTACATAGCTTTCAAATAACGGGGTGGACGGATCACCGAACGCTTTAGAGCTGAACAAATCATGGAGCACAGGATGTTCCTCATAGCGGTTGATTAATCGTTCGCTTCGGTAGTTAAAACCGCGCGATCCTTGATCATACGTATCAAGTAAATCTTCATCGACTTCTGGCGGAGCTAGCAAAATACCATCTACCGGATCGAAAATGACCTGGTTATTTTTGTCCAACAGCCGCACACCATCATGCATGATCAAAACGAATTCTCTTATATCTGGCAACAACGGATTACGCAATATTACGTTTGCTCCCGTTATGACTGGTTTCAGCGTATACGGGTCCAAGTATTCTGTCCCCCTTGCCTCTGCGATAAAAGCCCCAAATGCGCCTTGCGATTTATGGTTGCGGATATCCGCCATATCCCATAGGCCACACGCACCTACTTGGGAGTCTACAAACCAGCGATACGTTCTGGATTCACCCGGTCCGACGGTTTGATCGCCGTTGAACCCGACTGTTTCACCTGCAGATGTTTTCACGTCATAATCAATCAATTGCGGGTGTAAAGAAATTCGAAGTGAGGGCGGGTAAAAAGCTTGTTCTTTAACAATGGGGTAAGGGTAGATACCGTCTTGGAACGGGAATAGTTCCTGCTTTAAAAAGCTGGTTAATGTTACATCTACGGTATCTCCTACATTAGATCGAAGGATTAGCGGCTCTGGTTTTTTTCTTCCCTCTTTGATTGCCTGCATATCTTCGCGAAGTGCAAATATAACAGCATGAGGATCATGATCACCGAAAGAATTGTAAACAATCGATGTCTGAAAAGCGACCACGTCATAACACCGATGTGGCCCTTTTACCTCAATTACAGTAGGGTCTTCTGCTGGGGGCGGCTTCATCCCCTTACATTCTGGCAATGGTTTAGATCGTTTTAAGGGATCAGCGCGGTCTGGTAATTTAATAAGTTCTGGCACTTTTTCATCATATGCTCGTATTAACCCCCATAATCCGTTCCATAAATCTTCTTCAGTTTCAAATGTCCACAAATAATCACCTGATCGCGGAACGTGCATCTCCATCGTAAAGGATTCCGAAATGCCAATATGCTGCTGGTTGTCTAATTTAGAATTTAGATCCCCGCGTTCCTTTAACCACTTCAAACCGTGCACATTAAAGCTATGCGACTCTTCCTGTGCGCCTTGCAGGAGTCGAATTCGGATGGAATCTCCTTCATACGCCTTAAATATAGGAGTAACAGGATCCCCCTTTACAAAAGAGCTAAAACTATATGCAGGATCACACTCTTTGTCTAAACGGAATTGCAATGGTTCGTTTTTATAATTCACCCCAAATAATCCCGGATCATCCGGTGACCCTGGAAAAGGCGGCGGGGCTAACGGCTTTCCATTTTTATCGAACAAATGAGTGAAATCTTGAACAAATAATGCAAAGTCACGATAGTCTGGAATTAGTGGATTACTGACTGTAATTTGTGATCCATAGTCCACTTCATCCCCTGTTGCTGAGTCTAGGTAATTAGAAAAACGCGGGTGGACGACTCCTGTTCCGAAAACGCCATGCTGCTGATGTGTGCCGGGGAATAGATGATCGTGGAAAAACCATGCTTTTAATTCTACATCTGCGTAATACGAATATTGAATCGTTTCTCCTGGTAAAACAGAAGAATCATAGTTCCAGCCTACATTCGCACCATCGTTTACAAGTACATCAAATTTCACAAAATGAATATGCATACCCACTTCATATGTCCGCGTTACAAGTTGGAATGCATCTCCATCAAGAATATGCGGCAGTCGGTTTGTAAAATTAATTTTATAACAAGTATTAGCCGATGCATGGATAACTAGAGGTTCTGGCGCTTTCTTTCCTGAACAAACATCTTCTATATCCTCATCTAGTACATACATGCGGCCTGTTGGATCGTGCCAGCCTTCTCGATTATAAATAAGAGGGATTTCAATTAATGAGATGTTAAATTCCTTAATAGGAGCATAGGCAGGACAAGGATCTGTAAAAACAGCTCCTGGTCGAGGATGATCAATAGCTGCATGCCGCTCCAATTCTGTTAACCCTCTTCCCCCAACGATTCCAAGTGGCGGGCGGGGTGCTTTCAAACCGACTTTACCTGGGATAAAATTCGGAAATCCAGGTTTTAATTTTGTTGGTTTTGGAGGAGAGGCCCTGTCTGGCAGAGGCTTCAGCGCTTTAATAGGAACCCCGTTCGGATAACATTGACTCCCATCTTGAAGTGTATCAAATACTCGGTTCATCCCCCACATCCCTGCTACAAAGTGAGGATATAAATGACAGTGAATTACCGCATCTCCAAATGAGCCCTGCAAACTGCCTAAACCGTACAGCGGCTGAATCGTGTAATGGGATTGTGGACTTATTGCCTGTGCATCTAAGATCTCAGAAGCAAGATCACTCGGATCACTAAACCATTGATGGACATGATAATGGAAGACATGCGTTTCTTTCACACCACCATGAAAAAGCCTTATTTTTGCTGGATCTCCGACATAACCTCTCAGAATCGGCGTCGATGGATCTCCAAACACCCAAGAATCATGATGAACTTCTTCCCCTTCACAATTCGGACAGACCACCCCTTCAGAGATGAGCTGCTGGCGTCTATTTTCCGGTTCATACCGGTAATTGGCCCCATGAAAGGATTCCTCTTCTTGATTTGAAAAATGATTAATCGGACGGTTTCCTGTTAAATCATCGACTTCCATTTCATCGTTGAACATCCAAACATATTCACGAAAGGAAGGTAAAATTGGATGATGGATATCCGCATATTGACCGCTATTTATAACCTTTCCTGTTTCTGGATCGGTCCACCAGGAAAAACGGCTCTGTACACATAATCCACCAACCAACCCATTTGAATTGGAACCTTCTTCTCCACTTGATACATTTCCTAAATCCGAAAAAAAATAGTTTCCTTCTTTTAAAACATGTAGCCGATATAAAATCTTGTTGTAAGGTGCTACGGTACTATCTTCATTAAGCCCCACGTTCGCCCCATCAGATTGACAGACGTCATATTCAGCTTCTTGAAAGTGCATACCGGTATGAAATGGTAGCTTATTTTCAAATATAATTTCCACGGTATCGCCTTCATTTGCTCTTATAAACAGTGGCTGTACGAGATCTACAGGAGTGAATGGGTTCTTTTTCACCAATTTCTTTACCTTTTCTTCATTTTCTTTTAACACATACATCATCCCGTTTGGGTCATGATCGCCGAACGTGTTCAAAACGATTCGAATGGGAATCGCTACCACGTGATAAACTCTTTTCATTTGCATCACCCCTTTTTCTAATCTTTCAAATCGGGAATTTTAGCACCTACCCCTGTTTCTATATAGAACACTTCAATGGCATCAATATGCACGAACCATGTTTTTCCTTCCAATGCAGGAACAGATGTTGTTTGGACATACAATTCGATGGAGTCATCGACTACCTTTATAATTTTTCCGATAAACATAAAAGGAAAGGACTCCGTCAAAATAAACACTCTTCTCCCAACTTTTTTGCTGAAATGCTCCACCAGTGCTTGCTGCCTAACACCATTAATTGTCTGAGAATCGTTTTGCTGTGCCATTCACGCACTCCTTTATTAAGTTAATGGAAATACTAAATCACAAGGTACTTCTGTCGAATAGGAAACAATTTGCTCATGGGGGATGCTCAGAGGGAATGGACATTTGTAAAACGGAGCATTTACCATTTTGATGATCACTGGTGATAATGTCAGATGTCCTTGTTGTACTTCTGAAACGGTCCCGCAGAAAATAGGACGAAATACTTGACCTAATAAGTTAAGCTGTACAGCTTGCGTAATAATCAGCACATCCTCACCTAATAAACTATTAAAATCCCGAAACAGAGTTTCTTTGTTATCCTCCATCTTTTCTGCCTCCCTTTATTTTTTTATAAAGAGCATAAAACGTAATAAGCACTATTTTTTTCAACAATGGGAAAACTCGTAATGTAGATACATACTGTATAGTCTCTAGTCGTATAGAAATTGATGTACTGAACCTTTTAAGGAGTATATTGTCATTCGTTGTTTTAACAATACTTCCCACAAATCTTTCTTGACTAGTAACTATCTCCACCCACGTTCCTTCCCACGAATTCATGTTAGTTCGAAGTGTTTCTTCAAAAAACTGTTGCACTAATGTCTCTCGCTTCGTCACAGTTTCACCAAATTTAAGCATGAGTTTTCTCTGTAGCTGATTATCATATATATGATGTTGATGTGTATTTGAATAAGTGGGAAAACCAAAGGGAATATTTGCTGTTTCGATGAAGACATATGGAATCCAGATTCTTCTCTGTAAATCTGTCAGCATTACAAAGTCCCTGCCAATTGCTGCTACTTTCCCTTCAGTTTTAAGAGTTTGGTCGTTTTCTACGAAGGAGGAAATCACAACTTGTTGATTTCGTTTGCTCTTTAAAAATTTCTTTAACGTCAAAGTTTTTCGAAGAGGTTCGTGGAATTCTGCTATCTTAAACATATTTTTCTGGCCAATATAATCTGTCAGAATCCTCGTTTCTTCCTCAGAACCAACACTTGTCGGTGATGAAAACGAAGGATTTTCATTCTGACGTTTTACTATTTCCCTTTTGTCATTCACACCTTCAGACTCTTTCTTTATTAGGATCATCTCCCTGCAATTGTTTTCACATCCTATTGACTAAAGAAAGTACCGACAGGTTATTTAATCAATTGCTGTAAATGGTCTGCAATTTCTTCAATAGCTACTCGCTTATCCACTGTTGCCATATCATGATGTGCACGTATTTGATTTTTTGAATCAACAATATACATAGACGTTGTATGCGTTAGAAACCCATCTTCGTTTTTTTCATAAAAAAAGTTGAAATATCGAGAAAACTGATAGGTCTGTTCATCAGTACCACGGAAAAACAACCAATTTTTCTCATGAATATCAAACATTTCTTTATATTGTTGAAGGATTTCATTCGTATCATATTCAGGATCCACGGTCACTGCAATAATGTAATACTTCTCTTGAGATATGCCCCTTTCATCCATAATCTGTTTTAAATCAATGAGATCCAACATCGTAGTCGGACAAACATCAGGACATTGTGTATAGATGAAAGTAACAAGCTTAGGTCTGTCTTGAAAAGCAGCTTCATTTCCACTCACTTCAGCTAATTGCCACTCCTTAACTGACCCGATATATGGCAATTCAATCGCTCGAGGCCATAGCAAATACAAAACAAAAAACCCAATTAAAAAGACAGACAAATAAATTATTTTCTTCAATCACCTTCTCCTTTCTGGAAAACATCAAAATTTTATACTTTGATGGAGTAACGTATTAAGAAACTAACTATGGCATGTAAACAAGCGACGAATATGGTCAGAACGTACATATTGGTAGCAATTAATGCAGTTGTGTCAAGCGGAATATTACATAAAGCTGGATTTTTCAGCACAGTGCCTAACATCATGCCCATCACGCCGCCAATCGCGCCGTTATAAATACCGTTTAGCAGTGCTGGTGCTTTTATGAGAGAACCAAATCTCCAGCCGATCAAAATTCCTATTACAACAGGAAGCAAATACATCACCAGATGATCTCCAGGCAGCAACATTTCCAAATAGAGAGCTAAAGTAAATGAAGAAATTGATGTAATGGCCATGCACATCGTCTTTGTAAACCGATCATCAAATAATAAATTTTTATATTTAAAGAGTCGATAATTGAATTCCATTTCACAAAAATTCCATATGCACAACAGTGTAATAAGCAGCACTTTTCTTTCACGACCTTTTAATTGAAATGAAGATCACAAATATACAACATGCAAATAGCACGTGAATAAATGTTATAAACAAAATTGGAATTTCAATAACAGTACCAATCATCGGTGCCATTAATCCTACGATTATTCCATTGGTGATACCTGTGACAAATGTTTGATAGTCAATCAATAACCCGAATGCCGCACCGACGAGTAATCCTATAACCGTTGAAATTAGTGTAATAAATGTAAAATGAAATGGAAATTGCAAGATAAGCAAAACTCCAAAAAGTAAAGCTGCCATCCCCCCCATTACCATGCTTATATTCATACCTAGATGAAAACCGATTAGTTTCTTAACTTTCCTGCTATACATATAAAATCCGAGTATTATGCAAATATCGATATACGATAGCAACAATATGATTGTCTGGTTCATATTTCACCTCCGTATATACTATGGAACAAATCCACAATTGGAACTTTTATTCAAGTTACTATGGACATAAAAGTGATTTAGGTTACCACTTTCTTTTTTGTTTCATAAACTGGTATGACGTTTATTAATGAGGAGGAATTTAATGGAACTTGGACCCATTTCTGCATTCGATGGTTTTCCAGTTTGGTATAAGGACTTAAATGGATTACGTCTTCAACTGAATGTCAATCCTGCCGATCCATTCTCTGGCATCACTCCTGCAGACTTGCCCAATCCGGCAGAGCCCGTTTCGTTTCCCGATAATTATCCGGAAGAAGCCTTCTACATGTCAGCAGAAGCTGAAATGACAACTGGCACACAAGAAAGAGCGCGTTTAGTTTTAGCTTTAGAAGCTGCTTTTGTGAATGAAGTCCCTCGGGAAAATGAACAAATTGTATTTGGCAGAGTTCGTATCCGCGTGGCTGGCTTGCGAGCAAATGAAACTTATACAGTTACGCATCCATATGGTATAGACACATTTATTGCAGAGCCAGATGGAAATGATCCTACAGTCGGGGAAATAAACTTTACTGAAGATATTGGCGGTGTAAATGGGGGAGATTTTGACCTTGCACTAAATAGCCGTGTGGATCCATTTTTACAATGGAATCCAACGGTAGCGCCTACTGCTCCAGCAGGTTATATTGGCGATCCGGCTGTCGAACATCAAATAATAGGAAGTCTATTAGAAGATCAGTTTGGAGAACTTCAAAACATTTTCAGAGTCGAAGGTCCAGGAATTGGTATAGGTTCACCAGACCGCTCAACAACGCCTGGCTTGAATCCTGACAATTGTATTGAAACAAAAATTTTTTCAGTTCTAGGGAAAATTTCCACAATAGCTGGTGTCGATGTCACAAGGGCAACTTATACACAAAACGAGATTGATAATGGTGTGATAGATGTATTCGCTGTGTCTGATGATGAACCACAAATTATAAATGTTAGAGGTCCAGGCATCGAAACTGCATCGTTACAGAGGTTTAACAATCAATTCTTTGCTCGTGTTTCTTTTACAGGAGGTCGACCTCCTAATATCATTACGGTCACAAATTTAAGTGATAATCCGCCAAGCATTAAGAACATCACACCGATAGACTTTATTATAGCTACCGCTGCATTTAACACAGATACGCAAGAACTGACAATTGATGCTGCATCGAGTGATACGATAGGAAGTCCGTCTTTAACAATCGAAAACTTCGGCATCGGTGAACTAGAAATCTTACCAGGTGAAACGTTTACGACAAGCGTACTAATTCCTCCACTCCAACTAACTATTCATTCAAGCGCAGGAGGAAAAATAACGATTCCAGTATCTGTCACAGGATCTTCGACAAGTCCTGGCAGTGTCAATGCAAATGCTGGAGAAGATACAACAGTACTTTTCGGCTCAACAGTTACATTGGATGGAAGCAACTCTACAGGTTCAATTGCTTCATTTAACTGGTCACAATTATCTGGTTCTGATGTTATTTTAATTAACCCTGATACTGCTACGCCATCTTTTGCCGCACCTAATGAAATTGATACGCTCATTTTTGAATTAACTGTGGACGGAGATGGAGGTCCATCAACTGATACGGTCAACGTTTCAGTGATATCGTCTGCGGATGCGCCGATTGCAAATGCCGGACCTGACCAAATAGTTCAACAAGGAGCCGCTGTCACTTTGGCCGGGAGCGCTACAGGAATTGTAACAAGCTACCAATGGGAACAAATCGCTGGAAATCTAGTTGAATTAACGAATGCCAATGCAGCGAATGCTTCGTTTACATTTCCAACACAAGCAGGGACTGTTTCTTTTCGTCTAACCGTCACAGGACCAGGCGGGAATTCATCCGATGAGGTCACTGTAACATCTATCCCACAAAATCTAACCATTACGCGTGCAGAATTCCGTACAAGAGATGCCGAGTGGCGAATTACTGGCACTTCAGATACAGTCGGACCAAACGCTTCAATATCAATTTTCGTAGGAAACGACTTAAGTGGCCCTCTTCTTGCACAAGTACCCGTAGATGCACTTGGGGATTGGCAATTTAGAGTTGAAAATTCTTCACTTCAACCAGATGAAACAAGAGCGATTTCAGTTCAATCAAGCTCAGGTGAGTCATTGATCAATGTTTTACTTACAGTTCGAAGTTAACCATAAAAAAACTGAATGAAAATTCCCCACAAATTTCAACTATAAAATAAAGGAGAGAATTGAATGGACCGTTGTCCAAAATGTAATGAAACCATTTTTTGCACATGCAAAAATATACCAAAAAGCGGAAGGGGCCCGCGAGGTTATCAAGGGCCAAGAGGAGAAAACGGATGTCCAGGTTCCCCTGGGGAGCAAGGACCAAGAGGTGAACGAGGACCACGCGGCTATACAGGAGCGCAAGGAACGCCTGGAGAACAAGGAGATGAAGGTCCAAAAGGTGATACAGGCTCTAAAGGAGAACAAGGACCGCCGGGACCACAGGGTAAACCTGGAACATTAAGTTCTGCTTATGGATTTACCTATACCGAAACGAAAAGGACTACTTCAGGTATTGTTAACTTCAATATTGCTAACCCTCTTCAGGACGTAGAACTTTTACCTGAAGGACTTCGCATCATGACAGATGGTATATTTCAAATCAGCTATAAAGTCATTTTTGAAACAAATGTCATTTGCTGCACTCCTTCTACATTCCACATCCAAGTTAACAACGCCATCAAAGTAAATGCATCTATGACAGAATCGGCTACTTCCACCTCTCTTACATCGACCCTATTATTATCTTTACTAGAAGGTGACGTTGTAAAATTATTTGCAACCTTACAAGAAGGTGGAAGTTACAAGTTAGCGTCCTTACAAATTATCCAAGTTGGATGATTTCAGCTATCAATTAATTTTATTCCAAACAAAAAAGCTTCTCAAATGCTTTACTAAGCGCATGAGAAGCTTTTTTGTGAAGAATTCAAAGTTATCATTTGAAACTTTAGCTAACTTAATAATCAACGACAAAAAAACAGACCCTAGGCATCCGGCCTAATAGGTCTGTCTTGGAGAAGTATCGTTGTTCCGACGATACTTCCGAGGGTTTGGCACCCAATGATTCCTACTGGGCTCGAACCAGCGACCTCTACCCTGTCAAGGTAGCGCTCTCCCAGCTGAGCTAAGGAATCGGGAATGTTTCAATCGACTTTAATGACAAGCACTCGTTTAAAATAAACGATTTGTCACTAAGCACATCTATGATAATACCATGAACTCCATCTTTGCGCAATACGATTTTGTAAAATAGTTTTAGTAACTATTTGCCCCATTCACCTATCACCGCCCAATGCATACATTGAAGTAGGGAGTTTTCGGATAGGAGGGTACGCGGTGGTAAATCCTGATAGTCTGGATTTCATAGACATTGATGTCGGCGGGCAAGCCGCCAAAATAGATGTGATTGGAAGTGTCATCACCATTATCGGAGAATCCATCTCAACCTATGCTGCTGTGCTCGCAATTGAAGAAGAAAAAAAGAATTCTCCAAACAATGAGGATTTAGTGAATGAGTTAAAAGAGATGAAAGAGCAAATCCTGTACTTAACGAATGAAATTCAATCACTTAAGAAAAACCAAAGCAGGGATAGTCCATGGCGCCTTTGAAAAGGCGATGGTGCTGTCCCTGCTTTAATTGTTTTATAGTAGCAAAGTACTTTTTACTTTGAAAGTTCATCCAGAGCTAAAACCTTCAACGAAAGCAGTTCTTCTTCAGTGAGACGGCCTTCAACTTGTTGCAATAATTGCTGTTGCTCTTGTGCAGTCATCCCAGACTGTGCTTTTTTCTGTATATCTTGCAACTCGCTAATACTGAACTTCTTGAGTACAACTCGAGTGGCCTGTTCTTTAGTTTGAATAGGTAATTTACTGCGATCCGCTGTTTTTGCGTCTTGCAAATATGCCTGAACTTCTGGATTGCTATTGATTTCTTGTTTGACTGAATCCAATTGTCCACTACTTTCCAACTGAGTAGTGACTTGATCCATTGCTTTGTCAGCTATCCAATTCGTTCCGAAATAATATGCAGCTCCGACTAGTAGTGCAACTACAATTACTGTCATAATAAGTTTTTTGATAAATCTCACGTTCGTCTTCCCCCTTCATTTCACTATTCATTAGACGTTCATCACATTACAATGTTTCAAAAAACAAGCCCGCCTGCATAGTATGACAGACGGGCTGGAATTATACAGTTGCGGTTTCTTCTTCTTTGTTTTTGTCTTTAGTGACTAGTTGAATTGCAAACAGAATAACAAACAATCCTAGTCCGATAAAATCTGTTTTCGTTTCTGGATAGATTAACATCATTCCAGTCGCAACCGTAATGATCCGTTCAATCCAGTTGATTCTTCTATACCAGAAGCCAATCAGACCTGCTCCTATCGCTATCATTCCAATAATCGCCGTGACGGTCACCCAGATAATTTCACCAACACTCGAGTCAATCATGAGCATCGCAGGGTTAAATACAAACATATACGGAATAATAAATGCCGCGATGGCAAGTTTGGCCGATGTGACACCGGTCTTAATTGGATCTCCACCTGAGATTCCAGAAGCTGCAAAAGCTGCCAGCGCAACTGGAGGTGTGATATCTGCAATAATGCCAAAGTAAAACACGAACAAGTGAGCAGAAATTGCAACGACCACTGGTACTGTTGCGTCAGGTGTATCCAACATCAGCAACGTAATGATTGCTGGTGCTGCAATCGTAGAAGTGATGACATAGTTCGCTGTAGTTGGTGAACCCATACCAAGTACGATTGCAGCAAACATTGTAAAGATAAGCGTCAGCAAGATGTTTCCACCTGCAGCCGATACAAGTCCATTTGCTAAACTTAGTCCAAGACCTGTTTTTACAACTACCCCTACTATAATACCTGCACAAGCTGTCGCTGCAGCTACAGCGAGTGCTGTACGTGCACCGTCAACGAGTGCTTGAATAATATCTTTAAATCCGAGACGTGTCTCTTTGTTAAACGAACTCACAACAAGGGTTAGCACAATACCAAGTAACGCTGCTTTCATCGTAGGAATTCCAAGTAATAAGAATACGATGATTCCGATGATAGGGAGTAGTAAGTAAATTTTCTTTAATGTTTCTTTACGGTTCGGAATCTCTTCAGGCTTCATCCCCTGTAGTCCGACCCGCTTTGCTTCGAAGTGTGTCATAATCCAAATACCTGTGAAATACAGCAATGCTGGAATTGTAGCAGCTTTGGCAATTTCCCAATAAGTCACTCCGCCAATGAATTCAACCATCAGGAATGCAGCAGCTCCCATGATTGGTGGCATAATCTGTCCACCAGTTGACGCAGCAGCTTCAACCCCGCCAGCGAACTCTTTTCGATAGCCTAGTTTTTTCATCATAGGAATCGTATAAGAACCAGATCCAACAACGTTTGCTACAGAACTACCGGAAATTGTTCCTTGCAGAGCACTTGAGAAGATTGCAACTTTTGCAGGTCCACCTGTCAATTTACCTGCTAGGACAACCGCTAAATCATTGAAGTAGTTGCCTACGCCCGTTTTCACAAGGAATGCTCCGAACAACAGGAACACGAAAATGAAAGTGGCAGATACACTAATCGGTGTCCCTAGGATTCCGTCTGTTGTAAAGAACATCAACTGGACAAGATTATCTAAATTCTGCCCTCTGTGTGCTAGGAATCCTGGGAAATAAGGTCCGAAAAATGCATAAACTAAGAACACAGCTGAAATAATAGTAATTGGTAAACCTACTGCACGACGAGCAGCTTCCATCGTTAATAGGACAGCCAATATCCCAACGATCAAGTCTAAATCAGACACACGACCTACTCTTAATACGAGTTCGTTCATATTGAGTGGCCAGTACAATCCGACACCAATAGAAAGAAGGGATAAGATCATATCATAAAATGGAACTTTGTTGCGTTTCTCCCCTGGCTTTTTACGTGCCGGAAACAGGAGGAAAATCAGAGATAGCGCAAATCCTAAGTGAATCGATCGCTGAATATAGGCTGTGAACGGTGTTCCGATTGAGGTATACAATTGAAAAATTGAAAATGCCAACAGACCAAAAAACACAATCTTGCCAAGTATACCTGCTAAATCCCTCGTGTTGGATTCAGGATCGTATTTTTGAAGGAGCTCCAACTGTTCCTTTTCGGAAAGTGTTTCGAACCGCTCGTCATTTGGATCCGTTATCGGAACCACTTTCTGTTCTTTCTTTCGCTTTGCCATTCAAGTTGACTCCTTTCATTATTTCATATAGGGTTAATTTTTTCACACGAAATTCGTATGAATGACCACGTTCCAAATAAGCTTTTAAATCCGTTTCTTTCCCTTTATATCGAAATGCTAATTGTGCATCTACATCTCCAATATAAAGTACAAAAGAATCGACTACTTTATCCTCATATGTAAGTGTATAAATGCCATCTTCCGTCACAGATAATGTTTCTCCTTCTTCTGCATATCCCGGAAGACCAATTCCAACATCTTCATAACGCATCGTTAAGAATTTTAACGAACTGTCCGTCTGTACTTGATAGGTTTCTAGTACATCTGTTAAAAAAATCGAATGGACATATCTGATTTGAAATTCCGAGTCATCCGATAAAAGTCGATACGTCATCTCAGGATCTTCCGTCCTCGTTTCTGTAAAGGTATACGCTCTTTTTAAAGGAATCGTTAGACCCCCGACAATCAGAAAAACTACAATGAGTAATCCAAGCGGAATCCCCCATCGTTTCATCCGCTCACCTCTTTATACAGTTCTATGAATGCAGAAGGGACGGATGAAGCATCGATCGCCTCACCGCCCCATTCTATCATTCAACTCTTATTTGTTTACTTCGTCAAAGTACTTTTGAGCACCTGGGTGAACTGGAATACCAATTCCGTCAAGCCCAGTTTCAGCTTTGATCAGTTTACCCTTTGCGTGTTGTAGTTTTGGTGCGTTGTCGTAAATTGCTTTTGTAATTTCATAAGCAAGTTCTTCAGGAACTTCGTTTTGGATAACAAGCATAGCTCCTACTGAAACAGTAGGTGTATCTTCAGCCAAACCATAAGTTCCAGCTGGAATAACTTCCTTAGCATAGTACTTATACTTGCTGATGAGCTCATCTGCTTTGTCATCTTCAACAGGTACTACGAATACTTTTGCTACTGCGTTTAGGCCTTCAACAGCACCAGTTGGTGTTCCTGCAGTGATGAATGCTGCATCGATCTGACCCGCTTGCAAACTTTCTTGAGACTCCCCAAAGTCCAAGTTTTGTGGCTTAATGTCATCCATAGACAATCCGTGGATTTCAAGAAGCTGCTCTGCGTTCGCATACGTACCAGAACCAGGAGCACCGACAGAAACTTTCTTACCTTTCAAATCATCAAATGTTTTAATCCCCGTCTTGTCCAGTGTTACAAGTTGTACAGTTTCAGGATAAAGTGCACCAATTGCAGAAACTGTATCGACTTTATCGTCTTTAAACATCATTTCGCCTTCTTGTGCATAATACGCGATATCCGTTTGTACGAAAGCGATTTCAGCGTCTCCATCTTTCAGTGCTGTCATGTTAGCTGCAGATGCTTGAGATACTTCAGCTGATGTTTTCACACCTGTATCCGATTCGATGAACTCTGCAATGGCGCCACCAAGAGCGTAGTACGTACCTTGCGTTCCGCCAGTTAAAACACTGAGGAACTTGTATTCTTTATCACTGCTATTTGAATCCCCTTTTGCTCCATCATCCTTCGCTGCATCGTCTGATGTACCACACGCTGCAAGTGCAAGCACTGCAATGAGTAGCATCGAGATGAGCCCTAAAAGTTTCTTATTCATTCAATGACCCCCTATTTATCTATTCATCTAGTAATGTATATTCTACCATGTAAGCGGGTTCAATTGTCAATCTTTTTCAGAAAACAAAATCATTTGAAACCGTTTTCATTATGTATACATAAAAAAGAAAAGAGCGATTTACACTCTTTTCATCTGTAGTTTTTGGTCATTTCCTTACTTCGCAGCATCCTTTACATCGTCGAATGTCAATCCGGCTTCCTCCAGATCTCGGGACCGATGGGCAATTCGAGCTGCCGCACATGATGCAACACTGGCAACTAGATCATCTAAAAATGTATGGACTTTATTTCCTTTTTTAGTATCTAAATCATTTATAATACCGACTTTGTTTTTATCTAAGTGACCAAACGTCGTCACTGCAATCGAACCATACGTAAATACGGCTCCTAGAGCAATTGTTTCATCCACTCCGAAAAGACCTTCATCCGATTCGACGATATCTTGTAACGGTTTAGATAATTTGCCTTGTTCACAAAGCTCGTCCAGCTCGATACCAACTAAAATTGCATGTTGAAGTTCGCGCTTTTTCAATACATTCACAACAGAGTCCACACACTGTTCAAGCTGCAGTTCTTCATTATAAGGCGCTTGCATTTCATAGACGATTTTCGCGATATCTAACAGCTCTACACCTCGGCGCTGCAACGCTTCTTTTGTTGCAACTGCAATTACTTCTGACCGTACTTTGCTTTTCCCGTCAAACATGCTACCATCTCCTTCTAATTTCTAGCTGTCCCCACTGTCCACCAATCGTGCACATTATACCCTCTAACCATCCTATGTTACAATCTCCTTGAATAGACTTGTGAGGGGGTTACTTTATGAACAACGGAAAGATTCATGATATTCAATTTTATAGCAAAGAACTTCAGGAGGAAATGGAGCTCCTTATTTACCTTCCGTATAATTATTCTCCACTATATAAATACTCTATCCTTTTCGCATCAGATGGGAAAGACTATTTTCAGTATGGTAGAATCGGGAAAGTTATAGATGAATATTTAGATAAGGAAGAGATTGAAAATGTAATCGTTGTCGGCATTCCATACAAATCTGTTGCTGAACGTCGTAGAATGTATCATCCAGACGGAGATCGTCAAAAAGACTACATCCGTTTCCTCGTGCATGAACTCGTTCCTTATATAGACGAGCATTATCCCACTTACCAAATTGGTGGAGGGCGTGGACTTATTGGTGATTCTCTTGCTGCCACAGTTTCTTTACAGGCTGCATTACAATACCCAAATTGTTTTGGCAAAGTAATACTCCAATCACCTTATGTGGACGAAAAAGTACTTGAAGCCGTAAATTCAGCTAAGAACCCATCAGGTCTATCGGTTTATCACGTCATTGGAACTGGAGAAACTCAAGTTTCTACGACTGTCGATGGAAAACAAGACTTTTTGACTCCAAACCGTGAGCTCAACAAATTATTTGGAAATAAAGGATTTCCGTACTTCTATGAAGAATTTAATGGAGAGCATACCTGGAAATATTGGCAACCAGATGTGCGTCGTGCTGTCCAAATGGTATACGGACAATAACCAATCGGACAATTCCAAACAATTCTGCTATACTTGAATGAAGAATTGTATTCACTTTCCTAAGGAGGTTTTTCACATGAAATACGGCGTTGTAGCATTTCCATCAAAAAAATTGCAAGATCTAGCAAATGGATATCGCAAACGGTATGATCCTCACTACTCTCAGATCACTCCTCATATGACGGTAAAAGGTGTTTTCGATGCAGATGAAACTGAAATTAGAAAAGTGGCTGAAGCATTGCGTAACGTAGCAATGAAAAACAAGCCATTCGAACTGAACGTTTCAAAAGTAAGCTCTTTTGCGCCAATAACAAATACTATATATTTTAAAGTTGCCCCAAATGAGGAGTTACTTGCTTTGCACAAAGCTCTCAATAATGAGGATTTTTTCGGTCCACAACCACAATATGCTTTCGTACCTCACATCACAATTGCTCAAAGTCTAACTTCCGGTGAGCATGATGACATTATCGGTCAATTGAAGATGCTTGGTGCAGATCACTCAGAAATCATCGATCGCATCCATCTTCTGTACCAACTAGAGGACGGCTCGTGGACAGTATACGAAACGTTCCGTCTACAAGAGGAAAACTGATTTGTACGAGGTAAAGATTGCCGCGTCTGAACAAGAACGTGAAGCTGCATTTACTGTACGGAAGAAAGTATTTGTAGAAGAACAAGGTGTTCCCCTAACGATGGAAATTGACGAACACGACACGTCTGCATCCCATTTTGTCGTCTATGATGGGCCGAAAGCAATTGCTGCTGGCCGCATCAGAAGTATCGCAAATGAAGTGGGTAAAGTGGAACGTGTCTGTGTATTAAAAGAATATCGTGGTCAACATCTTGGTGTCCTAATTATGAACGCTCTTGAGGAACATGCAAAAAAGACTGGCATCCACAAAATCTTGTTGAATGCCCAGTCTTATGCAATTCCTTTTTACGAGAAACTTGGGTATGGAGTCACTTCTCCCGAATTCATGGATGCGGATATTCCCCATCGCGCCATGGAAAAACAAATGGACCCAGCACTTTAGAATATTAAAAAGCATATTTAAAAGCCCCATTCCAATTTTAGGAATGGGGCTTTTTTTGAGGGTGCTTATTATGCGTATTCGTTTACAGCCAGACCTTTTCCTACCACCGCTGCAACTTGTTTTGACAGAATTGTAGGGTCCGGTTGGATAAAACCTTTTTTAGCTGGAGACAATGGACGTTGCTGATTCGCACTTTTACCAAACTCCCCTTCAGAATTCCTTTCCCGCTCACGTCGAAGAACTCGTTGCCATTCTTCGTAATCTGCCTGTGATTTAATAGATTGGACTCTGTCAATATAAGAAATAGCAGGCGAAGCTTCCTCCAAGCGGTTTGCATACATTTGTGATTGGATATTCTGAATCGGCAGCAGGTAACCCATTGCCTCCACCTTCTTTCTCGTTTAAGTTGTTAGTTCACTATACCCGGTTGCTAGGGAAGCTAAACCTATTTCTTTATTTCCCTAACATCCTTTGAATATCTGCAATATTTACAGGCTGACCACTAGAAACAAGTGAATTGACTAGTTCATCTTCTAAATGTTGGGGTACATTTTTATTCGCAAGCATCCCGACATTTTGAATAATCCGTCTCACTTGTCGTTCATCTTTAAAATCAGCATGTTGTATGGCATTCGCGAGTGCAAATACTTCTGTCATCGGCACACCAGTTTTAGATTCTATTTTCTTGAAGAAGGAGTCATTCATACTCCCAGTTCCCCCCTCTCATTTAGCAGAACGTACTTCCAACAATAATCAGCAAAATGAACAAAACAACTAACAAGACGAACGTAGAGCCGCCTCCTTGATTACAACCACGGTCATATCCACCTTCATAGCGCGGTTCTCCGTAACAATAGTTTCCGTACATAAGAAAATCCCCCCTCTCTTCCCTGTATCCTATGCAAAGACACAGCGAAGCGGGCGGGACATTCGCATATTTATTTTTAGTTGGTGATTTAGATGGTTCCTTTTGACTTAAATACGAGAGAAGCGACGAAACCGAAAATGATGGCTGCACTGATACCCGAACTTGTCACTTCAAACATTCCCGTCAGAACACCTATGATGCCATGCTTCTCAGCCTCAGCGAGGGCTCCGTGTGTAAGTGCATTCCCAAAAGATGTGATTGGAATCGTTGCACCTGTACCAGCAAAATCGATCAGCGGTTCATACAGTCCGAAGCCATCCAAAATGGAGCCTGCAACCACTAATGTACACAATGTGTGTGCCGGGGTGAGTTTGCCTACGTCCATCATCAACTGCCCGATGACACAAATGAGTCCCCCTACTATAAAACTTGTTATAAAAATGGATAGCAATTTAAACCACTCATTTCATTTGGATTTCCACTGCATGCGCAATACAGGGAATCGTATCGCCTTGCTGATAAGATAGAGGGGACATTAAGGATCCGGTAGCAATCAATAACACACGCTTGTATGTTCCGGACAGCAGCTTATCATACACTTCCGAGAAATAAGCAGATGCCGAGCATCCCGAACCACTTGCTCCTGCAAGAAATTCTGGATGTTTGCCATAATACTCTGCTCCCGCATCCCGAAAAGTACTTGAAACATCATATTCCCAACGGTCAAGTAACGTTTTAAATAGCTCGAATCCGATTTTCCCTAAGTCCCCAGTCATGATCAAATCATAATCTTCAACTGTCGAACCGTGACCTTCCAAATGACGTTTAAACGTATCTGCAGCAGCAGGTGCCATAGCTGCCCCCATATTTAACGGATCTGTCAATCCTAAATCCGTAACTATTCCAATCGTTCCGCACGTAATAATCGGCGCTCCTTCTATATGAGGGATAATCGTAGCTACTCCAGCTGCACTTACGGTCCATTGAGCTGTAGCTCCTTTTTGACTTCCGTATTGAAGAGGATAACGAAATTGACGTTCAATAGCATTGTGCTGACTGGAGGACCCCGCTACTACTAATTCAGCCATTCCAGATTCCGTTAACAATGCAGCCATTAATAGAGAGGAAACAGAAGTTGCACAAGCTGAAAACATTCCAAGATAAGGAACCCCTATTGTGCTTGCCGCAAAGTTGGAAGGAGTCATTTCATTCACTAAATCGCCCATCAAAACAAACTCGGCATCTGTGGGGGTCTTGTCCAGCTTACTCAATGCAATCATGCAAGCATCTTCCATCATTTTCGCATGGCCTTGCTCATTCGTCTTTAATCCGCAACGCTCGTCATCATAATTCTTGTCGGCATACTTGGAAAAGGGACTCTTCTTCGTTTCCAAAGGCCCTACCGTGACACCAGTTGATGCAATCACTGGATTAGATGCAAATGTCAATAATCCTCGTTTGTTTACCAAGATACCACTCCTAATCCAACGAGTATCGTTTTAATGAGAGCAACTACAAATGCCGAAAAGACACCATATAAAATGACGGAACCTGCCAGTTTAAACATATTGCCTCCAACACCTAATACGTAGCCCTCGGATCTGTGTTCGATTGCCGCGGATATCATGGCATTTCCAAATCCCGTAATCGGTACGGCGCTTCCTGCTCCACCGACCTGTGCGATTTTTTTATAGTACCCGAACCCTGTTAATAACATGGAGATAAAGATCATCGTGGCCACTGTCGGATTACTTGCCGTTCGTTCAGTAAAATCAAAAAAACTAATATAGAAAAGAGCAACGAATTGACCAATAAAGCAAATGAAACCTCCAACAACAAATGCTAATATACAATTTTTTAAATACCTCGGTTTGGGTGTAATCTGTTGTTCAAGTTGCTGATATTTTTTTTCATCCATTAGGTCTCTTCCTTTACCAATGCACTAATTTTTTTCATCTTTTTTAAATAGTTCTGTTCATTCTCTTTTTCGATTAACTTGTTTGTTTCCAACAACACTTTGCTATCTGCGGATACCGTAATTTTCAGTTCCGGATACATTTTCTCCAGCTCTTTCGTAAGTTCCTTGGCAATCTTACGCTTTTTAAATCTTTCAAAGGTATTAACGCGTAACCCCGCAATCAACCGATCATCATGGATCAGCATGACTGCATTTTTAAGACGCTTATCTTCTTTCAACAACGTTTCCGCTTGTTGTTCATCTATATCTGTTGTATTAACGGTTTTAAAACCAATCGAAGTCGAGCAACCCGCCAGCAGAACTAGGATGAAAACAAGGAGCAGTATTTTACGAATCGCCATCCCCTCCTTTTTTAACCAGTATGCCTTTTTTGTATGCATTTTATTCATAACGGTTCAAGCGCCCTGCCAATAGGTAGCTGAATGCCATAAGGTATAGAGAACAAACGAGAGGAGGAAATGATCAATGAGTTGTGGATGTGGAAAGAACGAAAATACGGGGGATAAGGTGAATCCGATTCAAGGACACTGTGTTTGTGAGGCAGTTCGCTTCATTAAACGCCTTCAAGATACGCACACAGATGAAGATTGCTTCGACTGTGATACAGACTGCTTTATGAGACCGCTTGGCAGTTTAGTAAGTCCTGCAAGCGAACGTTTCAATACACGGGTGTTTTCTTTACTAACAGAGGACGGTGACTTCTTTAAAGCGATGTATCGTCCTAAGAGCCATACACATCATCATGGCATCAATTGTTTCTCTGTATTCTTCAGAGTCCAAAACATTTTTGACAATTGCTGCGCAACATTGATGGTGCTTGAGCCTCTAGACAAAGACGGAAAACCAGTCGATATTACTGACTGTGGTAAAATTTGCCTTGACAAACTTTGCAAAGTCGAGCGCTTCAGAGCAACAAAGTCTTGTATCACGGTTGACTTGAATTGTTTCTGTGCAATCCAATGTATCACAGATACATTTGTTACACAGTGCAACACACCAGCATAAGCATCATCCCCGCGATGCACGAAAGGAGACTCCCCACTTGGGTAGTCTCCTTTTTATTCGTATTAAAAAGCGTCTCAGACTAGTTAGCCTGAGACGCTTTTTCATGTGAACGGTGTTCCTTTCCAGAACACTTCCTCGATTTCCTGTAAGTCCAGCGTCCGTATTTCATCCATATCTTTGCTTTCTTGCTTCACTTCAATCGCAATCTGCGAATCGGTCATAGCGGAGATACCGCCTGTCAGTAATTGACCGTTCACCAAGAATTGGAGAGGACGATAAGCATTGCGAGGAAACGGTTCAGCTAAGTAACGTAACCTTTTGACGACTGGAGACTCTACCGTTGCTTCAATCACTTGTTGAAGTACTATGTCTTCTTGAGGCACTGTTTCTTCTTGAGAATGTTCGTTTTGTTCCATTAGTTCAGGGTCATTACCTGACCAATAAATAGACGTACTCTCTTCTTTAACAACCTCGACAATCGTTACCATAGGGGGGCCGTCGATAAAAAGCAAAGGAACTTGAAGTGAAATATGCGCCACATCCTTTTTACTGCATTATATGCAACATCTGCCCATGCGTGACTGACGTTATAGAAGGTTGATGAATGTAGTCGCTAATCCTAAGTAAATTAAAATACTGATCAAGTCATTCAATGTGGTGATGAACGGACCTGAAGCGACAGCTGGGTCAATCTTCATTTTGTGCATAAACAAAGGGATGAACGATCCAGAAATAGTTGCCGCAAAAATCGAAACGAAAATCGCTGCTCCTACTAGCATTCCGATTACCAATTCGTGTTTCCAAAAAAAGATCAAACCGATTACAAAGACTCCACATATGAATCCGGTAATTAATCCGGTTCCCGCTTCTCTTATTAATAATTTGAGTTTACTTTCATCTTCGATATCCCGTGTTGCAATTCCTCGGACCGCAACTGCGAGAGCTTGTGTACCACTGTTACCAGCAGTTCCTGCAATTAAAGGAATAAATGCCGCTAGCAATGCAACTTGTGAAATCGTATCTGTAAACATATCAATCAAGTTTGCTGTGATCATTCCAAGTATTAGCAAAATAATAAGCCATGGAACTCGCTTCTTCGCTGCAGATAATGAATTTTTGTCAAATGTATCCATATTTGATACACCGGCTAATTTCGAGTAGTCATCCGATGCCTCTTCTTCAAGGACATCGAGCACGTCATCGACTGTAACAATTCCGAGTATATGTTGCTGAAAATCTACGACTGGTACAGCAAGCAAGTTATAGTCTTGTGTTGTACGGGCAACGTCTTCCTGATCGTCTGACACGAGTACGCTGACAACACGTTCATTCATAATGGTGTTAATCAGGACATCCTCTTCAGAGGTAATCAAGTCACGTAACGATACAACCCCGGTTAGCCGGTTGTCATCATCCACAACAAAGACGTAGTAAATTGTTTCAGCACTTGGAGCCTGAATGCGAAGGATATTCATGGCAGATCGAACAGTGGAATTCTCGGGAACTGTGACATACTCAGTCGTCATGATCGATCCAGCTGTGTGTTCTTCGTAGTGCAATAGCTCCTTGATTTGAGCAGCTGCTTCTTTGTCCATGAGTGTCAAATAGCTGACACTTTGGGACTTATCGAGTTCTTTCAGGACATCGACCGCGTTATCCACAAACATGTAAGAAATCATCTCTGCGGCATACGTCGCCTCCATCTCCTGAAGGAACTCTTCGTATTCATCTTCATCAATTTCACTTGTTTCAAAAATCTCCGCCATTTCTTTAGGAGATAAGAAGTAGTACATCGTTTTCCGAAGTTCAGCTCCAGCCTCTTCATAGAAGATTGCGCGATCATAAGGATGGAGTAGCAAATACTCATCACGGAACGCTTTGATATCTTGCCGTTCTAAATCTTCTCGTAGCTTCTCTTCGTTAAAATCCACTTCTTCATTGCGGTCCTCTGTTGTTTCCATGGCTACACCTTCCTTTCTTTTCGCCATTTGGCACTACTCCTGTATACTACTTGTGTACTTTACAAATACTTCGTAAAAGGGAGTGTATTTATATGTTCGATATTATCGGTGACATACATGGTTGTTATGATGAACTGCTTGATTTACTAAACACTCTTGGCTATTCCCTAAAGTCCGGAATTCCAATCCACCCCTCTGGCAGAGAGATTGCATTTGTCGGAGATGGCATGGATCGGGGACCTTCGTCCTTACAAGTGATGCAACTTTTGTTTGCGATGCAAGACAAAGGTCAACTCATTTATTCCCCGGGAAATCATTGTAACAAATTATATCGTTTTGCTAAGGGCAATGATGTGCAGCAAATGCACGGGCTAGAGACTACGGTTGCAGAGCTTGACTCTTTGCCCAAAGAAAAACGAGCGCAAACGCTAAAACGATATCGACAGTTCTACGAAGAGCTGCCTCTTTATCACCAGTTAGACAGCGAAAAACTTATCATCGCACATGCTGGGCTACCTGAGCAATTGATTGGCGCTCCTCCGTCAAGAACCGTACGCACATTTGTCCTCTATGGAGATATCTCAGGAAAAACATTATCAGACGGACGCCCTGAACGCCGTGATTGGGCGAAGTCTTATCATGGAACCCCATGGATTGTTTATGGACATACCCCGGTTAAAGAGCCCCGTTTTAAACATCACACGGTAAATATTGATACAGGATGTGTGTTTGGAGGTAAATTGACAGCGCTCCGATGGCCAGAACTTGAAACCGTTTCGGTAGCTTCAAAACAACCGTTTCAACCTGAGAAGTTTACCGTGTATTCTTCTTGAGATTTCGGTTCCATCGGCATAAGCCTTAACAGATCACCTGGAAGTTCACTCGCATACGTAACGTTTTCGTTTGTAGAAGGATGCTTAAACCATATCGATGCACAATGAAGAGCTTGCCGTGTGATTAAGTCACATGGACCTCCATACAAGTCATCCCCAAGCAAAGGATGTCCGACGTGCGCCATATGTACGCGGATTTGATGGGTTCTCCCTGTATGTAGTTGGAGCTCAACAGCCGTATATCGATTGTTGCACATTTCAAAACGACCCGTAACACGTACATCGGTACGCGCATATTGCCCATCTGGCCGAACCATTCGTTCAATAATACTGCCGTCTTTCCTACCAATCGGCGACTCTATCGTAAACGCTTCTTCAATTACCCAACCACTTACGAACGCAATATATCGTCTACCAAACCCTGTTTGCTGCATTTGCGTGCTCATGAGGTGATGGATATGACGATTTTTTGCGATACAGACAACACCGGATGTGTCTGTGTCCAAGCGGGTTACTACGTGAACTGTCGCAGGATGGTGTTCAACTGAGTATTTCCCATAAATTGTATTTGCGAGAGTTCCATTTGGATGATTCCTTGATGGAATAGTTCCTTGTCCAGCAGGTTTTTCCACAATTAGAATCGAATCGTCTTCGTCTAAAATAGAAAGTTCTCCATGCTCCGGCTTCAACCCATTACCTATCTCTTCAGGAGGAAATTCAATAATTACGTGATCCCCCAGTTCAAGCATCCACCGGACAGTTCGTTCTTCTCCGTTCACTAAAATCCGACCACCGTCAAATTTAACGGCAGTCAATGCTCTTTTGGATATACCTTTCTTCTTAAGAAAGTCTCTTAGAAGGATCCGCTCTTCTGTGATAAATTTTAGTAACAGCGTCGAAACGTTACTTTTCTTCATCGCTGGCAACAAACGATTCGGACACCCGTTTCCAAAATGGGAAAGGTCTAAAACGAGCGAACGAAATTCGTTCCTTCGATACTTTGTATTCGATGGACTTCACATCTTTTTGAAGCAACTGCAGGTGGTCAACAGTTACCATAAAATCAGGTCCCTTTACTGGTTTTAATAGACATGAATGATGTGATGGAAGGACTAACGGTGAGCCTACAGTCCGGAATACCCGGTTATTTATGGACGCCATCTCAGTCAGTTGCATGCATGACAAAGAAGGATGCAAAATCGCACCATTCAATGACTTACTATATGCAGTTGAACCGGATGGTGTGGACATGCATAAACCATCACCTCGGAATCGTTCAAAATGTTCTCCGTTCAGTTCCACATCCATAACAAGAGTGACTTCCGGAGATTTAATCGTCGATTCGTTCAAGGCAAGATACGTAGATTTTTCTTCGGAATGCGTATATGAAATTTCCACTTCTAGGAGTGGATATTGCACGACATGATAGTCCTTTCGTGCAATCATGATGACTAATTTCTCGATTTCTTCAGGCTTCCAATCTGCATAAAACCCAAGATGGCCTGTGTGGATTCCGACAAATGCAGTTTCGTTCAGTCGATGCACATACTTATGAAAACCATGCAATAACGTTCCATCTCCACCGATTGAAAGGACGATATCTGGCTCAACCTCGTCATATTCCAAACCAAACTCCACCAAATATTCTTTTGCCTCCGCCATCAAACGGTTAGATAACTCATCACCGCGTGATTGGATCACAAACTTCATCATTCTGGTTCCCCCTTCCATGAGGTATCTTGAATATCTCGTTTTTCCGTTTCTTTAAACGAACTGAAGTACGATTGTGCTTCATGAATTTCATCTCGGATTAATGACATTTCTTCATCTAATCGAAAAGCGGCTTCAGCAGCTCCTTCAAGTCTTTGTCGAATCACATCCGGGAGCTCGCCTTGGTACTTATAATTTAAAGAATGCTCAATTGAGGCCCAAAAATTCATCGCAAGTGTCCTTATTTGAATTTCAGCAAGAATCGTCTTTTCACCATGAATCGTCTCGACAGGATATTCAATAATAATATGGAACGAGCGGTAACCGCTCTGCTTTTTGTTCGATATGTAGTCTCTCTCTTCGACAATCTTTAAGTCATTCCGCTGTCTAAGCATGCCAACTACACTGCCGATATCATCGACAAACTGACACATTATCCGAAGTCCTGCAATGTCAGGGACTTCAGCAGCAAGTTCTGGAGATGGCTCGAATGGAATGTTTTTTTCGAGAGTTTTGTCATAAATGCTTGCAAGCGGTTTAACGCGTCCTGTCACAAACTCAACTGGCGCATGCAAGTCTTCCAACTTGTATTGATGCCGCAAGCCTTTTAACTTCACCTTAAGCTCCACAACCGCTTGCTTATAGGGAGCAAGAAAATCATTCCACATTCTCATACAAATGCCTCCTCCCGTCCGTTCATGTTAGCTAGTTTGTTGTAGTGTCTGTTTGAATGCTTGCTCCACAGCGAGCATGAACTCTTCTCCGTAATTTCCATTACCTTCTATATTAAAAATCAACATCATCAATTCTTCTGTAAATCCAATTAGTTGAACAGATCCATCTTCACTCTCTATTAAAGGATCCCCATTATCCATTTCAATTAGTTGTTGCATGAGTGCCCATACTTCTTGCGTAAAATGCAGGTACTGATATTCTTCTCCATCTTCAAATAGATACACAAAACTAAGTGCATCTGAATCAGTAATCATCTTCCCTGAGGGGGAATCTCCAAGCATTTTTGTTGTCCCATCATAAGTGAAACAAACGGTTCCTTCTTTTAATTGTCCTTCAGTAATTCGATGTTCTATACGCACTTTTCCCTCTTCCCTTCCCCTATCAGTCAGTATGAATAGTTTACCATAGAGTCGTCACTGTTGCAGTCAGGTTTGTGCTTTCAGTCATGAAATTGATATACTGACAGAAGAACTAGAATTGCCACGGATGATTAAGTATCGGAAAGGATCGATTAGTATGGACACGAAAATGATTCGTACATTGTTCGAATTGAATTCACTACAGGCTCTAGGGGCTGTTCACTCTGCAACCGAAACGAAAACAGGAGGCACGGATTTCTTTCAATCGTTATTAAACGAAATGACGAGTGAGAGCTCCATTTCTGATTCGCTTTCAAGCTTCTCAGCGACAACACTTGGTAGTATTCAATCTCCACAAGGGATGAATTCGTTTGCGTTCTACTCCCCTCCATCTGTCCATTCGCCTACTGATGCAACTCAATACATTGAACAAGTTTCAGCGAGCAGACCTCCGCTCTCGTATAACGGAGGCAGTGTCAGCACTGCTTATGCGCCATTAATCAGCAAAGCTGCAAAAAGATATGACGTTCCACCTAGTCTGATTGCCGCTGTCATCAAGCAAGAATCAAATTTTAATAAAGATGTAGTCAGTCACGCTGGTGCAACAGGACTTATGCAACTCATGCCCGGCACGGCCAAGTTTCTTGGTGTTTCGAACGCATCCGATCCAGAGCAAAATATAATGGGCGGCGCTAAATACTTACGACAAATGCTCGACCAGTTCGGAGGCGATTTGAAATTATCGCTTGCTGCTTATAACGCAGGTCCAGGAAACGTCCGTAAATACGGAGGAATCCCGCCATTCCGCGAGACACAAAATTACGTCACCAAAGTTATGAACAACTATAATACCTTTAATGCGTAAGTTGAACCAGACGAATGAAAGCTATTTATTTGTGAAAGTTTTATGTGGTTGCTAAAATAGAAGTACAGAGTTACAACAAAGGAGAATGACATCCATGACACGAAAGCCTTTGATACCCTTTGAGGAGATCGGTGAAGCACGTTTGTCGGATCTTATCGACCGGTTTTACGCCAAAGTGGCTGTTCATCCGGACTTAATTCCCATTTTCCCATCAGACCTAACAGAAACTGCCCGTAAACAAAAGCAATTTCAGACACAATATCTGGGCGGACCTAATATATATACAGAAGAACACGGACATCCGATGATGAAAGCTAGACATATGCCATTCGCAATCACACCCACACGAGCCAAAGCCTGGCTAGCTTGTATGGCTGAAGCGATGGATGAGGTTGGTCTTGATGGACCACTTCGTGAAATTTATTACCAACGCCTCGTCTTAACAGCCAATCACATGGTGAACCGGAGCGAGGAGGGAGATCAGTGAATCGAAGAACTTTTGCAGAAGTTGAACAGCAGCCGATTGCGCATCCTCGGCCAATTGAATTATACGTATTTCTAGATCCGTTATGCCAAGATTGCTGGGCACTGCAACCCATCCTTAGAAGATTACAAGTGGAATACGAACGCTATTTCACGTTGCGAATCGGTCTGCTTACGTCCCTACCGAAGATGAATTACAAAGCACTTCCTTTAGTAGACGACGAATGTGAAGAGATGAGCGGATTTGAAAAAGCACATCCTGCGTTCCCAAGCATTGCGATCAAGGCAGCGGAGTTCCAAGGAAAACGTGCGGGCTTTAGATTTCTCACAAAATTATTCGAGTATTCATTTCTAAAATCACGTAACGTCAAATCATTTGCAGTACTCGTTGAAATTGCCGAGAAACTGAAATTGGACAAACAGGAATTCATAAGCGATTTCTTCTCCAGAAACGTACTGCAATCCTTGCAAGTCGATTTACATTTAGCAAAAGAGATGGAAGTTGTGAAATCCCCTACCTTCGTATTTTTCAACGAAAACATTGAAGACGAAGGCCTCATGGTGGACGGTTCATACAGCTATGAAATCTATGAACAAATTTTAGAAGAGCTCACGGGATCTCCTATCATACGGGACCGCGCACCTTCATTGGAAGAGTTATTCAGCCGGTTCGAAATGCTTGCAACCGCTGAAATTGCAGCCATTTACGGTGTCCCTGAAAAAGAGAGCGAACGTGAACTCAAGAAACTTTTACTGAAACAAGAAGTAGAACGCATTTTCATTGATGATAGAGTCTTATGGCGCAAACGCTAAAATAATTGATATAGCAAACAGATGGAGAGTTTTTCTCCATCTGTTTTTTTGTTTTGAGGTGAGGATTGGGTGGGTGTAGTGGAGAGGATTGGTTGGCTTATTCTAGGTTAGGAGCTTTTTTTTGGGGTTATGATCAATTCCCACTCTTTATGAGCACATTTCCTGGGTTATGATCACTTTTCGTGATTTATGAGCACTTTCCCTGGGTTATGATCACTTTTCACGCTTTATGAGCATTTTCCCTGGGTTATGATCACTTTTCGCGCTTTATGAGCACTTTCCCTGGGTTATGATCACTTTTCACGCTTTATGAGCACTTTCCCTGGGTTATGATCACTTTTCATGCTTTATGATCACTTCCCACGCTTTATGATCACTTTCCCTGGGTTATGATCACTTTTCATGCTTTATGATCACTTTCCCTGGTTTATAATCACTTCCAGCGCTTTATGATCACTTCCCACGCTCTATGAGCACTTTCCGCAATTTATGATCACTTCCCACTCTCCAACCACACACTCACCATCATGCAACCTTCGATATTCCTCCAAAAATAAAAAGAACACCGCTCCTGGGGGGAAGCGGTGTTCATATAAAGGGAATGGGAAAAATGTTCACGTTCAAACAAAAGGGGTGTATGTTTGGTTTGTGAGTTTCATTCACAAGTTAAATCTATCACAAAATAATTGTTACATCAACAATTCACAAGCGATTTCATGGATTTGTCACATATGATCTCTTTGAAAACGCTTACTTAAAGGACTTTTTTCCAAACATAAAAACAGACATTCATGCAAACTGCACATGAATGTCTGTTTAAACACTATTTCGGTATACTAAATTTCACATTTATTGTTTCGCGAGCAATTGTTCTAACTCATTCAAACGCTCTTCGAATACTCGGCATGCTTCTTCAATTGGCGCAGTCGTTGTCATATCGACTCCTGCTTTCTTCAACACTTCAATTGGATAATCCGACGATCCAGCTTTCAAGAAGTTTGTCACATAGCGCTCTACAGCAGGCTCACCTTCAGTTAGGATCTGATGGCTCAACGCAACCGCAGCACTGTATCCAGTTGCATATTGGTACACATAATAATTCATGTAGAAGTGAGGAATCCGTGACCACTCTAACCCAATTTCCTCATCGACTGTCATTGCGCCACCAAAATACTTTTCATTCAAAGCATAATACTCTTCCGTAAGCTTCTCAGCCGTCAATGCCTCACCCTGCTGATCCAACTGATAAATCCTATGCTCAAACTCAGCAAACATCGTCTGACGGAATACAGTTCCACGGAATCCATCCAGCCAATGATTCAACAAGTAAATGCGTTTCTGATCATCATCTGTAGTCTTCAACAAGTAATCGTTGAGCAACGCCTCATTTACAGTTGAAGCCACTTCAGCTACAAAGATTGAATAGCCGCTATAGATGTATGGTTGGTTTGAACGCGAGTAGTAACTGTGAGCACTGTGACCAAATTCATGAGCAAGCGTGAACATGTTATTTACATTGTCCTGCCAGTTCATTAAAATGTATGGGTTCGTACCATATGAACCTGAAGAATAAGCACCAGATCGTTTTCCTTTGTTCTCACGGACGTCTACCCAACGGCTTTCGAGTCCTTTTTTGATGATTGAACGGTACTCTTCACCCATCGGCTCAAAGCTTTCTAGCATAGTTTTTGCTGCATCCTCATACGTAATTTTCATATCTAAATCTTTCACAAGTGGTGCGTAGAGATCCCACATGTGAAGATCATCCAATTCAAATACTTTCTTCCGAAGTGCGATATAGCGGTGCAACAACCCAACGTTATCCGAGATTGTATTCACAAGGTTCTCATACACTTGCTCCGGAATATGATTGTTTGACAACGCAGCATCACGAGCGGATTCATAATTACGGATAGTCGCATTGACGTTATTCGTCTTCACATTTCCTGATAGAGTAGATGCAAATGTGTTTTTGAACGAACCATACGTTGCGTACATCGCTTTGAATGCTTCTTCACGAACAGAACGATCCGGGCTTTCTAGGAAGTTGATGAAGCGGCCTTGAGATAGCTCAACTTCTTCCCCTTTTTCATTTTTTACAGTTGGAAACGTCAAGTCTGCGTTATTCAACATGCTGAAAGTTTTGGATGAACCTTGGGCAACTTCAGACATTTGTGCAATCAGTGATTCTTGCTCTGCAGGAAGCACGTGAGGACGCATGCTGTTCAATTCTTTCACTTCTTGCTTGTATAGGGAGAGTCCTTCATTTTGTTCTACCATTTGATCGAGCTTTGCTTCCTCTATGGAAAGCAACTCTGGTAAGAAAAACGAGAGCTTCGTGGAAACTTTTACAGCCAGTGACTTGGCACGGCTATCCATCGCCTGGTATGTGCTATTTGTTGTATCTTGATCGGTCTTTAAATGTGAATATGTGTATAGCATCCCTAACCGTTGTGAGAGTTCGTCACGATAAGTAAGTGCGTTCAAAAGGGCTTCAGGTCCATCATTCAAAGTTCCTTGGTATGATTCTGCTTGTGTTGAAAGTTTTTCAATTTCCTCATACTCTGCAGTCCATGCCGCATCGCTTTCAAAAATGTTTTCTAAGTTCCATGTTTCTTCAACTTTGACTTCATCACGCGTAAGTAATTTCTCTGCCAATGTAATTCCTCCTTGATCCCGATAATTCGAGAATCGAATCTTTTTCCATTTTCTCAATTTTCTATCTGCATTGCAAGGAATCGCTCTAGAAGTATGTGAACAATCTCTTTCTCTATTCGCTCATTCGGGATGGACTCCTTCTTTTCCCAGTCAATTCTTTGAAGGAACTGTAAATAATCCATACAGGCTTCAATTTGTTGCTTACTGCGACCCGTATAGGCGTGTACAAATTGGCGCAATCGCTGGATGGGAACACCGGTTGGTGAAAACTCGAAACGTCGCAACAAGTAAATTAAGCCAAGCTGCCATTCGCAATCATGAACAGCGAATGCACGATTCCCTTTCACTGGGACACCTATCCACAGAGGGAGTTCTGCCGGACGTAATTTCAGTTCATAACAATGACGTAAAAAAGGATCCTGGACGCCACGTCGATTCAAAAAAATTGAACGCTGTAAGTACGTCGTTCGATGTATTTTGTAAGACTTGTAGTAGTGAAGGAGCAAATGCTGATCAGGGAGTTTTGGACGTGCGAACGGAAAGGTTTGTAAATGAGCCGGTAACTTCCGATGGATTGCGATGAAACGATTTCCTTCAATGGGGAGAAGATGACTAAAATAATGGAATTGCTTTGTCTCTGGGGATAATGTGAGCAGTGTATGTTCTGGGGATACGCTCGTTGTAAAGAACAATTGATGGAAGGCTGAAAAACTAAACAGCCCCATTCCTTCAGAGCGCTCTTTATATTTTTCAGGAGTTTGTAATATCCAAATAGGCTCCATTCCTATGGAGCGGTACCCTTCTGTGCGACTGGATTTCACTTCTTCCGGCAAGCGGCTACATTGGAATTCAATCGGGATTGCACTTCCCTCATGTTGCACAAGTAGGTCAGGTCGCTGTGCAATCTCGGGTATAAGTGGTTCTAAAACAGAAGTTTTTTCTAAGCGCTGAAAGAACGAGTGCAGGAGCTGCTTTCCTTGAAGATGTGGAATTGACTCCCCTTCGGAAAAGCTGCCTGTACATGGTGAGTCCACTTCATGAGCAAAATGAGGAATTCGTATGGAGCCAACTTTCAATAAAACTCGATCACCACATTGGGGACAACGGAATTGTTGCTCGGTTCGCCACGTTCTCAGGTGCTCTCGTTTAACAGTATCATCGAGAACAACGGGCGTTCCATCGTTTAAATTTGCAGTTAGTATATAAAACACTCCTTTCACTGAATAGTTTACGAATTTAAATGTGAAATAGCAAATTTAACCTCATCACCGGTTTATCCTTACAATAAATTACGAAGAAACGCTCAGTTTAGTCGTTGCACAACATGAAGTTTGTTTTTGGACATAAAAAAACCACCTCGAAAGGTGGCTGTGAATCATTTAGAAATAAGATTCGATGGTTTGGAACACATTTGAACCCATTACTTCTGTTCCATACTCTCTCAAGCGATGGATTGTCAAGTTGGTAGGTGTTCCATACTCAAGGATTACACTTTCCACATCGATTTTATCTGAAACTTCTTTATCTGATGAACTATAGTCAATATACAAGTAATACTTGCCTTCGAATGAATACAATGAAGTTGTTTCATCAAAATTAGAAAGTTGAGAAGCCAAAGGGATTAAATCATCAAACTCTTTGAACACGAACAACTCTCGTGCTGTCGTCTTTTTGTTATCTGAAATAGGCTCATTTGTCGACTCAGAAGAGTCATCCGTTCCTTCAAGTTCAGGCTGGAAGAGTTTACGAGGATCGTCAATGCCATAAGGATATTCCGTCGATTCCCCTTCTTCTGGTAACTGAGCTCGCGTAACGAGAACTTCAATTCCACCACTCATTGCATGGACTTGAATCCATAAAGGACCTTCTATTTCAAACTCAATATCAGACTCCGAATCGATTTCTTCCATCATATCCCAAAACAATTCCTCACTCTTATCGCGGTTATACCACACTTCCTCACGAGTAAAGCCCCGCTCTTCGATATCCATGTAGGACAAGTAAAATTTGACCGTATTCTCATTGATTCTCTCGATTTCCACGATTTCTCTCTCCTTTCCCCTGAAGTAGACGTACCGTCCAACTTCTTTTTCGTTCCCGCGATGCTTCTTCTACTATATGTTCAATTCTTCAGTAACGAAAGGGTTTTGCCTCGAAGGTTGCAGACAAATTTTTTTTAGTAAAAAAAAGCCATTCCCTACGCTAATTTACTAAGTAGAATCTATCCACTGCACCGTGCACGGAAACTAGGAGAATGGAAAAAGCTGATAGGTTTACGGCATTCACCATGACATCCCCTATCAGCTTATTTATAAGTATTCGTTAGTTAACCATGCGACGTGCTTCTAGTAACTGATAGGCTCTAACCTTTCTTGGTAAGAAGCGGCGAATTTCATCTTCATTATACCCTACTTGAAGACGTTTTTCATCTAGAATGATTGGTCTTCTTAATAGACCAGGATGTTCTTGGATCAGTTCATATAATCGTTGAAGTGGCAAGCTCTCAACGTCAACATTTAGTTTTTGGAAGATCTTAGAGCGAGTAGAGATGATTTCATCTGTTCCATCTTCAGTCATTCGAAGAATTTGTTTGATTTCATCAATATTTAGAGGTTCAGAGAAAATATTACGCTCCTCGTAAGGAATTTCATGTTCCTCCAACCATGCTTTCGCTTTTCGACATGATGTACAGCTTGGTGATGTAAATAATGTAACGCCCATTTGCTGACACTCCCTTTCAATCGGCTTCATATAATGGTGACTACCTTTTTTACATTAGAATTATTTTAAATTAATGTTCATATTGACTATTATACACACATTTGTTCTCAATGAATACACTTTTAAAAAATTATTTCTGGCACTCTTCAAGTTTGTAACAATTCCGCAATAATCGTCACTTCTCAACACCGTATTTATGTAATCTCTACTGTTATTCCCATATCAGAAAGAAATTAAACATCAAATTTTTTCAAATCGTATTATCAATTACAAAACCGAAGTGAAAATGTGTTCTTGTCTACTAGTACGTTTCAAACGTCAAAAGGTTCCAATTTTGAAGAAGTTTCGTTGATTATTTTGAGTATTCCCGAAGAATCCATTTTGAAACCGATTGTACTTGCATTCCATGTGTGAGCATATTATAATTACTCCAATTATAAGAACGGCTTAGACGGAACAAGTACTTTTAATGGAGCTTCTTAAGAGAGCCTGTGGGTGGTGTGAACAGGTGAAGCGGTTAAAAGGAATGGGCTCCCGAGCTCGGTTGAATGTGTAGAACACCACTACTATTCCACTGCGTTCCCCCGCGTTAAGGGGTTTGAGTGGCCTTCGGGCAATTCGGGTGGCACCGCGGTTCCTACACATCGACCGTCCCTATTTTTATAGGGATGTGTCGGTGTTTTTTTGTGTTTAAATTTGAGGAGGAAATAACAATGACAACTATTTTTTCAGGTGTTCAACCGACAGGTATTATTACGTTAGGAAATTACATTGGGGCATTCCGACAATTCATCGAGCTTCAGCATGAGGCGGATTGCATTTTCTGTATCGTTGATCAGCATGCGATTACCGTTCAACAAGATCCTGATGAGTTGAAACAAGCGATCCGTTCGCTAGCTGCAACCTATATTGCAAGCGGGATAGATCCTGAGGAGTCTGTACTCTTCATCCAATCGGAAGTCCCTGCTCATGCACAAGCAGGATGGATTATGCAATGTACGTCTTCCATCGGCGAGCTCGAGCGCATGACACAGTTCAAAGATAAGTCGGATGGGCAAGATGGAGTTTCTGCTGGCTTGCTAACGTATCCACCATTAATGGCAGCTGATATTCTCCTTTACAACACAGATGTTGTCCCCGTTGGAGAAGACCAGAAACAGCATTTAGAATTAACACGTGACTTAGCGGAGCGATTCAATCGCCGTTATGCAGATGTGCTGACGATGCCAGAAGTACGCATACCAAAAGTCGGCGCGCGCATTAAGTCGCTGCAAGATCCGTTGAAAAAGATGAGTAAATCGGATCCGAATCAGAAAGCAACGATTTTCTTAATGGATACGCCGAAACAAATCGAGAAGAAGATTAAAAGTGCCGTGACAGATTCTGAAGGAGTTGTCCGTTTTGACGTTGAGAATAAGCCAGGTGTCTCGAATTTATTGATCATCGAATCTGCACTGACCGGTGTTTCTGTAGAGAACCTAGTTGCTAGGTATGATGGTCAGGGGTATGGTGCTTTTAAAGCGGGTGTTGCCGAAAGCGTCATTAATCACCTAGCGCCCATTCAAAAGACTTATCATGAATTGATGGAGTCCGACAAATTGGATACGATTCTGGATGAAGGCGCCGTTAAAGCGAACGCAATTGCATCAGCGACACTTACGAAAATGGAAGCCGCGATGGGACTCGGACGTAAACGGTAAGCAATAGTAAAATAATTGCCCCTATAAATAGCGCAAAGTCCGCGGATTTCAGGATAAAAAGCCCAACAGTCCGCATATCGAAGCCCATCGATGTGTAGTTCAAATACGTGATCATTGTTGTACATGTGGTGACAATGAGTCCATAGCTAAGTAGGAATAAGAATAGTCGCGTCATGACATCGATCCTTTTTTAGTTTTGTCCTACTATATGAAAACTATCCACTTTTTAAGACTGACACACTACGCATGAAAAAAAGAGCTACTTCGGATTATCCGAATAGCTCTTTTTGAGTGGAATGAATTAGATTTTCTTGAAAATAAGTGATGCGTTATGACCACCGAATCCAAGTGAGTTGCTCATTGCATACGTGACGTCCGCTTTACGAGGTCCGTCTGTAATGTAGTCGAGGTCACACTCTGGATCTGGGTTTTCAAAATTGGTTGTTGGAGGCAAGATGCCTTCTTGCAACGCTTTTGCAGTAAAGATTGCTTCTAGTCCACCTGCAGCTCCAAGCAAATGCCCTGTCATCGACTTTGTTGAACTAATAGCGAGTTTGTACGCATGTTCGCCAAATACGGTTTTCGCTGCCATCGTTTCAAACAAGTCGTTATAAGCAGTACTTGTTCCGTGTGCGTTAATGTAGCCGATTTCATCAGGTGTAATTCCTGCTTGCTGAATCGCTTGTTGCATTGCACGCACTGCACCTTCACCTTCAGGAGCAGGAGCTGTAATGTGGTGTGCGTCACCTGTCGATCCATAGCCAATTACTTCTGCATAGATTTTAGCTCCGCGTTTTACTGCGTGCTCATATTCTTCCAAGATGAGAATTCCTGCACCTTCACCAATGACAAAACCATCGCGCTCTTTATCGAACGGACGTGAAGCTGTGTTTGGATCTGGATTAAGTGATAATGCTGTATTTGCACAGAATCCTGCGACAGACATTGTTGTGATTGGAGCCTCTGCTCCCCCTGTGATCATGACATCTGCATCGCCTCGAAGAATGACTTCGAATGCATCTCCAATCGAGTTTGTACCTGAAGCACATGCTGTCACGGTACAAGAGTTAATGCCTTTGGCACCAAAGTGAATCGATACTTGACCAGAAGCCATGTCAGGAATCATCATGGGAACGAAGAACGGGCTGACACGTCGATAGCCTTTTTCCTGGAATGTAAGGAACTGCTTTTCGTGTGTTTCCATTCCACCGATTCCAGAACCGATCCAGACGCCTGTGCGTAGCCCCGTTGCTTCATCCAATTCTGCAAGGCCAGCATCTTTCATTGCCATGATGGAAGCCGCCATTGCATAGTGAGTGAAACGATCCATTTTACGAGCTTCTTTTTTTGGTAAGTACTCTTCAATGTCGAAATCTTTTACTTCCGCTGCTACTTTTACCGGGAATAACTCAGTATCGAGTCTCGTCAACGGTCCGATACCTGACTTGCGGTCAAGAACGGACTGCCATGATTCCTCAGCTGTATTTCCTACCGGGGAAACGGCCCCGATTCCGGTAATGACTACGCGTCGTTTTTCCATTAGTTGAACTCTCCTTCGTCTCATAGATAGCATAGTTGCTTCCATCTGTATGGGTTAGTGTCATAAATGTCTTGTAAACTTACTTGCCCCAGCGCATGCAAATGCCGCCCCAAGTGAGGCCGCCGCCGAAACCGACAAGTACGAGAATGTCGTCGTCTTTCACACGACCCTCTTCGATATCGTCATGTAACGAAATCGGAATCGATGCTGCGGATGTGTTGCCATATTTGTGTACGGATTTGGACATCTTTTCGGGTGGAAGTCCTAGACGTTCACGAGATGCTTCCATGATTCGGATATTCGCTTGGTGTGGAATGAGGAAGTCCACATCCTCTTTTGTCAGCCCGGCTTTTTCGATGACATTTACTGCGGACTCTCCCATCTGTCGAACTGCAAACTTAAACACTTCGCGCCCGTTCATATGCAAGTAACGATCCTGATAAAGATGCTCACCACCTGTGCCATCTGCACC
The DNA here is from genome assembly GCF_000813425.1 of Sporosarcina sp. ZBG7A. Lineage (GTDB taxonomy): Bacteria > Bacillota > Bacilli > Bacillales_A > Planococcaceae > Sporosarcina. The sequence continues at coordinate 69,704 of NZ_JWIB01000010.1, forward strand.
CAACTCGAATGCAAGAATACCACGATCCCCACTTACTTTTCCAACGATTCCCGCGCCAGCACCGTCTCCGAATAAGACAGCTGTATTACGATCTTTCCAATCTGTAATCTTGGATAGTTTTTCAACACCTACTACAAGGACATAATCGTGTGTACCAGCTTCTACGAAATGCTTGGCAGTGACAACGCCATACATGAATCCTGCACAAGCTGCAGAAACATCCATTGCAGCAGCATTTTTTGCACCAAGACGAGCTTGAAGCATCGTTGCTACAGATGGAAATGGACGATCTGGTGTTACAGTTGCCACTAAAATCATTCCGATTTGTTCAGGCTGGATGCCTGCTTTTTCTATCGCTTCTTTTGCAGCTGCGTAAGCCATATCTGATGTATCTGTACTATTATCAGCAATACGGCGTTCTTCAATTCCTGTGCGTGTACGAATCCATTCGTCTGATGTATCCATTCTTTTTTCAAGATCTGCGTTTGTCAGCACGTGTTCAGGGACATACTTGCCAATACTTAGAAGTCCTACACCCATTGCTCATACCCCGTTCCTTGTTATCTATTGTTAGTACCTGGTATCAATCATAGTGGATATCGTGATATTTTTCAACAATGGAGACACGAAACCGTCAAACTCTTTTATCGAGGATGTAAATTAAGTTTCGAAACGAGCGTCGCTATGATATGATGAAAGGTGAAAAAGTATTCTAGAGGTGATTTCTATGAAGTTCATCATGACGTTTGTTTGGTCATTCCTATTGGTTTCTATGCTCAACTATGTAGCAGGTTCCATTGCGAACGTACCAACGTTTGAATTTACAACTGGAATCATTGTCTCACTCGTTTTGTCTGTGATGGTATTCGCAATTACAGCGATTATTCCGGACGAGCCAGTTGCAGAGCATTGATCCATATCGCAGCGAAAGGGTTTGTTCCCTTTTGCTGTTTTTTTGTGGGGAAGATCGCATATTTTGAATGGAGAGATGTGGTATAGCGTCACATCTCCTTAAACAAGTGATGCGCCTCCAATTAATTCATTTACGTAGTTGATTTGTGTCTCGATGCCGATTAATTCACTGTTATTGCCGATTGTGCTCTCCATTTTGCCGATTCTTCCCTCGATACTTCCGATACTCCCTATCATATTGCCGATTGCTCTGTTTATTTTTCCGATTCCGATATTCCATGGCATATCCCATTCCAAAACAATCTTAATGCAACCAATCCTCCCTTAACGTCGTTGAATTGTGTCCCGTTATCGAGAAACTTCTCCATGTGTCGGAGAAGTTGTCAGGGGTGATGGACAAGCTTGCTTTAGAGTCGGAGAAAACCCACTTAGTGTCGGACAACTACAGAGTTCTGATCGAGAACTGCTCCCCATGCCGGCATTCATTCTCTCAAAAAAAAGCCACCTTTCGCACTACACGAAAAGTGGCCCCAATTTTTTATAGTATATCTACAACCAACGCCCCGTCTTCCATCCGAAGATGCAAGCGTTGATCTTCCGCTAGATCGCCTTTGATGACTTCCTTCGCAACTGCTGTTTCCACATACCGTTGGATGAACCGTTTCAATGGACGCGCTCCGAAATCGGCATCTGTCCCTTCTTCAACGACCCAATCGAGGACAGGCTCCTCATACGTCAACGGGATATCCTGACCTTCCAATCTACGTATTAAATCGTCCAACATCTTCCGTGCGATTTCAACAAACGCATTGCCCGATAGTGAATGGAAAATGATAATGTCATCCATCCGATTCAGCAACTCTGGCTTAAAGTGATTGCGCAATTCCGCCATCACCAAGTCTTCTGCAGCGTGTTCATCAGACTCGAACTGACCGCTCATTAAGTACTGCGAACCAATGTTGGACGTCATGATGACTACAGTATTCCTAAAGCTCACAAGACGACCTTGGCTATCCGTAATGCGACCATCATCTAAGATTTGCAATAAAATATTCGAGACATCCGGATGAGCCTTCTCGATTTCATCCAACAAGACAACTGAGTACGGATTGCGACGGACCGCTTCCGTCAATTGTCCACCCTCTTCATAACCGATATATCCCGGAGGTGCTCCGACAAGTCTGGATACGCTGTGTTTTTCCATATACTCTGACATATCGATACGGATGAAATGATCCACAGAGTCGAATAATGTACCTGCGAGCGTTTTCGCAAGCTCCGTTTTACCGACACCTGTTGGACCAAGGAATAGGAACGATCCAATTGGTTTATCAGGGTCTTTAATGCCCGAACGAGCACGCCAGACCGCTTCCGTCACAAGTTGAACGGCATTATCTTGACCAATGACACGCTCTTTCAACGTATCAGCCAATCGTAACAACTTCTCACGTTCACCTTCCATCAGTTTCGTCACTGGGATACCTGTCCATCGCGCTACGATCATCGCGATTTCATCTTCAGTTACTTCTTCGCGAATCAAACGGTTTTCTGCCCCACCTTTAAACTGCTCTTCTAATTCATGCAGTTGGTGTTCCAGCATAGGGATTTTACCGTGACGTAATTCTGCGGCTTTGTTCAAATCGAATTTGTTTTCCGCGTCTTCCAATTCACGACGAAAGCGATCTAACTTCTCGCGCACGTCTTGCACTTCTTGTAGTTTTTTCTTTTCATTATCCCATTGCTCGCGCATACCTGATGAAGAATCTTTCAACTCTTTAAGTTCATCTCGCAATGCTGCGAGTCGATTTTGACTAATAGGGTCCTTTTCTTTCGTCAACGCCTGTTCTTCAATTTCAAGCTGCAAAATACGACGTGTCACTTGGTCAAGTTCTTGCGGCATCGAGTCAATTTCTGTACGAATCATGGCACTCGCTTCATCCATCAGGTCAATCGCCTTGTCTGGCATGAATCGCTCTGTCAAATAACGATCAGACAACGTTGCGGATGCAACAAGAGCACGGTCATGGATGCGTACACCATGGTGCAATTCAAAACGCTCTTTTAATCCACGTAAAATCGAAATCGTATCTTCCACAGATGGTTCGCGCACCATCACTTGCTGGAAACGTCGCTCTAGAGCTGGATCTTTTTCGATATACATCCGATATTCGTCCAACGTTGTGGCACCGATACAGTATAATTCGCCTCGCGCAAGCATCGGTTTCAACATGTTACCAGCATCCATCGCGCCTTCCGTCTTCCCTGCGCCGACAATTGTATGGATTTCGTCGATGAACAGAATAATTTCACCGTTACTATCTTTTACTTGTTTTAACACCGCTTTTAGGCGCTCTTCAAATTCACCGCGATATTTTGCGCCTGCAATTAAAGAACTCATATCGAGTTCGTGAATTTGACGGTCCTTCAGCCCTTCTGGCACGTCACCTTTCACAATACGTTGAGCAAGTCCTTCAACGATGGCTGTCTTACCAACACCAGGTTCTCCGATCAATACTGGATTATTTTTCGTTTTTCTCGATAAAATTCGGATCACATTTCGAATTTCTTCATCTCGGCCAATAACAGGATCCATTTTTCCGTTTTTCACATCTTCAACTAGGTTTCGTCCAAATTGTTCTAATGGGGAACGCTGATCTTCTTGTACGCCGTCCATTCTCATGAACCATCACCTCATTATAATTTTTAGTTAGTTTGACTTTGACTATCTTTGACTAATCTTAGTATACCTCGCTTTTCATCGTGTGTAAAGTCAGATGCTTAGGTCTCATTAACTAGTATTTCCCGCGCAGATTATATTAAAACGACAAAAAATCCGACCAGTGAAAAACTCACCAGCCGGATCTAATTCTGCTTATTTATCGCACGCCTAGTGCCATTTTTGCATAGCGTGACATGTTTTCACGTGACCAAGGTGGATTCCAGACGATGTCGACTTCGACTTCTTTCACTTCTGGAAGCTCCATCAGTTCTTGCTTCACATTAGCAACAATTTGTGGTCCCATCGGACAACCTATTGATGTAAGTGTCATCGTGACTTTACCGATGCCACCTTCAAGCAATTCTGCGTCATAGACGAGCCCAAGATTTACGATATCTACACCTAGCTCAGGGTCAATAACATTTTCAAGTGCGCCCATCATGCTTTCTTTCATTTCATCAGCCATTGGAATTCCCCTTTCTATTTCAATTCGTTGTACTCATCATAGCAAAACGAACTCAATCGTTCAAATGGTCTGCAAGAAAGTCCACTGCACGCAACATTCCTTGCCTTGAAACTGCGTGACCTGCATGCTCGTCCACCATGAACTCAAAGTCTTCTGGATGCTCATTGTATTTCACTTTTACAGCATTGTAGAAATGGCGTGTCGGTTCAAACGGTACCATTGTATCGTTCATGCCATGCCAGAAAAAGACAGGACGGCCATTCAAACGTTCTGGATGTTGAGTCAAATCAAACTCAGCGAGCGTACTCAGTAGCTTGTGGACATCTTCGTCTTTCATCGGAAGCTTGAATCCTTTATTCTCAAATTGCTTCATTTGACCTTTTGCAAGTTTTACATATCCAGGTGTACCCATCATAACCGCTGCGCTTTTGATCCACGGATACGCTGCTAAGCAACCAAGAGTCGTAATCCCCCCCATGGACGTTCCTGAAAATGCGATTTGATCAGAATTCAACAACCCTTTTTCTTTCAATTGTTGGTGTAAAAATCCTGCTTCTTCTATGGAAGTCAGTATGATCTCCCAGAATCGCAAACTGAGTTGAACTTCGTCGAGTGCTTCGGACCGAACACCATGAAGATGCGCTTCAGGCAATAATACACGGATTCCCTTCTTCGCCAGATTGAAAGCGTAATGCAAGTTATGTTCTTTCGCACTCGTAAAGCCGTGGAAAAAGATGACGACCGGCATTTCAGATGATTCCTGCTTCTCATCTACAATATGCAATAGAGGGACTGTTCCCCATTGTTCTTCTCTGATAATCATCCTTTTCACCTCGTTTACAGTTTTGTTGAGCATACCAATATTTTTCTAGAAAAACAAAAGTTGCGCATGGGTAATTACTTTTTTGACTTGTACACTTCCAAAAGGCTACACTTGAATAAGGAAGGAGGCGTTTTGCCATGAAACCACATTTAATTGCACTCGATTTAGACGGAACGTTATTAAATGATAAAAAAGTAATCTCTGAGAAAACGCTAGCTACACTCAAACAGGCGGAATCAGAAGGGCATCAAATCATGATTGCAACTGGACGCCCCTATCGCTCCAGTGAAGTCTATTACCGTCAGCTAGGACTAAAAACACCGATTGTTAACTTTAATGGAGCGTTCGTACATCACCCAACTGATCGTACTTGGAAAACCGTCCATGAAACTATTGATTTATCTGTCGCTAAAGAAGTTATCGATGCCATGCAAGACTTTAACTTAAAAAACATTGTCGCGGAAGTCATGGATGACGTCTATTTACATTACCACGATGAGAAATTGCTCGATATCTTCAGTACCGGGAGTTCAAAAATTCAAGAAGGTGATATTCGCCAATATCTACAAGTGAACCCGACGAGTCTTCTCATTCAAGGTGGCGAAGGCATGGCCGATCCGATTCGTAAGCACTTGGAAGAAGTTCATGCAGAAGTCATTGAGCATAGACGCTGGGGAGCTCCTTGGGAAATTGTTGAAGTCATTCGTCATGGGCTAAACAAAGCGGTTGGAATTTCTAAAGTTTCCGAGTGGATTGGTATACCACAAGAACGAATTATTGCATTTGGGGATGAAGACAACGATTTGGAAATGCTCGATTACGCGGGGATCGGTGTTGCAATGGGCAACGGGATTGATCAGCTGAAATCGATTGCGAATGAAGTAACTTTGACGAATAACGAAGACGGTATTGCCATAATGTTACAAGAACGACTTAATTTAAAATCTTCATAAAGAGATTGGAGGATTCTCATGAAAATTTTCGTAGATAGTGGTTGTGACTTGCAAAAATCGTATTTAGATGAAAATGATGTCACATTGCTTCCTTTGACAGTGTTACTTGATGGAAAAGAATATCAAGATATCGTGGATATTGACGCAAAAGAAGTATTCCAAGCCATTCGAGCTGGCAAACAACCGAAAACATCTCAAGTCTCTCCAGATCGAGTGCTTGCTCTCTGGAAAGAATTTGCCGAGACTGGAGAAGATGGAATTTACATCTCATTCTCTTCCGAATTGTCGGGTACATATCAGACATCTGTCATGATGCGGGATCAGGTGAAAGAAGGCAATCCGCGCATGAACTTAATCGTTGTCGATACACGCTGCGCTTCCCTTGGCTGTGGATTAGTCGTTCAGGAAGCTGTTCGTTTACGAGATGCAGGAGAAGATGTCCGGACCATCGAGCGCAAAATTCGTAAAATGGCAAGTAACATGGAGCATTTGTTCACAGTAGAAGATCTCGATTACCTCGCTAAAGGCGGTCGTGTCTCGAAAGCAAGCGCATTTTTCGGCGGACTGTTGAACATCAAACCGCTACTTCACGTAGAGAGCGGTCGATTGGTGCCGATTGAAAAGCATCGCGGAAGAAAAAAAGTGTTCCGGCGTATTCTAGAGCTCATGGAAGAACGCGGGGATCATGTTTCCGAACAAGTGATTGCGATTAGTCATGGCGATGACGAAGAAGGGGCTCTTGAGTTACGGGACTTGATCGAGGAAAAGTTCCATCCTAAAGAAATTCAAGTCCACATGATCGGCTCTGTCATTGGCTCTCATGCAGGACCAGGAACTCTCGCCGTATTTTTCTTAAACAAACAGTAAGTTAAGTATAAGCAACTCCGTCGTTCATATCCATTGACGTCTGAGCTGCTTTTTTTTGGGCCTTGTTACAGATTTTCTCCAAACAAAAAGAGAGCACCTATGCGCTCTCTTTCAGCCTTACTTCTTGGCTTCCGCTTTCCGTTCTTGTCGTGCTTTTCTACCTTTTCTCCAAACTGCCCATAGGAAGCTTAAGAATAGGACATATACCATAATCGATGCGATCAGATAAGGGATATTGAATCCTTTGTCTTCTTTCACCAAATAGATTTCTGCCATTTCACGGTCCAAAACGACGTGATATTTGTCATCTTCGGTTTCCACAATTTGGTCACTATCCAGTAATCCACGTAGACGCTTCTTACTGCCAATCTCATCTGGATCTAATGCATAACTTTGTGTTTCAGATGTGTTGTTGATGGCGACGATCCACGATTCGTCTTCATCGTAAATTTTGTATACCATGTATCCATCTTTATTGTGCAGCATTTTGAAATTACCGTTACGAAGCGTATTCGATTGGTTTCTTAATGCATTTAAATTTCCAATAAGCTCTTTCAGTTCCATATCGGTCTTAAAGTTGAATAGCGGATGGCTTTCAGGCGCTTCTTTTCCATTCACCGCAATCTCTGTTCCATATGGCATGACTGGAATGCCAGGTAACGTAAATAGCGCAGTTACGGCTGTTTTCCAACGTGTCGGTGGAAACATTCGCTGCTCCACGATGTCGTAAGTGAAACGTGGACCTGTTAACTGATCAAACTGGATCAAATCATTCGGTTCACTTGTTTCGAATTGGCTCATTTGAGATGAATTAGGATCCACTCTAACAAACGATTCACGTAGGGCCTCCATGGACGAATTGTTTGGCTGGGAGTCAACAGCAGCGTCAGTTTCTTCTTCAGACAATACATACAAATCAGGTGATGCTTCTTTCAACGAAGCTATAAATTGATCGAGCACATCTTTCGAATAGTCTTCAGTTTTCGTCAACCGAATCCCGTCCAACTCATAGGTTTTCACAAAGTTGACCATAGTCTCTTCCAGATTACGTTGCACATCGACATCGTCTGGTTTCCAATCAATGGTATTTCCTTCACCTTGTGTAAACGGGAGTTTGCTTGCCCATACATGATCTTTGCTAACTCCAGCTAACGGGAAATCAGCAATAACACGGACATCCTTGTCGTGCAGTTCATCGAGCATCGACTTGAAATCTTCTTCGGTACCAAAATGTTTCTCGAATTTTGTATAATCGAGTACTTCTTTGCCATCATAGGTTGCTGTCTGGAATACAGGCCCGATGGAAACAGCTGTGAAGCCCATATCTAAAATATGTTGTAAACGGAGGGAAATCCCTGAGAAATCGCCACCGTTGAATGCGTACAAGTCCTGTGCATCTGTATCTATATCATTTCGTCCATCCCCGTTATTAAAACGGTCAACTAGTAAATCATATATACTTTCGTCTTTCAAGGACCGTTCAGTCTCAGCTGAAGCTAAGCTTGGAAGTGCTGTCGTTACCAGTAAAAAAACCATCATCATTACACTAAGTAGTCGTTTGACGTTCACCCAAAAAGCCTCCTTCTACAATTCACCCATGAAATTTGCTCATAAATTCTTTAATGTGCTCATAACTCACGTATTCCGCTCATAAATCTCGAATTGTGCTCATAACTCACGTATTACGCTCATAAAACTCAAATTGTGCTCATAACTCACGGTTTTTGCTCATAAATCTCAAATTGTGCTCAAAACTCACGGTTTTTGCTCATAACTCTCAAATTATGCTCATAACTCACGCTTTCCGATCATAACTCATCACTTCATACTACCAAACCGCACCAGCCATCGCCATGGTTTCTGAAGAAAACTAAAACCATGTTACAGAAATAAGGCAAACTTGTGAAAACTGCAAAGTAAAACCCGCTGATAATTAAATCAGCGGGTTACTTGATTTCATTCCAACTCATCATGATCATCATTCGTTTGCATTCTCCGCGATGTCACAACTACAGAGAGCGCGAATAGCAGCATGATGCCGAAAACTCCTAGCAATAGCATCCATCCTACCATTCAAACACCCTCCTTTGTGGTTCATCTGACAATCAGAATTAGAAGAGTTTAAGGCCAAATGGCAAGTGGAAACCGAGTCCTACAGTAATCAATAAAGAAATGGCAAACAATATCCAAAATAATTGAGTGGGCTTGTTTTTCGCCTGACGAGCAAATACCATTTCCATCATTCCGATAGTTACAATACCGAATATGAATTTCACGCCATACAATGCAGCGTCGCCACCCATAAGTTCTATGAACAACGCAACTCCAGTAATAATAATCAGAATGTAGAATACACGTAGCACCATCTTCGTAATTTTACGACCTTTAGAGTCGAGGGGTTGTGTCGCTGCAATCAAGAACATAATAATGCCGACTACCCACGAAAAAATGTGTAAATGTGTCGAGTTCGATAAAAAATCCAAGTTAGTCACCTCGTTTAAGTTTCATATGTGCATCCCTTATCTTAACATACATCATAAGCTAGGGAAAATAGAGGGACCTTTACTCGAAGTAGTTGACGAGTGTTCCGATTCCTTCAACAGATATTTTCACAGTATCGCCCGCCTTCAAGTAAGTTGGGGGATTCATCGCTTTTCCAACACCTGCTGGAGTCCCTGTTAAGATGACATCTCCGGGTTCCAGTGTGACAAACTTAGACAGTTCCTCAATAATTTCATCGATTGGAATAATCATAGATTTGGTATTCCCATTTTGGCGAACGTCATCATTCACTTTAGTGACAATCGACAAGTTATGTGGATTTGGAATCTCATCTTTCGTAACGATATACGGTCCGAGCGGGCAGCTACCATCCAACGTTTTTCCGAGGAAGAACTGTTTGCGCTCTGCCTGCAAATCACGCGCAGTCAGATCGTTCGCGATGGTATATCCGAAAATCGTGTCGTATGCGAGCTGTTTTGGAATGTTTCGACCGCCTTTTCCTATGACCACCGCAAGTTCGCCTTCATAATCCAGCTGACTTGTCAGGGCTTCATGGATTGGCAATGTCTGCTCATCCCCTGCAATCGCAGTCGGAGCTTTAGTGAAAATCATCATCTTGGCGGGTACACCTTCGCCCCCCATTTCGGATGCGTGATCAGCGTAGTTTTTACCAACACCTAGTACATTTTTAGGTGTTCGTGGAATTGGAGATAACCATTCAATTGCTTCGAACGAGTATTTAAAGGTATCCATGTCTTCATGAGAGTGGGCTTTTTCGCACAAGTTACGGATTTTTTCTACAAAATCCATTCCAGATGCAACGCCTTCTGCGATTGAAGCAGGAAAGTTTTGCTCCCCAACTGCCTCTGCAATTTTCTGTACATCCCACACCGCTTCTTCCTTTTTCACTTTAGGTCCGAATAACGTTTTCCCATCATACTTGAACGAAAGTAATTTCATTGACTAGCCCATCCCTTCCATCATTGGTTTGCATTACGTACTGTTACGACAAGTCTTGTCGTTTCTCCTTTTTATTCGATAAAAATGTACCATATGTGCCAACACGCCAAATCCATTCAATTGGCCCCATTTTGTAACGGGATAGCCACAAGTCAGCTAGTAACGCCTGAACAACAAAGATTCCGATTGCGATGAGAGTTCCCGTGATAATATCCACTTTGCCGTACATCCCGAACCCATAATTATAAAAAATGAGTGTCGCAATGACGGATTGACTGATATACGTCGTGAGTGACATACGACCGGCCTTTGCAACTGGACGGAACACTTTCGAAAACCATGGCGTTGTGCACAGCAGCAACACTAGTGCTCCATATCCTAAAGCAACGAGTGGACCGCCAAAATAAGTTTGAACAAGTTGCATTGAAAAATTTGGGGCTATCAAAAAAGGTAATGCCTTTAGTATTAACCCAATAATGAGTAGACTACCTCCAACTACAAGTAGTCGTCCTTTCAGCTCTTTCGCTCGTTCAAAAAGTCTCCATTTCGCAAATGCCGCCCCGATCATCATAAGTGGTAAAATCATAAACGGTGTTAAGAATAAATTTGCACCACTTATAAACAACCATTCTTTTGCACGAAATGCGAGTGCCGCCAAGTAGCTTCCGTGTCCATACACTTCAATGGACTCCTGAATTTGCTGAATATCTGCAAACTCCGAAAATGTGCCACCTACTTCCAAGCGTTCTACTACGTACGTCAGCCCTGTTATTAGACCGTTCGGCACGATGTAGAGTGCCAGTGCTCCGAAAAACAACCACTTCGGAGGAATTCGGACGAGTGCTATCATAAGAAAGCCCATCATGGCGTACGTGAATAAAATATCCCCAGACCAGATGAAAAACGCATGAATCAGACCAAACAAAAGCAGTATCACCATGCGACGAACCGCTACCGGTCCAAATGGCGACTTTTGCAGCAACGACTTTTCATACTGCATACTCAGTCCATACCCGAAAAGCATCGCAAATATCGGATAAAAACTAGCTTCTATGAAAATATCTAGCCACATAAACGGAAAACCTTCACCGTTGCTTTCAAACCAACTATATGGATCCATGTACATGTACGGTGAATGAAATACGAGCATGTTGGCGATAAAAATACCGAGCAATGAAAATCCTCTTAACATATCTAACGATTCTATACGTCCGGTCTCACCGGTTGGTAGTCTAGTCAAACTGTCTCCTCCTGAACTGTCAATGCTCGACCTTCATCAAACAAGTACAACAGCATTTCTTTTATCGTCACATGTGTAATCGCTTCAATCGCGGTTTTGTATAAGCTCAGTTGCACGTGATAACGCGAACGCATCTCATCATCGATCGCTTCCCGTGATGCAAAACGGCCTTTCAATCGATCCGTTTTGTAATCCAATAACACCCATCCATCCGGCTCTTCAAACAAACAGTCCGCGATTCCTTGTAAAATCTGCGAATCTCCGTCTTCTCCTTCAACCGCAAACGTGAAAGGCAATTCCTTCAACACACGTGTTGCCTGTTGCATCCGCTCAGAAACCGGTGAGTTTGTAAATTGTACAATGGCAGCCCTATCAAGGGAAGTCACTTCGACTGCCGTCAACAACTGACGCTGCAACAACTCCTCTAACAAGACATCCACACTTGCCAGATCTTTCGTCTTCGCTAAGTCGATATGTTGCATCACGGTGTGCATCGCCGTTCCAACTTCAGCTGCGATGATCGAACGCTGTTGTAAAAACGCAGGTCGTGCGTGCAAGTACGCTTGGCTCACTTCCCCATTTCGACTTGCAAACGGATCATTGAATGTGAATTCAGCTTCCAGTTGTGCAATCCGTTTCAATTCCGTCACCGAGACTTTCGATCGCTTTTTGACAGATGCATCGTATGGATACTGATAGTCAAAGCGCTTCGTCACTTCTGCAAGAATAGATTCATCTACAACAGGAATCGGCAATTCTTCGGTTTCGGATATATCCTCCATGAATTCTGGCTCAGACAAAGACTCGCTGAAGTAAGATACCGGCAATGCATTGATAGCCCACTTAGAAGGGTGTTCTTTCACCAGTGCACCTTGCGTCGTCCCGAACTTCATGAAATCCGCATGGCGCGCTACCGCTGGACCAATCCAATCCAAGTACCCATTTGCACGGGAGCGCATGTAATCTGGCAATCGCTCTCCCGGATCCACGAGTTGTGCATCTTGCCATTTCGTTATCGACTTTTCGATATCCTTCACCGTCGCAACCAGTTCTAACTGTTCTTTTGCACGAGTCATCGCGACATACAAAATACGCATTTCTTCAGAACGCATCTCCAACTCTTTCTGTTCTTTCATCGCGAGAAACGGCAATGACGTATACATAATCCGTTTATCCGGATCAATCGCTTTAACCGCTAAACCGAAGTGCTGGTCAAACAAATAGGGCTCATTGAAATCCATTTTGTTAAACTGCCTGCCTGTACCTGCAACAAACACATTCGGAAACTCCAGTCCTTTTGACGAGTGAATCGTCATAATGCGCACAACGTCTTCCTTTTCACTCAAATACCGTGCAGCTCCTAGATCATCTCCACGCCGTTGCATCCTATCGACAAATCGTAAAAAGCGGAATAGTCCACGGAATGAAGTCTTCTCATATTCAATTGCGCGATCATGCAGCGCACGCAAATTCGCTTGGCGCTGTTTACCATTCGACATACTTCCGACCATTTCATAGTAGTTCGTATCCCTATACACTTGCCAGATAAGCTCGGATAATGATCCACGACGAGCTAGATTCCGCCACTCTTCAAAAGCAAGCATGAAACGCTGCAGTTTTTGCTGTGTTTCAGGCGCCATTCCAGATCCTTTAGTTGCTATAAACGTCTTCAACGCTTCATAAAACGGTACATTCTTCGCAGCGAGACGCACTTCTGCTAACTCGTTTTCCGTCATGCCGACGAACGGGGCACGTAGCACAGAAGCGAGCGGAATGTCTTGATACGGATTGTCGATCACACGTAATGTATTCAGCATAATCGTCACTTCAAGTGCATCGAAATAGCCACGGGATAGTTCAACATAAACAGGAATTTCAGCGCGCTTGAATTCCTCTGCAATTTCAGCGGACCACGTCATCGAACGCAGGAGAACTACAATGTCACTGTATCGGATCGTACGTTTCTCCCCACTGAATGCATCGCACACTTCATGTCCGTCCGACATCCACTGTTTAATTTTCTTCACCATATAACGTGCTTCCGCCTGAGAACTCTTCAGATTTTCCAAGTCCTCCGTCGTTTCATCTTCAAACTCTTCCTCATCAGAGTAAAGGACGGTCAAATGCGCAGCCGTTTCCATCTCTGGATAACGAGCACCGTACTTCAACGCGGCAGCCTCATCGTATTCGATTTCACCGACGCGCTCTCCCATGATTTGGGAGAAAATGAAGTTCGTCGCATCCAACACTTCCTTACGACTCCGGAAATTCGCGTTCAAATCGATTTTCAAACCTTGATCCATACCTTCTTCAGTAAAACGACCGTATTTCCCTAAGAACAACCCTGGCTCTGCAAGACGGAAGCGATAGATGGATTGCTTTACATCTCCTACCATGAACAAGTTACCGTCTGATTCCGACCCACTTTTTACGAACTGGACAATTGCTTCTTGCAATAAATTGGTGTCTTGGTATTCATCGACTAGCACTTCTTTGAATTTCGACCGATAGTCCATGGCAATATCAGACGGGACAAGAACGTCACCTTCACGATTAGTTAAGATATCCAGCGCGAAATGCTCAAGGTCGGAAAAGTCGACAATTCCTTTCTCCGATTTAACTGTGCGATAGCGATGACCAAATTCTATGACCAGCTCAATGAGCGTATGCATCATCGGTGCCATTAAACGGATTTCCGTAAGCAAACGCGCAGGCGTTCGGACGAAATAGGCATCCTTGATTCCAGTGACAAGCTTTTTCACGGAATCTCTTAATGATTTCGCGCGCTTTGCGAGTTCTTCATCACATGAATCTTTTTTCACTGCTCCCGCTTTCACCCAGACTAGCTGTTGGAAAAACACATGAGTTTGTTCCCAAGTACTTGTTGAAATTGAACGAATGGCTTCGTTGATCCAAACCAAGTCCGCTTCTGCTGTCTTAATGAGGGGCGTTGGCCCATCTGGTAAATCTGCAATACGGTGCATATCTGTTGCGAGCGCAGCCGCTTCTTCCAGCTTTTGCTGAATGGCAGATTTCAAAGGTCCGATAAATTCCAAGTCATCGATCGTAATTTCATCGCCAATTTCATATTGTTGCGGAATTTGCAGCAACCACGATTCAGGATCCGGATGCACACGGGAATAGTCGTACAGCCGATCTATTAATAATTCCAACGACTGGTCATTTCGATCAGACGTGAAACTGTCCGCCAATCGATAAACCGCTTCAGGATCTTCTACGCTATAGGCATCTTCCAACACATCTGCAATCGTATCGTCGCGCAGTAACGCCGCTTCTGTCGGATCCGCAATTCTAAATCCTGGGTCAATATCTAGCAGATACGCATATTGCCGGACGACATTCAGACAAAATGAGTGCATCGAAGAAATTTGAGCTTTGTTCAATAAACTGAGCTGTTTTCGCAAATGCGGGGACTCTGGGTGCAAGGTGATCGCCTCTTCCAGCGCAGTCCCCATACGATGGCGCATTTCAGCAGCCGCCGCATTCGTGAAGGTCACGACGAGCAATTCATCCACGTTAATCGGGTTTTTATCATCCAAAACTTTTTGAATTAGACGTGTGATCAACACTTTCGTTTTCCCAGATCCCGCTGCAGCTGAAACGAGGATGTCGTGACCTGAAGCGTAAATTGCTTTCCATTGGTCGTCTGTAAACGTCACATCACTCGGTTTCGGTGGTATGTGCATCGCCTTCAACCTCCTTCCTCATTTTTTCAAGAGATTCTTTTGCTGAGAGTTCGGTATAATTTCGGTACTTTGCTTCTGGGTCCGTTGTGTCGAACTGACAGACCCCTTGATACGGACAGTAGTTACATGGCATCCGCTCTTTCAATCGATACGGATATACCCGTGCATCACCTGCAAGCATAGCGTCACCCGCTTGGCGGTGGCGGGAACGAACGGCTCCACGGAGTAGTTGCATATCATCGGGGGCCAGCACTTTAGAGGTCGCATAGAACGAACCATCTTTCTTCACACGAGCAGGAATGATTTTGGACGATTGTTCAATGTCACTGTCCATTTCTTTGACGACAGATAAATCCTCAAGCACATAACCTTTCATAGAAAACGACTTCAGCATCTCTTCTTCAACCGCTTCTTCCGTCAACTCCTGAATGCTGCGCACCATTGGATTGTGAACGTGGACATACAACATGCCGGCAGGATCTGCCTGCACGTGTAGCCATTCGTCTGCATGCTCAAGTGCAACGTCTAGATACGTCAGCATTTGCAGCGACAATCCATAATACACTTCCGTCAAATCTAGCGCTTTGGCAGAAGATTTGTAGTCGACAATGCGAATGTACGTTTTTTCATTCACTTTCGATGCATCGACACGGTCAATTCGTCCGCGCAAGTTCATGTGTCCACCCTGTTTTAAAGGAATTGACAGTGGTGGCATTTGCTCACCTTGTCCAAATCCAACTTCGACTGCGATCGGCTCAAAACTAGATGCCGTCGCTTGGCTGCGGAGCGCAAACAGCGTCCGTTGGATAATACGTGTCAATTTGCGTTTAATGTAAACATGACGACTCGTCGACAACAAAATCCGATGGAAGAAATACGGTGCAATACCGTCTACCGCTTCCCGCGCCAATCGGAAGCAGTCCTCTTTCGATAACCCGGCCCATGTTGCTCCGGTTCTCATGATGTCATCTGATACCCATTTCAGAGCCGCGTGGAATAAATCCCCGATTGCAGGTGCTTCCAATGTGAATTCAGATCGTTCACGTAACCCGAGACCGTATGTCGCATAATGTTGAAACGGACAACTGTAATACGATTCGACACGCGAGACACTCGACGACATCGTTTCACCATATAAGCCTGAAGTTAACTCTGGCGTCAATCGCTCGGTATCTGTCCCATGCTTCCGCTTTCCTTGAATACTGCTAAGTATCGAAGCCCAGAGCGGATCGTCCTCATAATACGAAACTACCGCCTGCCATAATGGGGATAAGAATCCTCCAGTTTCCGCTAGACGAAGTTGAGCGGACGCATACGGCAACACAGCTCTCGGATGGCTAATGTACGAGAATTCATCTGCACCTTCTAGTAAGTCTAATGGATCGGCAACGACGATTTCCGTAGTTATTCCATCAAGTAGTTGACCGATTCTAGGAATATATAGTGAAGGTATGAGCGCTTTTCCTGCTTCGTCTGCTATCGGATAGGATATCGTCAATCCTTCTGAGGCTGCAGTAAACGCACGGTATGCTTTGTACGTTTCATCCATTAAACGTGATTTAGCAGAAGGGGCCAGTTCAAATCCGACCGTTTCAAACCATTGTCGATCGGCATCGGATATGAGCCCTTCATTGTCAATTCGTTGTGGCAACACACCATCGTTTGTCCCAATGACAAATATTTCATCAATACTTAAAAAAGTCGCAAGGTCGATCGTCATCACCGTCACTTGGTCAAGCGATGGCGGAATCCTTGAAAATTCGAGCGTATCGAATCCTTCATCAAGCACTCGAACCGCGTCTTTTGGTGCCATTTTGACATCTCCGAACATAAGCACAAACTGATCGAGGATATTGATCCATCCGTTCCATGCCTGTTCATGCTCTGATGCGCCGAGCAATCGTCCTGCGCGTTCTTCTTCTGCGCGAAGGTCGATGATTTTATCGTACACATGGTGTTCTTCCATGAACGCAAACAACGCTTCCGCAGCTTGCCTACCGTCTTTTGCAGTTTTCAACTGCTTTCCGAACGTCTCAAGTGGTCCGCGAACCAAGTCACGTACACTATGCAACTCTTGTTGCATTGCAAGTTCTTCATCCGTTTGAACTTCCGTATGCAATTCGAGACCACGATACTTTTTCACCCGCCACCGAACATCGTCAAACCACCGGTGTCCATGGATTCCATGCGCTAACACATAGTTCTCCAAGCGATCCGCACGTTCTCGCCATAGTTGACGGTCTTCTCCATGTGGGAAAAACAAGTCCGTCTTCACTGCGCGAAAAATGGCTTCATATGACCAATTTCCAGTAACCGCTTCTAGTACCGATCGTGTGAATTCAATGAGGGGATGGTGTAGCATCGGCTTTTTCTGACTAATGAACACCGGAATGTCGTACTGCGGAAAAATCGTCTCCAGCAATTCATCGTACACTTCCGGTTGCCGATACAAAATAGCGATCTCGTTATACCGTTTTCCCGACCTGACAAGAGTGCGAATCGAACGCGCCACTGCATGCAATTCAGCACGGCGATCCGTCGCTTCTAAAATTTTGACATCTCCACTACTCGCTTTGGGTGTCGCCGGATACTTATCGAATTGGGCTTCCAAATGCAACACATCAGGATTCCGGAATCGGTGAGTTTTCGTCAATCTCAACTCGTGCTCTACTTCTACCGATACCTCACGTGCTAGATCCGTTATGATTTGTTTCGTGCGCATTGGACTGAAAAACAGCTCGTGGTCAGCAGTTGCTTCCCCTTCGTCGTCTGTTGGAAGCGCCACTGTCACTCGTTTTGCGTATTTCAATAACTCCCTAATTATCTCGTGCTCACGGTTTGTCAGTAGCTCAAAACCGTCTATGTAAATGTCCGCTTCTTTGATATATGAAGAGAATTGAACTTGCCCGGAAAGCATCGATAAATGTCCTTCACTATCGACATAGGAAGTGCCAAGACGCTCTTCAACTTTCTCCAATAGGAGCGATAAGTCTCCTGCTTTGTCTACCAGTGAACGCGGTGCAGAAGCTGCCGTTAACTCAGAATGGAGCTGTGCCAGTGTCGTGTGGTCCAAGCAGTATCGGCTGAACTCTTTCAACACCCCTTCTACTTGCTCCGTAAATCCGCGCTTATCAGCTGCCTGTCGGAACAACTTGAAGTCCTCTCGATTTTCTTCCAGCACACTGCGAATGAGCATCCGGTATCCGAATCCGTCCACTTCGCGTCGTGTGATGCCTCCTGTTTCTTGAAGCACTCGCCAAGCCAATCGCTTAAATGTCAGCACTTGTGTGCGCACCATTCCGTTCAATCCGAATTGAGCTGCTAAACTATGCTCCAACGAATACGACATTTGGTCCGGCACGATTAACACAATCGGTGCGCCAAGCGGATCTTGTTGAAGTGCTTCCACAATTTCATGCTCAATGGTGTACGTTTTCCCAGTCCCGGAACGTCCCGTTATAAATCGCAGCGTCATCAGATATCCCCTCTCTGTCCTACTAGTCTCCTCATTGTAATTGTTTTCGCAAGAAGAATCAAAGTTTGAGAGGTGTTTTTACGAATGAATGTTCGCAGTTTTGTAAATGGTACAATTTGAAGGTTGTTAGATGAAAAATTGTGATGCAGTTTATGAGCATTCATTGAGATTTATGATCAGTTTCTAAGTTTTATGATCACA
Organism: Sporosarcina sp. ZBG7A; assembly: GCF_000813425.1. Classification (GTDB taxonomy): domain Bacteria; phylum Bacillota; class Bacilli; order Bacillales_A; family Planococcaceae; genus Sporosarcina. The sequence goes on from NZ_JWIB01000010.1 coordinate 88,529, forward strand.
TTTTAGGAGTTATGATCACTTTCTCAGGTTTATGAGCACTTTCCATGAATTATGATCACTTTCACAGGTTTATGAGCACTTTCCACGAGTTATGATCACTTTCTCACTTTTACGAGCACCCAGCCAAATTCCAAGCTTGTACTCCAAATTCTATTTGCTTTTAATCAAAATAAAAACGCTTCGCAAAGGCGAAGCGCACATCCTTATCAACTGGTACTACTTACTTGTCCCAATGTTTCTGTCCATTCCATTCTCTCGCATGGCGTTCCACTTTTTTATTCAAACGTCGCTCGAAATATTTGCCTGCTAACCACATTAGCAATATCACCACACCGACAATGGCGGAGCGAATCGGTTGTGTAAACAACGCTTTCAGATCGTAGCCGACAAAACTGATCATGAATACCATGACAAACTTCCCTGCTATCAAAATCATTAAGTAATACGTCTTCTTCATATTCGACAGCCCCGCAACGAGATTCACGAGAGCAGATGGCGTAAATGGGAAACAGATGAACAAGAACAACGGACCAAATCCATTGCTCTCCACCCACAAAATGAGCTTTTTCACTTTCTTATGCTTGGTGAGGAAGTTTAACATGCGACTTTGACCATATTTCCGTACGATTAAAAATACGACATAGGAGCCGACGACTGTTCCGCCCCAGGAAAGAATGAAGCCTAACCACAATCCGTATGCAGTTATATTCGCGATAACAAACACAAATAACGGTAAAAAAGGCAGAAACGACTCGATGAACGGCAACAAGAAGCCTATGAACGGACCGAATGCCTTATAATGTTGTGCAAGTTCAGTAACTTTATCCACACTTAACCACTCTTGCATTTTGAGTCACCCCTACCTTCTCTCCCTTTTTTAAAACCATTCAAAAATTCAGTCTTGTTGTCTTTAGTAGTTGTAGTATAATCACTAGTATTGAAATTCATAAGAAAGCTGGGATGTGAAATGGAACGCAGTGAATTTAACAACGGACTTCGCGCCGGTCTCAGCATTGCCATCGGGTATTTCCCAGTCGCGCTTACATTTGGGCTACTCGCCAAAACGACCGGTCTTTCACTGTTCGAGGCGACCGCGATGAGCATTTTCGTCTTTGCAGGCGCAGCGCAATACATATCGCTCAGCTTGATAACCGCTGGCGTCGATCCATTATTAATTGTCATGAATACATTCATCGTCAACATCCGTCACTTCCTTATGACGGCTTCGCTGAATGAAAAGATGCAACCTGCACCAAAACCCATCAAAGCTGCATACGCATTCGGGGTGACAGATGAAACCTTTTCCGTCATCGCGACGAGTAAACAAGACAAAGTATCAAGCGGCCATGCGTTTGGTGTCATCACCATTGCTTATGGAAGCTGGGTGGTTTTCACCGCTTTAGGGCATGTCATTGGCGCCAATTTACCGCTATTTCTTCAAGCCGCCATGTCCATTGCGCTCTATGCCCTCTTTATCGCATTACTTGTCCCTTCGATGAAAGGCAACCGGAAAGTCGTTTTACTCGCCAGTCTTGCTGCACTCCTACATTGCTTCTTTTATTATACCGAATTATTATCCACAGGGTGGGCAATTCTTGCGTCTACATTACTATCATCGATCATAATCGAACTGGTCTATGCTAAGTACGGACGAGCCCCAATTCCAGCTGTTGAAAAGGAGGAGAGCTGATGGGTCCAACTTATTGGTGGATGCTGTTCGGAATGGCGCTTGTGACGTACATTCCACGTATGATTCCACTCACGGTCCTCGATGGGAGAAAGTTACCGCCACTCGTGACAGGAATTTTAAGTAACATCCCATTTGCTGTGCTCGGTGCACTCATTTTCCCAGCAGTGTTCTATGTACAAGAAGGCAACTTTCTTTTCGGGTTGATCGGAGCTGCGACCGCATTTCTCATTGCGATCTTTGGTTTCGGACTGATGACTGTAGTCCTCGGGACAATCGGTGTACTCGCAGTCTACAGTCTGTTCATGTAACCCCTTTGAACCTATCATACCCAAAAAATCCGTTTCTCATACTTGTAGAATAGAAGAAATGAAAAAGCCTTACACCATGTGCAAGGCTTTTTCGTTATTCATGCAGATTTTCATTGGACTGACGATGAGAATTTGCGACCATTCGATTCGCAATCCAAAATCCAACCGTCAACGACAACGCATCTGCCACATACAGCAACCAGTTATGCGTATATCCTGCATACACGGAGGCGGCGATTAGCGCAATCGTCAGCACCAATCCGACCAGTTGATGGAACGTAACCCGCGTGAAAAACACGACTAGAATTCCTGGGATGAACAACGCCATCACTAATTTAGTCGCTAGACTCTCCACTTCACACCGCCTCCTTTCTATCCCTCATCGAACGAGCAACAGTCCGAGCTGGTAATGATCATGCCGGTATAGCACTTGCTGCATGAGACGAACTTCTCCGTTCCGATCTGCAACTTGTAAGCGGCAATGCGCTGCGTTCACTTGAATCGCATCATACAATTCCTTATCGTTCGCAACTTGTATCCCGTTCACAGCACGAATCACTTCACCCGGTTGCAACCCTAGCTTTTCTGCAGGTGATCCAGGAAGAACTCCCGCAATGACAACACCTTTCGCACTCGGCGATGCTGCATAACCGCCACCGCGTTCTTGTACAGCAACGACAATGGTTAACACCGTTCGTATGAGGACACCTAGGACCAATGCTCCCCATCCAATCATAGGTTCATAGAGTGCACCTAAACCAAGCGCTGCAACAGCGACCCCTGTCCAAATAACCTGCACCCCGAGCTTCGGAAAGATTTGATCCGGAAAACGCTTGCGTGCAATTTGGCTAAAGCCAATCAACACGGGCACTGGAACGAAACTGAACGATGCTGCACCGAGTGTAAACTGTGGCCAATATGGTACATATGCTGAAATCATATCACCCGGCACAAGTAAGATCACGGGTAATAACCAAATCTTCTTCACTTTGAAGACCGCTGCACGAAGTCCTCTGCTCGTCTTCTCAAGATGTGGCGACGCATAGCGCACTGAAGACGTCCGAATGAGCACTCCTTCTGCAATGAGGAAGAGCCCCGCAATGACCGGAATCGTTACGGACAAGTGTCCAAACAGATCCACGTCCTGTAGCGACCATCCATGATACGTAAACGCACCACCAAATTCTTGCCATGCGTACAATCCGAAAAACGCAATCGCAGTTGTGTAAATCGGAGATCCCCATTGATAATAAAAACTCACTAAAACGACAAGCATGATCGCAGAAAACATCACGATCCATCCTGCATCCACCACAAATCCGATTCCACTAAGCAGGACGGACAAAATGAGTGCATGCAACCATGAGTCCGCAACGAGCCGTCTCAATTCCGTGAGCCCCGGCAACTTCCTAATATTGAAGTCTTTTCGCTCCCGCTTCACTCTCATATACCCGAGCGCAACCGCAACGAGGAGAATTAGCAGAAATAGTGGATTCAAGAAGAATACAGCCACTGCTTGTAAGACATCGAACAACCAATTCTCTGACACGTTCTATCACACTCCAATCCAATCCCGCTGTTTTCTTCTATTGTAACAAAGATTGGAATGGAATGGATAGTCGCGACAGACTGTTATTTACGAGTAGGGCGAATCGATCATTTTTCAGACAGTTTGTGATGCAAATAACCGACAGCCATCGACAGCTGTTCATCGTTCGCACGATCGTTGCGATATGCCTCAGCACTCGTCTTCAATGTTTGGAAGAATTTGCCGTCCATTTCCCCCGTCGACTCCACCTTTTCAGCTTTCATGAAGTCCGCTACTGTCTGACCCGTCGTTTCATCAAAGAAGCCATCCACTCGACCCGGATCATGCCCGAGCGCCTTGAGTAATCGCTGCGCATATGCGATATCTTCGTTGAATTGCTGTTCTTTGTAGACGTCTGCGATCACTCTTAAATGCTCCGAAAACAAGCTGTTCTGCTTCACTTCTAAATCCGAAGCGATTCCTTCCGAGTGAATCCATCGCTCTTTAGGTGTTAACCACTTATGTGTAGACAACTTCACTTCGCCGCCATTCGATAATTTCATCGTTTCTTGTACTGTCCCTTTTCCGAAGCTTGTTGTCCCTACAATGAATCCTCGGTCAAGATCCTGGAGTGCACCACTCAATACTTCACTCGCAGAAGCACTTCCTTTGTCCTGCAACAAGACTACTGGAATGCTCTGCAACTTCGGATTATACTCCAACTCTTTAGCTGGCTCAGTTACAAGTGGTGTCAATTGGCCCTTCACGTCTTCCATATACGCAAACACTGTATCTTCCGGAAGCATACTCCCTGCAATATTTCCAACCGCATGTAAGTAACCTCCAGGATTTCCACGGACGTCAATGAGTAGCGCTTCTGCACCTTCCTTAACGAGTAACTCTGTCGCCGCCTGCCACTCTTTCGCACTGTCTTCCCCAAACATCGTCAACCCTATGTAGCCAATTTTCTTGCCGCGTTCTTCCAAAATTTCCGATGATACCGTGTGAACAGGAATCACATCTCGTTCAATCGTGAATTCTACATGCTTCCCGGATTCCGGACGATAGACAACCATTTTCACAGATGTCCCTTGTTTCCCGCGGATTTTTTTGACGACTTCTTTGAGTGTCAGTCCATCCACTCGCTCCCCATCAATTTGCACGAGTTCGTCATAAGGAAGCAATCCGGCTTTTTCTGAAGGCGATCCTTTGACAGGTGAAACAATTACAAACTTGCCATTGGTACGCGTAATCTCAGCTCCAATACCTACCCGTTCTCCGGCGAGCGATTCTTTGTGAGACGCCGCTTCTTCTTTTGTCAGATACGTTGAATACGGATCGCCGATCACGTCCGCCATTCCTCGTAAGGCGCCTTCGATTAACTCATCGTCTTTCAGTTTATACACCGCGTTGCCTGTGATGACCTCGTACGCTTCGTCGAGGACTCCAAATTTCCCACTCGAGTTGTGGGTCTTTTCATCACTTTTTCCACAACCATCCAACACCAGTACTAGACAAACCGCAACTGCGGCTAAAATAACAAACGCAAAAAAACGGCTCCTGCGCATCGTCACCATCCCCTCCTCTTTCCACTATATGAAAGAAGGGAGAAGGTTACGACAAGCAAGAACCGGGAAATAAAATTAGAATAGACAGGGTTGATTTACGCTTCAGACGGACGCTTTCCGCGGGCTTGAACTCAGCCTCCTCGATCGCTTCGCTCTCTGCGGGGTCTTCGTTCTTCGCTGATTCCGCAGGAGTCGCCGTCTTACGCTTCAATCAACGGATTGTAATTGGATAAGCTATTACCATTGAATGAGGGTATAAAAATTTTTTAAAACCTTTTATTTAACATCCTTCACTAGCTGTTCCATCATTTCTTCGTCCATGGGGCCTACGATTTGGTTGTCTATGGTGCCGTCGGTTCCGAGGATGTATGTCGTTGGAATCGAGAACACTTTGTAGTCTGTCATGCCAAGTTCTTCTGTGTCGAGCAAGATTGGAAACGTTAGCTCATAGGCATCAACAAACTCTTCGACTGCTTTGACTCCGCGGTTTTCTGCAGTCGTTAAGTTGACGGAAATCAGTTCTACATTGTCTTCAGGCTTCAGGTTTTTATAGTAGTTCTCCATATGGGGCATCTCTGCTTTACATGGTGGGCACCACGTTGCCCAGAAGTTCAGAATGACTTTCTTACCTTTCAACTCGGAAAGACGAACTTTATCTCCAGCTAATGTCTCGAGTTCAAAGTCTGGCGGTGTATCTCCTTGTTCAAGTCCAGCTGTGCTTTTGGACATCGTTTTAGTTGAAGCCGTATCGATGACTTCGGGTTTATCTAAATTTGACTTCACCATTACGACAATCATCGAACCGATTAAAAGAATTGCGATTGCGTATCCAATCCACTTTTTATTCATCGTATCCCTCCATCTGTTACCTTAACTTGTGTAAAACGCCACGCAATTATTACTACTAAGATGCTCGAGACAACTGTTGCAGCGAATGGAATACCCGTAAACCCAGCAGGCTGCAGTGCAGCAATGAAGGCGTGGATAGCTACAAACAATCCTGCAGTATAGATAACGGGTACGCTTTCATCTTCTGCATGAATAAAGGCTAGCGCTGCAATCACTGCGAACAAGATGATTGTAGTCACCTTTGTTACAAGCGTTCCATCATTCAACAGCGCCATCATCACTTGATAGCCTGCTTGTGCACTGATAATCCCTAGCATGAATCCTTGGCTAACTTTTGGCGGCTTGGGCTTGCGTGAAAAAAGAATGAACAAAGCCGCAATCAGAATCCCAGCAAGGAATCCAAACATGCCTCCATTAAAATAAAGGATGGCCATCGGTGCACGACGTACCGTTTCAAAGTCCGTTACAATCACGGACAGTTTCCATACAATAATAGTGGTAAAGATCGCATCCACAACAATGTCCGCGACTGGTTTACCAAATTTCATTTTAACAGCAAGCCATGCGAGAATAAATCCAATGATGGCTGCAATCCAGGAAGAAGGTACAGTAACCTTCCATAGTAGAAAATAGTCGGTGACAGGCATTGGAATCTCCTTTAGTCCAGTATACCTCTCATGGTATCGTAAAGTGCCCATCAAAACCACAAAATCCACTTATGTTTACAAAAGAAAAAGGCCCGCACGTATGCGAGCCTTTCCATGTATTCGGTGCTCCCTTATTCCAAAATGTTTGTTTTAAGGAAAAACCGGAAATAGAACTTATAGAAGTGTTACTTAGAATGATACATAACGTAACGGATTCACGGCACTTGGACCGGATGCAGAGAAGTTACCTACGTGAATTTCAAAGTGCAAGTGTGGCCCTGTTGAATTTCCGGTATTCCCTGATTTCCCGATGAATTGTCCTTTTCCAACGTGCTGTCCTGTACTCACACCAATATTGGACAAGTGTGCATAAACGGATGTAAAGATTTGCCCGTTTATGGAGTGTGTAACCATAATCGCATTACCGAATCCACCCATCGGTCCTGCATGGGACACTACACCTTCAGCAGCAGAAACGACTGTTGTACCAACTGGAATTCCGATATCTTGTCCACGGTGCTGCTTTTGTGTATGGAAGATCGGGTGCATTCTCCAACCGAATGATGATGTAAGTGGACCACTTGCTGGACGAGTCCATGTGCCACTTGAAACTGGAGGTGCAGATGGTTGGTTATAATCATGGTTATTTGATGACGAAGAACTTGATGAATTCGCTGCTTGTTGTGCACGGCGCTTCGCTGCAGCTTCTGCTTCACTTTTACGCTTGATTTCTGCTTGACGAGCAACTTCTGCCAAACGATTTTGTTCAGCACTAATTTGATTCACAAGATCTGCGGAAAGTTCGTGTGTTTCGTCATATTCGCTCTCTAAGTCTGCTTTTTCAGTAGAGAGTTTCGCTTGTTCAGTTTCTAACTGATCAACAAGCTTGTCCTTCTCAACTTTTTGACCTTCAAGCTTTTTCTTCAAATCTGTTAGTTTTTCTTTACGTTCTTCTTGTTGCGCAAGTTTAGTCTCGACCATTTGCTTTTCTTCTTCAAGCTGGTTCATGTCATCTTCTTGCTGTTGCATGATTTTACGGTCAGCATCCATCAAAGTAGATACCGCTGAGAAACGGTCGATGAAATCTGAAAAACTGTTCGCGCCAAGAAGTACGTCCAGATAGCTGACGTCTCCGCCTTTGACCTGCATCGTACGAACTCTTTCTCTTAACACTTCATCGCGCTCTTTAATCCGCTTTTCCAACGTCTTGATAGAAGCACGAAGTTCAGTGATTTCTTTAGTCGTTTGAGTGATTTTTTCTTTTACGTCACGAATTTTTTCGTTGTTGGTTTCGATTTCACCATTCAACTTTGTAATTTGCTCCAAAAACGATTGTTTCTTTGTTTGCTTTTTATTAATCTCGTTGGATTTGTTTTGGATGCCTTTATTCAACTCTTGTTGTTTTTGTTGAAGCACCTTTTGTTCATCTTGCATATCTTTCAACGAGCTCGCTGATGCTACTGTTCCGGATAATGTAGTTGAGAGCAACAACACCCCCATTGTAGATAGTAGCATTCCCTTGTTCTTTCTCACAGTCCCAGTTCCCCTTTCAATTCGATCGGCTATTTAGACTTTCAAGAATTTACGTACGGACATCAAACTGCCCCACACGCCGATAAACACTCCCATGAACAACAACAGACCATCTACCTGAATAATGAATGGTATTGGATCTAGCAATTGGAACATTTCATTGACCAATTTAGGTTGCCAGTAGGCATAGATTTGTTGATACGCAATAGCGATGGCGGCCATCGGAAGAATGGATCCGAAGATTCCTAGCCAAACGCCTTCTAATATAAACGGTATGCGAACAAAATTATTGGTCGCCCCTACAAGTTTCATAATTTCAATTTCTCGACCACGTGCAATAATCGTCAAACGAATTGTGTTGGAGATGAGGAACATTGCCGTAAATAGTAGCGCCAGTATTAAAATCAGACCAACGTTCCGACTGATTTCTACGACATCAAACAATTTCTCGACTTTTCCTGCTCCATAGACAACATCTGCTGTGTACTCGTATGTATCGATCTTTTTTGCAATTGCAGCCGTATCATGTGGATTTTCCGCTTTCACATACAGAGCATCTCCCAACGGATTGCTTTGTTTGTAGAGTGAAAGTTCTTTACCATAGGACTTGATAATCTTATCAAGTTCATCTTCTCTGGTCGCATAATTGACGCTTGCGACACCATCAATCTCTTTTACTTTATTCTGTAATTCTTTCACGGCCTCACTACTTGCTCCGGGGTCCGCAACCACTTTAATCTCTACGTCGTTCTCGATGTTATCTGCCATCTTGTTCAAGTTCATCATCATAACAATGAAACTACCTACAAGTAGGAGAGTAACCGCAACGGCGCTGATGGAGGCGAACGTCATCCAGCCATTTCGTCCGAGGCTTTTGAAACTCTCCCGGAAGTGTCGGCTTAGCGTTCTACCCTTCATAACTGTATTCTCCTTCGTATTCATCTCTTGTAATCATTCCGCCTTCTACTAACAAAACGCGATGGCGGATGCTGTTCACAATGTCTTTGTTGTGTGTCGCCATAATAATGGTCGTCCCACGGTTGTTGATTTTTTCAAAGATGTTCATGATGCCTAACGACGTATCCGGATCGAGGTTTCCTGTTGGCTCGTCTGCAATGACCAATTTAGGTTCATTCACAATCGAACGCGCAATCGACACTCGCTGCTGTTCTCCGCCTGATAACTCGTTAGGAAACATTCTCGCTTTTTGGGACAAACCGACCAGCGCTAAAACATCTGTTACCTTTTTACGTATTTCTGTTGGTGTCTCTTCAATTACCTCAAGCGCAAATGCCACATTCTCATAAACATTCAGTCTTGGAAGCAATTTGAAGTCCTGAAACACGACCCCTATCTGTCTTCGCAAGTATGGGATTTCTTTGTTTTTTAACGAACTAAGGTCTGTTCCGTCGATGAAAATTTGTCCGCTTGTCGGAGATTCCTCACGATACATCATTTTGATGAATGTCGATTTACCTGCACCACTTGGACCCACGACGTAAACAAATTCACCGTTATTAATGTCGATATTAATACCATTTGCGGCAACGACACCGTTGGAATACTTTTTGTACACGTTTTTCATTTTAATCATTTTTTGTAACCACCTGATTCAAAACTTTTCTTCAGCTTTTTAAGTATAACAGATATAAACCTACACAATATTACAGGAATATTTCATTTTCCCTAAAACGTTCACAGCTTTTCAACAATTCTGTAATGTGGAACTCGTTTTTGGTAGTCTGAGTGAGTTTATGTCGAAGAGTGGAAATGTATTTTGGTATGTACAAACAACAAAAAAACAGAGGTAGCCGAAGCATACCTCTGTTCGTTATGTGGATAGTAGGTCATTTGTGTTACAGCAGCTTATTTCTTGTCAGCAAGCCATTTAGCAACTGCGTCAAGCTCTTCACCTTTAATGAGACCTCCAGGCATTCCGCCGGATTTACCGTTTTCGATGATGTCATGGATTTCGTCTTCAGAAAGCTCTCCACCGATGTTTGCTAGTGCAGGACCGTTCATACCTTCCAATTTCCCACCGTGACAAGTTGCACAGTTCGCTTGGTATACTTTGTCCGCGTCTACGCCGCCAGCAGCTGAATCTTTGTCTCCAGCTTTGTCATCTCCGCCGCCTCCACAAGCACCTAATACAAGCGCTGCTCCGAAGATTGTTGCTAAGAATTTGTTTTTCATTTTCATGAAATTTCCTCCTTAAGATAAATGAATTACGTGCTTTTCTAGTATAGCAAAAAAAGACCAATCCCGCTCTATACCGTGTGACAAAATCAGGACGAATACCTTACATAGAGCGCTCTCCTACTATTTAGTATTCTCTTTTCCGCAAAAATCAAACCTCTTTTGATGAAGTATTCGTTTTAAAATGAGCAAAAGACTGTTTTTGACAACTATTCACATGATGCTTTTTCAACCTTCATCCAATTGACTCCTGCGACTGCCTATTCCAAAAGCCATCTACCTCTTTAGGCTGACCAATTGGCAGTTATTTATTCATACTCAATTATCGATCTTCGCCTGTTTGACTAAAAAAAGTTCAGCTTCATCCAAATTATTTGTACAGAAGAGCGCTTTCGATGCATCTGAAACAATACGGTCTTCGATTTCAAGATAATTCTCTAAAGGGATTAGGTTGAAAAACTTCCGCCATTTCTGAGTGCTTTCCATTTTTGCCTCTTCATTTCGAATCTCCGTGTAATCAATTTCATTGATTTGGAAAAAGGGTTGCTGCTGATCTACTGCCGGAAACCGTTCCTTAAGAAACTCAAGTTCCCGATTGTCGTATTTCTCTGCAATGATCCATTCAGCCGTCCCGACATTCTCAGCGGCGTCCATTAGCTGGTCTGTCCACTCTTGTAACGTGTCTTCATCCGTCGAATCGCTTGTAAAGACTAGAACGTTATAAAGTACTTGAATCGGTTTTTCTTTCTTTTTAAAGAACAAGCTCCCACCTCCAGCAAATGATTATTCGATGTATAAGCCTACCGAATTTTCAATCAAATCACAGTAAAAAACGGGGCTGACCCGGAATGCCGTTTTCGCGACGTTCCAGGGCAGCCTCGCTATCCATCTGATTCAGTTTTAAGAAATACGTGAACGCAAGAAGGCGTTGATGAACGGATCGAGTTCTCCATCCATGACTGCACCGACGTTACCCGTTTCTTCATTCGTACGATGATCTTTGACCATGGAATATGGGTGGAACACGTAAGAGCGGATCTGACTGCCCCATCCGATTTCTTTTTGGTCTCCGCGGATTTCGAGAAGGCGTGCCTCTTCTTCTTCGACACGGATCTGATAAATTTTGGCCTTCAACAAGTTGATCGCCCGTTCACGGTTTTTGATCTGAGAACGTTCTGTCTGACACGTTACGATTGCACCTGTTGGAAGGTGAGTCATTCGAACAGCTGAATCCGTCGTGTTAACGTGCTGTCCACCCGCACCACTAGATCGGTACGTATCGATTTTAACATCTTCCATCTTCAAATCGATGTCTACGTCACCTGAGAATTCAGGCATCACTTCAACAGAAGAGAATGACGTGTGACGACGACCTGACGAGTCGAACGGTGAAATACGAACAAGACGGTGAACGCCTTTTTCAGCTTTTAAGTAGCCATACGCATTGTGGCCTTTAATGGAAAGTGTTACAGATTTCACACCCGCTTCGTCGCCTGCTTGGTAGTCCAGTGTTTCCACTTTGTATCCATGCTGCTCTGCCCATCGTGTGTACATCCGTAAAATCATCGATGCCCAGTCTTGGGACTCCGTACCACCAGCACCTGAGTGAATCTCAAGAACAGCATTGCTGCTATCATATTCTTCACTTAAAAGCATCTGCAAGTCGAAGTCTTCCATACGCTTCAAGAATGTTTTCAACTCGCTTCCGAGTTCTTCTTGAAGTTCTACATCAGGCTCTTCTTTTAACAGTTCAACTGTCATTTCAAGGTTCTCTTGCTCTTCATTCATCGCATGGAACTCACCGACGCTGTCTTTGAGTGCGTTCGATTCAGAAATGACCACTTGCGCTGCATCTTGGTTATCCCAAAACGTAGGGTCCATCATCATTTCATCGAGTTCCTGCATACGCGCCTCTTTGTTTTCTAAGTCAAAGAGACCCCCTAAAGTCCACTAATTTCTTAGCTGTTTTGTCGAGCTCGTTGCGTACATCTGATAATTCCATCATATATTGTTCCTCCAAAAATTCAGGTTCACGACCAAATTACTCTTGACCGTGACAATTCTTATATTTCTTCCCACTGCCACATGGACATGGGTCATTACGACCGATATTGACGGAGCGACGAACCGGTTTTTTCGCTGGTTTCTCGCCGTCCTCTTTCGGATTCACTGCTTGCCCTTTCGCGACTTCTTCACGCTCCAGGTTATTGCGGATTTCCGCTTTCATGACGTACTTCGAAGCATCTGTTTCAATGGCATTGACCATTTCTTCAAACATGCCGAATCCTTCTGATTGATACTCACGAAGAGGATCGTTTTGTCCATACGCACGCAAGTGGATCCCGTGACGGAGCTGTTCCATCGCATCGATATGGTCCATCCATTTCGTATCAATTGCACGAAGTAGGACAACTTTTTCAAACTCGCGCATTTTCTCTTCGGACATTTCCTCTTCTTTTTCATCGTAACGTTTAATAACTTCTGTTTTGATGAAATCAGTGAGTTCCTGTGCCGATTTACCTTCTAAATCTGAAACCTTTAAATGGTCTTCAGGTAGGAAGTTTGCGCCTAAGTAATCAACAAGAGCTTTAAGTGCCCAATCTTCTTGTTTTTCCTCAGTCGTATGAATCGCTACAGCATTTTCGAGAACACGTTCAATCATCGCTTCCAATACAGGGCGTACGTTGTCTGATTCGAGTACGTCATTACGTTCTTTGTAAATGATTTCACGCTGTTGGCGCAATACATCATCATATTGAAGCAATCGCTTACGGGAGTCGAAGTTATTACCTTCTACGCGTTTCTGAGCAGATTCAACAGAGCGTGAGACCATTTTCGATTGGATTGGTGTTTCATCATCCATACCGAGTTTCGTCATCATGCCTTTCATTTGCTCAGAACCGAAACGGCGCATCAGTTCATCTTCAAGAGACAAGTAAAACTGGGTAATACCCGCGTCCCCTTGACGACCAGAACGTCCACGTAACTGGTTATCAATACGACGAGATTCATGGCGCTCTGTACCAACAACCGCGAGTCCGCCAACTTCTTGTACACCTTCGCCAAGCTTAATGTCAGTACCACGACCTGCCATGTTCGTTGCGATTGTAACCGCACCTGGCTGGCCTGCTTGTTCGATGATTTCTGCTTCTCGACCGTGGTTTTTCGCGTTCAACACGTTATGAGGCACCCCATACTTCTTCAAGAAGTTTGAAATGATCTCAGACGTTTCAATCGCAACCGTACCGACAAGAACCGGCTGGCCGTTCTTGTGACGCTCTTTAATGTCATCCGCAACCGCTTTGTACTTCCCTTCCGTAGAAGAGAAAATCAAATCCGGACGGTCATCACGGGCAATCGGACGGTTCGTCGGAATCGCCACAACGTTCATGTTGTAAATGTTGCGGAATTCCTCTTCTTCCGTCTTCGCAGTACCCGTCATTCCTGACAACTTATCATACATCCGGAAATAGTTCTGGAATGTAATTGTCGCAAGCGTCATTGACTCATTTTGAACTTCCAAGCCTTCTTTTGCTTCAATCGCTTGGTGAAGTCCATCACTGTAGCGACGACCTTTCATAAGTCGACCTGTGAATGAATCGACGATGACAACTTCGCCTTCCTGTACAACGTAGTCTACGTCAACATGCATACTTACATGCGCTTTTAATGACTGATTAATCGTGTGGTTGAGAGTCACGTGCTGCAAGTCGAACAAGTTATCGATTCCGAATGCTTGCTCCGCTTTCTCAATACCAGTCTCCGTCATTGTTACGCCTTTAGTAGTTTCATCAAATGCGAAGTCTTCCTCTTTTTCCAACGTCGTCACAAAACGGTTCGCCAAACGGTACAATTCTGCTGATTTCGCAGCTTGCCCCGAAATGATGAGTGGAGTTCGTGCTTCGTCAATTAAGATTGAGTCAACTTCGTCAATGACAGCATAATGAAGTGGACGCTGTACTTTGTGCTCACTGTACAACACCATGTTGTCGCGCAAATAGTCAAAGCCGAGCTCATTGTTCGTCGTATACGTCACGTCAGCAAGATACGCTTCACGCTTTTCATCTTTACCTAAACTGTTCAAGTTCAAGCCAACAGTCAATCCAAGGAACTCATACAACTGTCCCATTTCCTGAGCGTCACGGGAAGCCAGATATTCGTTGACTGTCACGACGTGTACGCCTTTTCCGTCTAGGGCATTCAAGTACACCGCAAGCGTTGACGTTAACGTCTTACCTTCACCCGTTTTCATCTCCGCGATGTTGCCTTCGTGTAGTGCAGCTGCACCCACGATTTGAACACGGAATGGATACAAGCCGAGAACACGGCGCGCCGCTTCACGGACAACCGCAAATGCTTCAGGCTGGATCTCGTCGAGAGTTTCACCTTTAGCTACACGTTCCTGAAATTCCACTGTTTTTGCAGTGAGATCAGAATCCGATAGCTGCTCCATTTGGGTAGCAAGTGCTTCGGTCTGATCAGCAATCTTGTCTAGTCGTTTCAAATCACGTTTATTCGGATCAAACATTTTATTCAATACGCTTAGCATAATTTGGTCACATCCTCACAAAGTTCACCCTTCATTTTAACATTGTGAATGGACAGGCGCAAATGCAATGCAATGAAATTTCCGACTTTTGGATTATGGGAGGAGGTATGGGGGTTGCTTGAGCGGATTTGGTGGTTGCTTGATCACTTTTTGGATCGCTTGAGCGGATTTGTTACTTGCTTGATCACTTTCTGGCCCGCTTGAGACGAAATCCTGAATTCCCCACTTCTCATCACTAAATGCGGAGCGTAGCGGAGCACACCAATCAGGCTTGGTTTTAAGATCCAGGAAAGATGGATTGGTCGCGAGCTTGATTACCCATTGAGAAAAAGGGGGGTTGCCGCGGGATCGAGCAGATTTTGGCTTGTATGATATTATTCTGGTCCGCTTGAGCAGATTCACCACTCGCTTGATCACTTTTGACCTAGCTTGAGCGGATCTTCTACTTGCTTGATCACTTTCGGCCTCGCTTGTGCGGATTCGTTACTTACTTGATCACTTTCCGTCTTGCTGGAGCGTTTAGCCACGAAATGGAGCGATTACCAACATAAATGGAGCATTTAAAGGCAAACACAAAATTGCCCACAAAAAAACCGCCCAAAATTACGGGCGGTTTCCAATTACAGATTAGCTCCAGTTTCAATCAAGCCGTACTTGCCGTCACGGCGTTTGTAGACGATGTTTGTAGAATCAGACTCACCATCAGTGAAGATGAAGAAATCGTGTCCGAGCATGTTCATTTGAAGGATGGCTTCTTCTTGGTCCATCGGCTTCAAATCGAGTTGCTTAGTACGAACTACGTTGAACTCGTTTTCGTCGTCAGCATAATCTTGCTCTTTCGATTCGTTTTCCATTGTTGCCTGCAAGAATGCGCCAACGCCTTCGCGCTCACGGAACTTGCGATTCACACGTGTTTTATATTTACGGATTTGACGCTCAAGCTTATCGACGATTAAATCGATCGCTGCGTATAAATCGTTATGACGTTCTTCTGCTCGGAGTGTCAAATTTTTCATTGGAATTGTAATTTCAACTTTAGTTTGCTTATCGCTGTATACTTTCAAGTTCACGTGAGATGTTGCTTTCACACCCTCAGTGAAGTACCTTTCAAGTTTACTGACTTTCTTTTCAACGTACTCTCGAATTGCTGGAGTAACCTCGACGTTTTCGCCACGAATGTTGAAGTCTAACATATAAACTCCTCCTTTAATTTGACACTATCTCTATCTTCTCCATTGACCGAACAAAACCCTTCTTTTCTTTGTGAAATTTAAAAAGAATTTTGTCGGAAATTGCCGAAGTGCTTTTCTAGCTGATTAACGCTCAGCTTGCCTGCGAAGCTTTAGATCATTGACGATTGTTTGAGCAACTGACTCGTTCTCGTCAAAGTCTATGCCGTACATCCAACCGTTTCCAACCGCTTCCTTCCAGACAATGACTCCGTCTGTTTCAATTGGTTGTTGATAAAGATTGAAGCGCAATCGAATAGCTACTTCTTCTCTCTTTACTGGAATATTATAAGACGTCTCCATACGGGTTCCGCCCGGACTAATATCCAGCAACTTAGAGTCACCCGTTCCGGTTCCAGGACGATCACTGTTTTTGAGATAAATACTGAATTCTGCTGGGATAGGTTCATTAAAGTGAAATCTGAAAGCTTCATCACGTTTGTAGTGCATATCTTCACACTCCATCCACTTCTCTAGTCCCTTCAGTATATCAAATAGCTACCAGTTCCGCGTCCTTCATTTCACCGTATACCTGAATAGGTGCTCCGTCCTCTACTATTACCAAACAGACGCGATACGAAACCTCTTTCTCTAAATGTTGGCGTCGTTAACAATATGATTCGGAACTTGGTCTCATGTATAAAAACACCCACCCAGCAACAGCTGAGCGAGCCATTGTTAACCGCGTAGGCTAACTGCTTCATTATACGTTTCTTGTAAATATGAGTCGATTTCACTTTGCTCGTCAACAAGATGTGTAAGTGTCGCATCCAGCTCTTCAATGGCAGCAGTGCTTCCTTCAATAACCGAAGCGAATTCCATCGTCCGCCCTCGAACATTGTCAGTGTTCACTGTGATTTCTTTGAATGCCTCGATGAACGATTGCATTTCTTTCTGCAAGTCGCTCATTCCTTCATGCAATGCAGTAAATGTTGTGTTCGACGTATCCGCTACTTCCGTTTGCTCAGAAATCTGCTCTTTCCCAGCAACTAGCTTGGACACTGCCAATTCATTGAACGTATTTACTTCAGAGAGGTTCGTATCGATTTTAGATAACGTTTGATCCGTCATTCCTGCAAGCTTACGAATTTCATCCGCAACTACAGCAAAGCCTTTCCCATGCTCCCCCGCTCTCGCTGCTTCAATAGAAGCATTCAACGCAAGCAAATTCGTCTGATCCGTAATCTCTTTAATGGAACCTGCAAACGCATTTGTTTCCGCAATCTTTTCGGATAACACCAAAAACGTACTATTCAACTCATCAAAGAAATCCGCAAATGCATCAATCCCACTCTTCAATCCGGCAATCTCGGTACTTCCTTCTCCTGCTCGTTCTCCCGCGTCATTTGCTTTTTGGACAAGCAACGAAAGACCTTTAGAAATGTCCTCAACCGCTTCACACGTCTGTTCAGAGCGTTCAGCAATATCTGAAATGTGGTCTGCCTGATGTTGACTAGCTCCACTTACTTCATGAATGGCTGTCAGCATTTCACGTTGAGAGCCTAACGATGTCGCGGAAGAATCACGAAGTTTACTTAAGTTACTCGTGATTTTCTCAACTGATAAATCCAGACGTTCAGCAAGTTCCGCTTCTTCTCTTCTCAACGCTTCCGTTTGCTCAGTAAAGCGTTCAATCTCCGAGAAGTTCTTCGCATTTTGACGGACGACAAGCATTAAAATCAGTCCACTCAAAAAGTGCAGTAAGATTAAATTCGCACCACTTCCTTCAACTAATTCGGGGTTCACAAACACCATATTATTCAGGAAAAGTGCTCCTAAACTTAATACATAAGCGACTGACATAATAAGTAAGCGTCCATGAATTGCACCAAATACTAATAAGAAAAAGATAATACCGATAGAACCCAAATTAGCCTCTGACAATAAAATAACTCCTAGTGATACAGCAAATGTGGATGCTAATAATATGTACGGCAAACTTAGTGTCAGCCATTTAGTTTTCGTAAATCGAAATGCAACATAAAACGCAGATCCAATTAGTAACGGGATGGCTACGGAAAGAATTGTTTGTATATTAGATTGTAAAATAAGCTGTGCGATGAGCCCCAGTCCCCCACCAATCGCAAAACCGATAAACAGAATGTGATTTTTCCTAAGCCAGTCAGCATGTTTCAACTGCTCAATCGTCATAGCATCACTCCTTATTTTGATAGTTCTTCCAATTTATTAATACTATTATACCTTACGCAAGAACTACTAGTAATAGATCCAAAGACATATGAAAGCCGACGAAATATTAATTCGTCGGCTTTGTGTTCTTATTGTTTCGTATCGTAAAACGTACCATCACGGGCAACTTTGCTGTAGGGATTCACATAACTCCGCACACCATCTTTTTTCGTTTGAGACGCGGAGAGATCTTTTCGAATGGCAGTTAGATAACTTTCCAACTTCACAGCGACTTTCGGCTCCTGAGCAACCAACTCTTTCCCAAATGCTTCTTCTTCAACAGAAAAGGGTGGCTGGATTCGAGGTTGCAATTGCGCCCGTTCATCTAAAATCTTTTCGACGGAAGCAATCATCGCGTCGCGTTGGTCGTCATCATTTACGATGGGAAGTGCAAGCAACCGATCCGTTGCCTCTTTCCATTGAATGAGCTCCGTTCGAATCATATCTCACTCACGTTCCCGTATTGCTTTTGGCGGTTCAATTGGATGACTTGCTTCCATGTATCACGGAACTCCTTGATAATATCAGATGCTTCATCAAAAAGTTTCGTGTCATTTTTAATATTGCCCTCGATTAGACGGCTGTTTGCGAATTCATACAAGACGAGCATGTCTTTCGCTACCGGGAATGAAGCATCTAGCGTGATCATTAGTTCGGAAATAATCGCTTGTGCTTTTTGGATGGCTGTATTTTTCTCCGCTATATCCCCTGCATCTGTCGCTTTTTTCGCTTGCTGAATGAATTTCAGGCAACCGTTATAGAGCATTAGTGTCAATTCACCAGGCGTGGACGTTGTAACTGTATTGTTTTGGTACGTTGCGTACGGATTATGCATGACCATTTAAAAGACTCTCCTTTTTGTAATACGTGTTTCAATTAAGCACCGCCGCCAAATGCATTCATCAAGCTAGCTGATTGACTGTTAGCACGTTGAATGGCTGTCTCCATTGCACTGAATTGTTTCCAGTAACGGCTTTCCACGACTTTCATCCGCTCTTCAAACCGTTCGATTTGTTTGTTCATACTTTCTAGGGTGCGGCCAAGAGTGAACGCATTATTGTTGTCGCCTAATTTACCTGCACTTTTTTGAATGGACGATTGTGTAGCGTCTACCGCTGTCCGCAATATACGAGCTATCCCTTGGTTCTCTTTGCTATCATTTACTTCGTTTGAGAATAGTTTTTGGACATCTGCTGGGTTTTTGGAAATCGCTTCTTTCAGTTTTGTTTCATCGATCACCAGTTTTCCGTTTTCTAGATAGTTTTTGGATGTTGTGATACCTATGGAACTCAAACTAATTTTTTCTCCGTTCCCCAAATCAACAGAACCAGACAACGCAGTTCTCATTTTTGTTAGAAGATTAGATAACTCAGGGTCATTACGTAACGTACCGCTCATTGCTTTTTCTTCCCATTGTTCAATTTCTTTTTCTTTCATATCGGCCTTTTGTTCAGTAGACAGAGGTTGGAAGTCGCGATATTTGGGTTCACGGATTTTTTTATTCAAGTCTTCAATCAACTTATTATAATCTTCGACAAATTTTTTGACTGTGTCGAACACTTTGTCAGTGTCAGTTGTTGCGCTGAATGTTATGGGTTTTGTACTAACAGCTTTGAGGCTGATTTCCATACCATCTAATGCAAATGTGTTAGACGAGCGAGTTATGGCCATTCCGTTATATTGAAATTCAGCATCTACACCCGCCTTAGCCACGCCTTGCGTCTTACTTGATATACCTAAATAGCCGGCTATGCCTGTCCCTTTGCTACCTTCAGAGATGACGATTTCACCCTTACCACTTTGCTTTGCAGTGAAACCAAAATTACCTGTCTTCTCATCATAGAATGCACGAACACTAGATTTTTCATTAATCTTCTTTACAATGTCGTCCATGCTATCGCCTTTAGCAAATTCTATCTCTACAGGTGCTGTGTCGCCAGGACCTTGAATTTTAATTGACGAATCTCCTTTTAAAGTTTTACCGATATTAATCTTATCTCCACCAGTATATGTAGCATTCGTCGCCAGTTGCGTAACATTTATTGTCCCAGAAAAATCCTCAGAATTCCCTTTGGACTTAATCGAAATTTCATCGGGTGCAGAGACAGTTACATTCTTCGCATTAAAATTCTTCTCTAAAATCACATTATCAAACAACTTGTCACTAAACGATTTCAAATCACGATTCGCACTACGATAATCATTCAACTGCCATTCGAAATACTGCTTTTTCTGCGTTATTTTATCTAGCGGGATTCGCTGAGCCTGCATTAATTCTTTAACCATCGACTCAGTGTCGATTCCACTGGCTAATCCACTAATTCTCATGTGCCATTCCTCCTTAAATTTTACGATCGATGAGCAGTCCTAGGAATTTCTTCATTTCCGCGTGCATGTCCATCAGTTTTTTGGATGGGATTTCCCGGATTACTTCGTCGGTTTTGGAATCTACAATCGTCACATAGTATTCGTGCAATTCGTCGTGCATCTTAAACCTCAACTGCGTGTCTACGCTTTCTAGGAACTTATTCAATCCCGCCGTTAATTCTTTGGCTTTCTTGATGGGTAAATCCTGTTCTCTAGACGCTTGCTGTTGTACTTGGTCGTTAATGGCTTCAACTTTTGTCACAATTCCGGATGACGTTCCATCCGTTGGCCCTGCCGCATGTTGGCGGTCTGGACTTCCCCCTATTTGACTGACCATTTCTCCGTCCCCCTCAAAAGTCACACTATACTAATTGTTATATCGGCAAAGATCGAGAGAAGTTTACAGGAATTTTGCAATGCAGAATGGACTTCTTAATTGGATAAGAAACAATCATCGTCTTTTTTTCGATTATTATTTCAAGATAATTAAATTATCTCTAAACTATTAGTTCAATCTACCGAAATAGCTTTTGTGTACATAATAGAAGAAAGAAGGAAAATCATGACAAAGTCTCTTAAAACCAAAATCATTTCAGTAACACTTGCACTATTTTTAGTGGGTGTTCTACTGATGGCTTACATGCTGAACGGTATGATCAAAATTCGCTCCGTTGAAAGGGTCATCAGTTCCAGTGAAGGGACTACTGATCAAATGTCCGATTCTGTAGAAAATTTCTTATCACAATACAGTAAAGGGTTGACTTTCCTTGCAGATTCAAAGGAGATAGCGGACTTCACAACTACTAAAGAAAGTGCACCTGCTGAAACTCTGCTGCAGGAACAACTAGAAATTTTTCTTAATGCTTACGATGATGCCGTTGCAGTCTACTTTTCGGCTCCATCAAAACATACTGTACAATTTCCAAAAGGGGATACTGCTTCTTTCGATCCGACAGAACGTCCTTGGTATCAGTTAGCCGCTGCATCCCCTGGTAAAATCCAATGGACTCCTCCTTATGCAGATGAAGCAACCGGCAATCTGATGACGACCGCTTCACTCGCAGTTGAAACGAACGGAACGCTAGCAGGAGTCACGGCAGTCGATCTTGAACTCACTGCAATTTCTCAGATGCTGAATGAAACAGACATTCCTTATGACGGACAACCGATTCTCTTTGATAAAGAAGGGACTGCCCTTTCTCATCATAAGAAAATCGGTGAGAACCTTATGGATCTGTCCTATGTGAAAGATATGTATGATTATGAACAAGGCGATCTTGCTTATAAGGAAAACGGGAAAGAAATGGTTAGTATTTTCAACACACTTCCCGAATTTGGTTGGAAAGTCGGGACAGTGTATGAAAAAGACAACTTGATGGGGATGGCGAAACAACTTAGAACCTCCATTCTAATCATCTCAGCAATCGTTTTAATATTCGTAGCTGTCGTGTTGTATTTCCTAATTGGGAGAATGCTAAAACCAATCGCCCGTCTTCGAGCATTCATGGATGAAGTAGCGGAGGGTGATCTCACCGTTCAATCTGACATTCAGACAAAAGACGAAATTGGCCAGCTAAGCACGAACTTCAATCAGATGATCACTAATATGCATGGCATCATTTCCGTTGTGAACCAATCTGCGGAACATGTACGGTCTAACTCTGAGAGCTTGAGCGCAGTCGCTGAAGAAACGAATGCATCCAGCTCGGAAGTTGCGCACGCTGTGAACGAAATTGCACTAGGTGCGTCAAAATCTGCAGAAGATGCTGAAACGGTGACAGAACGTTCAGACGAACTAGGCCGTCAAATTAACGGCATTACAGAACGTGCCGAATCTATGACAGAAATCGCTGAACGCACAGGAACTATGAACACAAATGGACAAACTCAGATGGCTCAATTGCAAGAGACATTCCAGACATCAGGTATGAATTTGAAATCGATGAATGAAGCGATTTTCACACTTAGTGAGAAAGTAAAGGAAATTGGCGGCGTAATGGATACAATTACAGATATTTCATCACAAACGAATTTGTTGGCACTGAACGCAAGCATTGAAGCAGCACGTGCAGGCGAGCATGGTAAAGGATTCGCAGTGGTTGCAGAAGAAGTACGCAAACTTGCAGAGCAGTCTGCACAAGCGACCAAAGATGTTCAAACGACTGTTCAGCAATTGCAGAATGAGTCGCGCCTCGTTACAGAACAAATGGAAGAGACAATTACAACGTTTTATAACCAAGGGATGGTTGTCAAAGATACCGAAACGACATTTGGTCAATTATCTACTCTGATGGAGGATATGCAAGCATCCATCAATTCGATTTCATCTGAAATTCAGACGGTTTCTGAGCACAAAGACGATGTGGCTTCAACAATCCAAACTATGGCGGCGACGTCACAAGAAACCGCTGCAGCATGTGAAGAAGTGAGTGCATCGACGGAAGAACAGCTACGCGCCATTCAATCGGTGACGGATGCAGCAGAGACATTGACGAATTTAAGTGAAGAATTGAGTCAAGCCATTGCTCGGTTTAACGTGTAATAGATGTATGACAAGGGGCTGCCATAACATTAGGCAGTCTCTTTTTTCTTGATAATGAGGGATTTTTCTCTTTTAAACCATTTAGCAATCATCATCGTTTCATTGATTTAATCCTCCCCCCCTAGAGCCGAAGAAATATTTAAAAAATTCCCACTCAACTTCCCGCGAAAAATGTCGAAGTAACTAGTATATATACATATAATACAATGGGAGAGGGTAATGAGTATGACAAAGTCACTGAAAGCCAAAATTATTCTGGCAACAATCGTACTCTTTTTAGCAGGCACGGCCCTAATGGCATACATGCTGAATGATCAAGTAAAAAAACGTTCTTTAGAGCGAGTAATTGATTCGAGCGAAGGTTTGGCTGATCAGATGGGATATTCTGTAGAGACGTTTCTCGACCAGTACGGGAAAGGGATTAACCTCGTCACGATTTCAGATAAACTCGTGAACTTTACCGGTCCTGAAAGTGGAGAAGTCACTGAAAAAGAACTTTTAAAAGAGTTGGAGGAATTTCTTGAGATTTATCCGGATGCTTCTTCTTCTTATTATGCCCTCCCCTCGAAATATACAGGAATCTTTCCGGTGGTGGACTTAACAGGTTTCGATCCGACAGAGCGAGAATGGTACCAAAAGGCAGCATCGAATCCAGATGAAGTCCAATGGTCCAAACCATATGTGGATGAAGCGACAGGAAAATTCGTTATTACGGCTTCAAAAGCCATTGAGAAAAATGGAGCACTTGCTGGTGTGGCAGGCGTAGACATCCAACTTTCTTCGATGACGGCGGCATTGAATGCCACTAAAATCGCTTATGATGGATTTCCAGTATTGTATGATAGCGAAGGAACTGCCATCTCCCATCCTGAAAAGAGTGGGAAGAACTTGATGGACGTACATTATGTGAAAGATTTGTTTGCAAAAGAACAAGGAAGCTTGCATTATAAAGACGAAAAAGGGATTGAACGTGTAAACATCTTTAAGACGCTTCCCGATTATGGATGGAAGATTGGAACAGTTTATGAAGAAAAGAACTTAATGGGCATGGCTAAACAACTGCGAGAATCCATTCTCATCATTTCACTCATCACTCTAGCCATTGTAGGTACTGGCTTGTACTTCATCATAGGAAAATTGTTGAAACCTATTGGGCGACTACGCAATTCGATGGATGCAGTAGCTGAAGGTGATTTGACTGCCCAGTCTGACATTCAATCATCAGACGAAATCGGACAGCTGAGCGATAACTTCAACCAGATGCTTACAAACATGCACAGCATCATTTCAGTCGTCAATCAATCTGCTGAAAACGTTCGGACAAACTCTGAAAGTTTAAGTGCAGTCGCAGAAGAAACGAGTGCGTCAAGTGCAGAAGTCGCGCATGCGGTGAATGAAATTGCGGAAGGCGCATCTAAATCGGCACAAGACGCTGAAACGGTCACAGAACGGTCAGAAGAACTCGGTCGCCAGATAAACGATATTTCAGAACGTGCTATGTCTATGACTGAGATTGCGGAGCGAACTGGCAACATGAATGCCAACGGACAAGTACAAATGGCACAGTTGCAAGACACATTTAAAACGTCCGGTACGAACCTGCAATCGATGAATACAGCAATTGCGACACTTGGTGAGAAAGTAAAAGCGATTGGCGGCGTTATGGATACAATTACGGATATTTCATCCCAAACGAATTTACTCGCATTGAACGCTAGCATTGAAGCCGCACGTGCAGGTGAACACGGTAAAGGATTTGCAGTGGTAGCGGAGGAAGTACGGAAACTCGCAGAACAATCCGCGCGTGCCACTGAAGAAGTTCAAACGACTGTCCAACAGCTACAACAAGAATCACACCTAGTGACTGAACAAATGGAAGAAACGATCACAACGTTCCGTGACCAAGGGGTCGTCGTCCAAGAAACCGAATCGACGTTTGGTCAACTGTCTTCGTTGATGGCAGACATGCAAGCTTCCATCGATGCGATTTCGATCGAGATCCAAACCGTTTCACAGCATAAAGATAATGTAGCGATGACGATTCAAACGATGGCAGCAACTTCGCAAGAGACGGCAGCTGCTTGTGAAGAAGTGAGTGCTTCAACGGAAGAACAACTTCGCGCCATTCAGTCGGTGACGGATGCAGCGGAGACATTGACAAACTTGAGTGAAGAGTTGAGTCAAGCGATTGATCGGTTTAAAGTGTAATAGATAAGACTCTCGGGACTGCCAGTGAATTGGCAGTCCTTTTTTCATTGCAGAATCTTCCTCATCCCTTTTGGTTACCTATATCATGAATCCTCACCACGTTATATACATTCAGATCGAAATTAGATATATATCCCTAGAATTCGTTCTATTTTCAGCAGCAACTCAATAACTTATAGATAGATTAAATCTAACCATAAAGGACTTCGGAAAAAGTTAGGAAAAAGGGTATAGGTGGAAATTGAGAGGTGGAGTTTTCGCTATGGAAGAACTGTTAATGAACAGTCAAGAAATTTTTTTCTTCATTAGCAAGAATGCCGAAAGTCAGAAATACCTACATGAAACCTCGTATTGCTGTATTCATCCCTGCGCATAATGAAGAAGGTTCGATACGGGATTGTCTGGCAGGGCTCGGTGATCAGTCTTTACCAAAAAGCGTGGAGATGGATGTATTTGTTGTCGCTGACAATTGTTCGGATCGAACAGAGGAAGTCGCTTTAGATGCAGGTGTTGAATTCAAGTTAAGATTAACCGTACTTACCACTAAAAATAATAAGCAGCGTAAAGTTGGAGCACTAAATACTGCGTGGAAAAGTATTTATGGGGATCCATTGGATTTGTATAATAAAAAGCAAACAATCTATGAAACATATTATAAAGATTCAATCAAAGCGATCCTCGTAATGGATGCAGACAGTCGGCTTGCTCCTGGTGCGTTATCACATCTGTGGGATGGGTTAATGAGCTCGAGAAATATTGGTGGCGTCATGGCAAAATATACGATGCGGATGCCTAAAAAGAAGAGCTCGATTTCAAAATCGGATCCGCATTACGAAGAAAGAATTGCAACTGGTGAATATGGAGGCTTTCTATCCCGTTGGTGGACACATCAGCAAAAACAAGATATGGCGAGCTGGCTGCTGGATTTGCAATATAGTGGTGGCAGTACATACGTCCTTGGCGGGCAAGCAACACTTTTTCGTCCCGAAGCGCTTCAAGACGTCATCGATGAAAATAAATTAGACGGACCGTGGCAAGATGAAAGTGATGTAGAAGACATGCTACTGACGTGGCAAATCCAGAAAAAATGGAAAACACTCATCAGCCCTAAAGCCCGCTGTTACGTAGATGCGATGAAATCCTATCATACATTCCGGCAGCAACGGAACAAGTGGCAATCTGGGACGGTCGAGTTACTGACAAACAGCAATATCGGTGTGCGCTCCAAGCACCGAGGTAAGATTTGGCTAGCTCAAGCAAAAACACTAATGAACCTGGTCATCCGGGTCCTATTAGTCGTATTGCTCGTTCTTAGCATCGCCACCGATCAGTTCAACTGGTCCTGGATTTGGCTCACTCCTGTCGTTCTTGCCTCCATCTTAAATACAATTCTCGCCTTGAAGACGCCCATGCATCGACCTATCGACGTCATCTTGGCCGCCTTACTCATCAGTCCTGAACTCTATTTATGGGTGAACCTCATCACATTCACAAACGTATGGCCAGGTAAACTATCCGCGAACAAAAAAGACGGCTGGGCCGTCCAATACAGCGCCGAGCGGGGGCAAACAAAGAGTAAGCTCGTAGAAGGAATGGTTGCAGTCATCTTGCTCGCAGCAGTGGTCATCTATCTATGTATCGATCAAAGGGAATTTCTAACTAGCGAGACCGTTCGAATTGCTCTAAGTCCTTACTTACAATCTGGATGGATAGTGCTTACCTATCTTACAATTATTTCAACTTTCGCAATGGTGCATCAGATTTGGAAGTTGAGGGGACGTTATCATGCTTAGGTGGATAGTTTGAAGGCATTGGTTCCAGTGAATCCAAAAAGACGCGATCCGGAAATCCGGATCGCGTCTTTTGACGGGAATCACCGTAATATATTTAACCTCTCTTGCGTGTGAAATTGGTGGATTAAGGATTATCCCCAACATGATGACTAGAATATTCCTCTTAAAAATTTATAATTGTTGGTTACTAGCTTCCACGAAACCTTCAAATATTCGTAATGAAGTTTTGTCTCCACGATTCGAAAGCGCTTCAGGATGCCATTGCACACTCATCACAAATTTGTGTTCAGTGCTTTCAAGGGCTTCGATGATTCCATCTTTTGCTATTCCAGTCACAACTAATGGTTTTGGTATAGCGTTAACAGCTTGGTGATGTAGCGAGTTCACTAGGATTTCTTTGCCACCCGCATAAGTCGATAGTCGACTGCCTTCATCCACGACTACAGTATGTGTCGGATAGTTACGATCCGCCTGTTGCTTATGTTGGTTTAGCGGACCTTCCAAGTCTGAATAGATGTGCTGATAGATTGTACCACCGAGCGCAACGTTCAGTACTTGATGTCCACGGCATATACCAAGTACAGGAATATTCTTTCCAATCGCACACTTTGCAATTGCAATTTCCATAGTATCCCGTTCAGGTGCTATTTTCCCTAGCTCACGTTTCGGTTCTTCACCAAACACTATAGGATTCACATCTTCCCCACCTGTTAAAAGTAATCCATCGATCCTGTTACAGATTTCTTCTATGTCTTCTAATCCTGCTGGTAATACAACTGGTAACCCTCCAGCCCGCAAAATCGCCCGACTGTAGTCCGCTTTTAAGAAAGTTTCTCCTTTTTCGTCTATGTCTGAAGTAATTCCTATGATTGGTTTCATGGTAAAATCGTCTCCTTCGGAATGTGAATAGCCACCGTAATCTACATTGGCTGATTTCTATCGCATACTACTATTCCCGGTGAAGTGATTTTTAACCTTGTTGGTAATTTCAGAGCTTTAAAATACACACCGTTATTTAAAATAATTTATTAAAGGCACTAGAGATTAATCATTTCAATATCCACAACGACATCAAGAAGCAAATTAGCGCATACAAAAATAATCTTACAAAAGCAAAAAATCTCTGGGTTAGCGAGAATCCCAGAGTCAAATGCATTCTTCATATTCATGCAACGTTTAAAATCAATTTTTTCTTCTGTGATCAAACTCCACATCGAAATGTTAAAGCTCGGAATCAGTAGCACTCATTACCGAAGTGGAAGATCATTCCTAAATTGTCCCGATAGTTGAACGACCTTTACTTCCAATATATTTATGGCATCTTGAAGCTCCTCAATTTGCCGATTAAAATCAGTGATCTCCTTCTGAGTCAACTGGTGCTCAGCAGCATACTCAGCTATCCTCTTCATCTTGCGTAATCTTATTTCAATTTCCTCCAATAACTTATCTTGTTGCTTACTCAACTCTAACTGTTGCTTAGCATTTTCTAATTCAGTCTGCTCGTTATTATGCATAGGTTTCTCCTTAGGTAAACACTCTTTATTTTTATTAAAGCATAAAGTATTTTACTCTTTTTAGCTTTATTTTCAAATTGAATTATGTATTAGAAATTGAATATCATTATAGCAACGCCACCTTAGAGAGGTAGCATGCACATTCAAATATATAATGATAAAGAAGTAGGTGGAACGTGGCAAGGGAAAATTGTTAATCATTCGATAAGTACATCATTTGACGGAATAGTGTCTGAATTGCACCGTGCACAGGCAGTCAAACTTAGTTGAAGACCTTCAGGCTGTTTATTTTCTTATTAATGGTTGAGACGGCAAACTGTTTGTCCAGCAGATGTTGCTTGTATCGAACGAAAGAGAAGCGAGAAAGCGGTTGTGTTTCATTTGCCGCCTTCTCGTTCAGGAACTTCTGGAACCCTTTCACATCACTTCCGTATGATTCAATCGTTTTTGGTGCTCGCCTTTCTTCCAAGAGCCATTGTTCAAAGTTTGTTAACAGATTCATTCTGTATTCCCCCTAAACACAAAAAGAGCCATTGATGCGTATGTTTCTGCACCAATGGCTCTTACCAGTTATGATAGTTCCCAGTGAACTTTTTAAATGTATCGTTTATGTCGGACCATTCGCTTCCCCATGCTTGTCGCACGTTCTGCGGGTCAAGGATTCGGTAATGTTCAGTAACTACATTTTGTTGAAGCTTCCAACCGCTTGTTGATTCAATCGTTTGCCAGAAGACTTGACCACCTAGCGTTTTAGTTGGCATATTCGGAAACAGCATTTTTCATCATTCTCCTATTCATCGATTATTTATTTTTCACTACTTCTTTTACAACTTCAACCGCAACAGCAACAACTACTGGAATAATCGCTTTCCACATTTTCTTTCACCTCCCTTAAAGCCAACTCACGACAGTTATATAATAATGTCAGGAGTTTTTTCATTCAGAAATCATTCAAGTTCTTTGTCAATCATGGATTCTGCAAAAATGGATACACCCCCAATAAGTTTTGCCGTAAGATTACGGAAAGAAATGTCGTGAATTCCGCTTGTAAGGTTCAATCAGCAATCAAAATAGCCCAAATGATTTTTTACTCGATATACATTTCATACGCTATTGGTTCCCCATTCTTTACCCACAATTCATACAGTTTCTTTCTTGTTCCTTCCTCTGTTGCAAATGCTGCTACCCACTCATTATCTTTGTCATCCGCATACATCACTGTTTCCAAGAGCAACGGATTGGGTAGCTTTACAAGGTGTCCCGCAGGAACTAACAAGTCATCCAAATCTTCATGATAGAAATCATAGGCTTCAAAGCTTACATCCTCTCTATTGACATCGATATTAAACATCTTTTTCATTGTTCCTACAAACCAATCCACATACATCATCTTTTCTCCTCCGATTAGTAACCTTGAATATTAACTTTTTTTCTTGATAGATTTTAATAATAAAAATGCCCCAATCCCATTTCTGAGATTGAGGCACTATTCTGCACGTTCTGCTAAAAAGCTTTCTGTTTCATAACCTAACGTTCCAACGATGGAGTACAACATGATTCCACTTTCATTGTCATTCAGGATGAAGGTTCGATACATCAAAACGCTTTCTTCAAATGTCACTAACTCCACGTACTCCACAGTGCAATCAACCAAGTTGCTAGATAACCCAATCAACTCGATATCATCCTCCGATGTTTCTAGGAGAACCATTCGGCAGTGCCTACTCATGTCAAAATCCTCCACACGTCCTTCTAACGAAAAGGCATTGTAAAATTGTAACCATTCTTGCACAATGTACCGTTTCACTTTATGAGGAATTCTCTTTTCACTTAGATGATTCAAATCACTGTATTCGTCAAGTACCTTCATTTTATTTCCTCCTTATCAATTGAAAAAGGACTTCCCTCCTAAGAGAGAAGCCCAGTGTTTGTGAACATCAGATGAATGCATGTTCTAGTAGATAATATATGCTTTCGTTCTAATTCATTACCTCTATATGTAAAAGAGACCCTAGCAAAACTAGGGTCTCTTTTACATAATCTAATATTAACGAAGAAGTTGTAGAACTCCTTGTGGTTGTTGGTTCGCTTGAGCCAACATTGCTTGTGCTGCTTGTGAAAGGATTGAGTTCTTTGTTTGTTCCATCATTTCTTTCGCCATATCTACGTCACGGATACGAGATTCCGCAGCAGTTAGGTTTTCAGAAGATGTGTTTAAGTTGTTGATTGTGTGCTCCAAACGGTTTTGGTTCGCACCAAGTTTAGAACGTTCAGCGGAAACTTTATCTATCGCTGTTTGAATTTGTGTAACAGCCGATGCTGCATTTTTTGCAGATGAAACATCTAATCCTTTTTCACTTCCAGTAGAGTCTGTACCATTGTTTACACCAGAGTCAGTAGTAAATCCTGTTCCTGTGCCAGTGAGTCCTAGAGCTGTTGCTCTCATATCATTAATATTAATTGACATAGATTGGTTTTCATTTGCTCCAATTTGTAACGAAGCAGATTGGTCGTTACCTGTTACTACTGGACCTGTTGCGGATTCTTGACCAACTTTTTGGTCTAACTGTATTTTACCGTTAACTACGGTAGCTGTATAATTAACACTTAGTCCTGCATCATCATTAATTGCTTTTGCTAGAGAAGCTGCATCTTTCCATCCTGCTGCTCCACCTGCTGCATCATAAGTAAGAGTTGTACCATCAATTGAGACATCTTGACTTCCGAAACCAAATTGGTAAGTACCAGCTTCTGCGGGTGAACCTGCTGAACCTGCCGAAGCATCAAGACCGCCAGTAATTGCAGCCGATGTAGTAGCAGTTGTTTCAGCCCCAGGAGTTCCAGTGACCGCTACAGTAATTCCAGTAAATGAACCAGCTTGAGCAGTGAATGCTGTTTCAATTGCTGTTTTGATATCTGCTGCTGATGAGAAAGTACCAGCTAAATCAGTATCATCAAAGTCACCATTGATAACAATTTTTTTGTTCGTTGTATCAATTGTAGCTCCTTCAGCAGTACCATCAGCTACAGTTCCAAATTCAATTGTATATCCATTTAAAGTTGCGTTAGCTCCAGTAAAATCAAATGTTAGTGCGCCAGCTGTAGCGGTTCCTGGGTCTTGAGCTGTAACTGGTCCACCTGCAGGAACTTCTGCTTTACCAGCAGTTATAGTGTTCGCTCCACTTAATCCTTTTGAACCATCTAGTAATTTCTGAGTATTGAATTCTGTAGTGTTACCAATACGGTTAATTTCAGAAGTTAATTGGTTAACTTCTTTTTGAATTTCTCCACGGTCCTTATCAGTATTTGTATCATTGCCAGCTTGAACTGCTAATTCACGCATACGTTGTAGAATATCATGTGTTTCGTTCAATGCACCTTCGGCAGTTGCAATTAACGAGATACCATCTTGAGCATTTTTTGAAGCCATGTCTAGTCCGCGAATCTGTCCACGCATCTTCTCAGAAATTGCAAGACCAGCTGCATCGTCCCCAGCTTTGTTAATACGCATGCCTGAAGCCAATTTCTCCATAGATTTTGATTGATTTGTTGTTGCACTGTTCAACTGACGATGCGTGTTAAGTGCCGCGATATTGTGATTAATAATCATTATAATTTCCTCCTTGAGTTGTGTTAGGTCCACGTCCTTGTGAACCTGATATATTTGTTGCTCGCTAGGGATCTAATGCCGGCCGAAACATCTATCCCTTGCTTACATAACTAATATCGGACCAGTTGCTTAAGTGTTTAGCAGTTTTGCTAAGTTTTTTTAAATATGAAGAAAACTATTTGACTCTTTAGCATTTTAAGAAGTTCAAGGATGGAAACCCCTTTAAGATTATCTACACAAAAAAAGAGAACCCTCACCAAGCTCTCAATCCCTCTTCATCAACTGCTCAAACACACTCAACTCCACAGTAATCGCCTCAGCATTCGTTTCCGAAATCGACTGCACCAGCTCGCCCCGTAATATATCAACGGACTTCGGCGCCTCTATCCCAATACGAACCGTATCCCCTTTAACCTCCAAGATTCTCAACTCAATATTGTCACCAATATTTATAGTCTCATTCGTTTTCCTAGAAAGCACGAGCATATCAACGCGCCCCCTTTTCTACGGGTTGACCAATTGACTGTCGTAACTGGTATTTTGCATTGTTTAAAATCATTTGCTTCGCTGTTTTGGAATTGATATTAAAAATCAACGGCGCTTGCAAATTAACAGTCGATGACTCAATCGGCTGTTTCATTGTCATAACGGCAAGCACCATGACATCTTCTTGTGACTTTATATCCAAGAGTTCAATTGTCGGTTCATCGATTTCAAAAGAATAATTACTTACTAATGTATAAGGGTTGGATACAATCAACGCAATTTCAGGTCTTCCCACGGACTGCATCACTTGTAAACTGTCATTCCCCTCAATCGGTAGCAAGACGAACTTCTTTTCGTCCTCCAGTCCAGGAAGCCCTTTTGGAAACGTCCACTGACTAATTGTTTCAATATCAACTTCCCCATGAAATTTCGTTTGGACACTCATATCAAACTCTCCTTTGCCATTCTCTTTCATCCTTTCCAGTCAATCTGGATGGATGGGTATTGCTCGATATGCCCGGTCACTTTCCCCGGCGTATATGTATGGATTGGTTTATTCACTTGAACGTTCAAAATTGGTTTTCGAGGCGTTGCATTGATAGTCGTGGTACCCGGCGTGATCGACAACTGGATCTTCGAGCGATCCGCAATGAAACGGATTCCTAGCGGTGCTGGTGGAGGAGTCCCATTCTGCTTCGCAAGATCCGCAATGACATTCCCGCCATTCTCAATACTCAACAATTGCTGCCCTTCTGAAGCTCTACGACCAATCCCATCCAATACAGCCTGACGCCCAAGCTGAGCATACTCCTCCGTCCGCCTGAACGAACTCTTCTGATCAATATCCTCCCGCACCGCAGTCGTATCAATCGACAACTTAGAAGGCGTAGTCGTAATATCTAAAACCGCAGCAGGCTGCTCCTGCTCCATCGTCGCCTGAGGCTGCTCAATTTCCTGAACCGACTTCTCAATAGTCAACCCTAATCTACCAGGCGTCGTTTGTACTTGTAATTGAGGTATCGCCATACATAGCACCTCCATCTGTCTCTATTAGGACTTCATCTCTATTTCTATCAATATCATGATTAATGAAAGCTCTATTTTACTGACAGTCTCGTTGATTGAAGTGGAAGATGGCGACTCCGGAGGGATCAGCACGATGGTTAGACCCTGGAAGGAGCGAAGCGAATGAAGCGGCTTACCATCCGTGCCCCTCGGAAAGCGTCCATCTGGAACGTAAATCAACACCGTCTAATGTACAAATGCCAGGCACAAAGCACCTGGCACAACGTAGTTATCTTAAGAAATCCACCAGCGATGGCTGAATAATCCTTGCCCCCACCGACAGTGCCGCACGATGCACCGACTCCTGGGATATCATCTCTGTGATAACCTTCTCATAATCGATATCCTCATTTAGAGATTGCTGCTTCTTCGCAATCCCTTCCTGAGCCTCCAAGCGATTGTCCATCAGCTCAACACGGTTCATCCGTGCACCTACACTCGCACGTTCAGTCAATAGAGCATCCATCTGGTTATCCACATCTGTAAGCCCTTTATTGAAATCCGCATCTGATCCAACAAAACTCTCAAACATATCATCGATATCCTTGAACATTTTCGCCGATGTCGAATTCACATTCAGCTTCACACCATCGAACACATCGATATTCACATCAGACTCGAATGCCGTCGGGCCAGAAGCGGGATTTTCAGCATCCGTACTCAGCTGAGGATACGCACCGTCTTTATACAACGGTGTCCCCGTCTTAGTGCCACTGAACAAATACTTATCTCCAACCTTCGTATTTGCAATATCTTGGATCTGTTCCCGTAGCTGGCTCAATTCTGCTTTGACTTTATCCCGGTCTTCCTCCGTCATCGTTCCGTTAGCTGCGCTACCCACAAGTTCTCTGGCACGCTTCAGCGCTTCTCCAACTTTATCAAGCGCGTCATCCGTACTGTCCAGCCAATTGTTCACTTCTCCGATGTTCCGCTGGTATTGTTCAACTTTGTCCGTTTGCATACGATAAGCCAGACCACGCATGGCAACTACCGGGTCATCTGAAGGGCGATTCACCTTTTTACCAGTCGTCAATTGGTCATTGAGTTTGCCCATTTTAGTGTAACTTGTCGTCAAGTTACGAAGCATATTAGTAGAAAGCATTGATTGTGTTACACGCATTGCAGTTCCTCCTCATTATCTGCCGACGACACCCATGCCGTTTATGATCTTATCAAGTGTTTCATCGACAACTGTTACCATTCTTGCGGATGCATTATATGCTTGTTGAAATTGGATCATGTTCGTCATCTCTTCATCAAGTGATACAGCACTAATGGAATCACGTCGATTCGATACGGATATCAAGAGAGTCGCCGAGTTGAACTTCATTTTATCTGCCTGCTGACCGTCCACACCTAGTTGTCCAATGATTCCTTGGAAGAAGGTTTGGACAGTGGCTCCTTCTAACTGGTTTGCATCCGTTCCTTCTATTTTCAAGAACTGAATATTTCCGAGTTCTTTCGCATTTTCTCCGTTCCCTTCCTCACCTGGTTTTGAAGAAGCGGCAATAAGAGACGGGTCTTTAATAATTGCATCACTAACTTTAATACCGCCGGCCCCAGTACCTTCACCTTCGAAGAATATATTACCGGTAGAATTATCACCTAACCCATGACCAGCCTTATGCTGCTCGTTAAAAGCGGTCATAAAAGCATTTGCCATTTTGTCGAGGTCAGCAATCATTTTTGGAAGCAAAGTGTTATTCGTAGCAACTAATGAAGCCAAACGACCTTTGTCTTGCTCCATGTTGGCAACGTCTAAAGAACCTGCAGCATTACCGCCAAACCCGCTAATTGCAAATCCATCTATTGTATCGCCTGTTTTTACAGCACTTAATTGACCTGTTTCTTTTCCACTTAGTAACGGTATACTTCCATTTTTTGTTTTAATGTTGATAACTAAAGAGCCTTCAGCCATCCCTTTAATCGCCTGTCCCCCCGAATCTATCGGAGTTCCCATTTCTATAGGCAGATACTCTGATAGCTGATCGACTAATGCATCACGCGCATCGTACAAATCATTTGGCAAGTACCCGTTTGGCTCAACGCTGCTGATTTGTTTGTTCAAATTTACGATTTGATTCAAAATCGAGTTAATTTCCTTTGTTGAGATTTCGATTTCTTGTCCGTTGTTCGTTCTCAGTTCTTCCAACGACTTGTTCATATAGTTGAAGGAATCTGCTACAGCTATTCCACGCTCCACAGTAACTTTTCGTGCACCGCCATTCTCCGGATGCACTGCCAGGTCCTGAAGACTTCCCCAAAACTGACTGAGTGACTTTTGTAAACCGCTATCCGAAGGCTCGTTCATTACATCTTCAATCTGACCGACCGCCTTTGATCGCGTATCCCAATAGCCGAGTTTAGTGGACTCCCCACGAAATTGATGATCGACAAAGCTGTCACGTACTCGCTGGATAGATCCTGCTTGCACCCCAGTCCCTAAGAACCCAGGCATCGTACCCGAATTTAAACCCACACCGGGAAAGCCCCCTGTAGCTTGCATGTTTACACGCTGTCGCGAGTAGCCGAGTGTGTTAGCGTTACTGATGTTATGCCCTGTCGTATAAAGAGCAGACTGCTGAGTTTGCAAGCCGCGTCTACTTGTTTCTAGTCCCATAAATGTTGAGCCCATGATGATTTCCTCCTCAAGCTTGCGAATCGAATGATGCGATTTTCTCTGTTAGTGGTTTGCCTTGTACTTCATTTTTCGAGTAGTTCACGGATTCGGTCCGTGGACGGACCATGTCCAGCGACAGATTCACAAATTGAAGCGATTGATAGGTCAGCTTCTGGTTTAAATCGTTCTGCCATTTCAATTCATGAATCGCGTGCAGGAGACGGTCCTTCGCCTCCTTGAGCTGAGTGTGTTCCGGCTCTTGGATGATGTTGAGTACATCTGTGATTGTCGGTTGAAGCGGCACCGGACGTCCTTGTTCGGTGAAAAAAGATACGACTGCTGTTTCGCGAGCTTTGTCTGTTTGCAAGATTGCAGCGAGATGAGCTTGCTCGTCTTTGAGGAGCTGATCGAGTCCACTAATGTCGTTTTTCTTAATGCGTGTTGTTTTGTCGTTTGCAATGCGCAGCAGGCTTCGATGTAACTTTTCTAGTTGGTCCAGCGACGCTAGAATCTGTTCGATTGGCATGGTTTTCCCTGCTTTCTTCAAGTTAAGTGCGCCCGCTTATTGTTTCGGTTGGTAATAGCCGATCAGATCGGAAGCGAGCTGTTCCGCGTCGACCTTATACGTACCAGCTTGGATTTGAGCTTTCAGTGCGTTGACTTTTTCATTTCGTTGCGCAGTCACTGGGCTTATTTCGGAAAGTGATTTCGCCTCTTTCGAAATTTCCAATCTGTCGCTTTGAACAGCTTTCTCAAATCCTGCTTTCTCACTCTTCACCTGATTCGCCCGGTACGGGTTCACAGGTGGAATAGGGTTATTATTAATCTTCATGTGCTCTCGCTCCTTTGGAATAGTTTTGACTATTACTCTCTATTTCGGCTGAATCCCAAGTAGTTAAAGGGTCTTTCGTACGAAATTATAGTTTTACCGATATATACACCTCTATACCTACTGGTTTGGTAGCGCTTTACACGTACCCGTTTTTAGGGTTACAAAACTAATTCATTAGGTGGATATTATATTGTAGACAACCCGAGTCTCCCGAGAACCCCGTTGATTGTAGTGGAAAGTGGCGACTCCGGAGGGAACAGCGAAAGCCGTAACGAAGAACGGCTTTTGCGAGTAAAAGCGAAGCGTTAGGAGCACTTCTTTTGAAGCCCCCGATCAGATGCCTTAATTTCTGCAAAAAACGCAATAATACGGCAAACCGAACTCTTCGTTGTTCGATTGGCTGAAATCAAGCCCCTCGGAAAGCGTCCACTTGAAACGTAAATCAACACCGTCAACAATCCAGTT
Organism: Sporosarcina sp. ZBG7A; assembly: GCF_000813425.1. Classification (GTDB taxonomy): domain Bacteria; phylum Bacillota; class Bacilli; order Bacillales_A; family Planococcaceae; genus Sporosarcina. The sequence continues at coordinate 126,318 of NZ_JWIB01000010.1, forward strand.
TTATACCAGAAAAATTAATGGCAGTCCCATAGTCATTTTATGACCACTCGGAACTGCCACATAATCACTTTTTACGCTCTGCAAGATACGTCCCTTTGTCTTTTTGTTGAATGGCTTCCCTAAACTCTGTAGCTGCTTCAAACGTTTGCAGCTCTTTCTTAAGTTCTGCTGTACACTCGTCACACAGTTTCCCTTTAGAAGTCAGCTTCCCACAATTATCGCATGGATAGCCTAAATTCGGAAACAAAGCTGGTTGTAAGCGTCCTTTTCGTACCCATTTGTGAAGCATGGCCTCAGTAGCTTCTGTCATTTCTACAATGCGTTCGATTGTCGCTGCACGGTTTTCTCGCTTCCGTAAAAAGCGGTACACCTCTTCATAGATGCGTTCTTCGTTCATCCCACATTTCCCGCACACTTCACGCACACCTGTATAGTTGAAAAAATCGCCACATGATGGGCAATGTCTTAGTTCTGCCATTTGTAGTTCCTCCTGTACTCATTTCTGAATTGATCGAATAAGGGTTACCGCTTCTACCCTCGAGGCGCCTGCTTGTTTCAAGACGGTTGCCGCCTGACGCAGCGTCGTTCCCGTCGTATAAATATCGTCCACCAATCGATACGTGATTGGTTGTACAACTGCACCTGGTACGAGTTCAAATAAATGTTCCACGTTCAGTCGCTCGTGTCTGGACTTTTCTCCCATGACACTTGTATTAGTCTTAGTCAGTAACTGCACATAGGGTCGTTTTGAACCATCCAATAATTTTTCCACGTGAGCAAATGTCCTGATCCGTGCTCGTTCTGGATGCATTGGTATGGGAACGATTGTATCGTTGCTTGAAAATGCACGTCGCAGTTCGTTTGAGAACACTTGTGCAAGTGCTACATCTTGCATGAACTTGTATTGATGAAGCCAATCCCGCATTGCTTCGTCGTACTCGTACAGAGAATGAACGGCATCTAATACGTCCCCTTCTTCCTTTATGTCGGCACGAACGAAGCGTTTTGAACAGTCGTCACAAAGTGTCTTTTTCTTTTCTAGAGCGAAGAACGATTGCCAGGAGGCGACTTCTGAGATTGGTTTCATACACAGTAAGCATGGGTTCATGGTTGATCCCCTCCTGCATTCAGCCGTTTTATTTCCCGACGCGCATGGTCCATTGCGTAACTGATTCCATTATGAAACAACACGAAATCACCAGACGGATGGTTCACATTTCGACCTACGCGACCGCCAATTTGAACAAGTGCACCAGCGTCAAAAATGGATTGTTCAGCACCCACTACTGCCACTTGGATGTTATTAATCGTTATACCCCGTTCTAAGATTGTTGTCGTCAGCAAGCCTGGTATCTTCCCTGCCCGTAAGTCTTGGACATGCTGTTTACGGTCAGGATGCGCGGAATGGACAGCTCGGACCCGATCATCGAGTTGTCGAATGGCTTGCTCCGCTTTCATCATTAGTTCTATTTCATGAAAGAATACTAGGAATGGTTCGTTCAGATCGAGCCGTTGTATGATCCAGTTTTCAAGTGCTTTCGGTATTTTTCCTTTGGATAGCTGTTTGGAGTAGTTCCAGAGTGGTTCATATCGTGGACCAGGGAGTGGGTGACCGTGATAGCGACGATAGATGGTCGAGACTGCGCCTGTTTTCTTGATGTCTGTCAGTAGTTTGTCTGATGGTGTTGCTGTGACGAAGTGGATTGGTGCAGCTGATTTTGCAGCTTTTCGAACGGCGTGCTGAAGGGTTTTCTCTGCAGTATATGGGAATGCATCGGCTTCGTCGACAAAAATCGCGTCGAATGCATGACGGAATCGGTAGAGCTGATGGGTGGTTGCTAGGATAAGTTGGGCGTCGAATGCTTTAACATCTGCTCCGCCATACAATGCTTCCAGTTTTGTCGATGGAAATGCTGCGCGTAGTCGTGGTTCAAGTTCTAATATGACATCGACGCGAGGTGCTGCGATGCATATGCGTTTACCTGCTACTAGTAGCTTATGTATTGGTTCGAATAAAATCTCGGTCTTTCCAGATCCACAAACTGCGTGAATCAGATGCGGACGAGCCCTCACAGTACTCTCATATAATTCTTCGGAGGCACGTTTCTGGTGTTTCGTCAACGTTCCTTCCCACGCAAGGGAGTGTTCTGTGGGGTAATTGGTAGGTGGACCTTTCCAGACGATGAGTTCCGTACAAACGGAGACTCTTCCCATTTGCAGGCAGTTACGGCAGTATGCACAAGGACCTTCGCATTGCAGGCAATTAAACGAGGTGAATAGTTGAGGGTCTTCATTTTCGCACCGAGCACATTTGCAGCTAATTTGCCCGAACAATCCTTTTTTCATCGTGACTCCTGCGGTCGTTTCAATCATTCCACTCTCAATATGTTCATTAATGATTTCCATAGAAAAAGGCGTATGCTGACGCAACCAAATGCGACCGTCCAGAAAGTCTCTGACGGCCGGATCGAATGGTTTGTTCATCCGCACACCCCCTACTGTTTAGTTGTTCATTTTCCGCTTGACCCAACCGAGTCCCATGGCACCTTCACCGAGATGAGTACCGATAACAGGTCCGAAATGGCTGATGGTGAATTTGACATCTGGGAGACGTTCGCTCAATTCTGCTAGCCAGAATTCCGCCTCTTCGGGTTGATTGCCATGAATGATTGAGGCTTCAAGAGGCATTTTAATTGCGTCTTCAGCAAGCATATCTGCGATCCGCTTCATCGCTTTTTTACGAGTCCGGATTTTCTCGAAAGGCACAATGACTTTATCGACAAAATGCAAGATGGGTTTCACTTGTAGTAGGCCACCAATTAATGCTTGTGCACTGGATAGTCTGCCGCCACGTTGCAAGTGAGACAAATCATCGACCATGAAATACGCACGCATCGTTTGTTTCATTTCTGCGAGTTCGCTCATGATGTCGCTCATAGAAGCGCCTGCTTGTGCCAGTTCCGCTGCGCGAATCGCATAGAATCCCTGCAAGTAACAGGAGATTTCTGAATCGAAAACACGGACGTCTAAGGTTTCAGCCAACTCACCAGCTTGGACGGCGCCGGTGTATGTACCGCTGATGCCACTCGACAAGTGAATAGAAACGATTCCCTCTGCACCTGCGTCTTTCAATTCGTTGAACTTCGCTGCGAATTGGCCGACGGACGGTTGTGAAGTTTTCGGTAGCGGCCCATCTCCACGCACTTTTTCGTAAAATTCTTTAGAGGTTAAATCGATTTCTTCGTCATAATCTTGTCCATCTATTGTTACTGCGAGCGGAACAATATGGATCTGTAGCCGCTTGCGCAAGTCTTCGGGTAAGTAGGCCGTACTGTCTGTAACAACTGCAATTTTCACTCTCATCAACTCCTTTCCTCATTCTAACGAATTGCGCTAGAATTGGGAAATGCAATGTGATGAAAAGTAAAACTTTTTTAGTCAAGCTGACGGCCCCACCGGATTGCTTCTTGGGAATAAACACACAAATCGTTCAAAGGGATGTCAAGTTCCTTACAAAGCACTTTCATCTGTGGCAAGTCGAGACGTTCGACAGCAATCGCGATTTGAAGGAACGGTGTCATCTTTGTCGCTTCCCCCATTAGTGTTTGCATTACTTCATCAGAAAGGGGAATATCGTGTTCAATTTCGTGCCAATCACGATGTAATATCGCGTCCAACATCGAAAACATGCCTACTAAGAAAAATTCGTCCGAGTTTTGGTGTCCATTTCTTTTTGCAAGCAGCTCACACAATTTCGCGCGTACAAGGGAATAATCGACAAGTACTTTCGTTCTCCCTTTCCCTTGACCGACACCCATTTGATGGAGCGTAATGATGTAGAGCCATTTTTTTGTTTCTTGCAGTCCAATAAGGACGATCGCTTGTTGGATGGATGTAATTTTTCTTGGGATGCCAAACGCATAGGTGTTGATGAATCGGAGTAGTTTGTAAGTGAGTGACATATCTTGCGTAATGAGTCCTGCCACTTCCCGCACACTCGGCAGCTCGGTATTCAGTCGATCCATAATCCGGAAATTGTGCTCATCAATCGCAGGCACTTCAGCGCCCTTTACGATTTCAGGTGTAGCGAAGAAATACCCTTGAAAGAGCGTGTATCCCGCATCTTTCGCTTCCTTGAATTCGGCTTCTGTTTCAATTTTTTCAGCTAGCAATTGGACATTCGGATAGACTCTTATGAAATTTTGAATCCGTTCGCGTTCTTGTAGATCTGATTGGATGAAATCGACTTTGATGAAATCGATAATTTCAAATAACCCTTTTTCGACTTCATATTGCTTCGTCAGGACAAAATCATCTAGGGCGATTCGAAAGCCTTCGTTTTTCAATTTCCGTAGTTTAGTTAGAAGTGTTGGTGTAATTTCGACATTTTCCAACACTTCGATGATGACTCTCGCCGGATTGAGATGGTCGTACAAATCTTGTGCCAACAATTCACCTGTAAAGTTGATGAAAGAAGGATATGCTCCTGAAACGCGATCGACACCGATCGTGAGAAATGTATTGACTAATACACCGATTGTCGCTTTTTCTGGATTGACGTTTGGAAACCGGTTAACCTCACTGTTGCGATATAAAAGTTCGTAGCCGAAAAGGTTTCCATTACGATCTAAAATCGGCTGTCTACCTACAAATACACTTGCGTCCACTGGGATTCCACCTAACTTAGTCCATTTTCCTACATTGTAGCAAATAAGCACTGTATTGCAAGTTCGATATTTTACAATAGTATCCTTCTTCTGGCTTCAACTTCTTTGAAATGATATGTTTTAAGAGTATTCAATGATTTTGGGGGTGTAAGGGATGAAGACAATTTTATTGGAAAAGAAAAATGGACTTGCATGGGTGACGTTGAATCGACCTGATTCGATGAATGCATTCAATTACGACATGATTCGCGAGCTTGGTGAAACGGTCGAGCAACTTCGCATTGATCCTGAAGTACGTGTCGTTGTATTGACAGGATCAGGGGATCGTGCGCTTAGTGTGGGGGCTGATTTAAAAGAACGAAAGACGTTAACTGACGTTGAAGTGAAACGCAATTTGAACAAAATCGGTGATGTCTTTACTTTGATTGATCAGTTACCGCAACCTACAATTGCGATGATCAATGGCTTTGCGTTCGGTGGTGGAATGGAACTTGCGCTCGCCTGTGATTTCCGATTCGCTGCGATGTCCGCTGTTATGGGACTGACGGAAACGGGTCTTGCGATCATTCCAGGTGCAGGTGGAACCCAGCGTTTGCCGCGTCTCGTAGGAGAAGCAAAAGCGCTTGAGCTCATTTTGACCGCTCAGCGAATGAGCGCATCTGATGCCGCATTATGTGGACTTGTGACGCGTACTGTCGAAGATGCTGTGTTGATAGAAGAGACACAGGCATTTGCTGACAAAATTCTCGCAAACGGGCCAATTGGCGTGCAACAAGCGAAATTTGCGATTAAACAAGGAATGAAGGCGGATCTTGCGACGGGACTTACAATTGAACGAAAAGCGTATGAAATTACGATTCCGACAGAGGATCGAATTGAAGCGTTGAATGCGTTTTCAGAAAAGAGGAAGCCGGAGTTTAAAGGAAGATAAGAGGGAGGGACGCGGATCTGCTTTGTGGTGGATTCGTGTTTTTTTTGTGGGGATGGAGGAGCAGATTCGCTGTACATGCTCGTTTTCTCGCTGTACTCGCTCGTTTCCCCTCCGTACCCGATCATTTCCCCTCCGTACTCGCCCGTTTCCCCTCAGTACCCGATCGTTTCCCCTCCGTACTCGCCCGTTTCCTCTCTGCACCCGCTCGTTCTCACGTGCCCCACAATCCCTCTCCATACAAAAAAGCTGCCTCCGCGGGCAGCTTTTTATATTTAAATGTATGAACTTGCTTCTTCTTTGCGTGCTGCCAATCGGTATGCAGGCTCCTCACAATCGCCTGGGCTTCCGAAATAGCATCCACGTCTGCTTTGAGTGATGCAGTCACTAGGGTTTGATTGGCATAGATATAGAGGGTTAGTAGTCGCTCGCCTTCTACAGAGGTAGCGTCAGTCATTGCCATTAATTCGAATATTAATTGCTGGGCTTGTAGGAGTCCGTCTCGCCAGCGTTTGTCGTTTTGTTCGAGTTGGTGAAGTGAAGCAAGCGGATTGGAACTTTAACAGATTTTTGCCGCCATCAATGATACAGCGGACAAGCTCGAGTTCAACACGATGAAGATTCTTGGAGAAGATAGCGAGCTAACGCTTCAAGTAGGTGGAAACGCCTCGCAGCATATGAAGATTAGCTTGTTTGACGTTCACACAGATGCGATTGGGCTTGGAGGCGCATCGCTAGCGACGCAGGAGGACGCAGACAAGCTGATCAGCACGATTGATAAAGCGTTAGGGACAGTGACAGGATACCTCACAAAAATCGGTTCGCAAATGGAATCGCTTGAGCATCATTTAACGAACGCTGGCGTTTTTGAAGTGAACTTGAATAAGTCGTTATCGCTATTAGAAGACGCCGATATGGCGAGAGAGATGATGGACTTTGTCGGATCCGACATCCGTAAAAAAGGCGACGAGTTATTGATCAAGCATGTAAATAGTACATTACAGGAGTCGCTTGGATTGTTGAAATAAATTTCAATGTCAATATCTAGTGATTCAAGACTGTCCCGTTGATTGAAGCGGATGGCGGCGACTCCGGAGGTATGCCAATGGAAACAACCTAAGTTCACGGCGTCCTGCCGCAACGGTTGCATGACCTACATCCTGTAGGCCCGCGTCCGCCAGAAGCGGAAATCAACACCGTGAATTATATTATTAGTGAAGAAAAAACACCGAAGCCACAAGCGCTTCGGTGTTTTTTACTGCCCTTGTTTCATCGCAAACGTCTCACAGCGTGGACTCTGCGAAACAAGAGCTGCTGATTTAGCGATGATGGCTATGATATTAGTGACCCCTTGGTGATCCGCTTCGTGGGTCGCACGGACATACGGACTATATTTTGAGTTAGAGATGTACCGGGGTGGCAACTCATTGAGGGCGAGTGCCGAGATGTCATTTAAGCACTGCTCGCAGTCACATGCAAGATTCATATTATTCTTATATGACAACAAGGTATCCCGAACGACATCTTCCATTACATTGTGGACTCCCACTTCGTTCTCCTCCATTCGAATTCCCTTCACGACTCTATGTAGCTATCCAAGCCTTCAGGGAATCTGGAAAAGTCTGGACAGTTTTTCTAATACGTTCATCCTACAATATTTCCTAAATAGTTGCAATCGCTTTTGTTTTGCTGAAATTCCTAGTCCCCATAAGAAGTTTGTCCCCATACGTCTGTCCTTTCACCATTTCCGCATTAGAATATAGTAGAAGTGTTCGGATGAAACATGCTTGAAATGCACTCACATCAGCACTTTGACTCGACAAGACAGTTGGCCCCGGACGGTTGTCCAATTGTCAGTAAACAATCAGCATATAGTAGTAGTGTTCGGACGAATAAATCCTACCTTAAACGGAGCGTAGTTCAAAACACATCCACAAGACAATTTCCCTCGGACGCTTGTCCAACTCGTGCAAAATTCACATCATACACTACTAATGTACGGACTAGTAAAACCTTCCTTCCTCGACATGTCGATCAAAAACACATCCACAACACTTTGAGTAGATTGTCCCACGGACGGTTGTCCAACTCTTGTAAAACGAGCTGCATATACTAGAAGTGTCCGGACGCACCACATTTAAAGGAGGTGAATGACCATGGACCACGCTAAAATGCTTAATCAACTTCAATCAGTAGCAGCAGAATCTCTCAACAATCCTCGTATCACGTTGGGTGAGATCACTATCGTTTCTGCTTTGCTGACAGAATTCGCAGTCACACTAATTTTGTTCGAAGAAGTAGAAAAATTCCGCGAGTTCAACGAAAATAATACGACACCTTGCGAAAAAATCGAGTTCGACAAAGCTCTAGCAGATGTGTTAAAAGGCGTTTGTTGTATCGAAGACGCAGTTGTTAAGAAAATCAGAGCAGGCATCGCAATCGATGCAGCCGACGATTCAGTAAATCCCCCTTATGTAGGAGAATGCTGCACACGCTAACCCCTTACTACCTCATCAAAAAACGCCTGTCCCTTCCCCCGGGACAGGCGTTTTCCTCATGTCAAAAGCTCTTTTCAAACCAGCCTGTTAACTCGTTCAAGCGCGTAATACGCAAGTTCGGTTTACCTGTTCGGGACAAGTTATGGTCGGACTCGGGGAACCGAACGAATTCGGTTTCCTTCTTCATGCTTTTCAATGTAATGTACAACTGTTCCGCTTGTTCAATCGGACAGCGTAAGTCATTTTCGGAATGAAGAATGAGCAGAGGTGTTTTCACATTTTCTGCGTATTTCAGCGGCGAATGCTTCCACAATGTGTCGACATCCGTCATATCCGCTTTAATCTGCCAGTCACTGAAGTAATACCCGATGTCTGAAACTCCGAAGAAACTGATCCAATTGGAAATGGAACGTTGTGTAACAGCGGCTTTGAAGCGATCCGTATGGCCGACAATCCAGTTCGTCATGAATCCGCCATAGCTTCCGCCTGTCACGCCGAGCCGATCTTTATCGATCCAGCTATGATTTTTTAAAACATTATCAAGTGCATCCATAATATCTTGGTAATCACCGCCACCATAATCGCCGCGTACTGCATCGACAAATGCTTGGCTATATCCATGACTACCGCGTGGATTGATGTACAGAACACCCCATCCTTGCGCCGCTAGCACTTGCATTTCGTGGAAGAACGAATTGCCGTACATCGCGTGTGGACCACCATGAATGTTCACGACAAGCGGATACGTGTTGCCCTCTTCATAGTTAGCCGGTTTCATCAGCCAACCATGTACATCAAAGCCTCCAGCACCTTCTAATTGGATCGTTTCTGGCTGTACTAATAGTGTGTCTGCTACATAGTTTTCATTGAACGATGTCAATACTTTTCGTTCCCCCGTTAAAATGTCAAGACGATATAATTCTCCCGGGTTCACAGGATTACTAACAGCTGCGAGTGAGAACTGTCCGTTTTTCGCGACATCATAATCGTAGACATGCTCCGACTCAGAAGAAGCAGGATACAAGCTACCGTCCAAATCTGCGAAATACAGTCGGACATCCCCCATCGTCGTCACTTGGAAGTACAAGTAATTGCCTTCAGTCCAAACCGCTTCAGGTGGATTCGGTCCTTGCTGATGATCCGCGACTACCGCATCCCCAAGTGGCGCATCGAGTGCTTCCGTCAGATTAAGCGTCGTCTTGTTTTCACAGTCATAGACATACAGGTCAGAGTGAGTCGCGTTCTCAAACGTCCGATCCGATCCGCCATATGCAATATAGCGATCGTCTTCTGAAAATGAAGCACCACCAAAATAGCCTTGTTCATCAACAAGAACCGTTTCTTCTTTCGTTTCAACATCGACAAGCACCAAAGGCTGACGGAAGTCGAAATCTTTGTTTTCAGCGCGATTCACGCCCACAACGAGCTTCTTTCCGCAATGCGACACCGCTTGCAATGAATGATGGAAAGGATCTTCTGTGAATGCTGTGATTTCTCCACTTTCCAGATTTAAACAACCGATTTGCGAATGACGGTCTTCTTTCACAAACCCTGCCCCATCCGCCTTATATTTCATCGTCGTAACGCGAAGCGCTTCAGGTTGTTTCTTTTCGTCTTTCTCTTCTTTATCTGTAAACGTTTTTCCGTCTTCCAGTGTACTTGTTAGCCAAATTTTCTTTCCGCATGGCGCCCACAAGAAGCTACTCACACCCGTCTCATAGTCCGTCAAACGGCGGGCTTCTCCTCCAGCAACTTGCATAACAAACAGCTGGTTCTTCTCATCACGTGTCGATAAAAACGCAACTCGACTTCCATCCGGCGACCATTGAGGCTGAGAAACGCGCTCTTTCCCATACGTCCATTGCGTCGAACTACCAGACTCCACATCGAGGTGATGCAAATGTGAATGATACGCATTCTCTTCCTTATCTATCTGCGTCACAATAAACACAGCTTCAGAAGCATCCGTAGACAACACCGGATTCGTCACCGACTTCAATTCAAATAAATCCTCTTGCCGAACCATCTGTTTATCTGTCATCTTCATTCCTCCCTAATGCCATCTATTTCGACACCCGGAAGACTTTCCCTCCTAATCTCAAAACATTTTCTGAGAGTATTTGGATTTCCCTTTTCTTTCGCTATCCTGTTTGAGTAAACACTGCCACCTCCCATAATGCAACGCTGATTTGGACTATCGAGCGTTTGCCCGTTCGAACGGAACGCTTCGCCAGGTAAACCCGACGAAACGGGCGGGTTGCCGCGTGGAATGAGCGGGTTACTCATCGGAACGGGCGGGTAGACACTCGAAACGAGCGGGTAACTCTGCGGAACGGTCGGGTAGACGCCTGAAACGAGCGGGTAACTCTACGGAACGGGCGGATAGCACCCTCTCGCAAAATTAAAACAGAGGATGCGTCCGCATCCTCTGCCCCTCTTCCCACCTATAACTCAAGCGCGCACGAAATCCTTCAAAGAACGGCGCAAGATTTTACCGGTCGTGTTCTTCGGCAGTTCATCCAAAAATTCGATATGCTTGGGTACTTTGTACTTCGCTAGACGCTTCTCGCAAAATGCGATCAGCTGCTCTTCCGACACATCTGCCCCTTCTTTTGCGACCACATAAGCAAGTACTTCTTCACCGAAATTCGGATCCGGTACGCCGAGAACTGCTGCTTCTACGAGGTCGCGATGCGTGAACAATACTTCTTCCACTTCTCGCGGATAGACATTATACCCACCAACAATGATCAGATCTTTCTTGCGATCGACTATGTAGAAGTAGCCATTTTCGTCTTTCCGTGCGAGGTCGCCTGTGTACAACCAACCGTCACGAAGGGCAGCTGCTGATTCTTCAGGCATTTTATAGTAGCCTTTCATGACATTGTCGCCTTGAACGATGAGTTCTCCGACTTGTCCGACAGGTACTTCATCTCCAAGCTCATCGACCACTTTGTTCTTCACATTCAAGATCGACGTTCCGATTGAACCCGGAACGCGTTCACGATCTAGTGGATTAAAACATGTCACTGGCGACGCTTCCGACAAACCGTATCCTTCCGACACTTTTACTTGGAACTTCTCTTCGAAGTTTTCAAGGAGTGCAACTGGTAGGGACGCCCCACCTGAAATTGCGAGTCGAATCGACGAAAAGTCTTCACGTGTTGCTTCCGGATATTGCACCATGAAGTTGTACATCGTCGGCACACCCGCAAAGATTGTCGCTTGCTGCTCTTTCACAGCTTTGAACACTTCAGCCGGGCTGAATCTTGGCATCAGGACAATCGTCGCTCCTTTGACAAGAGGTGCGTTGACAACAACAGTCAGTGCGAACACATGGAACACTGGCAATGTTGCGATGACGCGGTCTTCAGACGAAAATCCGAGGTACTCTCCAACGTCACTAGCATTTGAATACAAGTTTCGATGCGTCAACATAGCGCCTTTTGGACGACCAGTCGTACCGGAAGTATACAAAATGATAGCGGTTTCATTTTCATCGACAGCAACTGGCTCCATGTCAGGCTTTCCACTTCTGAGCACTTGGGTGAACAAATGCGTTTTTGCTTTCGCCCCTTCGGACAATGCCTCAACTTTTTCACTTGTCTCCCCCGTTGTCTCACACACAATATAGTGTTCAATGACAGGAAGCTGAACAGATGCTGCTTCAACGAGTGGAAGTAGTTGTTCAAGCGCAACGACTACTTTTGCATCGCTATCCTGCAGAATGTACGAGATTTCATCTGGTGAATAGATTGGATTCACTGGAATCGCAGTTGCACCTAATCGCATGGTTGCATATAGCGATATAAGAAAATGTGGTGTATTGCCGAGTAACAAAGCGACGTGATCACCTTTGTTTACTCCTAAGTCTTGTAAAGCGGATGCGAATAGTGCGACTGATTGGTCAAATTCTGCGTACGATGTATCCTTACCTGTAAAGTGATAAGCTGTTTTTCCAGGCTTTGATTTTGCGGTTGCCCGGACTCTTTCTACTAAATTCATCGTAGTACCACCCTTCGTAGTTGAATGAATAGTCATTCATTACCATCAACTATTAGTATATAAGAAAAATTTAAATAATTCAATAGCCTTTATTTTTAGATATTTTATTATCAAACTAATTTCTCGTAATATAAAAGACACCGGAAATTACTCCGGTGTCCGAATGTGAGATAAGTACCGCCATCGAATCAGGTAGAAATAAGAGATTTGTAAGACCGCAAATCCACCCAATACAAGAGTCAGCTCTTTTACAATTGAAATTTCTGCGAGTGCATCCCAAATGACTTGAAGCGCCAAGAATGCGAACGCACTATGCACAAATGCCACTCCCCAGGGGATGAAGAACTGTGGCAACAGCTGTCGATTCACAATCTTCTTCAACTCTTTATCTGTAATGCCCATCCGGCGCAACACGTCAAACTGTCTGCGGTCACGGTCCAAAGTTGTATACAAACGGAAATAAACGAAACTTCCTGCTGCAAGGAATAATACAGCTGCGAGCATTAATCCCATGAACAGCAATAAAGAAAATGTTGTGCGGATGATAGAATAATTCAGTCCTGGATTGCCGAACGAAAACAGCGTTCCAGATTCGCCACCAAGTAAAATAGACTGCAATTCGTCTTCATGTAGCGCACGACCAACGTCTTTCGTCTCTTGCCAGTCAGCTATATTGAACGCGTAATAACGGAATAACGATGAATCCGCACCGTCCTCACCCATTAGTACCCGTTCAAAGTCTGTATCCGTCAAAATGATTGCATTGGCTCCAATTGCGTTCGGTGGAAATAGCTGATGCGGATATGCTCCAACAATCTCCATATCGAGACCACTTTTTTCTAGTGAAGTGTTGACTGTGCGATCTTTCAATTGTTGGTAGGATGATTCGGACTGTGGCAAAAAGAGTGCTTTCCCATCCTTTACGTCAACAGCGGGAAAGCCAAATGTGTATCCGAGTGCGTTGATACTCGACAGTCGAATAATCGACACGCTCATATCAGTGAAGGATGACTTTTGTTCAAGCACCCGAAATTCAACAAGACTATAGTCGATTTCCTTCTCATTCAACTCGTCCGTGAGCTGCCGGACATGAATCTGTTCCAGCACGTTTCCTGGGTAACTCTTGTAGACGAGCCCTAGAGGGTTTATTTCCCGGTATTGATTGGCAAAAGAAGTAAGGGATGCGAGCAATCCGACAGACATGAACGCAAGCGTCGATACCATCGTAACGATGAAAAACATGCGCGCATTTTCTTTCAATCTGACAACGCCCTCTGAGAGCGACAATAGCCAAAACGGCCGCCAATAAATGCGTTTTCTTGTCCGGAATAGTTGAATCAGATACGGTAAAGAGTCGCTAAAGAATAAGTATGTACCAATTACAGCCGCTGCCGGTAACATAAAAATGACACGGATTACATACGTATGTGTTGCGTAGACTGCCATGACATACGTCAATATAAGCATTGCGATTCCAGCGAATGCACGCCATTTTGACGACGAATATGCATCTTGCTCCGCTGCTTCTCCTTGCAGCAAGTCATACACTTCCCCCGTGCGGATGAACATCGGAGCAAGCAGTGAAATAATGATGAATACACTCGCGAAACTGCCTACTGTCAACACAAAAGGATGCCATGTGAAATAAAGGGGTAGCGTCGGAACTTGGATGAGTTCTTTCACAATCATCAAGAAAAATTTAGAGAAAACAAATCCAAGAAACGTTCCGACAACGATTGCAACACTACCTATCAACATCGTTTCAAGGAAGATGAGTCGTTGGAGCTGCCTCCTTGCCATCCCGAGCAATAACAAAATGCCGAACTCTTTCGTCCGAGCTTGTAAAAACGCACGCATCGAATAGAACAAGAAAAATAGTGTGAAGATGAACAACACAAATTCCGCTGTAATCATGCCACTCGTCGCAACCTCTTGGACAAAGCCCTCGTTCATCGCAGGATGGAACAACAGCATGGAGTACAGGAAGAACACCATGACCGAAAACGCACTTGCCATGAAGAAGGCTGCATAAATGCGCCGATTCCGTACGACGTTACGGTATGCGAACTGACGAAAGGTCATTGACATTCCCTCCGAGCAACGACAGCACGTTTAAAATCTGTTGGAAAAATGTCCGGCGCTGTTCATCTTTGTACAATTCGTTGAAAAACTCACCATCTTTGATGAACAACACACGATCACAATAACTTGCAGCAAGCGGATCATGCGTCACCATAATAATCGTGGTGCCTGCGGTTTGATTGATTTTCGATAGTAGTTCCAATACATCCCGCGCTGATTTCGAGTCCAGATTCCCTGTCGGTTCGTCCGCCAGAATGAGTTCTGGCTCATGGATAAGTGCACGTCCAACTGCTGTGCGTTGCGCTTGTCCACCAGATAATTCGTCTGGCCTTCTGGATAAAATCTCATTTAACGCCAGTTTGTCAGCAAGAGCTGCAATTCTCCGCTTCATCTCCGGCACTGGCACGCGATCTAGCGTCAGCGGGAGTACCAAGTTTTCCTCAACTGTCAGCATTTGTAGCAAATTAATCGTCTGAAAAACAAATCCTAAGTGCCGCCTTCTGAATAACGCGAGGTCGTTCTGATTAAGCGTCTCGGGTTCAATTCCATTCACTGCAATCCTGCCATACGTTGGCAAGTCAATTGTTGAAATAAGATTGAGCAATGTCGTCTTACCACTTCCAGATGGTCCCATAATTGCGATGAACTCGCCTTCTTCCGCTTCAAAATCGAGACGATTCAACGCCCGATGCATCACTTTGCCTTCATAGATTTTCGTCACTTCCGATAACTCGACGATTTTCCGTGCCATCGTTTTCTACCGCCTCTCCATTTGAGAACAACACAGACACAGCTGTCCCTTCGCCCACTTTCGACTCAATTGTCAACGCATGTCCTAGTCGTCCACATACTTCAGATGCGATATATAATCCCATCCCTGTCGATTCTCCAGTTTTCCGACCGTTTTCTCCAGTAAAAAACGCCCGAGTCACTCGCTTCACATCCGTTTCAGGTATACCAATTCCTTCATCCTTTACGGTCAACTGGATGCCTTGCCCCGTTCTATCAGCGGTCACGTACACTTTTCTTCCTTTTTCAAACGTATACTTTACTGAATTTGTTATAAATTGTCCAAGTATGATTTTCAGCCATTTCGGGTCGGTGGCGACGACAAATTCCGTATCCACTCGAATCTCTGGAAACACACCATTTGTAATGAACAACCGCTTATGCTCTGTCACCACTTGTCGAACGAGGTCCTCCAATACAATCCGCTCAATTCTCATATCATCTTCAAATGTTTCGAGCCTTGCATTGACGAGCACCGCATCTAGCCCATCCTGCAATCTGTCGAGCTCTTCATGGAAACTTTTCCGGTCGATTTCCTCTTCTTGCAAGAGCAAGCCAAGAACTGAAATCGGTGTTTTCATTTGATGGACCCATTGGTTAATGAAATGCAATTGCCGTTGCTGCGCAGCATCAAGCTTTTGAACATCACTATGATAGAGTCGATACAATTTCCGCATATATTGTGCCGTCATCCGATGTTCCGGCGTTTGTGGTCGACCGATTAACGCATCTTCCATTCGTCCTGGTTCTCGCTCAAACACTTCATAAAAAGATCGCCGAGTAATGAATTTCGCGAGTAAGTAGCCGAACGTCAACATGATCCCCATCAATATTGCGTAGACGGCTGTGCTCCAGTCGCGCGCACCATCAAGCCAAAAAAGGAGGACGATAAATAGCAGCAATACAAGCTGGAACAATAAAAATGAGGCATGTTCTTTTATAAATAACTTGTACTTATTCATACATCTTCAGTCGCTAGTACAAATCGATAACCAGCTCCGCGAACTGTATCGATTGTTGAAAGAATATCAAAATCAGCCAGTTTTTTCCGTACACGAGCAATGTTGACATTTAATGTGTTTTCATCTACAAACGACTGGTCGTCCCAGAGTTCTTCGAGTAAAGTTTCGCGGGATACCACTTTTGGCGCGGCCTCCATCAACAACTCCAGAATAATGCACTCCTTTTTCTGAAGAGGAACAATGGTGTCTCCCGATTGGAGTTCCATTCTCTCTGCAAACAGCGTCAACGTCCCTGTTTTCACAATCCGTTCCGACTGCGCAGGAGCATATTCGCCAAACGAACGACGTAGATGGCTTCTGATTTTCGCTAATACGACATCATAATGGAATGGTTTAGTGATGAAATCATCACCGCCATTTTCAAGCGCAAACACTTGGTCCATATCACCCGAACGTGCCGAAATAAAAAGAATCGGACATGTCGTTTGAGTCCTCAACTGACGGCACCAATAATAGCCGTCGTATGTAGGCAAGTTGATGTCGAGTAAAATCAGATGCGGATCGAACGACAGACACTCATCCGCGATTTGATCGAAATCCTCCGCAACGGCTACTTCATACTGGTATTTCCTCAGTGTGTCTGCAAGCAGTTCCGCGATTTTGCGATCATCCTCCACGATAAAAATACGATGTTTCTCCATAGATCCGCGCCCCCTTTACAAGTAGTTTCAGTATACCGTAAATCCTCTCCACTCGCCTTTCTCACACATGTAAAAAACAGGCTCCTCTCGCCGAATAGGCAGAAGGAACCTGTTTGAATGTCAGTATATCAAATTCACGAATTCATCTTGTGTAATGCCACCGAGTAACTTCGGAATATCAAGGTTGCTAACTGCAGCTGTAATCGACTCGCGGTCATACTGACAATTCACGAGACGATTTTCAATCTCTGTGACACTGCCGATTCCGAAGAAGTCACCAAAAATGTGTACTTCATGGATTGTCCCTTTTTCAACTTGTAGTCGAACATCGATGCTACCTACCGGGAAGCGATGGGAGTGTTGCACGTTACACTTCGGCGAGCGACCATAGTTCCAATCCCAGTTGCCATAACGCTCTTTGGACAATTGGTGAATGTTTTTCCAGTCTTCCTCAGTTAATTCTTTGAACTGAATTTTTTCTTCCCCGCCAAAGATCGAATTTAAGATTTCCATACGGAATTGTTCGATAGTCATCGGCTTTTCCATATGCTCAGAAATATTCGTGACACGACTGCGAATCGATTTAATTCCCTTGGACTCAATCTTATCTTTTTTCACACGTAATGCATTGACGACCTCTTCAATTTCCGTGTCAAACATGAGCGTTCCATGGCTGAACATGCGGCCTTGGGTTGCAAACTGTGCATTTCCTGAAACTTTTTTACCGTCGACGAGTAAGTCGTTGCGTCCAAGTAACTCTGCTTTCACACCCATTTTAGCAAGTGCTTCCACAACAGGCTCCGTGAACTTTTTAAAGTTACGAAATGATTGTCCATCATCTTTTGTGATGAAGCTGAAGTTCAAGTTCCCTTTGTCATGGTACACTGCACCGCCACCAGAAAGTCTGCGTACAACATGGATGCCATTTGCATCGACGTACTCTGTATCAATTTCTTCAATTGTGTTTTGGTTCTTTCCGATAATGATGGAGGGTTCATTGATATAGAACAGAAGGTAGGAATCTTCATCGGTATCCATTGTATTGAGTACATATTCCTCGATTGCTAAGTTAATCCGTGGATCCGTAATGCCTTGGTTATCTACAAAACGCATGCTAGTCTCCCCTTTATATGAAGCTGATAGTGCCATTCTAACATAACTCGTATTGTGAGGGACAAGAGTAGCCTACATCTGTTCGTGAATAAATAGACTGAGTTTCACATGTGAATATTGAACCATTTTTCTAAATTGTTCAAAAACTATTGACAGATAATCATCTGTTATAATACACTATGAGTAACAAGTCGAAGTGCTAGTACAAAGGAGCTGAAGAGCACAATTTTTTTTGTCGCCTCTGTTGCATAACACTCGTCACTGGACAAGGTAGTACTACTACAAATTGAATGGAGCGGATGAGAAATGATTGAAAACGTTGTGGAATTTTTTAAGAATTTGCCTCCGAAACAGTGTGTTACTTGCGGTGAACAGATTGAGGAACAACATGAGTGCTATCAAACAAAATGCCCATCGTGCTCAGAATAACGAGCTGCTGTTATAGGTTAGATTAATTGGCTGCTACAGAACGTCAGTATACACTGGCTTCTGTGGCAGTTTTTTTGTGGGAGTAGGAGTAGGACAGATTAGACGGTGTTGATTTCTGCTTCGGATGGACGCTTTCCGCGGGCTTGAACTCAGCCTCCTCGATCGCTTCGCTCTCTGCGGGGTCTTCATTCTTCGCTTATTCCGCAGGAGTCGCCATCCTACGCTGAAATCAACGTATCTCTGTTAACTTTAGTTGTTCCCATTGTCATAATAGTTATATGAGGATACTCCCTCAACATCACTCCCACACAAGAATCAAGCAAAGCGCTACCAATTAATCCCTTAAAGTACTTGAATTATGTCCCGATATCGAGAAATTCTTCTAGGTGTCGGAGAAATCCATAAGTTTGATCGAGAAATCATCATGAGTGATCGAGAATCTATGCTGAGTGTCCGACAACGATCAAAACCTCCATTTTAACCTGACGAGCAAACAAAAAAGACCTCACACATGCCGAAAGTCGGCTGTGTGAGGTTTTCAATTTAATCAATTTTAGCGAGTCAATCGCTGCACAACACGGTCCGCGGCTGCTTTCCCTTGATCGATACAATCTGGTAAGCCGACGCCTTCGTATGATGCTCCTGCTAGTTCTACATTTGGAAATGCGGTGCGTAATTGTTCTTTGGCGTCTGCGATGAGTTTTTTGTGACCGACCCGGTATTGAGGGCGGTCATCTTTCCAACGTGTGACGATGGAGAACTCAGGGTCTTCATTAATTTCGAAGATTTTCCGCAAATCCGCTAGAACGATTTGTTCAATTTCATCGTCTGGTAAATCGACGATGGCTTCTTCACCGATTCGTCCAACAAATGCGCGCAATAATACTTTTCCATCAGGTGTCGTAGTCGGCCATTTACGGTTCAACCAGGTGCAGGCGGTAATGGAATAGTCACCGCTGCGTGATACTAGGAAGCCGGTTCCTTCCTTATCTTGGACAACAGCACTTTCCGGGAATGCGAGAGTTATCGTCGCAACGGATGACGTTTTAATCTCTCCCAGCTTCTGCAAAATGCCATGCGGCTCGAATAATTGACGAGCGACTGCATGTCCCGTAGTGAGGACGACTGCATCCGCTTCGATAACAGAACCTTCGTTGAGCGTGACAAATGTCCGCTCATCCTCTTGTTCGATTTTCTCCAGTCTAACTCCCTTGATGAAATTCACCTCAGGTAACTGTTCTTCTAAGGCTTCAACAATTGTCTCGAGCCCATTTCGGAACGTATGGAATGCTCCCTCTTTCTTCGCAGCATGTCCTTTGTTCGGCAGCTGTTCCGGCTTCGGTTGCGTTTTCTTCATGCCTAGGATGAGACTCCTGTGTTTCTCTTCCACACTGACAAATTGCGGGAATGTCGACTCCATGCTCATGTGGTCAATGTCACCTGCATAGACTCCAGAGAGTAACGGTTCAATCAGGTTATTCACGACTTCATTTCCGAAACGACGGCGGAAAAAGGCACCTAATGACTGATCACCTTTAATATCGGAGCGGGGTAAGAAAATATCCCCTGCTGCACGCAGTTTACCCGTTAACGAAAACAGGTTACTTTTGAGAAAAGGGCCAATTTCTGTCGGAACGCCCATAATCGAACCACCCGGAATCGGATGCAATTCATCGTTCAGTAATACATACGATTGTCCCGTTGCATTTTTCACGAGCTGATCAGCGATGCCGAGCTCTTGCGCAAGACGGTCCATACTTTTTTTTCGTATCAAAAAGGAATCTGGACCGCGTTCTATAATATAGCCGTTGCGTCTGACAGTCTGGATCTTACCACCAAGTCGGTTGGTTGCTTCGACAAGAATAATATCGATGGGAAGATTCTGCTCCCGGATTTGTTGCTGCATGTAGAATGCCGCAGATAGACCCGTGATGCCGCCCCCCGCAATGACAACTTTTTTACGCTGTTCGTCCATTGCCTTCACACGTCCTTTTCAAAACTTACTTGTTTACTTTTTCAATTACTGCGTCCGCAACTGCTCCGATAAAGAGTGGATCAGTATTCGGCATAGCTGGTCGGTGATATGTTGCACCGATTTCGTCGCAAACCACTTTACATTCGTAGTCATTGTCGAATAGCACTTCGAGGTGATCTGAAACAAAACCTACTGGTGTATAGACAAATGACGTATACCCTTTTTTCTCGTTTAATTCACGAGTCAAGTCCTGTACATCAGGTCCAAGCCAAGGTTCGCCTGTTTGCCCTTCACTTTGCCAGCCAACAGCGTATTCTTTCACGTCAGCAGCTTCTGCAAGGAGTTTAGCCGTTTCTTCCAGCTGATCGGGATATGGATCGCCAGCTTCACGGATTTTTTGTGGAAGTGAGTGTGCAGATACAACAAGAACTGACTTTTCGCGTTCTGCATCGCTCATGCTGTCGAAGGTTTCGCGAATTTTCTCTTCCCAATATTTTAGGAATTTCGGCTGTTTGTACCAACTTTCAACGGATGTGACGGAAATTCCGTATTTGTCCGCTTCTTCTTTCGCACGTGTATTGTACGATTTCACAGAGAATGTTGAATAGTGAGGAGCAAGGACAACAGTTACCGTTTCTTTGATTCCGTCTTTATCCATCTGTGCCACTGCGTCTTCAATGAATGGCGTAATGTGCTTTAGACCAATATATAGTTTGAACTCAATCTCATCTTGTGCTTGATTCAACGTATCACAAAGTGCTTGTGCTTGACCTTCTGTGATGTGAGCAAGTGGAGAAATTCCACCGATTGCTTCATAACGATTTTTCAAATCTTCAAGTTGCTCCGGTGCAGGTTTACGCCCGCGGCGGATATGTGTGTAATACGGCTCGATATCCTCTTCCTTGTAAGGTGTACCGTAAGCCATTACTAAAAGTCCCATTGTGCGTTTTCCCATGTCATTCACCTCAAGATTAGTTTTTATTTGCGCGTAGTTCTGCACTATATGTGTGAATCAGTTCAGTTAGTTTCTTCAGCTTGGCAGGTTCGATTTCTGGGAATACTCCATGTCCTAAGTTGAAGATGTGGCTGCCGTGTGCAACCCCTTGTTCAATAATCACTTTTGCACGTTCTTCAATGACGGACCAATCTGCTAACAACAATGTAGGATCAAGATTCCCTTGTAGCGGCTTTGTTAGTCCACGTTGCCCAGCTTCTTCTATAGAGAGTCTCCAATCTAAACCTACGACATCAACAGGAAGGTCATGCCATTCGTTTGCTAGGTGACTTGCACCTACTCCAAACGTGATTAAAGGAACATTCAATTTGCGTAGTTCTGTGAAAATACGTTCCATTACAGGCTTGATGAAAATACGGTAGTCGGATACATTCAGTGCACCAACCCAAGAATCGAACAGTTGAATCGCAGACGCACCTGCTTTGACTTGTGCAGTGACATAGGCAATCATTGTGTCCGCAAGTTTGTCCATAAGTGCGAACCAAGCTTGAGGCTCAGATACCATAAGTGCTTTTGTGCGTGCATAGTTTCTAGATGGACCGCCTTCAATCATGTAACTCGCAAGTGTGAAGGGTGCTCCTGCAAAACCGATGAGAGGTACATCCAATTGTTCTTTTGTTAGTATTCGAATCGTTTCAAGAACAAATGGAATATCATCTTCCGGATGCATCGCTGTCAGTTTTTCGATATCCGCGACTGATTTAATTGGATTCGAAATAACAGGTCCTACTCCAGCTTTAATCTGAACGTCGACGCCCATTCCTGGAAGTGGTGTAACAATATCTTTATATAAAATTGCAGCATCGACACCATATTGGTCGACAGGCAACTTTGTAACATAGGCACACAATTCAGGTTGGTGCGTAATCTCTTCAAGTGAGTACTTTTCCTTGATTTTGCGATATTCAGGCTGCGATCTTCCTGCCTGTCGCATATACCAAACCGGTGTGTGATCAATATGTTCTCCACGAGCAGCTCTAAGAAGCGTATCATTTACTATAGTCATGAACAAATTCCCCCATTCTCTTTTTACCGAACTGAATTATGCATTTCACGAGTAGCTTATCGTTTTCAATATAGACGTAAACTGTTGGGATGTATAGCAATATACACCCATTGTCATAAATTTGTGCCACATTCCGTCATTGTTTTGACATGGTTTGTTTTAGGAGCAGGATTCGGGGAAATAACTTAAGAAGAGGTTAATTTGTTAGACTAGCCAAGGAGGGTATCAATAATGAAAAATTTATACATTACACGAGGCACTCCAGAATTCATGGAGAAGGTCAAAGAGAAATACGCCGGAGAAAATATGATTTTAATGCACGGTAGTGGGTCTTCTCAGCTGCTACACGAAACAACAGGAAAAACGGTTTTCCAGACACCACAGCGATATGAAGTCATAGAGGAAATGGGGCAGCTCCAGGAACATGGATTTTTTGCACTAAACAACATATCCGTCTCCGACGAAGGGAAACCCATTTTTGAAGAACGTTTCAAAAGAGACCATTTAGCTATGAAGGACACTTCAGGTTTTATCGCTTTTCGATTACTACGATCACTCGATTCAGATACGTATATCATTTTAACAGAGTGGGAAGATAGCCAGTCATTCGATTTGCATAAAAACACCCCTGCCTTTTCAGCTGCATATGATACTACAAAAAGGGATATCGTCGCTGGTCCTTCCATTCATATCTTCTCGAGTGCACCTTATATTACATTATTTAGTTCACTTCAAACTCATGATTCCGAATGATAATTCCATAGGGGCCTTGTGCCTCTTTTTTGTTGTCAAACAATTGCGAGTTTGAAAACACACTGATATACTGGATACCATACTCAAAAAAGGAGATGTCTTTTAATGAACGAAAAACTTTATACACTACTCGACAACTCTTTTGATGACATGGTTAGCGTTCGTCGCTATTTGCACCAGCATCCAGAAGTGTCATTCCATGAAACCAATACAGCACAATACATCCAAGATTTCTACACGAAATTAGGGGTGGAATTTAGGAGCAACGTTGGTGGAAACGGTGTCGTTGCTCGTATTGAAGGTGGAAAACCTGGTAAAACAGTTGCACTTCGAGCTGATTTTGACGCACTGCCGATTCAAGATCAAAAAGATGTACCTTACAAATCAACCGTTCCTGGTGTCATGCACGCATGCGGGCATGATGGCCACACTTCCACATTGCTCCACCTTGCTAAAGCAGTCAATGAGCTAAAAGGGGAACTTGCCGGTACATACATCTTCATTCACCAACACGCTGAAGAATATGCTCCAGGTGGTGCTATTTCTATGATTGAAGACGGTTGCCTGGACGGTGTCGATGTTATTTTCGGTACTCACTTATGGTCAATGATGGAACCGAACACGATTCAGTACGTAAGCGGTCCGATTATGGCAGCCGCAGACCGTATCGAAATTACAGTTCAAGGCGCTGGTGGTCATGGTGCTTCACCGCACCAAACAAAAGATGCGATCGTAATTGCCTCCCAACTCGTAACCAACTTCCAACAGCTTGTCTCTCGTCGTGTCGATCCGATAGAGTCCGCTGTGCTATCGATTGGTTCTTTCGTATCTGACAATGCGTTCAACATTATTGCCGATCAAGCGGAACTCAAAGGAACCGTGCGAACGTTCTCTCCTAAAATTCGCGATCTTATGGAATCTGAGATCCAAAGAATCGCTGAAGGAACCGCGCATATGAACAACTGTGAAATCAACGTTACATATACACGTGGCTACCCAGCTGTCGTAAATCACGAAAAAGAGACAGCATTTTTGCGTGATGTTGCCAAAGAAGTCCCAGGAGTAAAAGAGGTCGTTCAAACAATCCCTCAAATGGGCGGAGAAGATTTCGCTTACTACTTGGAACAAGTTCCTGGAACGTTCTTTTTCACTGGTGCGCAACCTGAAAATGCGTTCCCACATCATCACCCACGATTCGACTTTGACGAATCCGCAATGCTAACTGCTGCCAAAACACTCGGTGCAGCCGCTCTTGCTTATCAAAATTAATAACCATCTACTCTGCAACCCTGCTGCATGCCTTGATGCCCTTTTCAACACAGGTCATCAAGAAGTGGCAAGTTCAGAGTTTTTTTATTTATTTCTGATTATTTCATTTTAACTGATTGCTTTCCAATATTTATCCTATATAATAGGAGTTATTACTTATTGAGTAGGAGTGACTTGGATGCATTCACGAAAAAACGCTGAGAATTACCTCATCAATTCTGATACGTTTGTGTTACAACCGATTCGAGAGGACTTTAAATTATCGACTCGTGTAATTGAGCGTAATGCCGAATTTGATCTTCCTAAAAAACCGATTCAAATTGTCAAAAAAACGTGCGAACTTTATGGAGCTTCGTTAAAAACACGTACGTTGACTGCGCGCCATGCTCTAGGCAATCGCCATAAAACACCTATTGTTGTTGCACATGCGTTTGACACCCCTTATATCTTTTTGCCGACCATGTCACCGAATTCAGAAGAGAACATTTGGATTTCCTACCAGTCCATTGTCGACTTTCAGGAAGAGAATGTCGGATGCTCTGTTCTACTGGAGAATGGCTATAAAGTGAAGGTAAACGTATCTACTCCGACTATGTGGCGTCAGTTTGCTTTTGCGGCTTTACTTGAACGGGACTTTGCAAAAAAACAATTTTTGCTGCACAGACCTAGAACGTTTCTTGCACAAGAAGGCTCATTTAGATACCCGGTTGTCGAAGATACTGAGTGAGCAGCTCCTCCGTTCGATTACGTAAACGTACATTCAAGTATCTTCGACAGTCCTGTTGGTGGTCGTGGACAAAGATATATTCTGTAAAAATATCATCCATTTTCCCCCTCACCACCGATAAATGATTCCTACGTAAATATGCGGCCGTATTTCCAAGCTCTTTGTGTACGCGCTTAGCGACATCATCCATGAGCCCCAAGTACGGTTTTTTCAATTTGTAATCCCCTTGCTGTATTAGCAATCGATCCCTCTCTAAAATGGTTAAAATCATCGGTAAGTAAATCATATTTTCTAAATAAGGGATAACTTCTGTTTTTAGAGCAGACATTTCCTCACTCCTCTCAAACGAACAAGTGTTCTTATTCTTAATCATAAGATACTTACTTCAAAATTGCAACAAAAAAAGCAAGTGAGCCTCAGCACCGGACTGAGGCTCACTTGCTTTAAGGTGTTATATGATTCATTCACTAGGTACCGGATCAGCTATCGCATTAATGGAATTCACTTTCCAATTACCATCTTTTTGTGTTAGAACCGTTACTTGACGTCCTAAAGTTATTTCTGCTTCTTCACTATCTTTATCTTTCACTTCTACCTTCATCGTTGCAAACACTTGCGCCTCATTTTCCGTATACTTCACAATGGTAATATCATCTGGCGTTCGTGTGAGCTCGGTTGTTGCTAGCATGCTTTCTGTAGCTTCTCGTTCCTCGTCAATGTCATAACCATCTGCTGATAGCGTTTCAAGATAAGCATCTACTTCCCCGGCATTCAGCGTTTCGATATAGCGGTCAAACGTCTCTAAAATAGCTTCTTTTTCCCCGGAAGGTACGTTTACCGCTTCCTCGATAGGAACTCCATTTATGCTATAACCTTCATCCTCGCCATCCAACTCACCTTTATCCTTAACTCCATGGTCAATCGAACCATTTTCGTTAGTCTGCTCACCATCGTCAATAGAACCTGAAGTCTTTTGAGCGTTGTCATCGTCTCCACTGCAAGCGCTTAGCATAAGAGCTAGCGTTGCTATTCCGACGAGTCCTTTAACTTTCTTCATACCCCTTCTCCTCTCATAGCAAAAGGACCATCCGATTGGAGGTCCTTTTATAAATTCTGCTTTACTTCACTTCAACCCAACCATTTTTAATCGCTGTGACAACAGCTTGTGTCCGGTCGTTAACGCTCATCTTTTGTAGAATACTTGAAACATGGTTTTTCACAGTTTTCTCTGAGATGAACAATGTTTCTCCAATTGCCCTATTACTTTGACCATCCGTCAACAATTGCAGTACTTCGCATTCCCGCTTCGTTAACAAATGCAATGGTCGGCGGATTTCGTGTTGATGGAATGAGCCTTTATGTTCCCGTTCACTCAATCTGCGATATTCTGTCACTAAATTATGCGTTACTTTTGGATGTAAATAAGATCCGCCAGCTGCTACTACTTTAATAGCCTGAACTATTGCATCTGCATCCATTTCTTTCAACATGTATCCGAGTGCACCCGTTTTTAACGCCTGGGAAACGTATGACTCATCGTCATGAATGGACAATACGATGACTTTCGCATCAGGATATTTGGTCATGAGTTGTTCAGTCGCTTCAATCCCGTTCATCCGTGGCATATTAATATCCATAAGAACTACATCCGGATTATGCTCTTCGTACAAAGTGAATACTTCGCTACCGTCATCGCCTTCTGCTACAATTTCGAACGTATCTTCAAACTGCAAAATACGCTTGACTCCTTCGCGGAATAATTGATGATCATCTACTATTAAGATTTTTGTCATGTTCGTTCCCTCCAAAGCCTCTATTTGCCTATACTATCAGGATTAATCGGAATTTTAAAGAACACGCTTGTCCCTTTTCCAACTTCTGAAGTGATTTTAAAATCGCCTTTTAACAAGTCGATGCGTTCTTTCATCCCTATAATCCCGAATGATTTGTCTTTTACTTCATTTTGATCGAATCCTGCTCCATTATCTTTTACAATTGCATTCATCGTCTCACGCAACCATTCAACTTTCACCCATATATCACGACTATTTCCGTGCTTAATGGCATTAGTTACGGATTCTTGAACTAAGCGGAACACCGCAATTTCAAAACTCGACTCGAAACGTCGGTCTTCTCCGATACTCTGAAAGTGAATACGAACATCAGGTTCATATTCCATAAGAGTGGATAAGTACTTTTTCAATGTTGGCACCACACCAAGATCATCAATTGCCATTGGGCGAAGATCATAAATGATTCGTCGTACTTCATATAATGAACTTCGTACCATTTCTTTTAAATCCTTAAACTCTTCAAGTGCTTGTTTAGGACCTTTTTGCTCATACACTTTTTCGATGAGTCCAGAACGAATGAGCACGCTGGCCATCATTTGAGCAGGTCCATCGTGGATTTCTCTTGAAACTCGTTTACGTTCCTCTTCTTGTGCTTGAATGATCCGAATCGCAAAGTCCTGCTTATGTCTGGCTGTTTCAAGTGCTTCACCCACATTCTTCAAATCTGAAGTTAAGTAAGTGACAACAGTGGATACTTGGTTGACGAGCTGATCGGCCCGTTCAATCGTCTCCAACAGTTCCGCCAGACGACGATCCAAGTCATCGCGTTGAATACGCAATTGCTTTTCTTCCATTCTGTTTACGGACAGTCTAACGAGAAGGTCGTTTGCAACCTCGTACGCCTTTCGCACTTCTTGTTCCGAGTAATTCACAAAGTTCTTCGAGACATCAGCAAGCCTTCTGCGTGAGTGACGTGTCATTTCTTCAAGGTGATCTCCTTCGGTTATTACCCGGGAAATATCTTCCTTAACAATAATGAGCTCACGCTGCATGGATTCAAAACTTCGACGGCTTTGCTCACTGATCATGAAGATGTCGTTCTTGGACTGATCCATTACATTCACCATGCTATCGAAGATACCTTCAAGCTTTTGAATATCAATTGCCGCCTTATCCATTGTTCACACTCCCACCAATGCTGAAACCTCATTGTAGAATCCATAGGCTATTGCGATTACATTGGATTCACTATACACTTTATTCAGTATAGCATCTTAATGCCCATAACATATTAAAATTGTATTACAGATTGAGGAGGTCTTGCAATGAGAATGGACTATAAGACCGTAAAACAACAAAGTGAATCGGAAATCATTATCAATAAATCTCGATTCATCACTTCCGTAAAACGAACCGAAACTGAACAAGAGGCTCTCGACTTCATCCAGGAAATAAAACAAGCACATCCATCAGCTAACCATAATTGTTCTGCTTATTTAATAGGTGAGCACGATCATATTCAAAAAGCGAATGATGACGGAGAGCCTTCAGGCACAGCAGGTTTTCCAATGCTAGAAGTACTAAAAAAGCAATGTTTAAAAGATACAACTGTCGTTGTCACTCGTTATTTTGGGGGCATCAAACTCGGCGGTGGTGGCCTCATACGTGCATATGGACGTTCAACTTCAGAAGGAGTTGCGGCAGCCGGCACGGTTGAGCGTGTACTTCATAGTACAATGAGCGTAACAGTCGACTACACCGCACTTGGGAAAGTGGAAAATGAAGTACGTCAATCAGAGTGGCCGCTTGAGCATATCGAGTACGGCGAACAGGTAACGTTATATATATTGGTACCAATCTTGGGAGTAGACACATTCCATACTTGGGTTGCAGATTTAACGAACGGACAAGGCAAGATTACTGAAGGTGAACAGAAGTTCTTGGAGTTTTCTGTCTGAAAAGGTGTACGCGCTTCCGTAAAAATAGTATACTGTTGATAATTGCAAAAATTTGCAGGCAAAATGCCCGTTCGACAGATATAGCCATTGCTATCATTTGACAGCATCTACTCTACTACGATGGAGTTCGACATTATGGACTGATTAACGGAGGCTAAATAAAACATG
Source organism: Sporosarcina sp. ZBG7A (assembly GCF_000813425.1). GTDB lineage: Bacteria > Bacillota > Bacilli > Bacillales_A > Planococcaceae > Sporosarcina. Next base: position 155,156 of record NZ_JWIB01000010.1, read on the forward strand.
AAACGAAATGAATATAAAAAAGCCAAAAGAAAATCTTCAAAAACAAGACTTATTTTGAAGATAGGACTTGTGTTGACGATTGCGGCTTTTTTGACAATTGCAGCCTACGGAGTCACACTTCACAAGAAGGCTGAACTCGCTGCAGATAGAGCGTATGAGCCGATTCAAAACCGTAATGGCCGATCAACTGTAAAAGAGGACAAAATCCAACCCGCGAAAGACAATGTTTCGGTGTTATTAATCGGCGTGGATGACAGTGATGACCGACAACAGGGGGACAGCAACAGCCGGGCGGATGCATTGCTCGTAGCTACGTTGAATCCAAAACAAAAGACGGTCAAACTGCTAAGTATCCCTCGTGATTCTTACGTTTACATTCCAGAAGTGGATTATAAAGATAAAATTACACACGCGAATGCTTATGGTGGAACAAAGGCAACGATTGAAACTGTAGAAGAAATGTTGGACATTCCGATCGACTACTATTTGAAAGCCAACTTTAACGCGTTCATCGATGTAGTGGATGCACTTGGTGGAGTCGAAGTCGATGTTCCTTATGAACGAATTGAAAAAGATGAAACAGATGCAGGGACGATCCACTTAATGCCAGGACTTCAAGTATTAGATGGCCGTCATGCACTCGCACTTGCTCGAACACGTAAACTGGACAACGACATTGAGCGGGGTAAACGTCAACAAATGATTATTCAGGCGATGATGGACCAAGCGAAATCTCCTGCTGCCATTACGAAATTTGGTGATGTGATTGATGCACTTGGAGATAACATTAAGACGGATATGCAGTATAAAGAGATGTTGTCGTTCTTAGAGTATGCAAAAGGCGGTATGCCATCCGTTGATACGCTGTCACTTGAAGGCGATGACGATTGGTCGACTGGTGTATACTATTGGAAGTTGAACGATAAAGATCTTCAACAGAAGCAGTTAATTCTACAATCACACTTAGGATTGATTTCTTCTCTAGTACCTAATGTAGATGATGAAGCTTCCTCAGACTCAGAAGAAAATACGAAACGTGTCGTTATCTCCCCTTCAGAAGGTACAGATGTTAAATAATGATTGAATGATAAAACAAACGCGAAAGGAAACTATTCCTTTCGCGTTTTAATTTGATTTCATCATCAAAAAAGGCTGTCCCAGGTAGAATCCCTGGGACAGCCTTTTAAATTATTTTCCAATCATGCGGACTAAGTTTAATATTGGACGGTAATTTGTACCGGCGAGACCGATGATTTCCACGAACAATTCGATAGCGAGTAGGATGACGAAAAGTAACAAGATTGCTCCCCATACAGTCGCCTGTGAGAATAATACTGCCGCGATTCCAAAAAGAATGGCAATGCCGTAAATGACGAGCACAGTTTGTCGATGCGAAAACCCTGCGCGTAACAAGCAATGGTGCAAGTGGGATTTATCCGGCGCGGTAATCGATTGTTTCATCCGAATGCGTCGAACAATCGCGAAGAATGTATCGGAAATCGGAACACCTAGCATAATAATAGGGATAACAAGTGACACGACTGCGACGTTCTTAAATCCGAGTAGTGCCAGTACAGAAATCATAAATCCTAAGAACAACGACCCAGTGTCCCCCATGAAAATCTTTGCTGGATGGAAGTTGAACAGTAGAAATCCAAGTGAACTTGCCGCAAGAATTGCTGCGGTAACAAGTACGAATGTGTTTCCCATGATGAGTGCCATGACGGAGATGGAGATAAGCGCAATTGTTGAAACTCCTGCAGCGAGTCCATCGAGCCCATCAATCAAGTTAATGGCATTCGTCACTCCGACAATCCAGAGGATCGTAATTGGGATGCTCAAGTATCCGAAGTCAATTTGTCCGAGAAAAGGTAAGTTAATGAAATCAATTTGTAGATCTCCAACAGTCATTACCACAATCGCGGCAACTAACTGTCCTAAAGCTTTTGCTTTCGCTGTAATTTCCAGCATATCATCGAAGAACCCAATTGCAATGATGATTACAGCACCGATCAAGATTCCTGCAGCATGCTCATCTTTAGGTAAAAGGATGGCATAACCGATTAAAAACGCTCCAAATATCGCAAGGCCGCCAATACGCGGCATAACCGCAGCATGGACTTTGCGGTAATTCGGTCTATCAACCGCCCCTATTCGGAACGCGAATTTTATGACAAGTGGAGTTAGTATGATGGCGCCGACAAATGCAGCTGCCATTGCAAGGAATAACATGTCCTTCCTCCCTGTAGTACTCAATTTTAGTTAAAGCCTACCGTATTATAACATGCCCACAGAAAGAAAGCACTCTGCGAAACAATTTTTCTATGAGAAAACAAAACGGTTAGTTACCAATACCCTCTCTTAGCAAGGGTTAAGCCTATTATTCAAAACGTTCTTTCACGCACTTCTAGTCTTTTCCTCTCTTGTTTGATAAAATAGAGTCGTGTCCGTTGAATGGACAATATGAAGGAGCGTTAACTATATGCTATCCATTTTCAGACGATCAAACCAAACCAGTGATCGACAGCTTAAGAAATACCGAAAAATCGTTGATCATATAAATAAATTAGAAGCGAATTTTATCGACTTGTCAGATGAGCAACTTGCTGAAAAAACACTTGAATTCAAAGAACGCCTTGCAAATGGGGATACCATTCAATCGATTATTCCTGAAGCGTTCTCAGTTGTAAGAGAAGCTTCAAAACGTGTCCTCAACATGCGGCATTTTGACGTGCAGCTCATTGGTGGAATGGTGTTAACTGAAGGAAATATTGCAGAAATGCCTACTGGAGAAGGAAAAACGCTTGTCGCGTCTCTCCCCTCTTATGTACGTGCTCTCGAAGGTAAAGGCGTTCACATTATTACGGTGAATGACTATCTTGCTCGCCGTGATTTCGAACAGATGGGACAAATCCATCGTTTTCTAGGTCTTACTGTCGGACTGAACGTACCGATGATGCAAGGTCTTGAAAAGAAAGAAGCGTATGACGCGGACATTACGTATGGAGTCGGTACTGAATTCGGTTTTGACTACTTGCGAGACAACATGGCGCAGCATATCAGCCAAAAAGTACAACGACCGTACCATTACGCGATTATTGATGAAGTCGACAGTGTGCTAATTGACGAAGCGAAAACGCCGTTAATTGTTGCGGGTAAGATGCAAGCAGACGCGGATCTCCATATGATTGCAGCTCGTCTAGCAAAACGTTTTAAACAAGGTGTCGACTTCGATTTCGATGATGAAACAAAGTCCACATCGTTAACTGAAACAGGCATTGAAAAAGTTGAAAAATCGTTTGGTGTTGATAACTTATATGATCTTGAGCATCAAACACTCTACCATTATATGATTCAAGCGGTTCGTGCCTATGTTATTTTCAATCGTGATGTTGACTATATCGTACGCGACCAAAAGATCGAGTTGGTCGATATGTTTACCGGTCGAATTATGGACGGACGGACGTTATCTGACGGACTTCACCAGGCAATTGAAGCAAAAGAAGGTCTTCCAATCACTGATGAAAACAAAGCACAAGCACAGATTACGATTCAAAACTATTTCCGCATGTACCCAAGACTTTGCGGGATGACAGGTACTGCGAAAACGCAGGAAAGAGAATTCCGGGAAGTCTACAACATGCAAGTCATCCAAATTCCGACAAACCGTCCTCGTCAACGTGTCGACCAAGACGACTTTGTCTTTAAAACAGTCGACCAAAAATACAAGGCAATGGCAAAAGAAGTAGCTGAACGTCACAAAGTCGGACAACCCGTACTTGTCGGGACGACTTCAATTTTGCAATCAGAAAAAGTTGTCGAGTATTTAGATGAACACAAACTCGATTACAACTTGTTGAACGCGAAAAGTGTTGAGCAAGAAGTCGAACTCATCTCGAATGCAGGTCAAAAAGGACATATTACGGTTGCTACAAATATGGCGGGACGCGGGACTGACATCGTACTTGGTGATGGGGTGGAAAATCTCGGCGGATTGTTCGTACTTGGTACTGAAAAACACGAAAGTCGACGCGTCGATAACCAGTTGCGCGGCCGTTCAGGTCGTCAAGGCGACAAAGGAGAATCCCGATTCTTCCTATCCCTTGAAGATGATATGTTTAAGCGTTTTGCAAAAGATGATATCGAAAAATTTGAAAAGAAAGTCGATACTGATGACAACGGCTTAGTACTCAACAAAGACGTGAACGAGCTGACAGAGCGTACACAACGTATTGTGGAAGGCTCTCACTACTCAATGCGTGAGTACAACTTGAAGTTGGATGACGTCATCAACGATCAGCGCAACGTGTTGTACGGATTGCGAGATAATGTCTTGAAACGTAATGACGTGAATGTACTCTTACAAACGATGTTGAAAGAGACGACTGAGTTCGTCGTATTCGACAGCTGTCCAGAAGGTGTAACTCCGGATCAATGGGATTATGAACGTATTGAACGCACCATGAATTCGTTGCTCCGTACGCCTATTAAACTACCACGGACATATGAGAAACCAACGCAAATTGTTAAGTTTTATCGAGAGCCACTTGATGAATTGGTTGCATACATCCAATCCTTTGAGGATAATGAGCAAGTGAACCAACTTATTCCACAAGTGATGCTGAGTCATATCGATACGATGTGGGTCAAGCACTTGGAATTCATGACACGGTTAAAAGAAGGAATTGGACTTCGCTCATATGGACAGGAAGATCCGATGCGAATTTATCAGCGCGAAGGATTGGAACTCTTCGGGAAACATTATCAAAAGCTACGCCGCGATATTGCTTCTGAAGTCATTCAATTCATGAAGATCCTGACAGAACAGCAGGAACTACAATCACAGGAGGTTAACTCATGAAATTTCTTTCATTGTTTAAAAAGACCGAAAAGACAGGTAGCGACAGCACAATCGGCTCTGAAGAACTAATGGACGGTACTGGTGGACCCGCTGGTGACGAGGATATCGAAACAGCGCTATCCCTCCACCCATCATGGGAATTACCGCAAGAACAGGAATACGTATTCCGTTTTCTTGCGAATGAACTAGAAACCCTTAAACCAAACCAAATTTCGTTGTCTGGTATCGATATTGACCTCGAACCAGCTACAGGTGATTTTTTGGTCAAAGCGTTTTTCCGTTCTTCTCTAGACCAAGCGATTACGATTGGTGAAGTGGAATTGATGCTTATGGATGAAGAAGGTAAAACACTCGGATCTCAACAATTCGACTTAAGTGAGCTTGGAGAAATTGCTCCACGCAGCGCACGCCCTTGGGTATTCGTTTTCACCAAAGACAATCTCTTCGTCGAAGAGCCTCCTAAAGAAAACTGGAAACTTGCGTTCAACGTACAGTCTATGGTGCCTCACAAGTTAGAACTTGAAGAGTCTTGGGAGACAAGTCTTCCAGCAGAGCAAAAAGCAGCGCTTGAAGAAGTCGTTGGCAATTTACCAAAGTTGAAGCCACGCGAAGTGAATATTGCTGGATTCCAAGTAGGAAAGCAAGAAGACGGAAGCATCGCGGCGTCCGTGTTCATCCGTAATGGCCACTCGAAACAAATTAACATTGAAAAGTTGCCACTTGAACTAATTGATGCAACGGGTAAAGTCGTTGCGAGCGGTTCGTTCGACATCGGTTCACTTCCTGTCAATGCGAATACAACGAAGCCTTGGACATTTGTGTATCCAACAGAAATGGTTTCAAAAGAGGACCCCGATTTCTCTCGTTGGACAATCCGTGTTCCTCAGCAAAATGCATAAATAATCGATTCCCCGTACAATTTCGGTTGTGCGGGGTTTTTTTGTGTTCAATAAATATACTCGCCTTCTATTCATCTCGTTGAATTGTGTCCAGTTATCGAGAAACTTCGAGTTGTGTCGGAGAAACTCCAACATGCGATGAAGAAATCCTTTATTTGTCGGACAACTACCAAGTTCTGATTGAGAACCTATTCTCCCCACAAAAAAAGACTGCCCACGTGGACAGCCTACCCTCAAACGTCTTCTATTATAATTTCAAATCTGTAATAACGATCACATCTGGGTGATCCAACAAATACGTCACTGGCCACTCCGTTGATACAACACCCGCGAAGAGTTTCTCTAGAGCTGGACGTTTCTTTTCACCGAATGCCGCCACAATCAGCTTTTTAGCTTGCATAATCGAGGAGATTCCCATAGTCAGTGCCGTCACTGGCATCGTTTCGTCTTCTGTGAAATATTGACTATTCACTGCAATTGTAGACTCTGTCAGTTCGACAACATGCGTCACCGATTCTGGAGATGTACCGGGTTCGTTGAATGCGATATGACCGTTCTCACCAATTCCAAGGAACTGGATATCAAGAGGATTTTCCTTCAACAGAGTTTCGTAGCGCACGCATTCGGCGTCAAGATCTTCCGCCATCCCGTTTTCAATATGAGTTTCTTTAAATGGCTTCTTTGAAAATAACAATTCGTTCATGTAATACGCATAACTATTTTTGTGCGTTGCTGGAATACCGATATATTCGTCAAGGTTAAATGCGGTCACATTCGTGAAGTCAAGGTCCGATTCAGTCATTTTTTCATATACCGGCTCCATCGTACTTCCTGTCGCCAGTCCTAGAACATGTAATTGTCCTGCATCTAATTCTTTACGGACTAATTCGCATATCTTTTCTGCACCTTGCTCTTTACTATCCACAACAATTGTTTGAATGTTTTCCATGACTATCTACCAACTTTCTTCTAGAAGTTTACTTCATTAATTGTAAAGCGTCGTGCCATGTTGGTCAACAAACTCCCTTTCTTAAGCCATTCCCTAATCTTTCTGTCCTACACATGAACTTTCTATTCCCAATTTCTATTTGTCTAAAATGTGGTGAGTCTATGAACAAAGTGTGAACTTCCTGATTACTACGAAAGTATTAGGGAATTCCCTAGTATTTTAATTTCTCAGTTTCAATATGATAAAAGTAGTTCTTATTGAGTAAGCAAACACCAATTAGAGGCGGTGAGTGAAATGACAAAAAAGCACGCTAGCAACGATCTTCCTACTACAGAAGCATCATCCGATTTAAAAGGAACGTTCATCATGGTTATGATTCTTGGTTTACTAATGGTTGGTGCATGGTTTGGCGCATATTGGCTTTTCATTTCTAGATAACGAGAGAGAAAGGAGGCAGAGATTATGCATCTGCACAAGTATGAGAAAGTTTGGCTCACGTTCGGCATGGCATCATTAGTTATTTTTCTTTTAGTTATAGGATTTGCAGCTTTTTGGAAAGGGACTCATCCACAGAGTCACTTGGAAACAATCGATCAGAATAACGTGGAGGCACATGATTCCTTTAAACCTGAAAACTTAGGTCTGACAGAAGTCGCAGACGGTAAATATAAAGTCAACATGGTCGCATCTGCATTCAACTATGATTTCGGTGTGGACAAAGATGAAAAACCTGTAAAAACAATCCGTGTCCCACAAGGTTCTACAGTTCTCTTTACAATTACATCAAAAGACGTAGTTCACGGATTCCAAGTAGCCGGAACGAATGTCAATATGATGGTTGAACCTGGTCATATTAGCCGTTACGAAGCGGTTATGAAAAATAAAGGCGAGTTCACAATCGTCTGTAACGAATATTGCGGCATCGGTCACCACCAGATGTTCGGAAAGGTAGAGGTGTATTAATATGGACGGAACTGAAAATAACCTTCGCTTATTCCCTAAAAAAGATGCACGACTCTACATGTCATTCATGTATGTCACGTTTGTTTCATTGCTCGTTGGTGGACTTATGGGTCTCCTTCAGACATTTGTCCGGTCTGGAAAATTCACACTTCCCTTCAACATTAACTACTACACGATACTAACGGTTCACGGTGTGATTCTTGGGCTTGTATTGACAACATTCTTCATCATCGGATTCCAGTTTGCTCTCATGGGGAAAACAGTCGGAATTTCGGATAAACAACGGAACGTCGGTTGGATTTCATTCTGGATGATGCTCGTCGGTACAGTCATGGCCGCGGTCACAATCCTAGTTGGCCAAGCCAACGTACTGTATACATTCTATGCACCACTTGCAGCACATCCGGCATTTTATATAGGTCTTGCGCTCGTAATCGTCGGAAGCTGGATTTCCGCATTTACAAACTTCCGACAGTTGTATGTATGGAAAAAAGCCCACAAAGGTGAAAAGTCACCGTTACTTGCATTCATGGTAATCATTAACATGCTTATGTGGGTGATTGCATCTCTCGGGGTTGCGGTTTCAGTAGTTATTCAATTCATCCCTTGGTCACTCGGATTTACAGAAACCATTAACGTGCTCGTCAGCCGTACATTGTTCTGGTACTTCGGGCACCCACTAGTGTACTTCTGGTTGCTCCCTGCTTATATGGCGTGGTATGCAATCATCCCGAAAATCATCGGCGGAAAACTCTTCAGTGATTCACTTGCCCGTCTAGCGTTCATCTTGCTGTTGTTGTTCTCGATTCCAGTCGGGTTCCATCATCAGTTGACAGAGCCGGGTATTGATCCGACTTGGAAGTTCATCCAAGTAGTACTTACAATGATGGTTGTTGTTCCTTCATTGATGACCGCATTCTCGATCTTTGCAACGTTTGAAATTACAGGGCGCAAAAAAGGGTTCAGCAGTCTCTTCGGTTGGTTCAAGAAATTGCCATGGGGCGACGTACGATTCTTCGCACCGTTTGTTGGAATGGTCGCTTTCATCCCAGGTGGAATTGGCGGTATCATCAACGCATCTCACCAGATGAACGCACTTGTCCACAATACAATTTGGGTGACAGGTCACTTCCACTTAACAGTTGCGACAACAGTCATTTTGACATACTTCGGGATTGCATATTGGCTCGTTCCTCACTTGACAGGACGTCGCTTAACGAAGCAATTAAACAAACTTGGAATCATCCAAACGATCATCTGGACAGTAGGTATGACGATTATGTCGACAGCGATGCATATCCAAGGACTTCTTGGCGGTCCGCGACGTTCTGCGTACTCAGAATACGCAGGTGGTACACAAGTCGATACTTGGATTGGCTATCAGCTTGCTCAAGCTATCGGTGGCACTATTCTCTTCATCGGTATTCTATTAATGACGTATATTTTCATTAAACTTACTTTCTTCGCACCAAGAGGGGTCGAGGAATTCCCGATTGCTGCTGAGGATGAAGACGCCCAAGTTACACCTAAAATTCTTGAAAACTGGTATTTGTGGATTGGCATTACCATTGCACTTATCGCGTTTGCGTACACGATACCTATGATCGATATTATCAAACACTCTCCTCCTGGATCCATTCCATTCAAATGGCCAATCGGAAGAATGTAAAAAACATCCGGATTGTAAGCGACTTTGCTTACAATCCGGATGTTTCATTTTACGCAGGTTGTATGGGTAAGTATAGGAATGGAAATCTTGGTGAAGCGAGCAACCATCTATTCAATTCTTCGATAGGTACCGGTTTACTGAAATAATATCCTTGAATTTCGAAACATCCTAGCTCTTCTAATCTTTTCATCTGACCAAGAGTTTCTACCCCTTCAGCTACCGTGTGCATGTGAAGGCTCTTCGCAAGTGTTAAAATCGCACGACTTTTCGGATCGGTTTCGATATTTCCATGCTCAAGCACCTCCTCAAAAGGATTTAATAGTAGTATCTATTGTGCTTTCATGATTGTTCGTGCAATATCTTCCTATTACTATGTAATTCAACAAATTAGCCAATTCACCATTAAAGTTTTCAGTAAACTCTGCGCATTTTTACAGATTAGTTTGGTATACTAATAGTGAGCCACTATTCATTTTTAGGAGGTTGGGAAACTTGGTAATCGAACACGAAAAAGATCTTCAACAAACATGGGAAGAAATTGAGCGGCAACTGAACGATAATTCCGCGCCTATACAAGGCTTGGATGTGAGTTATGGTTTTAATTTATCTGGGGATGAAGCGGGAAATTATGTATTAGTCTTTGCAGATAATAAGGCTAGCGTGACTACAAAAGAGACCGAAGAAGCGGATTGTACGTTGACGATGAAGGTCGAGGATTTCTACAAGTTACTTGCTGGAAAGTTAAACACAACCACTGCGTTCATGGTGGGTAAACTAAAAGTAAAAGGCAGCCTCGGTCTCGCGCTTAAGTTAGAAAACATTTTGACGCAATATCGTTTTTAATTTATCCAAGGGATAGTAGACGGTGTTGATTTACACTTCAAGTGGACGTAGATCATGCAACCGGTGCAGCAGGACGCCGCGAACTTAGACTGTTTCCATTAGCATCCCTTAGGAGTCGCCGCCTTCCTTTTCAATCAACGGGAATGCAATTAGTAAACATCATCACTGAATATAAATCAAAGATAAGTAACAAAAAAAGACGCCTCCTCAATAATGAGAAGACGTCTTTTCCATTTCAACTACCAATTAGCGTGCTGAGAATCCACCGTCGATTACTAGTTCAGCGCCAGTGATGTAAGAAGCTTCATCAGAAGCTAAGAACATTACTGCGTTACCTACGTCTTCAGGTTGTCCAAGACGAGCAAGTGGAGTCATTTTGATAAGACCCTCAAGAGCTGCTTTAGAAGACTCAAGGTTTGCTACCATTGGAGTCTGGATAACACCAGGGAATACTGTGTTTACGCGCACTTGGTCTTTACCGAATTCAGCTGCTGCTGCACGTGAAATCGCACGAACAGAACCTTTAGAAGCTGAGTATGGATTGAAGCCCATACCAACTAGTGCTGTGTAAGAAGAAATGTTGACGATTGAACCTTTGCCAACTTTCTTCATGTAAGGAACTACTGCACGCATACCCGCGAAAGTACCGAACGAGTTAATGTCGTGTAGGCGCTGCCAGTCAGCAAGTGTAATGTCTGCTGGTGCTTTTTCAGTAGAGATTCCTGCACAGTTGATAAGGATATCAATTTGACCGAATTTATCTGCTGTTGTCTTCATTGCTTCTTCCCAGTTGTCAGCGTCAGTTACGTTTAATTTAAGATATTCAACGTTTTCTTTTGCTTCCCATTTAGCTTTAAGAGCATCTGTGTTAATGTCTGCAGCGATGACTTTTGCGCCTTCTGCTGTAAACAAGTTAACCATCATTTCGCCCATGCCTGAAGCTCCACCTGTAATAAATGCTACTTTATCTTGCATTCTACCCATTTAAACCGCTCCTTTTTATATGGTTCATAAGTTTTAACATCTAAATAGTACTCCTATATTTCTCACATTGCAAACAACGACACTTCATTACACATATTTCAATTCTTCATATAAATGACAACTATCACTAACTCATTTAGCTATAAATTAACGACATTTTGTCAAGTCATTGTACTTTAAAACTTGCAATTTTCAGCGTCTCAGCAAGGATTTTAGCACCTGTTAAAAGGGCATCCCGATTGAATGTCATCTCTGGATGATGCAATCCTGGTCCTAAATCAGCCCCCAATCCAATCATTGTCGCTTTCAACTCTGGGTTGCGAATCGTATAGAAGTGGAAATCATCACTTCCTGAAGTGACAACGTCTGCTGCAAGCCCCTTTTCACCAAGTACCGCAAGAATTCCTTCGCGTGCGATTGCGACAGCTTCATCTGACACTTCAGCTGCCGGCGTATAGTCTGCCCATTCCAAATCGATTTTAGTACTGTAAAGTTCAGCAATCTGTTGTACACCTTTATCGACACGATTTTGTAATTGTTGTAACACATCATTCGACTGAGCACGGATGTCTAATCCAAACTTCGCTGAGCCAGGGATGATATTCAGACTTTCTCCACCGGCTTGAACGTGCGTCAATTTCACGGAATACGCTTCATATGGTGAAAACTGAATCGTTTTCAAAAATTGACCGATGGCAAGTAATGGATCGATGGCATTGACGCCTTGATGTGGACGTGCTCCATGGGCATCCACTCCGCGAATCATTCCTTCTACAAAATAGGCAGCTCCGTGACGAATCGCAGCGGAAGCTTTGCCTAACGGGAGCTCCTCTTGGGGTCTCAGATGAATGCCGTACATATAACTCACATCATCTACAGCTCCACGGTCAATCATTGCATTGGAGCCATTTCCTTTTTCTTCGGCTGGTTGAAAGATGAAGCGAATTCTGCATCCTAAGTTTTCTTCCTTCAAATAAGTGAGCGCTCCAAGCACCATAGCCATGTGACCATCGTGTCCACATGAGTGATTCGCTTGATAAACACCCTCAACCTCTTGCCAAAGAGCATCGATATCTGCGCGCACCGCTATAACAGAATCCCCTTCTCCGATTTCTGCAACAGCTCCAGTGACATCTTCAAAAGTTTTATAAGGGACTCCCATTTCATCCAAAATGCGTACGATTTCATGTGTCGTTTCTTGTTCTTTCCAACTTACTTCCGGATTCGCATGGAAGTGTTCGAACCAATTTCTGATTTGTTCTGTGACAGCCATTCCCTTATCCCCCTTTACCGTGTACGTTCTGCTTCCCCATATATCTTCAACATGTTCTCCAATATCATCTCATAGGAATGTTCATGAACGATTTCTTCTCGCTGAGCAACATTACTTGCTTCATCAGCAGAAAGTGCTTGAAGTAATCCTGCTGCAAGACTTTCCACATCGCGTGGTGGCACTAAAATCCCAGCATCATCCGCTAACAAATACGACAATCCCCCAACGTCTGATGCAACTACAGGCGTACCTGCTGCCATTGACTCAAGCGCAACGAGCCCAAATCCTTCATGGTAGGAAGGAAGCGCTAGGACATCTGCTGCTGCTAGCCATTTGGCAAGTTCACTCTGGGGTTTCGTGCCTTCAAAGTGTACTCCTTCGATTTGGTGAGTCGTAATGTACTGTTTGACCTCTTCTACAAAGGTAGCTGACTTCGAAGAGCCTAGTAGATGTAGCGAAACTTCTGGAAAAGAATTTTGAAGAGCCGCGAATGCCTGTACTAATTCTAGGATCCCTTTTTCACGGATCAAGTTGCCGATGAATAAGATCACATGCTCACTCTCCGGTAAGTTTAGTTCATCACGTACCGCATCTCTTGCTAATGGATGAAATACTGTTCGGTCAACTCCCATACTCATCACTGTTACATTTGTTTCAGACACGCCAAAGTTTGTAACAACTTCTTGTTTCAGACGTTCCCCAACTGTAATAACATGAGTTGCCTCCTGAAGAATTGTTTGAGTTAGTCCCGCAATTCTCGCACTCTTTTTCGCCATTTTATCGATATCCCCGCCATGAACCGTCACGACGTAAGGAATTTTAAACAATCGCTTTCCTATTAATGAAAGAAGTCCTGTCGGAAACGCATAGTGAGCGTGCGTTAATGCGAGTTTACGACGATTCCCCATTAGATAAAGAACCGAGCTAGCAAACCATTTCCCATATTTTAAAAGCGATTGCACTTTTCCGCCGTTTGGATTATCAATTGCCTTTACATCAACCTTGACGCCAGATTTTTTAAGTAATTCGACTTGGTTTCTAACAAAAATCCCGTACGTAGGGTGTTCTGCAGATGGATACATATTGCTAAATACTACAATTTTTTTCATGTCAGCTCCGTTCTGCCAGATTCCACATATAAGTTCCGGCATTTAAATACGTTTGGTTACAAAGATACAGTAATTTCGTGTTTTTTTCACGTTCCACAGCAATTCTACACAAAAATAAAAACGCTTTCATCGGAAATATTATCCGATAAACCGCGTCAAATCAGTCTTTTATACATTAACCGACCATTTGTAACATCATTGTAATATAACTGTAACCGAAATAAGGTTTAGCCTATGCTAAGATAATCACAGATAAAGACACTGTCAATGATACGGTGCGAAAGGGGAAACTGAGAAACTTATGAAACTGAAACGTCTTTTGGCACTAGGAATCGCTAGTTTAGTAATTTCAACGTCCGTACCGTCTATGGCTTCTGCTACAACACTTTCTGCAACTAATTTGGTAAGTACAGCTAAAAATTATATAGGAACACCTTATCGTTACGGTGGAACAACTACTTCCGGAATCGATTGTTCAGCATATACACAACTCGTTTACAAAAAGAGTGGATCTTCTCTACCGCGCACAACTGGACAACAATACCAAAAAGGTAAATCCGTTTCGAAAAGCAATTTGACTACTGGCGATCTTGTCTTCTTCAACACAAGCGGTCGCGGTGTATCACACGTCGGAATCTATATCGGTTCTAGCAAGTTCATTCACGCGTCAACTAGTAAGGGTGTTACAATTTCATCTCTTAACGATCCCTACTACTGGAAGAGCCGTTATGTAGGCGCAAAACGTCCTGCTGCTTTTGGAGAAACATCTGTCGCTTCAAAACCAGCAGCAAAAGTTACATATGCTACTCGTGGACAAGTTGCAAATATCGTTGTAAAGACGTTAGGTCTTAAAAGAGATTATAGTGCTAAAGACTACACTGACGTAACCCCAAAAACTTCTTACTATAATGAAATCATGGCTGCAACTGAAGCAGGAATTTTTGAAGGTGGCAATAGTGGGAGATTCGATCACAATTCATCTTTAACACGTTCACAAATGGCAAAAGTTCTTACAAAAGCATTCGATCTTCCTTTATCAAAGGAAGGAAACTTTAAAGATGTACCTGCTAACTATTGGGCAGAAGATTACATTGGTGCTCTTTATGCGAATGATGTAACAAAAGGTTACACTAACGGTAACTTTGGTGTAGATGACAAAGTGAAAATTCAAGACATGCAACGTTTCTTGGACAGACTAAAATAAGACCTACAAACGTGGATTCCTCTTACTATAGTGGATTCCACGTTTTTCTTTTATTAAACCTATTTTCTGAAATTCTTTACTTTGTTCAGCTTTTAATGGCATAGTAAAAGCGCATTCCCCTCATCATATGCGGGGAGTGCGCTTTTTATGTTCACTTCTTACACTTGAAATCTACTAACCTCTTGCTGGAGCTCGTCTGCGAGGCGTGTAAGGCTTAGTGCGCTCGCACTAATCTCTTGGCTTACTGCGAGCTGTTCTTCCGTCGCTGAGCTTGTTTCCGTCGCTGAAGCAGACGCTTGTCCGCTTAACCGTTGAACTTCACGTGCTCCGTCTGTCACTTCATCTGCCATAGCTTGGATCTCTTCAATTGCTGCAGAAACCGTTTCAACCTTAGCGGATACATCTCCAACTGCTTGTTGGATGTCTTTGAATACCGAGTTGGACTCGGCTGTAGCTTTCATGCCATTTTCAACTTTTTCGCTACCTGTTTCAATCGATTTCGTTGCTTTCTTTGAATATACTTGGATGTCACTGACCATAGTTCCAATCTCTGACGCAGATTTTTTGGATTGCTCTGCGAGTTTTCTTACTTCATCTGCAACAACCGCGAATCCTTTACCTGCGTCTCCTGCACGAGCTGCTTCGATCGCTGCGTTAAGTGCCAACAAATTTGTTTGTTCAGCAATCCCTGTAATAATAGCCGTCACTTTTTCAATTTCAGAAGAGTGATCTGCCATCTCTTTCATAATCGTTGCAGTTTCTCCAATCGTTTCTCGAATGGTTTTCATTTCTTCGACGACCTCGTCCATGGATGCTGAGCCTTTACCAACAAGTTGTGTAACTGCTTCTGCTGAACGCAACATGTCCTCATTGCTTTCTGAGATTTCTCCAACCCCTACAGATAGCTCATTCATCGATTGTGTGGATTGGTCCGTTATCCGTTGCTGACGCTCACTGCCTTCGAGTTGTTTCTCTGCAGTACTGGCGATTAACTCAGACGATGCCAAACTTTCCTCAGAACTTGCGGATAACTCTTCCGATTGCATTGCCAACTGTTCCGCAGAGGCATTAATTTTGCGGATCATGTTCGCTACATCTGCCCCCATTTGATTGAACGCCGCTGCCATTTCTCCGATTTCATCTTTACTGCGCACGACGAGTGGATCGATGGAGAAATTACCATCTGCAATTTGATGTAATCCTTCCGTTACGATGCCAACAGGTTTTGTAATAGAGCGGCTAATGCGTTGGGAAATTAGGGTGCCTATCACTACTGCAATAATTATAATTGCGGCGATAATGATTGTTAGCTGTGTCATCATCTGATTGACTTCTTTTCGTTTCTTTTCCAGAGCCTTGTATTGGTTATCTTTAATCAATTCAGCACGAGTCATTACTACGTTCCCTACATCTTTAGAGGCTTCAGACATCCATTTCGCAATATCATCTTTACCTTCTTCCAAGTTACCGACGATATTATTTTGGAGCGTCATCGACTTTTCGTTCGAATCGACAAGTGCTTCATATTCTTTTTTCATCGTCGCACTGTCTATCATTTTACCTAGTTCCTGAATAAGTTGTTCTGAGCGCTCATAGTTTTCCTGTCGTTCCTCGAGCAATGTGTCATCCTGATAGAGCATATATCCTCTGATTTTACTTTGCATTTGTTCTTGCTTCAACACGAATTCATCTACAATATCTACTTTATGCACTTCATCGTCGAGCATATGCTTATAATCATTATTCAATTTCACGAGTAATAGTATACTAGCCACCCCAATAACAACTAGCAGGACTAATAATAGTCCAAACCCATTTCGTAACTTTCCTGCAATTGTTCGTTTCACCCATTCCACCCCGTTTTTATCTCTTTTTTCAGAAACAACGAACTTTACCAATCATCTGAATAGTTATTACTAGTTCGATTATATCTGTTTATTAAGAATAAATCACTACTTTTCGACCACTTTTCAAAATTCGTTATACCCGTAATGCCTAATTCCTTCATATAATTGCATAAAAAAACCACGCAAGCATAGCACTCGCGCGGTTTCCTACTCATCTGTCGACGATGAACCTGCCGTTTCTTTAAATATGGATACTACCTGGTAATAGTTATAAAATCTATCTTGTTCATACAACCTATTAACTCTTCCGCTTTGCAATCATTTCACGTACAGTATCCGGATTCGGTCCTCCCGTGATACTTCGACGTTCTACGAAAACTACAGGATCTATAATTGCCTGCCAGTCTGCTTCAGATAGGGACACGTCCTCTAACCACTCATTTACAAGCTCCACAGGAATTTCATATAACTCTTTCTGAAGAGTGATAGCTCTTTTAGCAACTATAACAGCTTTACCGTGGGCTTGACGAAACGAGATATCATAGTCTCTAGCTAACACATCTGCAAGTTCAGTTATCGTAATCATATTCTCCCTCGCTTGCTGATGCGCTCGTTCCTTATCGAACTCCATCGTAATCATGACAGCATTCAATAGCTTCAAAACTCGATCAGCTTTCTTGAACCCCTTGTATAGATGAGGTTGTAAATCGTCTTCCGTATCATTGATATCTCCATAAGGAGTGTTGTGAATCATATGGAGTACGGCAAGACCTTCTGCTAGTGCACTGGAGGCAAGAGATCGAGAGTGTTCAAGCGACACAGGATTGCGTTTCTGCGGCATGATGCTGCTGATTTGCACATAGGCATCCGAAACACGCAATAGCCCCACTTCTTTCGACGCCATTCTTAAGAGCTCTTGCACCCACCGGCCGATGTTGGTCATCAAACTGATTAAACTTTGTACAGCCTCCAACAAATAGTCACCCGCACCGATTGCATCGTACGAGTTTTCGATCAATCCCTCAAAATCCAGTAGACTGACCATTCGTTCGCGACTAATCGGGAATCCTGTTGTCGTAATTGCCGCTGCTCCCATTGGGGACTGATTGACAACTGTCCTTGCTCGTTCCAGACGCTCAATATCCCGGTAGAGTCCATCATAGATGGCTACTAGATAATGGCCTAATGTAGTAGGTTGTGCGGGCTGTGTATGCGTGTGGGCTGGCATAATGGTTTCAACATGATATTCAGCCTGACTCAATAGTGTGGCTGCCAATGTTTTTGCCAAACCAATCGTATCTTGTAAATGTTCCCGTAACACAATGCGATACATTGCTTCTCCCATATCATTACGACTTTTAGCAATATGCATCTTCCCTGCTAAGTCGTTTCCAATCATGTCACCGATTTTAGATTCTACTAGGAAAAACAAATCTTCATATGCTGCAGTATAAATGAAATCGGCTTTATCCATATTACGAATTTCTTCGATTGCCTCTAACACTTTTTCAGCCTCTACCTCTTTTATAATGTTCTGTTCTGCAAGCATAATCGTATGCGCACTATGCACCGCAAGCATTGCGTGAAATAAATGATCTTTTTGAAGTTCGAACAGCGGTTTTAGTAGGACTTCAGAATAAGTTTGTCCAGGAAAAGACTTCCCATCGGCTTCTTCAAATCTAAGCTTTTCTTCATTCATCTCCCCACCTCATTCAATTCATTTCCAGGGCTTTCTATGGGCAATTTCCAACTGTGTTCTCTAGTATATGGTTTGTTGTCCGGTTGGAAATGGGAGATGCCTAGTGAACTAGAAAATAACCCACTCCATTAGGATAGTTATAAATCTTAAAGCACTAGATGAGCCAGATAACGAAAAAAGCATTGGAATCCACTTGTGGAATCCAATGCTTTTTTCATTTTGATTTTTATATTTAAAACTTCTACATTAGACTAGGAATTCTTCTCATTGCACAGAAAACGTACCCAACGTTTCCTGCAACACAGATACTGCCTCTTCAACCACCACTTCATGCCCGCAATTTTGCAAAGCTTCACCGATTTTTCTGATAGAAGTCTCCAACATTTCTGGAGTTGTATTCCCCATGTGACCGATTCTAAAAGCTTTTCCAGCTAGATGTGCAAGTGCGCCTGATAAAATCACACCTTCTTTAGCTAACTCTGCACGGAATGCGGCATCGTCTACACCTTCTGGATAGTAGATACAACTCAATGTCGGTGCAGCGTCTTTCTCTTCAGCTAGCGGTACCATACCATATACCCGTAATGCTGATCGAACGGCACTCCCATAGGCTTTATGACGGACATAACGTTCTTTGAGACCCTCTTCTTCAACAATCCGCAATCCTTCTTCGAGTGCGTAGATCATGTTGACAGGCGGTGTTGCAAAGTATTTGGATGGATCATGCATGACCGGGATCCAGTTATGGATATCACAATAGTAGGCAGATACTGATTCCATTTCGTTACGTGCTTTCAACGCCGCTTGACTGAAAGCTACTATGCCCACGCCCGGAGGGACTCCAATCGCTTTTTGCGAACCAGTTAAGACAATGTCGATTGCTGTATCCGGACCTGCATAATTGTGTTGCATATCTTCCGGCATCGCTGTTGTTGCACATACTCCGTCAACAATAGCTAAAGCACCGTGCTGTTTAATGAGCGGAATTAATTCACCTAAGCTTGCTTGAACCCCCGTTGACGTATCAGCATGCGTCACAGTGACCGCTTTGTATTGGTTTCTCTCTAAATACTCTTTGACGTGTTTCAAATCGACTTGTTTGCCCCACTCTGCCTGCAGCAGATCAATTTGAATCTCGAATGCTTGCCCCAGTTTAATGAAGCGATCCCCGAAATAACCATGGCTGATGATCAAAAGTCGCTCCCCAGGTGCAATCGTATTGACGAGCGCCATTTCCATTGCAAGTGTTCCAGATCCAGCGACGATAAATACTTCCCCATCCGTATTCAAAATTCGCTTTGTACGTTCAATGGCTAATTTAAATCGGCTTACAAATCGTGGATCTGTATGAGCACGAGTTTCCTCCCCCAATGCATCGTAAATGGAATCGACGACCGGCGTCGGTCCAGGTATGAGTAGCAAGTCTTCATTTCTCAATCAAATTCCCCCAATAATCAGATTGTTGTGCATACAAAATTTCGACATGGTTCTAGAAATATCCTTTATTACGAAAAAAAGCCCGTTATCTCAACGGGCCATACGTTCTTCATACGCAGTAATTTGGTCTTCATATTGGAATGTGAGCGAAATTTCATCCCAACCATTCAACAACATCTGGCGAGAATACGGGTCGATGTTGAAGGGGAGGATAGCTCCTGTGTCATGCCGTGTAACAGTTTGTTTCTCCAAGTTCACAGTGAGCTCAATCGGGTTCTTTTGGCCATCTGCAAGTAAGGAATCGATTTCGCTTTGAGTGAGTCGAATCGGTAAGATGCCATTTTTGAAACAGTTACTATAGAAGATATCCGCAAATCCTGGCGCGATCACGACTCGGAATCCGTAATCCAGAATGGCCCACGGTGCGTGTTCCCGGGAAGAGCCGCAACCGAAGTTTTCATCCGCTACTAAAATCTGTGATGCTTCAAACCTAGGATCATTTAGAACAAATTCGGTATTCGCATTGCCTTCACTGTCAAACCGCCAATGATAAAACAGATACTTTCCGAATCCTGTACGTTCAATTCGCTTTAAAAACTCTTTTGAAATGATTTGGTCCGTATCGACATTTTTTCGGTCTAACGGGGTCATGACACTTGTGACACTATTAATCGGTTCCATAGGTATACTCCTCCCTTCAGCCCTGCAGCGCAGGTACTTTTCGAATATCCGTAAATCGTCCTGCAATGGCAGCCGCTGCCGCCATCGCCGGACTGACTAGATGCGTCCGCGCTCCAGCACCTTGGCGTCCTTCAAAGTTCCGGTTTGAGGTAGATGCACAACGTTCTCCAGAAGGAACAACGTCATCATTCATCGCAAGACACATACTGCATCCGGATTCACGCCATTCAAATCCGGCCGCTTTAAATACTTCGTCCAGCCCTTCTTGTTCTGCAAGTCGTTTTACAGAACGTGATCCAGGCACGACAATCGCAGTGACGGTCGGATGAACTTGTTGACCTTCCACAATTGCTGCTGCTGCACGCAAGTCACTTAGACGAGCGTTCGTACATGATCCGATAAAGACATGCTGGATAGAAATATCGGATAACAACATACCTTCTTCCAGTCCCATATAAGCGATCGCTTTTTTCAACGCTTCTTTGTCAGATGGTGATGCATAATCAGAAGCATACGGAACGCGGCCACTAATTCCTGTTCCCATCGCTGGGTTCGTTCCCCATGTTACATAAGGTTCAATTTCAGTTGAATCGAGAGTCAGCGTTGTGTCATAGACCGCACCTTCATCAGTCGCAAGTGCGAGCCATTCCGCCGCAGCTGCTTCAAATGCTTCTCCTTCAGGAACGTGGCGACGGCCTCTTAAATACTCAACAGTTGTTTCATCCGGGCTGATCAATCCTGCTTTTGCCCCTGCTTCGATTGACATATTACAAATCGTCATTCGTTCTTCCATCGAAAGGTTACGGATGGCTTCACCCGTAAATTCGATAATATGTCCTGTTCCTACATCGATGCCGAATTTTGCAATGACCGCTAGAATCACGTCTTTCGCAGTGACTCCCGTACCTAATTCTCCGGAAATCTTCACTTCCATCGTTTTTGGTCGATTTTGCCAAAGGGTTTGTGTAGAAAGTACGTGTTCGACTTCACTCGTACCTATTCCAAAAGCAATCGCACCAAACGCACCATGCGTAGATGTATGGCTGTCTCCACAAACAATGGTACGGCCAGGCTGTGTAAGCCCCAGTTCAGGTCCGATAATGTGGACAATCCCTTGGTCTGGATGCGTCATATGCGCGAGCTCGATTCCAAATTCCTCACAGTTTTTCTCAAGTGTCGTCATCTGTTTTTGAGCGATGGGATCGCTGACAGTTTCAACATTACGTGTCGGCACGTTATGATCCATAGTCGCATAACATCGTTCCGGACGCCGCACTTGCCGTCCTGCAAGTCGTAATCCTTCAAACGCTTGCGGGGATGTCACTTCATGGAGGAGATGGAGGTCGATATAGAGCAAATCAGGTTTCCCTTCTTCTTCTGTCACGACATGTCGATCCCAAACCTTTTCAATAATTGTTTTTACCATTTCCAATTCCCCTTTCCATGAGTGGCAGCATGCAAACGCCGCGGTTGTTTAGTTATACGTACGAACACATGATACTGTTTGAAACAGACTGGATATCCACTTCCTCAGCAACGCGTGCTGCCCATTGTTCTGTCGACATTGGACGGACACCTGGTCCTGCAAGATCTGCAGTGCAATGACCTTCTTCATAAATCGTCTGAACGGCTTGCTCAATCGCTGCAGCTTCTTCTTCCATTCCGAATGATTGACGCAACATCATTGCAGCGGACAAAATTGTAGCAGCCGGATTCGCAAGTCCTTTTCCTGCTACGTCTGGCGCAGACCCATGGACCGGTTCGTATAAACCAAAACCGTCCGTCCGGACACTTGCTGAAGGCAATAGCCCAAGAGATCCTGTAATGACTGATGCTTCATCACTCAAAATATCGCCAAACATGTTCTCTGTCACAATGACATCGAATGCTGCTGGGTTTGTAATCAGTTTCATTGCAGCAGAATCGACTAATTGGTGTTCGACTTCAATGTCGGGATAGCCAGCACGGACTTCCTCGACCACTTCCCGCCATAATCGGCTAGACTGCAGTACATTCGCTTTATCAACAGAAGTTACTTTTCCACGCCGCATTCGTGCGAGGTCAAAGGCAGATCGGACAATTCGTTCGATTTCCACTCGCGTATAAACAAGTGTATCAACAGCAGCATCATGTGTTTTCCTACTTGGTTCACCGAAATACAGACCACCTGTCAATTCGCGAACGATGACTAGATCCACGTCTTTCACAAGATCCTCTTTCAAAGGAGAGCGATGGAGGATTGCTGGTACCGCCTTTACGGGACGAATGTTTGCAAAGAGCCCGAAGTGCTTACGGATGGCAAGCAAGCCTTTTTCCGGACGAGTTTCAGCAGGGTTTTGATCCCACTTCGGACCACCTACCGCGCCGAGTAACACAGCATCACTCTTTTCACACAGTGTAATTGTTTCATCTGGAAGCGGTGTACCAAAGGCATCTACTGCAGCCCCGCCGATAGAACCGTGGACAAATTCGAACGAATGATGAAATCTTCTAGCAATTACTTCAAGCACCTTCACTGCAGAACTGATTACTTCTGGACCAATCCCGTCACCGGGTAATACTGCGATACGTTTTTCCATCGTCGTCTCCTCCTTATAAGATTAATTTACAGTTTCAACTGCAAACTCTTTTTGAGTTTCCAATGACTGTCGTACTAATTGTCGATTAATCGCATTCAAGTATGCTTTAGCAGACGCTTCCAATACGTCTTGCGCAATCCCTCTACCTGTTAACTGCGTTCCATTGAAGTTCAAATTCACCACCGCCTGACCGAGTGCATCTCGCCCCTTACCAATAGAAGAAACTTGATAATCGAGAATGTGCACATCGCCTTTCACAAGCAATTCCAATGTATTGAAGATTGCTTCTACAGAGCCTGCGCCAGTCGTTGCAACGCTGACTGTTTCCCCTTCAGGATTCGTGCTCGTCACAGTAGCAGTCGGTACATTATTTGTTCCATACTGCACTTGGATACTTTCCAAGTCATAAATTGGCGTTTCAGTTTTTTCAAGTTGTTGTCTCGTAAAGAGGACGAATAGGTCATCTTCCGTAATCTCTTTCTTTTTATCCGCTAACTCCTTGAACTCTGCAAACACTTCATTTAACTGATCGTCGCTTAAAGTGAAGCCCATCGTGATGGCCCGATCTTTGAAGGCTGCGCGACCTGAGTGTTTTCCAAGGGCAAGCGGCTCTTTCGTTGCACCAATAAGTTCGGGTGTAATAATTTCGTAGGTCTCTGGATTTTTCAACATGCCATCTTGATGAATGCCAGACTCATGTGCGAATGCATTTTTTCCGACAACTGCTTTATTTGGCTGGATTATGACACCAGTTAATCGGCTAACTAGTTCGCTTGTTCGTTTGATTTCATTAAGACGAATTCCCGTTTCCAGGTTGTAAAAGTCCTTTCGAATATGAAGTGCAACCGCAATTTCTTCAAGCGATGCGTTGCCTGCTCGTTCGCCGATACCGTTAATAGTACCTTCCACTTGATCGGCGCCATTTTCGATTGCTGCGATGGAGTTTGCGACTGCCATCCCTAAGTCATCATGACAATGTGCAGAAAGTTTTACTCGATCAATCCCGCGGACGTTCTCTTTCAAGAAGCGGAAGAGTGCACCGTATTCTTGCGGAGACGCATATCCGACCGTATCTGGAATGTTTACCGTTGTTGCACCAGCTGCGATGACTTCGTTCAAAATTCGGACGAGAAACGCTGGGTCTGAACGGAATGCATCTTCAGCGGACCATTGCACAAGTGGGAATTTAGAGCGAGCATATTTGACCGCTTCCACTGCTATATCCACGACCTGATCCGGCGTCTTTTTCAATTTATATTCCATATGAATGGGTGAAGTTGCGAGGAACACGTGTAAGTGAGGCTGTTCTGCGCCTTTTAACGCATCCCACGAAGTATCGATATCACTCTTTACAGCACGGGCTAAGCCCGTCACTGTAGAGTTTCTTACGGTAGTTGCGATGCGTTGAACTGCTTCGAAGTCGCCGGGGGATGAAGCGGGAAAGCCCGCTTCAATCACCGCTGCACCAAGACGTTCAAGCTGGCGTGCGATTTCAAGCTTTTCCGCTGTATTTAAGTTAATGCCTGCTGACTGTTCGCCATCCCTCAGTGTTGTATCGAAAAAGTCAATTCGTCGCACCTGCAGTCACCTCTTCCTCTTTTTTCAATCCTTTCGCAACAAATGGCATCATCGCGCGCAGTTTTTCACCGACTTCTTCAAGTTGATGTCCTGCTTCTTCTTTTTCAATTCGGTTGAAGTTCGGACGACCATCTTCGTTTTCTTGAATCCACTCTTTTGCGAACTTCCCAGACTGGATATCTTCCAAGATCGACTTCATACGAGCTTTCGTATCTGCGTCGATAACACGCGGTCCTGAAACGAAATCGCCCCATTCTGCTGTATCTGAAACAGAATAACGCATACCTGCCATTCCGCCTTCGTACATCAAGTCAACGATGAGCTTCGTTTCATGGAGTGTTTCGAAATATGCGAGTTCCGGCTGGTAGCCCGCTTCTACAAGCGTTTCGAATCCTGCTTTGATAAGTGAAGTCAATCCTCCACAAAGGACCGCTTGCTCCCCGAATAGATCGGTTACTGTTTCTTCTTCAAATGAGGTTTCAAGAACTCCGCCTCGTGCTGAACCGATCCCTTTTGAATACGCAAGTGCCGTCGCGCGGGCTGTACCTGATGCATCTTGATACACTCCGAATAGTGCTGGTACGCCTGCACCTGCAACGAAAGTCCGTCGTACGAGATGTCCTGGACCTTTTGGAGCGACTAGGAATACATCAACGTCTGCAGGTGGTTTGATCTGACCGAAGTGGATGTTGAATCCGTGTGCGAATGCGAGTGCTTTGCCTGCTTTTAAAGCTGGTGCGATTTCTTCTTCGTATACTTGCTTTTGACGCTCATCTGGAAGCAATACCATGATCACATCTGCTTGTTCTGCAGCTTCAGCAACAGTAGCTACCTCAAGACCATCTTCTTTTGCCTTATCAAATGACTTCCCGGGACGAATTCCTACAACAACTTCGAATCCGGAGTCTTTCAAGTTCTGTGCGTGTGCGTGACCTTGTGAACCGTATCCAATTACCGCAATTTTTTTACCGTCCAATACTTTCTCGTTGATGTCCTGGTTATAATACATGTTTGTCATAATGAATTCCTCCTAGGGTTTGTGGGTTTTTTTATTTTTTTAATCATTTTTCAAGATGTTGACATGCCGCTAACACGATTCGTTGATTGTAGCGTAAGACGGCGACTCCGGAGGGATCAGCGAAGATCGAAGACCCTGGACTGAGCGCAGCGAGGGAAGCGGCTGAGATCGAGCCCCTCGGAAAGCGTCCGTCTGAAGCGTAAATCAACACCGTCCGGATACTATGAGCTATTTCAAAATCGATAACAATGGGGACGGAGTTTTTTGGACTTCTCGCACGAATGCTGCTGTGCCTGTTCGTGTGAGCTCCTTGATGCCGTATGGCTTAAGCAAGGCGATGAACGCGTCGATTTTCTCTGGATCGCCTGTCACTTGATACGTCACGATGTTCTTTCCGGAATCGACGACAGTCGCCCGGAACGGTTCTACCAGGCTGTTCATCTCCCCCCTTGCATGTGGTGGCGACGTCACTTTCACTAACGCCAATTCCCGCAGCACAATCGACTTGTCGGTAATATCATTCACCTTAATCACGTCGATTTGCTTTTGCAGCTGTTTCACGAGCTGCTCGATCTTGCGTTCATCCTCCACATGGACGATGAACGTCATTTTCGACATCCCAGATTGTTCCGTGTGACCAACCGTAATGCTTTCAATGTTGAATTGGCGTTTCATGAGCAACCCAGTGACCCGATTCAGCACGCCACTTTGGTTGATAACTGTTACTGTGATGACTCGTTTCATGGCGCACTCACTCCAATCATTTCTTGAATTCCTTTCCCCGGCGCTACCATCGGATAGACGTTTTCCATACGTTTCACTCGACAGTCGATCAAAACGGGTTCATCTGATAACAATGCTTCCGTAAATACTGCTTCCGCTTCTGCCAAGCTTTTAATGCGGTAGCCTTTCAAATCATAGGCTTCTGCGAGCTTCACAAAATCCGGTTGGATCGGGATTAATGATTGTGAATAGCGTTCTTCGAAAAACGTCTGCTGCCACTGCCGCACCATTCCGAGTGCTTCGTTGTTCAAAATCACGACTTTCACTGGAATTCGAAGTTCTTGAAGCAGTGATAATTCTTGTGCAGTCATTTGGAAACCACCGTCACCAACAACTGCAATTACTCGTGCATCCGGTTTTGCGAGTTGTGCCCCGATAGCTGCTGGGAATCCGAAGCCCATTGTCCCGAGACCGCCAGAAGTTACCCAGCGATCTGCATGATTCAATCCATAATATTGAGCAGTCCACATTTGGTGCTGTCCGACATCCGTCGTCACTATCGCATCTCCCTCTGTAATCTTGTGGATCAGCTCAAGTGCTTGTTGAGGAAGCAGATGTTCCGGGTCTTCTTCATACCAAAGTGGGAAGTTTTTTGTCAGACTCTCGAGTTTTGTTAACCAAACCTCCGTGTCTGGCTTGCATGCCGGATGCTTCAACAATGCAAGTAACGCTTCTTTTGCATCAGCAACAATCGGAATTGCAGTCGGAACATTCTTTCCGATTTCCGCTGGGTCGATATCGATGTGAACGACAGTAGCATTTTGTGCAAATCGGTTTAGGTTACCTGTCAATCGATCATCAAACCTAGCACCGATATTAATGAGTACATCACATTCACTGATTGCCATGTTCGAGGTGTACGTACCATGCATGCCCGCCATACCAAGGAAGAGTTCGTGATCTCCTGAAATACTTCCTAACCCAAGGAGTGTATTGGCAATTGGAATCCGATTCACTTCAGCGAATTCCTTCAGTTCTTCAGTCGCTTTAGCGTGAAGTACACCAGCCCCTGCTAAAATCACAGGCTGTTTCGCTTGCTTAAGTAATGCAATAGTTTTTTGAATTTGCAGGTAATTCGGATGAACAGTAGGCTGATAACCAGGCAAATAAAGTTCAGTTGGAGCTTCTGGGACGTTTTCTGCAGAAGCTGTGGCGATGTCTTTTGGAATATCTACAACTACAGGTCCCGGTCTACCAGTCGATGCAATATGGAACGCTTCTTTAATGATACGAGGCAGATCTTCTACCCTGCTAACTTGGTAGTTATGCTTCGTGATTGGTTGCGTAATCCCAATAATATCCGCTTCCTGGAAAGCATCTGTTCCAATGACGCTACTTGAGACTTGGCCAGTAAACACAACGAGTGGAATGGAATCCATCATGGCATCTGTAATACCTGTGACAAGGTTGGTTGCACCTGGACCTGATGTAGCAATTACCACGCCAGGATTGCCTGAAACTCGTGCATACCCTTCAGCAGCATGAATCGCTCCTTGTTCGTGGCGGGCTAAAATGTGTTGAATTGGATTTTGATACAGTGCATCGTAAATTGGAAGTACTGCACCGCCTGGATATCCGAAAATGATTTCAACTTGTAGTTCTTTCAAGGACCGGATTAACACATCCGATCCATTAGCTGGCCGCATTGGAGCGGCATCGTTCTCATTAGCTTCAGGTGCCGTTTTCAACTTCAATTCCGTACTCATTTGCATCTCTCCTTGTCATCATCGCTATATATATGGCTCCATCGGGAATCCAGATTAAATCATAATAAAAAGCCTTTTCTCCCCGCGCAAAAAATTATTGCGCAAGGGATGAAAAAGCTTTCATGGTACCACCCTTGTTCACGGTAACGTTCACCGTCTCATGGACGCGAATGAATCGCATCCTTTATCATAACGGGCACAACTGCCCGAAACAGCTTACTTTGTTCAGCTGTTCACTCCGAGGCGATATCGCGTTGGTTGCATTACCGGTTTGCAGCACCACCGGCTCTCTGGGAATGCAGGATCCAAACACTTTTACCTCATCATCGAGTTCGTCTATTAAATTTTCATAACGCCACCCGTACTGGCGGATGTCACTAATTTGGAATAACGGGCAAGATACCCTTTTTTGATTTTCGGTTCAAATGGTTTCAATTGGCTTTTACGTTTTGCAAGTTCTTCTTCATCGACTTCCAATTCAATGGTCCGATTGGTTAAGTCGATTGTAATGACATCTCCGTTTTCCACAAGAGCGATTGGACCGCCTTCAGCTGCTTCCGGAGAAATGTGTCCGATGGAAATGCCTCGGGATGCTCCTGAGAAACGACCATCCGTGATGAGCGCGACTTCCGTTCCAAGTCCTCGACCTGCAATCGCTGCAGTCGGCGCGAGCATTTCCGGCATTCCAGGTCCGCCCTTTGGACCTTCGTAACGAATGACTACGACGTGACCTGCTTGCACAGTACCATCGTCAATACCTTCTTGAGCTGCTTCCTGAGATTCAAAGACGATAGCTTCACCTCTGAATTCTTTGATGGAAGGATCGACAGCACCGACTTTTATGACGCCGCCGTCTGGTGCAATATTTCCAAATAGAACGGAAAGACCTCCAACTGGACTATAAGCATTTTCTTTATGACGTATTACTTGATCGTTCTTGATTGGCCGGTCTTTCACATTTTCATAGAGTGACTTTCCGGTGATTGTCATCCTATCTGGATGAACAGCACCTTCAATTTCACAAAGCTCTTTTATAATGGCGCTGACGCCACCTGCCAGATGGACGTCGTGCATTGTATAATCGGATGCTGGACTGATTTTCGATAAATATGGAATCCGTTTAGCGACTTCATTAATATCACGGACGTCGTACTCGATTTCCGCTTCGTGTGCAATTGCGAGTGTATGAAGGACCGTGTTTGTAGATCCGCCCATCGCCATATCGAGTGCAAACGCATCGTCAATTGTCTCTTTTGTAATGATGTCTCGTGGCTTAATGTCCTCTTTTACCATTCTCACGAGATGCTGCGCCGCTTCTTTAATGAGCCGATGACGCTCATCAGAAGTTGCGATGATTGTGCCGTTATCCGGCACGGTGACGCCTAGCATTTCCATTAGAGAGTTCATGGAGTTAGCGGTGAACATTCCTGAACAGCTACCACATGTAGGACATGCACTTTGTTCAATATCGAGCAGTTCTTCAGCAGTCATGGTTCCTTGTTTGTAAGAGCCAACTCCTTCAAACACAGATACGAGGGATAACGGCTTACCGTCTGCTGAAGTTCCACCTTCCATAGGACCTCCTGAAACGAATACGGAAGGAACATTCGTACGGACCGCTGCCATCAGCATTCCTGGTGTAATCTTGTCACAGTTCGGGATGTAAAACACACCGTCAAACCAATGCGCGTTAATGACTGTTTCAGCTGAATCGGCAATGAGTTCACGACTTGGCAATGAATACCGCATACCAATATGCCCCATAGCAATTCCGTCATCAACACCGATTGTATTAAACTCGAAAGGAATGCCTCCTGCTTCACGTATCGCTTCTTTCACGACTTCCGCAAATTTGTTTAAGTGCATATGACCGGGAATGATATCAATGTATGAGTTGCATACTCCAATGAATGGTTTCTCCATATCTCTCGATCGCACGCCTGTCGCATACAGTAGACTCCGATGCGGTGCACGATCGACACCTTTCTTTATCATGTCACTTCTCATGAAACTCACTCCTCACAATGGCACCAACGGGTGAACGATAATTTCAGCAACCAGGTAGTTGAAACAACCTTTCGCTGAAGTAGATTGTTGTAATCATATAGCGAAAGAAATAAAGAGTCAACCATGTTTTTGAAATAATTTTTCAATTTAGAATATATAGTGAAAATGTATACGCTTACAACGCCTCAACCACGCGATATATTGCACATCGCACTTTTTTTATAAACTTTTTGATCAACTGTATCCAACAAATCAAAAAATCTTTCGACAAACTTCGCGCAGTCCACAAGTGTGCATAACTTTTTCCACGTTATCCCCTTGATTGCGATAGACCTACTAACTCCTATGAACAGCTTGTCCACATTTTATCCACCAATCAATGTGGATAACCGAACGGTTGTTCTTTTTTTAGTTATCTGATAAGTTAAAAGTAAGCCGCTTTCCTCGTACTTGGGGAAATTGAATAATACAATGCTGGAAGAAGGTGTCGTGTTTATGAACAGACTCCCCGATGATCTGCTCATCCTATCGTATGTAAAAGCCATGGAACTAGAACTAAGTGCTGAGTTTATTAACTTACTGAAGTGTGAAGTGAATAAACGTAGCTTACTTTGTTTTATATACTAACCTGTCGCAATAGCCAAACCATTCAAGGAAAGCGGCGTTCTTGTGTCCCTATACTAACGTAAGATCAGCTGCTCAAATGGGGCAGCTGATTTTTTTGTATGAGGACAGTAACATGAATGTGTTAGATCATTTATGCATGTATCCAGTGAATTCCTATATCCGCTAGCACTAAAAAAGTCCTCTTGTCAGCTAATGCTGACAAAAGGACTTCCAATTGCTAATTATACTGTAAACTGATGAATCATTTCCTGTAGATCCACCGCTTTGTTGCTAAGGTCTTGAGCCACTGCATTGATTTCTTCTATCGTTGCCAATTGCTCTTCCATCGCAACTGCGTTCTGTTCTGTTTGTGCAGAAGCACTTGTAGCTTGACCTGAAATTTCATTCACAGAGGCTGATACTTCTTCAGCACTTGCAGAAATCTGCTCTGTTGCTGCGGAGATTTCTGCAATCTGACCGGACATGACCTGAACAGCTTTCACAATCTCCAAGAACGTACGCCCTGCATTTTCAATGACATGAACACCTTGTTCTACATTCACCATACTTTCAGAGACCGATTGTTCCACGTTCTTTGTATCAGTCTGAATTGCCATCGTCAACTCGACAATCTGACTCGCGGACTTCTTCGATTCCTCTGCCAGTTTACGTACCTCATCTGCGACGACAGCAAATCCTTTTCCATGCTCTCCAGCGCGTGCTGCTTCAATTGCCGCGTTGAGTGCTAGCAAGTTGGTTTGTTCCGTGATGCTAGTAATGACATTCGTAATGTTCTCAATTTCTTCAGTCTGACGGCTCAACCGTTGGATCAGCTCTGAAGTTTGATTTGACGAGTTATAAATAATATCCATTTGCTCTTTCGCTGTTTCGATTGTCTGACCACTTTCCGTAGCGATATACATGGTTTTCTCAGCACTGTCGTTTAGTTGCGTTGCTGATTCTGCAATACGTTGGACACCTACAGCCGTTTCTTCCATTACTATTGAACTCTCACTTGCAGCAGATGCTGATAATCGTGCACCTTGTGCGACAGAGTCAATAGATTTCGCCATCTCTTCAGAGGATTGTGATACCTCATACGTACTTGCAGACAGCTCTTCTGCTGAAGCTGTCAAATGCAGGGCGTTGTCGTTCACCCCACCAATAAGTGTTCGAAGACTTTGTTTCATGCCGTTAAATGAATTCGCAAGATCTTTCAGTTCATCTTTGGATTTCAGATGAATGTCCTCATCTGACAAGTTTCCAGATGCGACAACAGATACCGCTTTAGATAGACGAATCACAGGCTTAGAAATACTGCGAGTAATCGTTGTTGAAATGAGTGCAGCTAACACTAATGCGAGAATGCTTGCTCCAAGCAAACCAAGCTTTGCGTTTTTAGCAGTGTCGAGTGCGCTCTTATTTACTATAGTTAATTGTTCGTTTTGATACGTAGTCATTTCAGTTAATGTTTCTCTTAGTCCCTCATTTATAAGGCTCATTTCCGAATCCATCAATTGGATTGCGCCTTCTACATCATTAGCTTTTTTTAATTTAATAACATCCTGGGATACTGCATAAAACTCCGCATTTAATTGTTCTGTTTTGTCTATCAATCCCTTCATCTTATCCGATTGGGCAAGTTGACGAATTCCAGCGATGGATTCGTTTATTCTTTCATAATGCTCGTCGAATTTATCCAAATCATCTTGTTGACCTAGTAGTAAATACGAGCGTATGTAAACGCCTTCTAGACCGCTTTCTGCCTGAATATTTTTTGCGAGTATAGTTTGTGCAACACGACTTTCGAGCAAAAAGTCATATTCATCTTCAATTTTAGCTATTTGATTAAAGCTATATAACGATGAAAGTAGAATAACAACGATAAGTACACCGAATCCTCCATACAACTTTTTTCCAATTGACATAGGTCATCTCTCATTTCTAGTAAGTAGTAAAAGCATACTTATACTTTCGGCTCTTGATTTCTATTGTTTATATTTAAAGTAATTGATTTTCAAATTATTTTTCATTTTAAAATTATTTCAGAATAACTTACATCTGGATTGCTTTTTTTCTGCTATTTACGTAAAAAAAAGAGACGCAATGAGTGCGTCCCCTTAAACGTTCTTATTTCAATTCATACTTCCCGTAACCTTCTTTAGTTGGTTGGATATATTTAATGCGCGTGTCATCACCGATATGTTCTTTACCTTTTATTGAGGTTTCAAAAATCATTTTTGCACCTTTTACAGGCTGAATCGACCAGTTGTTGTCTACGTAGGGCTCAATTTGATCGATTGTTTCTAAATACTCAATAACGGCTTCACGATTTTCATCTTGATAGAAGATGATCTCTTTTGCATCCCGTACTCCAGGGAAGTTTCCGCTACCGCGATAGTTATTTGTTACGACAACAAATTCTTGATTCGGATCAATCGGTTGATCCTTATATTGTAAATTCCGAATCCGAGTTGCGTTTTCATTTACAAGCTTTCCTTCTTTGCTATCATACTTCGCAGGTTGCGTAATATCTATCTCATATGTTAGTCCGTCAATTACGTCAAAGTTGTAAGAACGGTGGTTTTCGTTCACAATATTTTGTTCTTCCGACTTTGTAGGATCTACTTGGTTGAATGCACCTGAAGACATCTCGAGCCATTCTTTGATGTTCTTACCTGTAAGAACAACCGCAGCGACCGTATTATCATAGACATACAAGTCCGCTAAGTTTTTAATAGACACATCTCCAGCTGGGATATCCGTATAATAATCAGGACCATATCGACCACCGAACTTTAATGGAGATCCTGCAGACAAAATCGGAAGTTTCTCATACTCGGTTCCTTTAATCTTATCCTCAACGTAGTGTTTCTGTGCTTCCGTTAGAATTTGGATGGAGGAATCGTCTCTAATAAGCCCAAAATAGCTCGTAAGTGGCGCAGTTGTTTTAGAAACAGGAGTTCGAATGTAATCTAATGTTTCTTTATGGACTTCTTTCACTGCATCTACTACTTTTTGATTCACCTTATCAGAGTCTTTATGAACTTCACGTACTGATCCTTTACCGGAAACAACTACCCATTTGCCATTGTCCATTTTCAATTGATAGTCTAGTAATCCAAGGTGACTACCAAAACGGTTTGGCATGACAACTGGAGTACCATTCAGTGTACCTTCTTCTGAGTTCACATTTTTCACATCTTTGAAGTCGCCGGGGAAGAGTGCGTGGTTATGACCTGTCAACACACCATCCACACCTTCAAGTGCAGAAATCTGCCACGTGACATCATCTTCTCCCTTGTCGTGAACTTCATCACCTATTCCAGAGTGAGCAATAACGAATACGACGTCAGCGCCTTCCTTTTGTACTTGTGGCAAGAACTTTTCTACAGTATCCGCACCATCTTCAACTGTAACTTTCCCTTTTAAATTCGACCCGTCCCAACGCATGATTCCAGGAGCAACAACTCCAATTACGCCCACCTTCAAATTATGCATGACCCCTTTAGAATCCGTCACTTCCTTGTCCAGAATGACGTAAGGTGTAAAGCGGTTTTTTCCTGTTGCTTCATCATAGATGTTGGCATTCAGAACTGGGAATTCTGCACCTTCAATAACATTGTCCAAGTAATCCAAACCAAAGTTAAACTCATGATTTCCTAATGACATCACGTCATATTTGAGTGCATTCAATCCGGCAACAGAAGGATGCACTTCCCCTTTTTGGAGCGGCTTTTCCTTTACTTTGTAACTACCGAGTGGCGTCCCTTGAATCAGATCCCCGTTATCGAATAACAACGTGTTTTCAACCTCTGCACGTGCTTCGTCGATAAGAACTCCTGTTTTCGCAAGTCCATAGTCTTGAATCACTTTGTCTTGATAATAATCATAGTTCATGAGATTCGTGTGAATATCCGTTGTACCCATAACACGAAGTGCTACAGTCGCTTCTTCAGGATGTGGCTGACTTACTTGTAACAGTCGATTCACAATTGCTCGCATCTCATTTTTCATGACTGCCTGTTTGGGTTTTGCTGTTCCATCTGAATAGCCCTTCATAAGACCAAGTCCTATGCTTTTTGCCATTTCTGGACGCAATGAAGCACCGAAGTCTCGCTTGTCCTTAAAACGATCAAGCAAACTTAACGGATACGTTTTGTCTGTATTCGTAGCACGTGCTGAAATAACAAATGCCTGCTCACGTGTCAATGTTCCATTTGTGTCGAACACCGTAGTAGACCGCCCATGAACAAGACCTGCTTTCACGGCAGCTTCAACGTAAGGTGCGAGTTGTTTATCTACGTCTTTAAATTTGAGCGTTGAACCGTCACTTAGCGAAAGGTTAAGCGCTTTCACAACTTGTTGGATGAATTCGCCTCTTGTTGCTTCGTTTGACTTTGCAGCATTTGCTTTCTGTGGGACCACTAGGCTTCCAACAGTTAACAATACGATAAGAAAACTAACGCCAACTTTTTTTAGCAAAATTTCTCCATCCCCTTTTCAATGTATAATTTTATTCAATTGAAATAAAACGAATCTCCCTGGCACCCCAAATCAATTACATGGACTAAGACGTAAAGAAACTGTTTCTCTTTATCCGAACTTTACTAGAAAAAAGAGACGCAACGAGCACGTCTCTTTTTCTAGTTCTTACTTCAATTCATATTTCGCATATCCATCTTTTGTTGGTCCAACGTACTTAATGCGGCTATCGTCACCAAGATGTTGTTTACCCTTTTCAGATGTTTCGAAGATCATGTTTGCTCCACCCACTGATTGAATGGACCAGTTGCCATCTGCAGAAGGATCGATTGGATCTACTGCTTTCATATAGTCGACAACCGCTTCACGGTTTTCGTATTGGTAAGAAAGCGTATCTGTAGCGTTGCGTACTCCCGGGAATTCCCCACTTGCACGATAGTTGTTAGTTACTACGATAAACTTCTGTTTTGGATCAATTGGTTTTCCGTCAAACATAAGATTTTTCACTCGACTCGCGCCTTCGTTGACACCTTTACCTGCACCGTCATATTTGTTTGGTTGAGTCACGTCATACTCATATGTGACACCATCAATAACGTCAAACAGGTAAGAACGGTAATTTTCATTTAACACGTTTTGTTCTCCAGATTTTTTCGGATCAATCTGATTGAACTGACCACCTGACATTTCAAGCCATTCCTTAACATCGGCTCCTGTCATTACAAGTCCTGTAATCGTGTTGTCAAATACGTATAGATCCGCCATGTTTTTAATGGCAATGTCTCCAACAGGGATGTCCGTGTAATAGTCGGAACCATATCTACCGCCTGCTTTAAATGGTGCACCTACTGATAAAATTGGTAAATCTGCATATTCTGTACCTGGAATCTGCGTTGCTACATAACGTTTTTGTGCTTCTGTAACAATTTGAATCGATGGATCATCTTTCACAAGCGCGAAATAGCTTGTAATTGGTGCTGTTGTTTTAGAAACCGGTGTGCGGATATACTCGAGTGTTCCTTCGTGAGCTTCCTTGACCGCATCCATGACACCTTGGTTGATTTCTTCTGAATCTTTGTGAACTGCGCGCAGTGAGCCTTTTCCAGAGATGACTTCCCACTTGCCATCTTCTATTTTCAATTCATAATCGAGCAATCCAAGGTGGCTACCGAACTTACCTGGCATAACGACAGGAGTTCCATTCAACGTACCAGCAGCTTGATCTGCATTTTTTGTGTCTGCAAAGTCCCCAGGGAACAACGCGTGGTTGTGACCAGTTAGAACTCCATCGACGCCGTCAATTTCAGAAATCTGCCATGTAATATCATCTTCGTCCTGCTCATGAATTTCATCGCCAATTCCTGAGTGAGCAATTACGAATACAACATCAGCGCCTTCTTTTTGTACTTGTGGCAAGAATTTCTTAACTGTATCTGAACCATCTTCCACAGTTACTTTACCTTTAAGTACTGCGCCATCCCAGCGAAGGATACCTGGTGCAACGACTCCGATAACGCCGACTTTCAATGTATGTTTCTCACCTTTAGAGTCTGTTACTTCTTTATCCATTACAATGTAAGGATTGTAGCGGTTTTTACCTGTTTTCGCGTCATACACGTTTGCGTTAATGACAGGGAAACCAGACTCATCGATCACTTGGTCCAGATATTCCAGTCCATAGTTAAACTCATGGTTTCCTAAAGACATCACATCATAGTCAAGTGCTTGCATCGCTGCAAATGCAGGGTGTACTTCACCCTTTTCCAACGGATCTACACTCACTTTATATGTACCGAGTGGATTCCCTTGGATTAAATCTCCATTGTCGAACATAAGCGTATTTTCGGATTCAGCGCGTATTTCATCCACCAACACACCTACTTTTGTAAGTCCATAGTCTTCTACCTTAGTATCCTGATAATAGTCATAGTTTACAAGGTTCATGTGAAGATCAGTCGTACCCATTACACGTAGGGATACAGTTGCTTCATCAGTACCTGGGTATTCCTGACTTATTTTTACTAAACGATTAACGATTGCACGCATTTCATTTTTCAACACTGCCTGTTTCGGTTTTGCTGTGTGGTCTGAATAGCCTTTCAACAGACCTAAACCGATGCTTTTCGCCATTTCCGGACGCAACGAAGCACCGAAGTCACGCTTGTCCTTAAAACGGTCAAGGAGGCTCATCGGATAAGTTTTATCTGTTTTTGCTGCACGTGCTGAAATAACAAACGCCTGTTCACGAGTTAGTGAACCATTTGTGTCGAACTTTGTAGCTGAACGGCCGTGAACAAGACCTGCTTTCACTGCAGCTTCAACATAAGGAGCTAACTGTTTGTCCACATCTGTAAATGTGAGCGTCGAACCATCGCTCGTAGGTAAATTAAGTGCTTGTACAACTGATTGGACGAATTCTCCTCTAGTTGCCTCATCTGACTTAGCAGCGCTTGCTCCTTGAGGTATAATTAAACTACCAAGGGTCAGCAAAGCGACAAGAAAACTGAAGCCGATTCTTTTAAGCAAAGACATTAACATCTCCCTCTCACCATTTAGTTTTCGTACTAGTCAAACATACCATATATTTCTGGTAGTTCCAATGTCTTCTGAAGTTAAAGTTAAAACTTTGCAAACCTTTACTTCCTTGTCATAGAGGGAATAGAAGTGGGTGCACGATTCGCGTTTTGATTATTCCTCTACCGGTACCGTTACATTTTTACTGAATAGAAAGGATGATAGTTATGTTATCTGAAGATCTCTCAAAAATTATTCTCAGTGCTTCGTCAGAAATCGAGCAGACTGGTACATTGCCAGACGACTTATTGCAAGTTGCTTATGAAGAACAGTTGTTTAAGCTGTTTTTACCGAAAGAGTTAGGTGGTCGGGCGCTTTCTTTACCTGATGCTGCCCATGTATTTAAAGACACTTCATTTAATGATGGTTCGTTTGGTTGGCTGACGACAATCGGATCTGGAGGTAATTTATTTCTTGAAAATATGACGGAAGCACAAGCGAAAGAACTGTATTTACCAGCGAACGCTGTGATTGCAGGTAGTGGATATGCAACTGGCAAAGCACATGCTGAAAAGAACGGCTATCGAGTTTCCGGTAAGTGGCGTTTTTGCAGCGGCGCACCGTACGCTTCCATGTTTACAGCGAATACAATTATTTGGCGTGACGGTAAGGAAACAGACGAAATGCGCGCATGTATATTCATGCCAGACCAAGTCGAAATCGTGGAAGACTGGAATGCGATGGGACTGAAAGGAACAGGTAGCCACACGATCCGTGTGAAGGATGCATTTATACCACATGATCGAACCTTTTCAGTAATTGAAACTCAGAACGCACTCGGCCTACCTGTTCATTCGTTCCCGTTCGTCCAATTTTCACAAGTCTCATTTGCAGCTGTTTGTCTTGGACTGGGTGCGCGCTTTTTAGAAGAAGCACATAAGCTTATAGAACAAGCCAAGTCACGCTGGGATGCAGAAAAGATTGCTGGAACAGTGAGTTTGCTTGAGGAACAACAGGAGCGTTTTAACCTAGCCGAGCAACTCTTCCATAATGCAGTGGAACGACGCTGGGACATGCATCTGAATGGTTCCCTTGACGACCATGAACTTGATCAACTGTCCGCTGTATGCATGGAGAGTTCAGATATCGCAACGGATTGTGCAGTCCAGTTATTCCGTAGACTAGGCATGCAGGCTGTATTGGAAACTTCTCCTGTAAATCGTGCGTTTCGTGATTTATGGACCGCGGGGCAACATGGATTTTTGAATCGATCTTAACTTTTTGGTACCAGCAGTCTCTATTTGTATTGAGAGGCTGCTTTTTATTCGTTGAATTGTGTCCCGATTCCGATTAACTCTCCCTTCTTGCCGATTCTTTGCTCGATATTGCCGATTCCTTTCGTCATAATGCCGATTCTTCTTCCAATCTTGCCTATTTACGCTTCCTTCTTGCCGATTCACCATACAAACAGTGAAAGCCTACAAAAATCAAGCGGAGCGCTACCAATTAATCCCTTAACCCCGTTGAATTGTGTCCTGATTCCGATTAATTCTTCCTTCTTGCCGATTCTTTGCTCGATATTGCCGATTCCTCTCGTCATAATGCTGATTCCCCCTCTGATTTGGTCGATTCACGCTCCCTTCTTGCCGATTCACCCATCCTAATCCCCCCCAATCGTCAGGTGAACAACGCAAAAAGGACGACACCCGGGGGCATCGTCCTCTCCTCAAAATCTACTCAGCTCGCCACACTATTCCATGGCCATTGAATGCCAGGCTTTGTAAGTTTGCGACCAAAGCGGTCATAAAACTCAACATTTTCAGCACTTGCACCATTCACATAACTAATTTTCATAACATTCTCGGCTCCAAAGATCCGAAGTGGATTCGTCCCATCCAAAACGACATTTCCTTGAACTGTCCACTTCGTATCGACAGTTAAGCCTTTTTCAGTCGGTTTCAGAATTAGCTTGTTATTTGCAAAGCCCAGTCCGCTTAAAATTGCATACTGGCCAGTTAACGTAATGCCATTCGTTACACGCGAGCGGTAATCCATTGTGATGGAAGATCCTTTCGCATCGACTGTTAAACTCGGCTTCTTGTAATTCAACAAGAAATAATACTTGTTGACAGGAACCTTTTCCCACTCAAATGGATCAGGATCGCTCTTTGTTTTCAGCGCTAGCTGCACTAATATCGGATCATGGTCACTTGCACGGCCCGCCATGTCTGTATAATCTGCATTGATATGCAGCATATCGATTTCAGAAGCATCTGCTAGATTGTTCGACACGAGTACATGGTCAAGCACTTGAGAATTCCCTTGATAAACGTACGAGTAGCGATCCGATTCTTCGACTCCATTCACAAGATTCGTCATTAGTTCACCTTCATGAATCTTGAGCGCATCTGTAAATTGGAAGTCATTAAAATCGCCAAGGGATACAACATTCGCATCAGGGTTTTTCGTCTTCACATCATCCACGAAGTTATACACGATTTGCGCAATATTTTTACGCTGAATCTCACTCTTATACACTGGTGGCTGGACTGCACCAAACAATGGCGTGTCTCCACCTTTTGAATTCCAGTGGTTTGCAATGACGATGACATCTTCACCTTGGAACGTGAACTCTGCTGCAAGTGGTTTTCGGCTACTATTGAACGCTTCATTTGTCGGATCAATCCGTCCTGGATTCACCGTCAAACCACCATTCTCATACCCAACCGCTGTTACTGCATCCCCGTGAGGTGCTCCTGTTTTCATTGAAACGCGCTCAGGATTGTACAGGAATCCAACACGGATATTGGCATTCGGCTGTCCACCATCTTGGTTATTCACCGGATCGATGTTGACATACTCATACTTCACTCCGCCTGCTTCTACAATCGCTTGAATTAGACGTTCATAACTTTGATTGGCTTCAGGTCCACCCGCATCAGGACCGTTATTGTCTTGAACTTCAGTAACACCAACAATATCTGGACTTTTCATATCGACCGCAAAGGCACGTGCTAGCTTCTTTGCTTTATCGGCAGAAGTCGTTTTCGTATTGTTTGAGAAGTTCTCCAAGTTGTACGATGCAATTGTTAATTTCTCGTTGTCCTTCACAATTGTTGTTTTTTCTGGAACTGCTTTGCCCTTTACAAACTTCGCCTGCATCTCTTCCAATCCCACATAAATCTTATAGTTTTGGAACGAATACCCGACCACTCCAACGATAGGTCCTTTAAACTGGTCACCTGTCGCTACTTCAAAATCACGCGCTGCACCATTCGGCTCCAATCGGAATTGGACCAAATCTGCATTCGGAACGTCTTTCTTCAATACCACTCCGCCGTTTTTCGTCTCCGTTTTACGAGATTCTAAAACAGTTGCTAAATCACCATGCTGTTGGGGTCCAACTGCTTTTACATTGCCTACTTCAACGAGCATCGCTTCACGACTCTCCCAGAAATCGCCTGCATATTTAGCTGGATCAAATTCTTTTAAACCTGCGCTAAGAATTTGTTCTTTTGGTAAGTTCGATTCATCGATAACAAATGGCGTGGGAAGTTCAACATTACTGTCCACAACCGTTACAACACCGCCACGATCTTCACGTACGTTAATTTGCGTCGTTTTCAAGTCCGTTTGCTGACGATCTGAGTACCCGTCAATCGCGTACTCACTCACTTGTCCACTGACAGAAACGAGATCACCTTTCTTCAAGTTCCATGCATCACGTCCACTGTACAAGACAACAGCTTCAGATGTATTCAAATCGCCATCGCGCTTATTATCCGGCGTCTGAATGTGATAATACGTCGATCCTTGAAGTTCGTATTTATACGTAACAATACCTTGTACGCCATCTACGACTTGTCCTGCAAATGGTGAATCATGACCTGCTCCTTGAATGTTATGGATTTGCAGTGCATCCGTAATTGAATAGTCAAACGTTTGGACAGCACTCACACGTCCATCATCCGTTTTAGCAACTGCTTTCAACTGAACATTATCGGTAATCTTCAACGGTGTTGCATACGTTGCACCATTCTCAATCGGATCTGTGCCATCGAGAGTATATAAAATTTCTGCATCTACTGTTCCAGATGTCAACGTCACGTCCACACTTTCAACAAATGTTCCGCTACCTGGATTTGCAACAACTGGCTGGACCACCGTAGAGTCTGCGATAACATCTGACGGACCACGTGGAATCACCTGATAGACATCGTCAAATTGCTGAACAATCCCTGTGATCGAGTCGTAGGTCATACCTGCTTGCAACCCAAGGCTGTCATTTTCATCCCGAATCGTAAATTCAGTTCCATCTGTTGCAATGAAGTTTGCCCAACCTGGCCCTGCTTCTTTGTCGGAAAGCGTCACATTATTCACTGTAACAAGCTGTGATTCAACATCTTCACCAATCGCTGCCCCTGTCACAGTTTTCGCAGTCAGCTCTGTTCCCACAATCTTTTCAACAACTGAAGCTTCGTCCAATTGTAATAATCCTCTATAGTCAGCAATCTTCCCAGTTACCGTCACTTCATCTCCAACATTTACTGCTAAACTCGTTGGACGAACAGCGATACCTCCAGTTTCATCTTGAATCGAAATTGTATTTTTTAGTTTTGCAGCGACAATCCCTTTCACTGTCGCTTTTTCTCCAGCTGGCAATGCACGTGCATCTTTAATGGACACAACGTCAACAGGTATTTCAGGCTCTTCGGGATCCGTTGAACCTGATCCATCCAATTCATGGGTACCTAAATTCGAAAACGTATCTTTCGGATAAACCGTCCACTCTTTCGTTCGATCAAACGTATCATCAATGACACCATCACCTTTTGTAACGTCCGCATTTCGAACAAGCGTTACATCCGTACCCCAATTATCTCGAGCATTGACTTGTCCAAATGAGTCGATCGTAGCGTTCCCTTTTTTCAACACGATGGCATCATCGCCGTTGAAGTTTGTCACGCTCCCGATTTCCATATCCGCCTTGGCTTTGAGATCGGCTGAAGCTTGGTTATGCACAATGACATACGTTTTTCCATCTTCAAGTGTACCCGTCAGTTCTAGTTTGTTCGTCGGCGCAACCGCTCCATTTGCATAGAGTTCAACAGAATACCCACTCAAGTCAAGTGTAGCGCCTGTCCCGTTGTACAGTTCAATCGCCTTATTGAATCCAGCCCCTTCCACATACTCGGAAATCAGCAAATCGGATGCTTTTACAGCCGGTGATTCTACTGCATATACCGGAACAGCTGGTGCGACCAATCCT
Source organism: Sporosarcina sp. ZBG7A (assembly GCF_000813425.1). Lineage (GTDB taxonomy): Bacteria > Bacillota > Bacilli > Bacillales_A > Planococcaceae > Sporosarcina. The sequence goes on from NZ_JWIB01000010.1 coordinate 198,119, forward strand.
GCCACAAGCGTTGTTGCCATTAATGAGTTCAACCATTTCTTCCCCGTTCGACCGTGCATTGCCTCACACTCCTCGTTGGAATGAATTCGCTCAACAGAAGAATCCGACTATCTATTGGTAGAATTCTAGTTTCAATTTAAGCGTACCATTACACTGTAATAGCGACTATGCGTCTTTGTAGGAGTATTCATAGTTTTCAAGTGAGCGGGAAGTTCTATTTTTCAGAAAAAATATTTTAGGTATTTGGACACACAAAAACACAGCCTTCGCGAAAGGCTGTTAGAGAGAAATAGAATTCAATCAACTTTTAGTTAGTTTACATGTGGATAGACTACTGTTTTATCCTCCTCGACAATCGGCATTGCTCCCCACTTCCCTAGTTCATGAGGAACCAACTCTCCTGTACCATCGCTTTTCGGAACAATATGAAATACCTCCCAATCATGAACCACAAGCCAGTTACTAATGATCAATCGATGGCAGCGTGCGGGGTGTCTTTCCGAGCAGAAATACGCTGTACGTTTTTCAGAAGCAATGTCAGTCAATCTCTTTACACCATCTTGATAGCAATTCGACAATGTATAATCCGCGTAGTTGTGAAAGGATTGGTTTTGCCAGCCCTCATTTAACAAAGGAGAGACGAGTTGGGATGACTGTCGTCTGCCGCCAAGTTCTTCGATATGTGTATAGTCGATTCCTGATTCAGGTAACCATTCGGCCATTTTATCTTTCGCGAACCATGGGAATTTCCGACTGCCTGGGAACGCCCGTACATCAACGAGTTTTTCAATCCTAGCTTGTTCCAAGAGACTAATAAATTCTTCTTTCGTGTGTGAAAAGTGTCCGATCGTATAGATGTTCATACGTGTCATCCTTTATAAGCGTTTCTTATTCAACTGCCCTCGAGGAAGACAGTTGAAACCTTAAAGGAAGTTAAAATTACAGAATAGTTACCGGATAACTGGTATCTTTGCCCCTCTAGCCCAGTCTAAGATGAATGACTTCTGTCTCAAGTTTAGGTTATCAGGTAAGTTATGCGGCGCGAAGAAACGATGTTCCCTGCTTTCCTCACCTTCTTGAAGTAACTCTCCGGAAATTGAATGCGCAATAAAAATCACCTGGACACTATAGACTTGATCTCCATTGCTGTATTCGGCATAACAATCTTCACCTGAGTAGATTCCAAACAACTCCAGCTGACCGACAGACAATCCCGTTTCTTCAAGTGCTTCACGTTTTGCAGTCTCTTCAAACGTTTCCCCTAGTTCCATCACTCCCCCTGGAATACACCAGCTGTCTTCATCAGTTCTATGCTGCAATAAGAGCTGATCATTCTGAACAATCATCACCCCGCATCCGACCGTAAAGAGTGTTTCGTGTCCAATCAACTTGCGCATATTTTGTATGTAATCCAATGACGCTCCTCCTTAGATGACCGTTGAGACTTCTTGATCATTTTGCTGACGGCATCATTCACCGCCTACCACATACTCCATCAGCCAGCAATCCCTATATTCCCCTTCGTGCCACTCGCGCTCGGGTAGTAATTTCACTTTTTGAAAACCAGTCTTTTCATAGCAATGAATCGCCCGTTCATTCCACGTTTGAGGGTCCAACACGATACGACTTGCTTGTTTTTCCCGAATTATCCTCTCAATCGTTAAGATAACGAGCTCAGTTCCGATTCCTCTGTCCCAGTACTCAGGCTCGCCAATAAACTGATCCATGCCAAAGACGGCATCCTCCGAATCATTATATCCATAGATTTTCCTTTCTTCCATCCCAATCGGGTAATACTGAATGTAACCAATCGGGGTATCCTCGTGAATGACAATACATCTCGTTTCCTCCAGATTTCCATCAAAGAAGGACGCTTCCACTCTGCCCATAGTAAAAGGGTTATCACGCCCTTCGTAAAATCGAAGAACTTGTGGATCCGTCAGCCATTTCAATAGTCTATATTTGTCTTCTTCCATCAATTTGCGAAGCCCAATTGAATGCTTTTTCATCACGTTCCTTCTTTCCTGTAAATTGACGCATTAAAACGTAAACCTAGCCTTCTGTTAGCAGCAAATACTTCCGCAATTCCCCATCCACTTCGACGAGTACATACATTCCACCTTCATTCGTTGAATAAATCACGGAACCAATAGGTAACTTTGTAGCCGTTCCATCTTGAAAGTCTTCCGGAATTTGGGAATTATAAAGTATTTCACCAAGCAGTTCATTCTTAGTGAGCTCCAACTCTTGAATCCACTCCACGTCTGCCTGGTAGACCGAACCTTGCCATTGCAAGATGTCCGCGTCCGGTTCTTGTCTTAACACTTCATCGGAGTCTGGGGGTTTGCTAGTTGGTTCAGTGATCGTTCCTGATTCCGAGGTACAGCTCGTCAAAACTAGCACACTCAGGATGATTCCATCTAAGAGAAGTCTCATCGTCATCTCCCCTTTTTGCGAGTAGACTCAGATTAAAAATAAATGTTACAGATACCATTGATAAAAAAATCAAAGCAGGGGTCCTCTCTTCAATTATGCTTCCGTTTTCAACGTATAACGACACTTAGGATAAGCACTGCAGCCCGTAAATTTTCCAAACTTTCCATTGCGTTGAACGAGTTCACTCGCACAGCGAGGACAGCTGCCAACCGATTCTATTGAGTTCGTCAGATTTACTCGTTTTTTTAACCTTACCTGATTTAGTTCTTTGCTAGCATCCTTCTGCTGTTTTGACTTTGAATTAACCGATTGTCTTGGCTTCTGCTCCCTCTGTTTGATTTTTACAGAATGAAGATGTTCCTTCTTCACTTTCCGTTTTTCTTGTTTATCTGTCATCCTCAAATTTTCAAGCGAATGATTCATGTGATCGAGTTCTACTTCCGTAAACACGATTTCGTGATGGTTTTTAATGACACGATTCAGCTCATTGATATGAATAACATATGCAGTTTCAAATGGCTCCTTAAATTTGAAAGTAGCATCACTTGAAAAAGAAATTATCGATTGCACGTCCAATTCTTCCTTATGTAAGTAACCCTTTAGTGACTGGATATGTCCGTAATTTTGCCAAATCGGATTGTACAAACGTTCCTTGCGCTTATAAATCACTTGCGTCCAATTTTTCTGGTGTTCACTTCCGTATATCCAACCGCTATAATGCTTCGTCTCAATGACAAACACTCCGTAAGGCGATAACACAATGTGATCGACTTGTGTGTATCCGCCCTCCCCATCCGGTACATATATGTCTGAAAAAACACTATATTCAGCACCGAGTTTCGTAAGTTTTCGATTTACCAACCACTCACCTATCGCCCCTCGGATAGCCGGTCGTTTGATCCGATACACTCCACGCAAAAGCAGTAGACCGATCAATACATAAAATAGCGGTGACTTGGTGTACATCCATATACCAGTTAAAATTCCGTCAAAAAAACCAGACATAATAATCCCCTCTTTCTATTGCCAAAACAATTTTGTTCAAGAATTAAGATATTGTGATATTTTCCCATTAATTCAATCATAATGCTTTAGAAAAGAAAGTCCACAAAAAAATCGGACTAATGAATTATATTTTGTAACGACAAAGAATTTGCAAAAGTTTTGCATCTGTTCTATTTTAGTTCACACTTGAATGTTATAAACATCTAGGTGACCATTCTTGAAGCAATCATACGTCTTCTCTCGCTCTTTTTTGGACAACCTACTATTATGCTAAAAATAGTGATCCAAATTGTGAATGTGTACGTTAGCTTCTAAATAATAACTAACTGAACAAGGAGGGAACGAGATGAAAAAGGGGATGTATAATCGATTTTGGCGATGGCACTTTTTTGGTGCGTTGTTTATGGCACCACTTCTCATTACGCTGACGCTGAGCGGAATCGGATACTTGTTTTATAACAATGTAGAAAACGTCGCATACAAAGATCTCTTTTTTGGCAACAGTGAAGAAACATATCAACTAACAATCGACGAAGGTATCTCACTTGTAAAGCATGAGAATGAAGGATTTGAAGTAGCCAAAGTTATGATCATGGATGAACCTTATAATACGAGGATAACTTTGTCATCTGAATCTGGCGAAGAAAAGTATGTATTTTTAGATGAACATAATGAAATTGTTGGATCACAAAATCCAAAGTATACGTACGCTAACATTATGAGAAACATCCATAGTTCACTCTTTGTTGGTGGAACCGTCGTAAACTACTTAGTTGAATTGGCTGCATGCTGGGCAATCTTTTTATTATTTTCCGGACTTTATATGACATTCAAAAGTCGTGCGCTAAAGAAACCTAAGAAATCAACACCCCGCTTAAGACTTAAAAGGATCCATGCACTCATCGGGACAATCATTACGATTCCAATGATCATCCTCATTTTCACAGGACTTCCTTGGTCCGCGTTTATGGGGAACTTCATTTACACTGCATCACAGGAACACCCTTCCATCGGAACACCGTTGCTTCAGCAGCAACCACCAACTTCCGATATGAGCGAAATTCCATGGGCTACTCGGAAAGAAGAAGCGCCTGAATCAGAAAAACCCGACCCTCATGCGAATCATGGAGGTCACGGCAAGATGCCTGGAATGGATATGGGGAATGATGGCATTCTAGTTGAAAAACTATTGTGGAAAGCGAGAGACGCTGGAATCTCAAAACCGTATTCTATCGTATATCCTTTTTCTGAAGATGGAGTATTCACAGTATCTAAAGGAAGTAATACCGGCGTCACTGGATTAGACGTCAGCCCTGCCGAGGAAATGACTTCTTATTTCGACCAATACAGTGGAGATTTAATTTCCAAAGTCGGTTATGACGATTATGGGATTTTGGCAAAATGGTTTACGTGGGGAATTCCATTACATGAAGGGCACTTGTTCGGATGGCCCAATAAAATTATTAACTTAGTTGTCTGTCTCGCATTTTTATTTCTTATTTTCTACGGATTTAAAATGTGGTTGTCGAGAAAACGGAAAGGGAATCTTTCGTCTCCTCCTAAAGCAACAAGTGGCATTTCCATCGGGTTTATAGTGTTAATGGTGATTTTAGGAATCATCATGCCTCTATTTGGAATTTCGTTGATAGTTGTACTGGCGATTGAAGGGGTCTTGTACTTCATTAATAAAAAAGGAAATACTTCCAACTCGAACTGATCACATTAGGATTTAAAATAAAGAAGAGGAAGCCTCTCCACTCGGAGTCGCTTCCTCTTCTTGCGTAATGACTTCATAGTCTAATTGCACGCTTTTACAAACGCCTCGAACAGCTTCTTCGAAGGAGCATCTCCTGCACAAGCAGTGTTTTCAGGATGCCATTGAACGCCTATAGCAAACTTGTGCCTCTCACTCGCGATAGCTTCAATAACACCGTCGCTTGACGTACCACATACTATAAAGGGATCACCGACTTCTTTAACCGCTTGGTGATGAAAGGAATTAACAAGAATACTTGATGTTTCGAAGATACTAGAAAGCTTAGTATCCTCCACTAATTTAACACGATGGGACAAGTGTTCCCTTCTCGCCTTCTGCACATGTTGAAGGACATCCCCATCGATTTGTGCGTGAATATCTTGATACATGGTGCCTCCTTGTGCGACATTCAATACTTGATGACCACGGCATATCCCTAAGATGGGTTTATCAGCTTGAAGAAAGGCACGAACTAACTCCATTTCGTTGTCATCCCGTCCTGGTGAGATTTCTCCAAGTTCTTTGATTGGTTCCTCGCCATAGAATAATGGATTAATGTCGAATCCACCTGACAGTAAAAGACCATCCAAGCGCTCTACCAACATCCCCACATCATTCTTCATTCCCGTTGCAAGCAACAGCGGAATACCTCCCGCTTCAGTGATGGATTGAACATAAGAATGATTGAGCATGTATTGATACTCCAAATCATGATGACATGTAATTCCAATCAAGGGATTCATTTTCAACCTCTCCTCTACCTTGGGCTTTGTCATTGAACAGAATTAGCGATCATTATTGCACCACGAATGAGACGATAGCAATGCAACCAATCTTCATTTTTAAAACTTACCGTTAGCGGATTTCTTCGTTCATATATCGGCAATATTTCAACCGCATCGGCATATCCTGTATTCAAAAATTCGATTTCTACTGTAAAAGGTCCTTCCATCCTAAAAGGTGTTTTACTGCGGACATCCTTCAACGACCGCTTTGTACCTTGCCGTATTAGCAACCGAGATTCCGATGGGCTTAGATTTAACGCTGCTGTTCGGGAAATCGATTCTTTTACGATTGCCGACTCAATTTCTGGAATAACTGCTCGTGCTTCATCCGCCAGTAAATTACAACCAGACACAAACACCGTCGGAACATGAAAATAGCCAACGACTAACGCATTTAGTCCAAATTCACCCATATCGGTGGAATTGACTTTAATCGTTTTAATGACTCTGCCACTAAACGTATGATTAAGAACTCCATTTGTTCCAGCTCTTGTATGATAGCCAACGAAAAGTACCGCATCATATTCAGCTGTGAGACCCTCCACCATGGCAAGCTTTTTGGGGGATCCCATTAACAACATTGCTTTACTATGTAACTCATCCGGGTAAATGTTGCGCATCGTTCCGTGTGAATCATTGACTACAATTTCGTCTGCACCTGCTTCCAGTGCCCCTTCGATACACGCATTCACTTCTTCGGTCATAAGCTTACGTGCATAGTCGTGCTCTTTCCCATCACGCAACGTATGCTCTCCATGAACGACACCGGCCACGCCTTCAATATCCGCGGAAATGTAAACCTTCATGATCCACCTCTTATTCTTTTATGCCCATGAAATACTCCAGAAACGCTTCCCCTTTTTCTGAAATTCGTGTTCCTCCCCGCCCAATCCGAGCATGGATTAGTTGTTCATCCTGCATAATTTCGAGGCGTAACCGCAATTGTTGGTCAGACAGTTTTATTCCACGGAGAACCAATCGTTCCTTCACTTTTGCTCTACCTAAAAGTTCATACGATTCTTTTCCTTCTTTATATATAGACAAAATAACAAGACTCTCATCTAGAAATCCATGGGTTTCAATTTTATTCTTAATCGGATCAATCTCACTTAAGCTAAGTGTGAAATGAGTTTCTTTCCGATTTTCAACAGTTACTATATCAACTTGTTTAGTTCCTGTTTCGTTCTTTTTTGTAGTTGACTTCCGTTTCAGCTCAACCGTAACTTGTGATTTGAAAAAGCGGTTCATCAGGACGATTTCAGATATAGTTGTTTTAAGTTCTGACTCAACCTGTTCGATTGTTAAAAAGTCCAGTGTTCGTGGACCGATGTCTATTACATTTTTAAACGCCGCTGGGACCAGTTCCATCTCTCCAGGTGTAACAATCCAGTCGATATCCGAAGGAACTGCATTCATAGGATCATAGGTTTTATAGTGGTGCTCATAATAAATCTTTTTTAAGGAGGTAGCCGTTTCAACTGCATGTTCGACCGTATCATTGATAATCAGGATACGTTGACCGAAGGGGAGCCCTGATAGTTTTTCTGTAGCAGCAATGTTCACTTCCCTATTTGCAACAATGACCGGACATGAAGCAGGGATGAATGAAGCTGTTATTCCTCGTAGGACTTCCTTCGATAACAGCACCAAATCACCCTCAGCTACCGTTTCCATTGTCAATTGCTGTAGTGTAATAGGATATAACTCCACTTGATCACCAAAAATATCAAATAGTTGATAGGCGACGATGGTTAAATATTCTTTTTGAATCGAGATGATATGAAGTTTTTTCATGTTAATTAATCTCAAGCTCCTCAGCATAGTGGCATGCCACGTAATGTCCGGACTCTAGTTCTCGGAATTCCGGCACTTGAATTTTACACGTTTCTTGAGCAAATGGACAGCGCGTATGGAACGTACAGCCAGGCGGAGGGTTCGCCGGACTTGGAATATCGCCTTTTAAAATGATTCGTTCTCGCTTGACCGTAGGATCAGGTATTGGAACCGCGCTCAGTAGAGCTTTCGTATAGGGATGTAATGGTTTACCAAAAAGTTCGTCGCGCGTAGCCAGTTCAACTAGTCGGCCTAAATACATCACTCCAACCCGATCGGAAATGTGCTCAACGACACTTAAATCGTGGGCGATGAAGACATATGTCAAACCAAATTCCTCTTGTAGATCCTTCATCAGATTCAGTACTTGAGATTGAATCGACACATCCAATGCAGAGACGGGTTCGTCGGCAATAATTAGCTTCGGATTCACGGCCAGTGCCCGTGCAATCCCGATGCGTTGACGCTGTCCTCCACTAAATTCGTGGGGATATCGATCCGCATGGTATTTATTAAGCCCAACCACTTCTAGCAGCTCCGTGACACGTTGATTACGATTTCCCTTGTTAAAATTATGCACAATGAGGGGTTCTTCAAGAATTTCTTTGATCGTCAGTCTAGGATTCAGGGATGCGTATGGGTCTTGAAAGACCATCTGGAATTCTTTACGTAACGGACGGATCTGGTCATCCGTCATATCAGTAATATCTTGCCCTTCGAAGATCACTTTACCTTCCGTGATATCGAGTAATTTCATAATCATTCGACCCGTCGTAGACTTCCCACATCCGCTCTCACCGACGATACTCAGTGTTTCACCTTTGTTCACAGTAAATGAAACACCGTCTACCGCTTTAACGAATTCTTTCTTTCTACTGAATAGCTTTGAAGGTATGGGAAAATATTTTTTAACGTTCTGAACTTCCAACAAGGTTTGGTTCATCTGTCGGCACCTCCTCATACAACCAGCAGCGTACAGAATGATTATCCGTCAACTTATCAAATGACGGTTCTTTGTCCCAGCAGACGTCCATCGCATGTGGACATCTCGGAGCAAATTTGCAGCCCATCGGCATATGTGCTGGAATTGGAACATTTCCTGGAATCGAAGAGAGTCGTTCGACACGATCACCAATTTTAGGAATAGATTCCAGCAGCCCTTGTGTGTAAGGGTGTTTCGGATTGGTGAAAATAGATACGACGTCGCTTTCTTCGACAGCCCTGCCACCATACATGACTACGACACGGTCACACATTTCAGCCACCACACCCAAGTCATGGGTGATCAGTAATATTGCTGTATCTGTCGTTGTTGTCAAACTCTTCATCAGCTCCAGAATCTGCGCCTGAATCGTTACATCTAACGCAGTCGTCGGTTCATCCGCAATGAGTACCTTCGGATTGCACGCCATCGCCATGGCAATCATCACGCGCTGTCTCATCCCACCTGAAAGCTGATGGGGAAATTCAAATACGATTTTTTCCGGCCTTGAAATTCCTACTGCTGTCAACATTTGAATGGAACGCTCACGTGCCGCTTTTTTCGATAGTTTCATATGCAGAATGATCGATTCTTCCAATTGACGCCCGATTTTATAAACAGGATTCAATGACGTCATCGGCTCCTGAAAGATCATCGCGATTTCATTTCCACGGATTTTCCTCATTTCACGTTCGCTGATTTTAGTCAAATCCCGACCTTCGTAAAAAATTTCGCCACCTGCAATTTTTCCTGGAGTATCTTTCAACAGTCTCATGATGGAAAGTGATGTGACGCTCTTTCCGCTTCCAGATTCGCCTACAATGCCTAATGTCTCACCTTTGCCCACTTCAAACGATACACCATCCACTGCTTTGACAACCCCAGCATCGCTAGTGAAGTGTGTCTGCAGATTTCTCACCTGAAGAACCTTCTCTTCCATTCTATGCTCCTCCTTTCAACCTATTATTACTCTTTAATCTTTGGATCAAGTGCATCTCTAAGGCCATCACCTAGCAAGTTGAACGCTAGTACAGTTACGAAAATTGCAATCCCTGGAAATATTGTTACGTGAGGGGCAATATTTAAATAATCACGACCACCGCTCAACATCGCGCCCCATTCCGGTGAAGGTGGCTGTGCGCCAAGTCCTAGGAAGCTTAAACTTGCAGCAGTTAAAATTGCCGAACCGATTCTCATTGTGAAATAGACGATGATACTTGAAACGGTACCAGGAAAAATGTGCTTCCAAATAATTCGTTTTGGTCTTGTGCCAATAGATTTCGTAGCTTCGATATATAGTGTGGATTTCACTGCGAGCGTTGAACTTCGGACAATACGTGCAAACATCGGTACACTGAAAATCGCAACGGCAATAATGACATTGCCAAGGCCCGGCCCGAGAATAGCGATAATACCAATCGCCAGCAAAATTCCAGGAAACGCCAGCAGAACATCGCAAATCCGCATAATAATTGAGTCAATCCGTTTGCCATAATATCCGGCAACAATACCGAGAAAAGTGCCACCGATTGCTCCGAGCAATACAGAGGTCAGCCCCACATAAAGGGAAATCTGAGTTCCAGCTAGCACCCTGCTAAAAATATCCCTGCCATATGCATCTGTTCCTGCCCAGTGCTCGGCAGAAGGACCAGACAACACGTTTTCATAATCCGGTTCCGTAATGTCATATGGAGTTATGAATGGCCCTATAAATGCGAGCAAAATGAGTGCGACAACAAAGAAAAACGCGACAAACGCCAGTTTTTGCTTCTTGAACTTTCTCCAGAACTCAGAAAATGGTGTTTTAGATGGAATATTCTCTAAGGTCTGTTGATAGTAGGCTTCTTTGTTCGATAACTTGAGTTCTACCACAAAATCCCCTCCTATTCATAACGAATTTGCGGATTCAAAATTCCATAGAGCAAGTCAACTACTAAGTTAATGAGGATGAATTCCAGCGCAAAAATCAGCATTTCAGCTTGAATAACCGGATAATCCCGATACGCGACTGAATCGATTAATAGCTTGCCTAGTCCCGGCCAACTAAAAACGGATTCAATAACAACTGATCCACCAAGTAGAAATCCAAACTGTAGCCCCGTCATTGTGACGACCGGAATCATTGCATTCCGTAATCCATGTCCCCATGTAATTCTTCGTTCGTTTAATCCCTTAGAGCGACCTGTTCGAATATAATCTTCTTTCAAAACATCCATTAGAGAGGACCTCGTGAAACGGGCAACAACTGCCGCCACTCCTGTCCCTAATGTGAATGCAGGCAAAATATAGCTTTTCCATGAGTCCATACCACCGCTCGGCAGCCAGCCTAATGTAACAGCAAACAATTGAATGAGCATGAGTCCGAGCCAGAAAGATGGTAAAGACAATCCTGATACGGCTCCAAACATCCCTAAATAATCTTGCCACTTATTTCGCTTTGTCGCGGATACCACCCCGATGATCAGTCCTGCAACTACTGCCCATGACATACTCCATACTGTTAGCCAGAAGGTCGGCATGAAGCGTTCTCCTATTTCGTAGCTGACATCGCGATTGGTCTTCAATGACTTTCCGAAATCGCCTTGAAACAAGTTTTTCATGTACGTGATGTATTGTTCTGTTATGGGTTTATCGAGACCTAATTCTTTACGGACGAGTTCCACATCTTCAATGGTAGCATCCTCTCCTGCCACAAGCCTGGCAGGATCTCCAGGAATCATATGTACAAAAAGGAAGATAAAGATGGAAACCAATATGAGAATGGGTATGATCTGCAGCAATCGTTTTCCGAGAAATCGTAACATTCGTAAGCCCCCTTTAGATAAAGAAGGAGCGCTTTAAAATCCAGCGCCCCTGTATCCATCTCTTACTCAATTTCAGCTTCAGAAACACTTAACGAGCCATCAGGCAACAGATAAACACCCTTTAGATAATTTTTCTTTCCCGCCAACGTGTTATCAGCTGATAAGAATACCCACGGTGCATCCTCCCAAAGTAGCTTTTGGACGTCCGCATACGCTTCTGCACGCTTATTTTCGTCAGCAGTCTGTAATCCTGCGCTGATCAATTTGTTCGCTTCATCATTGTCATAATAAGAAACGTTATAAGATTTTGGTGGGAATGCATCTGCTCCGCCTAGCAATGGGCGAATCCCCCAGTCTGCATCTCCCGTCGATGGTGACCAACCGCCATAATACAATTCAAGTTCAGCATCTTCAGCGTTTTGAACGGACCAGATTTTGTCCGACAATGTACCTGATTCCATTGGTACCACTTCAACTTCAATACCAACCGCTGCGAGCTGCTGTTGCAGGAATTCCATTGCTTTAACTGTGCTTGAGCTATTTCCACCCCACAGTTTCGCTTTCATCCCTTCCTTAACTCCCGCTTCCTTCAAGAGTTCTTTTGCTTTTTCAAGATTAAATTCATACAGCTCTTGCTGTGAATAGAACTGTACGTCCGGTGCAATAACGGAGTCTAGTTTTTCTCCTTGACCGTTCATGACAACTTTGATGAATGCATCTTTATTAATCGCGTAATTCAAAGCTTGGCGAACTTTCACATCGTCATAAGGCTTTTTCATCGTATTCATCGCCATATAGCGGACAACAATGGATGGTTTGCTGTCGACTTCAATACCGTCCTTGCCATTTACTCCTTCCACTTGTTCAGTCGGCACTGGGTAGATGAAGTCCGCTTCTCCTGTTTGAAGCATTGCGATACGTGATCCGTTCTCTGAAACCGGTTTAAATGTAATAGAATCGACTTTTGGGAACCCTTCATTCCAATAATCATCATTCTTCACGATTTTCAATCCTTCACTAGGTTTCCATTCAACAAACTTGAATGGCCCTGTGCCGACAGGGTTTTTACCAACCTCGTCTCCAAACTCTTCAAGTGCTTTCGGGCTGTGGATCAAAGCTGCTGGATGCGCAAATGTATTGATCATTGCACCGAATGGTTCAGACAAAGTGAATTTCACTTCGTAGTCACTTATAACTTCCGTCGATTTGATCAATGCGAAAAGACTGTGACGCTTTAAGCCACTATCTGGATCAGCCAGTCGGTCGAAGTTCACTTTAACTGCCTCTGCATTAAAGTCAGTACCATCATGGAATTTCACATTTTCACGAAGCTTAAACGTGAACTCGGTTGCTTCATCATTCGCCTTATATTCTTCAGCAAGCAATGGAACAACTGTCATTTTCTCATCAAACCCTAGAAGACCTTCCATCATTGTTTTTTCAGCAGAGTTTGAAAGCGTATCATTCGTGTCATGTGGATCAAGTGTCGTAAAGTTATCCGCGACCGCGATCACTAAGTCTTTACCTTCTTTTGTCGCCCTTTTTCCATCGCCTTCTTTTTCTGCAGTCCCCTCTTTTGATCCAGAGTCGCTGCATCCCGCTAACACAAGCAACAAGACTAATACAAATGCCGATAGCCAACCGTAGGTCTTCTTCATCTTCTTCTCCCCTTTTTGTTAGACTCGTTTATGATAAAATTCATGAAGCACTTTTCATCGTAAACACAGGTTTCAAGTGACCAATTATTTCATCACGAGCATTTTTCAGAGCGGGCTCATGGTAGGAAGCCAACTGTTTTAATTGTTCATCCGTCAGCAATTCCAGCTGTTTAAGTACTTCTACAGCCACTGGATATACCGCTCTACCATTTCCGTCTTCGATCTTAATCGCAATCCCTAATCCCGTTTCAAGATCCCCTATACAATAGACGCCTTCTGCTCCGGCTTTCCCAAACATTCTCCCATCCATGACTTTCATGAAGTCGGTACAAAAACGATCCGTACCACCTACCATTTCAGGCTCAGCCATCATGGAGGAAGTCACCCTTTCAATCGCTTGCTTCCGTTTTTCAGGGAAGTTTTCTGGGTTCGCCATTTTTGCAAAGCTAAGTGCCAATCTTACAAGCGGGATTCCGTGTACAGGAACCCCACACCCATCGATGCCAATTTCAATTTCTTCAACTGGGACTTCTGACAAGTCACTGATTACTTCAAGAATACGTTGCTGTACTGGATGTTCTAATTGGTAATAATCCTCTGTCGATTCATTCATATACTTGGCAGTTGTCAACATCCCGCTGTGTTTACCTGAGCAGTTATTGTAAACAGGTGTAATCGGGGTATTCGTTTTAATTACGTTTTCATATGATTCAGTCCATCTCGGTGGATGTGTCCCACATTTCAGATCATCTACTTCGAGTTCCAGACGGGTCAGAATGTCTTTCACTCTGATTGTATGCTGGTCTTCACCGTTATGAGAAGCACAGGCAAGTGAAATGTCAGCAGCTTGTAACCCGTAGTGATTTGCAGCACCTGTTTCAATAATTGGAATGGCTTGAAGTGGCTTCATGGAGGATCGTGCAAATGTATGGCGATTTGGATCTCCACAACTGTAGATCAACTTTCCATTCCAATCGACCACAGCAATATGTCCGTTGTGTCCGCTTTCCATATATCCTCCCCGAACTACGTCTACTAATCGTTCAGCTGTCACATTACCACTCTCCTACTATTCTATATTTTCTAATACTTTACATCATGTTAAATCACAATACAACACTATATTCTAAATTAAATCTTATTATTTTAAATATATGTTTAAATGCGTTCTTTTAGGTTATCGAATTCCGTTTGATTAAGTGACTGGGAATGGAGCTTGCAGGAAACAAAAATAGCTGGCTACAGGTTTTCTTTCCTGTAGCCAGCTATTCTCATGATTTTCATTAATCGAGTTTCACTTTTAACACTTTACCTGAATTCGCATCCACTTTTACTTCAAACTTCTGTCCATCACGTGTACGGATTTTGATCTCATAGATTACTGATCCGTGATCATATTCCAATTCCGATTTCACAACGTGGCCTGGCACCTGTTGTAAGGCAATCATCATTGCTTCCTCGATAGAAATCACACGATACTGAGGATTTTGCCAATGGTTTTCCCAATGCTGATTCGGGGCCATCCAATTCTGATTCGTCAATCTATCTCCTCCAGTTCCCGTTCTCTATGACAGTGTATTCATAGTTGGGCAATGTGTGAGGAGGTGTAATTCAAAATATAGGTATGCTTCACTTTTTATTGGTTACAGGATTATACTCAACCTCAATTAAAGGTCGCTTCCATCCGCCGTCTACGGAAACTTCTACTTTTGGTACATCGTCGTCTTCCTCTGGTATCTCTACATCAAAGGCACATACCTTCTCCCAATCCTTTTGTTTTAAGTAAACTATTCCGGGTGGTGAACCATCACCCATGCCCTTCATATATACTCGGCTTCCAGGTTCCATAGATAACGATTTGCGTATGAAGTTTCCCCCTACACATACTAAA
The DNA here is from genome assembly GCF_000813425.1 of Sporosarcina sp. ZBG7A. Lineage (GTDB taxonomy): Bacteria > Bacillota > Bacilli > Bacillales_A > Planococcaceae > Sporosarcina. The sequence goes on from NZ_JWIB01000010.1 coordinate 213,269, forward strand.
GAATCAGATTTTAAATATACATTCTCTGCATTTAAATTACCGAGAGCAACCATTTTAAAGTTAGAGTTGTTTTGAATATTTTTAGTTGTAATATTGCCTTTACTGAAAAGTCTGGATTTTGTGTTCCCATAAAGTATTCCACCAACATCTATATTACCACCTGCACTCAAAGTTAGGTTTGGATTTTCTTGAATTTGACCAGAAACAAAATTATTTTTAGTGATAATGGTTGTTTTTAAAAGATTATAATTCATAAATCCGTTGACTGTGAAATCACCACCTGAAAGTATTTCCAAGTTTGAATTACTCTGCATATTTCCAGTCGTAAAATTCTTTTTTGACTGAATTTTTACCGGAACATTCGAATTAAGTACACCATTAATTGTTACGTTTCCACCTGAATACATATCTAAATTAGAATTACCTTGTACATTTCCTGAAGTGTAATTCCCTTTTGCATATACTTTAGCCGGTGTATTTGAATTAAATACACCATTAATTGTCACATTCCCACCTGAATACAAATTAAGATAATTGTTTGATAGTAATTGTTCAGTTGAATTAAAATTACCACCAACATATAAATTTAGACTGTCAAGATTTTTTTCTAGCCCACTAGCCTGGAAATCTCCTTTAGCTTGAATATCTACCTTATTGTTATCTTGGATTTTTTCAGATGTGAAGTTTTTATCTGTTTTAATCGTAATAGCCGGTGTATTTTTATTAATTAGTTTAGAAGTGAAGTTCCCTTTCGTTTCGATATTTGTATTTTCATTGTAATGTATTTTCTCAGCTATAATGTTTCCTTCAACTTTAAGCGACAAACGCTTATCGTTTTTCCACATATCTCCTGTAGTATAGTTTCCATTCGTTAAAATATTAACGTTCGGGTTATTAGAGACACTTGAAGAAGACATGTTACCTTTTACTTGTACATCTAGAAAGCCTGTATTGCTATCGAGCTGACTACTTCCTGCAAAGTTACCACCTGTTCTAATAGTAACGTTATTGTTAACATTAAAGAAGTTGCTTGAAGAAATATTGCCTTTACTTATTAATGTAAGATAGCCAGTATTCGCCTGTATCTGACCTATTGAGAATTCTCCATTAGATCTAATGTCTACATTATTATTTCCATACAATTTACCTAAGGTAATATTCCCATGTGACTGCATGGAGACAGACTTTCCGTAACCTTGTACATTTTCATTTGAATTAATGTTTTCTTTTTTGTATACAGTTCTTGTTTTTTGATTGTTACTCTCACTAATAATATCTACTTCTTTGGTAATATTTAAGTGATCAATGGGATCCACTTGGGGTATTGTAAACGGCTTATAAGTTAGGCTTGGTAATCCCCCATCTGGTAGAGGGTCCTCCTTTGGCTCTTCGACTTCAACGTCTTCACCTGATCCTTTAGCTAGAACTGAAGGTGCATCAAATTCCATTGATAACTTTAGAATAGACTCCTTCCCATCTAGATAATGACCTTCTATATTTCCTTCAATTGCTATTGGATTTACAGTGTAATTGATATCGAACTTTTCGGATTCGAGCTTAAATGAAGTACCTGTTGGAGTTAACATGTGTTCCACTTCATCAAAAGCAATTCTCAATTCATTTTTCATTCGATCATCATAGAATTTAGCTAGTTTCGTAACATTACCATCAAAGTTTTTATCTGCCATTGCGGCTTTAAACTCTGCTACAGTAGTTTCCCATACGCGGTCTTTCACCTCATAATACCGATTCGTAAAAGATGTTGCGTAATAGTCGACGCCCATTTCGGCAGATACTACGGACAAATGATTTTTATCGACCCGTTGTTCTTGTTTGGCATTGCTAATTGCCCCTCTCATGAAGACCGCGCTGATGCTCATGATTAAAACAACGAGAAGTAAGACGATTAATAACGCATAACCTCGTTCATTGCTCGTAACTTTCATGACGAATACCTCCTACTGATATTCTATATTGGCCGAGGATATTCACCTCGGTAAATCCATTCAATCTGAAACTTCATTACATGCAACACTTACTGATTTCCATTGAACTATCTGTTTCTATTATACCATTAAAAAATGTCCAAGAAGGATAGACTTACTATCTCCCTTGGACATTTTCAGAAAAAATATATTATTGCATATTTTAAGAATGCATATAGACACCATAGATTGCCGGAATGAGTAGGGCAACTGCGAGACTAACGACAGCCGCAATTTTTGATTGTTGCGCAAGTCGCTGATCCTCCATTTTGAGATGTTGGAAAAAGGATAGTGTGAAATACAAACATGCGATAACGAATACAGCAGATAAGATATTCAACCAATTGACTGTACCAAACATGGCGATATTCTCCAAAGCACTCACTTCACTTTCTATTTATTTTCACACAGTTTTAAGACCGTACCATTTGCTGTTCAATGAAATCTTTCAATACTTGCACTCCGTTTACACAATCACTCAAGTCCGTCCATTCTTCCGGATTGTGGCTGATTCCTTTTTTACTTTGAACAAACAGCATAGCAGCGGGAACTTCTCTTCCCAACACCATAGCGTCATGTCCTGCACCACTGATCAGCTCCATCGGTTCAATCCCAAATTTAGTAATGGATTCTTTCATATCCGATAATAACTCTTCGTTTATCAACAGTGGTTGAACGGTTAATGTCTTTTGGCAAGTGACGTCAACATTGTGTGCTACTCCTGACTGTTCAGCTGCCTCTATAATAGCTTCCACTAAAGCGTCACGTTTGTCTTCGTGGATATCACGTATATCTACAGTCAGCTCGACTTTTTGAGGAATCACATTGATACCATTCGGAAAGACATTCAGTTTACCAATCGTTGCTACAGCTGTTTCACTGAATCTGCGAGGTAATGAAGAAACACTATGAATGAAGTGACTCGCTGCTACCATTGAATCCCTTCGATCATTCATCGGTGTGTTGCCTGCATGCCCTGCTTCCCCTTCGAACGTCACATTCATCCATACCGGTCCAGCAATCCCTTTGACAACTCCGACAGATAGATCATTTTTTTCCAAAATCTTACCTTGTTCAATATGTAATTCTACAAACAATTCGATATCACTCATCTCTCGCTTTGCATGCCATACAGCTGAAAGTGAACTACCATACTCTTCGATTACGGCTTCGAATGACTTACCATCTTTGTCTATTTTCAATTTCGTCTCTTGCTCAGTCAATTGTCCGACCATCGCATGACTTCCAGTTAGACCGGAACCAAATGTTGTACCTTCTTCGTCTGAGAAAATAACAACTTCATATGGTTTTCGAGGTATATAGCCTGTTTCTTTCCACGCTTCGACAACTTCTAACGCAGCAATTACTCCGAGAGGTCCGTCAAAGTTTCCGCCATTCGGTACACTATCCACATGCGAACCGGACATAATTGCCTTCCCATTTTCGGTTCCTTCTAATCGACCAATGACATTTCCTGCTCCATCTTCAATGACTCGCAAACCCGATTGTTCCATCCAAGACTTCACAACCTGTTTTGCCTGCTTTTCCTCAGAAGAGTACCCAGGTCGGGTCACTCCACCTTCTAAAGAGGCACCGATCTTCGATAACTCGCTCAGTCGTTCTGCAACTCTCCTGCCATCGACGCCTCCACGTGAAAGGGATTGATCATATCCAGTAGTCAATTTTGTAAATAAGGTTTCTGAAGCAGTCATCGATTTCACTCCTCTCATTACTTTTTTTGAATATGCATAATGTGTTGACTATACCACAAAATCGCTGCCATTTAAGATCGAATCTACAAGTTATTCTCTCATTTAACATTCTTGGTTTCCTGGAAGAAGGCGATGATTCAATCTTTAGTTTAGTGAATCTGAACTTATAATACTCCGTTACTATTTACCCAAAATTACTACCACCTCTTAATAACCAGGAATTTTCTCAGTAAAACCCGTTATATTCAGTTCTAATTACCCATATATTGAAATAAAAGGCGTACGATACTAAGTGTATTCATACTTAATGAATATCCTAGTAATACTTACTCTTCTATGCAAGAACAAATTAAGTACTGAACACCTATACCAGTCTTAATGTACGTGTTAAAACACTTAATAACGGAGTATTCAATATAATTTATTAGAACTAATAATAGTATCTAATTACTATAGCTACACAATTTATCTCGAAGAAGGTTAGGAGGAGATTCAAAGGATGTCAGACCCTCAATACATTATAGCGGCCAATAAAATGTGTGAAGAGGCAGGAATGAATTCAAATGAAATGTCCGCCCCAAAACATTTCTTAAGCGAGTCAGAATTTGAAGAGAAGAGGATGACGTATAGTGAAATCTTATCTGTCGTCAGTTTCTTTTCAAATAAATTGCTGAACTCCTTAAAAGGGACACCCATTCTAGTCGTCGTTTCAGATGAAAATGGATATCTACTTTCGTCTGAAGGTGATGAAACAATCAAAGCGATGAGTGACCAATTTGGTATTAAGCTTGGGGCACAATTCACACTGGAGGATACAGGTACAAATGTGGTGAGTCTGTCCTTGCAACAAATGCATCCTATCAGCATCATTGGAAAGCAACATTATCATTCACCTCTCTATGGAATCGCTTGTTATGGGACAGCTTTTCACAATAAAGAAGAGAATAATTTATTGGGTAGTATTTCAATCATGATGCCTATTGAATTTCAAAATCCGCTCTATCTTTCAATGCTTGTCCAAGTGGTAGATTCGATTGAACGTGAACTACTTCTTCGTAGGCAAAATCGTAAACTTAATATCTTAAACCAGATCATGCTTAAGAAAACGAGGAATGGAATTGTCATTACTGATGAAAACGGTATCACAACGGAATTTAATGAGTTCGCCGAAAAAATATCGAATAATAGTAGAGAATCTGTCATAGGTAGAAATATTTGTGATTCCCCGATCACAGGAGAGTATTTCAAAAAGGTTTTGCACGATGGAAAAACCTTTAACAATGAAGAAATCAAATTTAAAGATGATAACGGGATACAGGTAGTCTGCTTATTTGATGCTCAACCCATTTTTGAAGAAGACAAAATGGTCGGGGCTTTCGGTCAGTTCAGAGATATCTCAAATCGATATAACACGCAAGAAAGATATAATTACTTAGCTTACCACGATGATTTAACTCTCCTTCCGAACAGAAGATATATTCAGAATGAAATGGAAGCAGTCATCGATGAAATCAATTCAGGTCAAAACCGCCAACTTGCTCTCCTTTTTATCGATTTGGATCGCTTTAAAGTCATTAACGACAACTTTGGTCATTCATACGGAGATGAGCTACTTCACAAGGTTAGTGAACGTTTGACGAGTTCCCTCGGAGAAAACGATACGCTCGCACGAATGGGCGGGGATGAATTCATTTTTCTACTAACTGACTTTGACAACCCGAGTTACGTGATACAAAAAGCAGAAGAGATTCTTAATCTGTTCAATGATCCTTTTCTTGTGAACAAAAAAGAATTACACACGACTGTCAGCATCGGGGTTGCAATTTATCCTGACCATCCCCTTTCCATGGAAAAGTTTTTGGTATATGCGGATAACGCCATGTATCAGGCAAAAGCTCAAGGTAAAAACCAATTCGTCATCCATACTAGCGACTTATCGGATGAAATGATTGCAGAATCCGTCCTTGAAATCGAATTACGCAATGCGCTTGAGAATGATGAATTCGTGTTGCATTATCAACCACAAATTCATAACATCACCGGAGATTTAATAGGATTTGAAGCACTGATTCGCTGGCAACACCCCCGATTAGGACTGCTTGAACCTGGACGTTTCATAAGACTAGCTGAAGAAAATGGTCTCATCACTCAAATTGGTGAGTGGGTCATCAACGAAGCCTGTTTACAAAACAAAAAGTGGCAAGATTCAGGGATGACACCTGTTAAAATTTCCGTAAACTTGTCGACTCAGCAATTTTTGACCCGTAATCTCATTTCATATGTAGAAGAAGTACTGGAACGCACAGAGCTTAATCCTAAGTATCTCGTTGTAGAAATCACAGAGAATATGGCGATGGAATACGAATATTCCATTTTCGTGTTGAAAGAGCTAAAAAAATTGGGTATCGGTATTAGTATCGATGATTTCGGTACAGGATATAGTTCGCTAAACTATCTTAAGAATTTTCCGATCGATTACATTAAAATCGACAAATCGTTCGTCAGTGAACTGACGAATGACGAAAGTGATGCGATTATTGTGATTGCTACGATAACACTTGCTCACAATCTTCATAAAGAAGTGATTGCTGAAGGTGTTGAAACAAAAGAACAGCTGGATTTTCTCAAAAAACACAACTGCGATATCATACAAGGCTATTTCTACAGCAAGCCACTGCCTGCTTCTGAAATCGAGAAAGTCTATTTGTTACATTAATTGGTATAGGGAGAGAGTGGAGTATGAAGAAGGTTGCATCTGTCTTAGTAGAAAATTTTAAACATTGGGGGATCCATCATGTTTTCGGCATTCCAGGGAAGGCCGTTTCCCCCATTCTTTTTGAACTCATACGTTATGAAATGGAATTCGTACTTAGTAAACATGAAGGTGCAGCAGGATATGAAGCGACAGGCTATTCGTTAATGAATGAAACGATTGGTGTTGCAGTAGGGACATCTGGCCCTGGCGGCACTAATTTACTTTCCGCTGCTGGACAAGCAAAAGCATCCAATATCCCTCTTTTACTCATAACAGGACATCCTTCGATGAAAGATACGGGGAAAGCGATGGGACAAGACTCAAGCAGTTTCGGAACCGATCTGACAGATATGTTTCAATCGGTGACAAAATTCAGTGCCCGGGTGGAACGCGGGGATATGCTGAAGCCTTTCTTGGAGCATGCACTAGAGAAAGCAGTTTCCGGTGTTAAAGGACCAGTGCATTTATCCATTCCGTTTGATATTTTACTGGAAGAGATCGAACCATTTCTACTTGAATTCCCCAGGTCCTATGAGCTGATTTCGCCGAAAACAAGTGAGGTAGCTGAACAACTGAGTAATGCGAAACGACCACTCCTTTTCCTTGGAAAAGGCGTTCATTCCAGCAAATCCTACGAAGAAGTCCAGCATCTCGCAGAGCATTGGAAGATCCCTGTGATTACAACGCCCGGGGGAAAAGGAACGTTCCCTTCCAATCACTCACTTTCTCTAGGCGCTTTCGGATTAGGAGGAACGCCTGAAGCATCGGCTTATCTCAGTGAAGGAGTCGATTTGCTTATCGTTATCGGTTCACAACTCAGCGACATGTCAACTGCTGGCTTAACTGAAGTAATGTATCCTGAACACATTCTTCACTTCGACTACAATCCAACGTTCATAGGCAAATCAATTCCAGTACCTACCACGCCGGTACTCGGGGATATCAAATCGAATTTAACGGCAATTTTAAAAGATGTTCCCAAAACAGATAGTAACGAATTTTTATCAAAAATAGAGAAGAAGCCACTGGAAGAAAACACCACTGGAAAGCGCATGTCGGCTGTCCAAGTACTGAAAGCGATGCGGAATACACTATCAGAGGAGGCAATTGTTTTCGGGGATGATGGCAGTCATTCGTTCTACGGCATCCAACACTTTGACATCTACAAACCTGGTACGTTCTTCTTTGATGATATCTTTGGTGCCATGGGCAATGGAATCGGCTATGCTATTGGCGCAAAACTTGCAGCCCCTGAAAAGCTAATTGTCTGCTTAGTCGGAGACGGTTGTATGTTCATGCACGGAACGGAATTGTCCACTGCATATAACTACGATGCCCCGGTACTATTCATCGTCGTTAATAACGGCCGATTGGATATGGTTGAAAAAGGCATGAGGAAAATGATTGGGACATCCATTGGAGGTATTTATGAAACCCCTCTTGACGTCACTAAATTCGCAGAATCGATGGGGCTAGAGGCGATTACTTGCCATACCCCAGTTGAAGTTTCCAATTCGATTCAAGAAGCACTCGCACGTATTCAAGAAACGAATAAACCTTTCGTCATAGAAGCATTAGTCGATGAACACGAAATACCACCAACGATGGGGAGACAATAATATGGACAACAATGAGCGCTACGAAAAAGGATCGTACGTAATGAACGAACTATTTTCTGAAGAGGTACAAACAGGTATGAGAAACATCCAAAAAATCTCACCTGATTTCTGGGACATGATTGTATCATCAGGTTTCGGAGATCTGTATGCTCGAAATACACTCACAATGGAACAACGCGAATACATCACACTTACAACACTTATTACTCAGGGCGCATTTGACCAGCTCGGGGTTCACATCCAAGCTGCTTTAAACATTGGTTTGACTCAAGAAGAAATCATTGAAATCATCATCCATTGCACTGGTTATGTCGGATTCCCGAAAGCCATTCAAGCAATGGGGATCGCTGGGGAGATTTTTAAGAATTATGAGTTGAATAACACTAAAGTGTAAGTACCAAGTTTGAGCAATATTAAAAGCGCCACGACTTCAAGGAGAATTTATCTTGAGGTCGTAGCGTTATCAACTAGCTTCGATTGTTAAAGTGTGAATGCATATCAAACGTCAAAGACCAACGCCAGCTTTCAACGTCTCCTCAAAAAACTCAACAATACGGCTATTCATCGAAATATGATTTCCTATTTTCTCCGTCTGATGTCCTTCATCCTCAAAAACAACTAGCTCCACGTCTTTTCCCATTCCTAACATTTGCTTAGTCAGTTGCTCTGCTTCGCTAACTGGGACTCTTGTGTCATTCTTGCCATGAAAGACCAGTAAAGGTGCTTGGATCTTATCCAAATGATTAAGTGGCGCAATTTCTTCGAAAAAGTCATCATCTTCACCTAGTGTTCCATACTCATATTCCCTGATTTTTCTTCTCCATGCCCCAGTATTTTCTAAGAACGTTTTAAAGTGTGAAATCCCTACAATGTCTACCCCTGCTGCCCAAATTTGAGGATAATGCGTCAGCGCAGCAAGTACCATGAAACCACCATAGCTTCGTCCCATAATTCCGATTCGATCTCGCTCGATTGATTTCGTTTGAACCAGATCTTCTACTAGACTTGCTAGATCCGCAACAGCATCCATTCGTTTACGCGCATCATCCAATTGCATATAGTTTCTACCGTATCCTGAACTTCCTCTTACATTAGGCGCTACTACCGCAAATCCTTTGGAAACTAAGTATTGGATAACCGGATTAAAATCAGCCCGAATCTGGCTCTCGGGACCGCCGTGTACGTAAATAACTGTTGCTTTCGGCTTCTGTTCTCTCGCATAGTAAAAATACGGAACTTTCAAGCCATCAAAAGAGCTGAACTTACACACTTCAGGCTGTGTTAATAAATGCTCGATTTCTTCACACTTTCCGAAATATGTTAAACGCTCACCCTTCTTTTCATGTAAATCATAACTCCAAATATCACCAGGCATCAATGGGCTCTTAACAGCGAATAGTAGCCGCTGATCACCCATCCATGAAATCGAATCAATGACCCCTTCCGGAATATTTTCCAAGATGCTAACCTCATTTGTTCGTAAATCAATCCCCTTAAGAATCGACGTTCCTCCTGAATTCACATTAACAATCAATTTATCATCTGTAGGAGACAGCGAAATTTCTTCTAGATCCCACTCCAGATCCATAGACAGTTGCTCTAGTTCACTAGGATTACTCACTTGAAAACGGTAAATAGCTAACTTATCTCCATTCATATCAGAGAGCACATAACCTGTATTACCATCACCCGAAATGACTAGCGATTGATATCTTGCCTGACTTTCACTTGAACCAATTTTGGTCATCATTTTAGTTTCCAAATCGACAATCATCAATGATTTAAAGATATTCGTTTCTTGAATGGAAATGACTATTTTATTTTCGTCATCTTTTAGCCAACAAACAGGTGTGCACTTTCCATCAAATTGAAAGACGAGTTCTTCTTTCCTTGTCGATAAATCCAATACATAAATATCAAAGTAACCAATATTCCGTCTATTACTGGCGTACATAATCTTACGCTCATCGGATTTCCAGCCACCAAAATTATGAAAATGCTCCGGTGAAAGAACAAGAGCTTCATAACTTCCATCTTCCTTCACTAAATAAAACTGCTGCTTCTCATCCCCTTTATTGTCCATTCCCACAATTGTTTGTTTCCCAGAAGGAGAATGATAGACCGACATGACCCGATCCTCAAACTGACCGAGTAATTGTACGTCATCATCAGCACCTGTCCATAGATATGCTTGAGGAGCTCCCGTTTTTTTGCTGATAAAAGTAAATTTATCTGTATCAGGAATTACGGCAGGACTATAACCACTTACAACATTTAGATAGACCGATAGTTTGTCTTCCAATATTACACCCCTTTTTCGATTTGCCTGTCTGTCAGTTAATAATACCTAACTGGATGGGTTCTTGCATGTGTAACAAACTGACGAACAAAATACGAAATGTTAAAGTGACAGGATTTGCGTGCACTTAAAATTTTGACTCGCTAAATAGTTGTGCCTTTCAAAAAAGTACTGAAACTCTTACGCATCTAACTAAAAATGGCTGATTCATGTAAAAAAAATGGACACCAGAAAGGAAGGTGTATAAAAAATTTTAAAAAACGGATTTCCCCAAAAGGTAATCCGTCACATATTAACTCTTTATCTAGGTGGGAAAATGATACATACACTTGTAAACTAATGGTGTAGACACAATTTAATATGCCATACGAATGAATTACAAATTTTCCTACTCAACTATGAATAGCATGTTACAAAATAATTAATTCTTTAGGTGAATGAGTGATGATTTCAACGCCGTCTCTCGTTACGATGACATCATCTTCAATCCGTACACCGCCAAGTCCCGGAATATATATGCCCGGCTCTACTGTCATCACCATATTTACTTCTAATATGTCCTCACTGACTGTTGACATGAAAATATTTTCATGTAAATCCAAACCAATTCCATGTCCAGATCCATGTCCATAGTTGGCTCCATATCCTCTTTCTTTAATAAAGTCTCGTGTATAGCCATCTACTTCTTTTCCCGTAATGCCCGCTTTCATACTATCTAGTGCTCTCTGAAGGGATTCATGAACAATTTGATAGACTTCTTTTAGCTTTTCAGGAGGCTCGCCTACTGCGACTGTTCTTGTCATATCCGATAGATAGCCCTTATAATAGGCGCCAAAATCGAGTGTGATCATGTCCCCCGCTTCAATAACTTTTTCAGAAGCTACACCATGTGGTAAGGCCGAACGTTGTCCAGAAGCGATAATTATATCGAAAGCTGCCCCTGAAGCTCCATTTTTTCGCATATGGAAATCCAATTCATTTGCAATCTCAATTTCTGTTACACCAGGTTTAATGAAATTTAAGATATGTGTAAATGCATTATCTGAAATCACAGCGGCTTTTTTAATGAGTTCAATCTCTTTCGTCGTCTTAACCATTCGCAAACCTTCCACCACATTGGCTAATGGCGTTAATTTAGCTGATATTTTGTTTGTCATTTGTTGATAAACATAATATGAAACGTGATGTTGCTCAAAACCTACAGCCTGGATGGACTCCTCATCAAGTATCTGTTGAATTGTTTCATATAAATACTTTCTTTCAATTTCGCGAACCTCAAAGTCTTCACTTTGATCCATCGCTTGTTGAGTATATCGGAAATCCACAAGCAAAAAAGCATTCGTTTGTGTTACTACTACTGTACCCGCACTACCTGTAAAGTCTGTTAAGTAGCGACGGTTTTGATCGTTCGTTACGATGATTGCATCCAATTGTTGTGCTCGTAAAGTGGTACGTAAATGATTTAATTTTGACATAGTTCTATTCCTCCCCTTCTTAAAATACAATGCAACATTTATGCCAATAGTTCAAATTCAAATGTTTATTACTTCAAACTTGAGAAAGAAATATAATTCATGATCTATTCATATCCAAACTACAAATTACGTTTCTTGAAAACTAGCTGTACATATTGGGGTTTTCGATGTGCGCCTTGTTCTTTTATGTAATTACAGAAGAAATGTTGAATATAAATAGAAGAAAAGTACGTTTTGAGGAAGACTTCTCTCTTGGTCATGTTCAGTTATGTGCAGTTCTTCCCAGAGTGCTTTCATTTTGACGTTTGATGTTAAGCGAATGATGTAAAACTCCGATTCTACTTCACGTAAATCGTACAATCCAGGCACCTCAAGGCCACTCTATCTAAGAATAAGTTGGTATTCTAGTTAAGGCGATGAAACCTTCATCGTGTAACTGCAGGCGCTCAGTGATTTTATCCGCTAAACCGTTTTTTTATTAAACTCACGGATTAGCAATTTACCTGAATGGGAAGAAAGGGCACCTTCATCCGTAAAAAATTAACTTGACGATTGAAATGCAGGGTATTTTGCAATAAAGTAGCCGTTTGAATAATCCTTTCTATGGTTGTTGTTTAGCCGCAATAACCTTAACCGAATTGGATTCTTTTTTCATATATTTATAGAAAAAGAGAATCCCACAAAAAAGATGATATCTCAGCTTTTCCGTGGGATTTTGTATGGGTTGATGAATAACCTAGGTTCCAGTAAAAAGTTTTACAGAATAACTAATTCCTTCGTAGACGGTGACAATACTTCACAGCCTTCTTCTGTGATCAGCAGCATGTCTTCAATACGGGCTCCACCTACTTCGGGTAGATAGATCCCCGGTTCAATCGTAATAACCATGCCTGGCAACAGAATTTTTTCAGAGTCCACGGAGAATAGTGGCTTCTCGTGTACTTCAAGTCCGATACCGTGACCCGTACCTGTTCCTGAAAGTTGATTATAGCCGGTTTCAATTAAGACATCCCGCATAAATTTGTCGACTTCCCGATCTGTCAATCCTGGTTTAATATTCATTGCACAGTTAGTGAATGATCGAAGAACGACTTGCTGTACTTCCAGCATTTTGTCGCTCGGCTGACCAATAGATACAACTCGGGAAATATCGGACCAATAGCCATTGTAGTTTGTCCCGAAATCGATTGTAATCATATCACCTTTTTCAATGACTTTGTCACTTGCACGCCCATGTGGAAGGGATGCTCGTTTTCCGGATGCTACAATCGGACTAAAAGTTGAAGTAACTCCACCTTGATTCTTAATAAAGCTTTCTAATTCCCCGGCGACTTCCAACTCCGTCATACCTGGACGGATGAAGTCTAATACATGCACGAAGGCTCCATCTGTAATTTTGGTAGATGTGCGAATGTTTTCGATTTCTTCTTGAGACTTAACCATCCTTAGGTTTTCTACCACGTCATAAGTTGAAATCATTTCACAATTGGTTAGTGCATCCAATTTGGAGTAGTTCCCGAAGTTTAGATGCTGTTGTTCAATCCCAAGTCGGTTTATACCCATTCTATTAATTTGCTTTGCTACTTCATCGTAAATTTTATGCTTATGGCCTGTGTGCTCTGAATGTAAAACCACGTGTAAACCCGTCTGATTTTTTGCTTGTTCAAAATAGCGATAATCAGTTATGAGAATAACTTCGTCTTTCGTGATAAGTAAAACTCCGTTACTTCCTGTAAAACCTGTTACATATCTTCGGTTCCAGTCGCCATTAATCATTAACCCATCAATCTTTAATTCCTCAAGTTGGTTTTGAAGTTTCGCAATTCTACTCATTCTTTCCCCTCCATTGTCAGGATAAATACTGTTGTGTTTCATTTTCACTCATTACAAGAGATATACTGGAAAAACTGTCGTAACAATGATAATTGAGATTCCAACGAATAGGATAGCTCGTGAAATTGTAGCATTTTCGGCTGTAGATGTTGCAAACTCATTTTCATCATTCACTTCGGATACGTACTTCTCTACTTTCGAAGAGGTCTTCAAGAACTTTTTAAAGCTATAAAAGAAGAAGTCGAATATTCCTTTTTCCAGCAATAAAAGTACCCCACCCACCATGAATACCACTAATCCAAGGAGAAAAAAGACATCCCAAAATGCAGTACTTACATCTAGTAATAAGAATGCCAGCGCTATCAAACAAATAATACTAATAGTAATGACCGATTTTTTTCCCATCATATACAGTCCTTATTGAAAAATTATTAAACCAAAAGAGCTGTATCTTCTGATTTACTTCTATACGAATCGAGCTCGTCTTCAGTACACGCAACCCAGTGCCCATCAGTTATTTCCCTGAGTTTACAATCTTCAGATTCGATGGCCCATTCACCTTTAGGTATTCTAATTCTTTTCTTCTCAACTTCAGGGTCCGGAACAGGTATGGCTGACAACAATGATTTAGTGTATGGATGTAACGGATTGTCATATAACTCATCACTATCAGCCACTTCAACAAGTTTCCCCTGATACATAACACCAACCCGATCACTAATATACTTCACCATTGATAAATCATGAGCGATAAATAAATACGTCAAGTTCTTCTCTTTCTGAAGTTTCTTCAGTAAGTTTGTAATTTGAGCTTGAATTGAAACATCTAGTGCTGAGATTGGCTCATCCGCAATGATAAATTTCGGATCTACAGCAAGTGCTCGTGCGATACCTATACGCTGTCTTTGACCTCCACTAAACTCATGTGGGTATCGATTGGCATGTTCTTCAGCAAGGCCGACTGTTTTTAATAATTCATACACCTTTTCCATTCGATTGGCTTTTGATGTATATAAACCGTGTATATCCATTCCCTCAGCTATAATGTCAGCTACCGTCCACCGTGGATTTAGTGAGGAATAGGGGTCTTGAAAAATCATTTGAATATCTTTGTTTAAGTTCAACACATTTTTTTTATGAATATCAACACCTTTGAAATAGACCTCACCAGATGTCGCATCATATAAACGAACTAAAGTCCTTCCCGTTGTTGACTTTCCACATCCTGACTCTCCCACAAGACCAAATGTCTCTCCTTCGTATATATCAAAAGAAACACCATCGACAGCTTTAATAACTGAATTTTTACCACCCTTAAAATGCTGCTTCAGTTCTTTAACTTCGAGTAACTTTTCTTTTCCGATTTCTTTCTTTGCAATCTGATCGCTAGTAGCTATTTTCACTCGTTGCTTTCCTTCTATTTCTTTTGTAACTTTGGATGCTTTTTCATGCAATAGCCAAGTCGCGGCAGAATGCGTTTCAGTTACTTTAAACATCGGTGGATCATGTAAAAAATCTATTTTAAGTGCATGTTCGTTTCGTAAAGAAAACGCATCACCGGGCGGTGGATATAACAAATTAGGTGGAGATCCTGGAATAGTTTTCAATTCTTCTTGATCAATCGTTAAGTCAGGCATCGCAGCCAATAATCCTTTTGTATACGGATGTTGTGGATTATAGAAAACCTCGTCCGTCTTCCCGATTTCTACTACTTTCCCTGCATACATAACCGCTACCCGATCAGCTATATTTGCAACAACACCTAAATCATGCGTAATAAAAATAATAGATGTATCCATTTTCTTTTGGATATCTTTTAACAGTTCAAGAACCTGAGCCTGAACTGTTACATCAAGAGCTGTTGTCGGTTCGTCCGCTATTAATATGGCAGGGTTGCAGGCTAATGCCATAGCAATGACTACACGCTGTTGCATTCCACCAGAAAATTGATGAGGATACTGTTTCACGCGGTCCGCAGCATTTGTAATTCCTACTAATTCCAACAAAGAAACTACTTTTTTCTCCGCTTCTTTTTTCGTTATTTTTTGGTGGACGAGAATGCCCTCCATAATTTGATTGTTAATCGTCATTGTCGGGTTCAGTGAGGTCATGGGATCTTGAAATATTATTGATATTTCAGATCCTCTGAGTTCTCTTAATTCTTTGTTCGAAATTTTAGTGATGTCACGATTTTGGTACTTAATTGTCCCTTTGACAACCCGTCCTGAAGGTTTTGGTATTAAACCCATGATACTTTTTGACATAACCGACTTTCCTGATCCTGATTCACCAACAATGGCTAACGTTTCACCTTTGTATAAATCGAATGTAACTCCTCTGACAGCACGCACTTCCCCATCGTACGTGTCAAAAGAGATATGTAAATCATCAACGGATAAGATTCTTTCCATCTTTATTCACCTCTATTTCTTCATTTTCGGATCAAACGAATCCCGAAGACCATCACCAAGCAAGTTGAAACTGATCATAATTAAACTGATAATGACAGAAGAAAACATGAGCATATGGGGATATATCTTCAACATTTTAAAACCATCATTTACAATCATTCCAAGTGAAGCGATTGGTGGTTGAAGTCCCAACCCGATAAAACTTAGAAAAGCTTCAGTGAAAATCGCAGACGGAATTGTAAACATTGTTGTAATAATAATTGGTCCCAATGAGTTAGGTATAAGATGGCCCCAAATGAGGTTTTTATCTTTAGCACCCAATGTTCGTGAAGCTAAAACGAATTCCTGGCCCTTCAATTTCAAGACCTGACCTCGTACGATTCTAGCCATACTTACCCACCCTGTAATTACCATTGCCAAAGTGATTGAAAGAATTCCCGGCTTTAATATCAAAATCAAGAGGATGACGACAATTAGGTTTGGAATCCCCATCAGCACTTCGATAATCCGCTGCATTACATTGTCAATACGACCTCCATAATATGCAGAAATACTACCGTAAGCTACACCAATCACCAAATCTAATGTAGCCGCTAAAAACGCGATGTATAGTGAAATTCTTGTACCTTGCCATATCCGAGTCCATAAATCTCTTCCTAGATCATCCGTACCGAACCAATAGTATTCAGTCACTTCTTTTGCAGCGTATTGATCGGTCCCGCGGATATCAACACCACTTAATCCTAGTAAAGGTAAATTCTCCAATACAGGTACCTTCGGCGGTAAATTCGTTCTCGTTAGGTCTTGTTCATCAAAGCCGTGTGAATTCATATACGGTCCGAAAGCCGCAAGAAACATAATCAAAACAATGAGGATCAATCCCGTAAATGCGCCTTTATTCTTTCTTAAACGAATCCAAGAATCTTTCAAAAAAGTGGATGATGGGCGATTCATAATTTTCTTCTCTTCGAACTCTTTCCCTGACTCTTCAAATAGGTCATCTGTTAATTCAAATTCATTTACCTTCACGACGCCCACCTCCTGAAAGACGAATTCTCGGATCTACCACGCCATACAAAAGATCCACAATTAATATGACGATGATAAATAACAAGCTATAAAATAATGTCACGCCCATAATAACCGGATAATCATTTGTTAAAATCGATTTGACGAATTGTTCCCCTAGGCCAGGCACACTAAATATCTTTTCAACTACTAATGTTCCAGTCATTAATGATACGGTTAAAGGCCCTAAAATCGTTATTATCGGGATCATCGCATTACGTAAACCATGTTTCAGAATTACCGTATATTCCTTAATTCCTTTTGCTCTTGCAGTTGTAATGTATTCATTGCCCAGCACATCCAGCATTTCTGTTCTCATAAATCGAGCCATAGTAGCAACTACAAATGCTGCAAGCGCAATCGTTGGAAGGATCGAGTATTCAAAACCTTCCCAGAACGCAACTGGTAACCATCCGAGTCTTACACCTACCCAGTATTGGAGAAGACCTGCCAATACAAAGTTCGGTATCGATAATCCAAGGACAGCTACAACCATGGCTCCATAATCAATGAATGTGTTGTGCCTTAAAGCAGCTATAATTCCTAAGAAAAGACCTATAATCATCCCTGCTATTAAGGATTGTGCACCTAATATTGCCGAGACACCTATTCGCTCACCAATAATACTACTGACAGATCTACCATCAAATTGAAAAGACACTCCAAAATCGCCTTTCGTAATATTCCCGAGGTATTTAAAATATTGAACAGACAATGGTTCATTTAATCCGTATCGTTCATTTAATACCTCTTTTTGAGTTGATGATAATCGTTCGTCATTAAAGGGAGATCCTGGTAGCGTCTGCATTAAGAAAAATGTAAACGTCGCAATGATTAGAAAGGTGAACAACATATACCCAACTCTGCTAGCAATATATTTTTTCATACAAGTCACCACCTATAACGTTATGAACTAACCTGCCGTATCTCTTCAAATCAACCTTCTTCTATGAAGAGATACGAATGCAGATTGTATAAAACAATTAGTTGCCTATTGTTACCCATTGGTAAGAATACGTAGAATTCGCATGTGCAGTGAATCCTTTTACGTTAGGCTTAATGAGTCGTGCAGATCCTGCTTGGTACATAGGAGAGATTGCCGCTTCATCTCCGATTAGAATTTTTTCGGCTTCCTGTAGTTCAGCAAAACGTTTGTCAATATCCGTAAAGTCGACCATTGCCTTTTTCACGTTTTTGTCAAATTGATCATTTTTAAATTCCTGCCAATTATACGCACCGTCTGAAAGGAATACCGAGAGGAACTCTACCGGATCCGCGATATCATTTCTCCAACCTGAATAAGACAAGTCATAATTCAAATCATCTTCCAGTGCTAACTTCTGTTTGTTCGGCTGCTGATTGATTGTAATGCTTAAGCCCGGCAGATTTTTCTCCAATTGGTTTTTCATATACTCTGCTACAGACTTCCTTTGACCGTCATCATAGCTTAGTAGATCCAGGTTAATTTCTTTCTCACCAAGTTCTTCGAGACCTTTATTCCAAAGTTCTTTTGCTTCTTCAGGAGTTCCTTTGTTCAAATCACCAAAGCGATCTCTGAACTCTTCACCCTCCGGTGATTGAACAAATCCGGGGAATACTAACCAGTAAGCAGCTTTTGATCCATTCTTCAAGATAGATTCTGCAGCTTGCTCTTTATCCCATCCCATATCGATGGCCTTCCGGATATTCGTATTACTTAAGAATTCATTTTTCTGATTCATCCTCAAGAAGTAAACTTCAGATTTTAGTGAAGTCGTATATTCCTCGTGATCTTTGTATACATCTACAAATTCCGATGAAAGATTCGCAACATCGATTGTGTCTGTTTCATATAGATTAACTTCAGTCGAAGTGTCTTTTGCCACTTTGAAATTGATTTCATCAACTTTCACATTCTCGGCATCCCAATAGTCTGAGTTCTTTTTTAACGTCCACTTTTGGTCATGATCCCATGAATCTAATGTAAATGGGCCATTGAATACGAGATTTTCTGGTTCGAGCGCGTATTTGTCTTGTTGCTCTTCAGAAAACTTTTCGTTTTGTGGATAGAAAACTGGATTTGCAAGAAGTTCAGTGAAGTAAGGTACGTCATTTTCCAGTTCTACTTCTAATGTGAAATCGTCCGTAGCCGTTACACCAAGTTCATCAACTTTGCCATACAGTTCATGGTCAGGATCTTGAATGTGCGCAGCGCCTTTCACTGATTCCATCAGGTAAGCATGAGGAGAGATTGAATCTGGATGTAATGCTTTTTTCCAAGCATAGATAAAGTCTGTTGCTTTAGTTGGGTCACCATTGCTCCATAATGCGTTTTCTTTTAAGTGAAACGTATATGTCAATCCATCCTCACTTACGTCATAGGTATCTACGAGACCTTCAGTAACTTTGTCATCCGCATCTATTCTGAAGAGGCCTTCGAAAACGTTCTGTATCATTGTTTGAGATAGTCCATCCATAGCGCCATTCGTTTTCAATGTTGGAATTTCTCCCGCAACCGCCAAATGAAGTACACTCTTCCCTACTTTTTCATCGGTAATAGAGTCGCCATCTTTCTCGGTTTCTTGAACGTTTTCTCCCCCATAACACCCAGCCAATAATACTAGACTTGTGAAAATCATCATGAAGAACCATAGGGATTTCTTTCTCATCTTTTTCGCCTCCTAATAATGGTGTCTATACTTTCATGCATGTTTAAATTACTTTACAGGTAACTGAATAGAAATCAGTTTACTGTCCAATTATTTTGAATACTCGAGACCGAAAAATTTAATAGCAAATCTTATTTACACTTATCTTCTTTGTAGACTAAATGAACGGCTTCTAGTTCTAATTATTCTGTCTTTTGGTTTTGGTATTCTACCTTTAAAACTTGATTACTAATCATATTGATTAAAAATGAACTACGGTAATATCTCTACAAATTATGACTAGTTAACTTTTCACTTCCCCTCTTTTCATAAAATTCGTTATCACTTCTCTGAGTACATAAGTAGTATTGCAATTTCTATGCCAATTCACTATCATCCAATCTAAATATTCAAATTTATGGTCGAAGTTTAAAAACGCCCATGTTATAATAAACTCTATATTCAAAAGAGTTCGTACAACATTTTTCAGCTTTAATAGACCACTTACATGATGACAACAAGAATTTATTAGTACATTCTTTCATAACATTGAATTTAAGACTCAACTAACATTGCCTACATATCTATACTTTTATAAAGATTTTTGTAAACAAGGTAATTACTCTAAAAAGTTTTACACAAGGGGGAATAGAAATGGAGCTAGGACTTCAACAACGGCAGGAACTTAATTTATTGATGACTGTTGAATTAAGGCAAGCTATAGAACTACTACAATACTCCACCTATGAACTCGAACAGTATATCCGTGAGCAAGAATTGGAAAACCCACTGATTCAATTGAAGGAAAAAGAAGAGAGACCTGTCTATGAGGAACGTTTGCATCGTCGATCTGCCCCATTTGGGAGTTCGGAAATGCCATTGGATGCAGTACAATGCGTGGAGGAAAACAAGCGGGAGGAATTACTGAAACAGGCAAAGCTAATGTATCCTGACGCCCCAACGCAAAGTTTGTTAAAGTATCTAGTCTACAATCTGGACGATAATGGATTTTTACAACTTAACGAACACACTTCGACTGCCGGTTTAGCGTTCAACGAAGATTGTATCGAAAAAGGAATCCATCTCCTTCAGGAATTAGGTCCGATCGGGATAGGTGCCAGAGATTTAAAAGAGTGTCTACTCCTGCAAATCATATACAATTATCCGCAAAACAGATTAGCTGCCTATTTAGTGGAGCATCATTTAAACCTGATTGCCGAACGTAAATGGAACGAAATCGCTTCAAAGATGAACATCAGCATGAACGAAGTGAAAAATCTTTTCGATTTCATC
Source organism: Sporosarcina sp. ZBG7A (assembly GCF_000813425.1). Taxonomy (GTDB): domain Bacteria; phylum Bacillota; class Bacilli; order Bacillales_A; family Planococcaceae; genus Sporosarcina. Next base: position 234,346 of record NZ_JWIB01000010.1, read on the forward strand.
CAAACTCTCAATCCAAGACCGTGCTCATTTATGTCAGATAATTCGACGAAGTACTTAACGCCTGACATCATCGTCGAGGTGAGCGATGAAGTATTCACATTCCACTTGAATGACAGCTATTTACCAGGAATTCATATGAATAGCAACTATTCACAGTATCTTCACGCGAAAAATGATGCATCTAAATATATCCAAACACAATATAAGAATTATCAGTGGCTCCTTAGTAGCATTGAGCAACGTCGAAATACAATCATTAAAATCGTGCATGTCCTCTTGGAGAAACAGGAGGATTTCTTTAAAAATGGATTCCAATCCCTGAAACCTCTTACACTCAAAGAAGTCGCCGATGTTATTGAGATGCATGAGTCCACCGTTAGTCGGGCAACTACGAACAAAGTGATCCAAACGCCCTTCGGCTCCTTTGACCTTCGATTACTTTTTACTTCAAAGCTGGAAACGTCAGACGGAAATTCCGTCTCCCAAACAAAGGTAAAAAAACTGTTGGAGAGTTTCATCGCACAAGAGAATAAGTTCAAACCGTATTCTGATCAAAAAATAGCGGAGTATTTCAGTACTGAAAAAGGCATTACGATTTCTAGGAGAACTATTAGTAAGTATCGGGAAGAGCTACGAATCCCCTCTTCCAACAGGCGCAAGGAAATTCAAGTATTATAACTATGAAAAATAGGAAGAAGGGGAATGTAGATATCCCCTTCCTCCTATTTTTTAACCTACTTTAGTTTTTCTACTAAAAAGTGACCAAACCAGTATCTGTTATAACCGATAATTGCCCCACTTAATAAGATCATATACATTCCAGAGGGCTTTTCTAGAGCATAGAACAATGCTGAAAGAATGACAGTCGCAAAAACAAGAGAACTTAAGATTTTGAGAATCGGTGATACAGTTTGTCTAAAAGTTATAGAGATTACTTTTTCACCGATCCACATTAGTAGTGATGTCGCCATGATAGCGCTTACCATTAGTACCAAAAAATAAGTTAACCCCATAGTTTAGCTCCTTTTTGGAAAGACATTCATTTCTCTTATTATATACTAAACACCGAATCTGTTTCCGTTCAATTCAGAAAAAACAAATTAATATTTCATATAAAAAAATGGTCTCGGATATTAAACCCAGACCATTTAGATTTGCATGAAATCATTGTTTAATATTTACAAATACACTCTTCACTTCAGTATAGTTTGCCAATCCATACTCTCCACCCATTTCTCGACCTATTCCGGATTGTTTGTAACCTCCGAACGGCATCGTTTCAATCTCGATGCCGAAGTCGTTGATCCAGACAGTTCCTGCTTTTAATTTTTTGGCTACGTAATGTCCTGTTTTGATATTTTCAGTCCATACACTTGCAGCTAAGCCGTAGATACTGTCATTTGCACGTTGGATTACTTCTTCTACCGTGTCAAAAACAAATACAGATAGAACAGGTCCGAAGATTTCCTCACGCGCGATCGTCATGTTATCTTCCACATCAACAAATATTGTTGGTTGCACATAGTAGCCTTGATCGAATGCTTTGCTACCTCCCGCGACAAGACGAGCACCTTCACTTTTCCCTTTTTCGATGAAATCTAGAACCGTTTGTTGCTGTTTTGCTGAAACGAGTGGTCCCATTTCAGTTTCCGGATCCATGCCTGGCCCTAGTTTCAATGCATTTGCACGTTCTACCAATCCATTTACTACTTCTTCATGAAGGGAGCGATGGACGAAGACGCGCGTACAGGCGCTACAGTTTTGTCCGTGGTTATACATCGTTCCATTGAATGCACCTTCAATTGCTTCCTCAAGGTTGGCATCTTCCAAAATGATACTTGGTGACTTCCCACCAAGTTCAAGTGTGACACCTTTAAGCTGATCCGAAGCTTTTTGCATAATCCCTTTTCCGACAGCTGTTGAACCAGTAAACGCAACTTTATCTACATCTTTATGAGTGACAATGGCATCTCCTGCTACTCTTCCTGCTCCCGGTACAACATTGACGACTCCGTCAGGGAATCCAGCATCTTTAAATAATTTTGCCACATAAAGAAGAGTTAGTGGTGTTTCACTCGCAGGCTTAATAACAACAGTACAGCCTACCGCAAGTGCGGAGCCTAACTTCCACGCAGCCATTGCTAGCGGGAAATTCCAAGGAATAATTTGGCCGACTACGCCGACAGCTTCGTGGACAGTGTAATTCAAATAATCATTGGAAACTGGGATTGTTTGCCCTACCATTTTTGTCGCCCAGCCCGAGTAATACCTGAAATGCTGAACTGTACCATCTACATCGTCTGACAGCGCAACTTCATAGGGCTTACCGTTATCTAACGCTTCAAGTTGTGCAAGCTCTTCACGATTTTCTTCCAGGAGATTTGCAAACTTATAGATGAGGTGAGAACGCTCAGCAGTATCCATCTTCGTCCATTCGCCTTCATCAAACGCTTTTCTGGCAGCAGCTACCGCAACATCGATATCTTCTGTTTGCGCTTCACTTACTTGCGCAATTACTTCTTCCGTCGCCGGATTAATAACGTTGAATGTCTTTCCGCTAATAGCAGGTTGGTAATCCCCGTCAATATAAAGTCCTTTAACCCCTTGCAAGAATTCTTCAACTTTCGGTTTCAGTTTATAGTCAGTTACTTTCATTCCTCAATCGCCTCCCTCTCTCAGTTAGTAACGATTTCCAAGCTTTGTAGAAGTTCTTTTAACGTTGCTTCTTCCTCATCATTAAGTGGAAGTCTTGGTCTACGGCATGGTCCACCTGCTAAGCCTTGGAGATCCATTGCTCTTTTTACAATTTGAACGTACTTCCCTGATCCTTCAAGGAATGCACAAAGCGGTAGAAGCCGCTCGTAAAGTGCCCATGCTTCATCCATTTCATTGTTTTGGACATGATTATACATATCCGTCACAAGGCGTGGTGCAATGTTTCCTGATACACAAATCCATCCCGTTGCCCCGACAAGAAATGATTCGATTGCAAGATCTTCAGAACCACAGAATACTTTAATGAATCCTTCGCCTTGACGTGCGATATCACGCGCTTTACCGATACCCCCACTAGACTCTTTAACGTGTGTAATGTTCTTCACATCGCGACCAACTTTCAGGATTGTTTCCGTGCTAATGTCGACCCCCGATGTGAATGGGTTATTATAAATCATTACCGGGAATTCAACGGATTCTGCCACTGCCTTGAAGTGTTCATAGATCTCGTTCTCTTTCGGGTGTGCGTAATATGAGTTGATGAGCAATGATGCATCCGCACCAGCCTTTTCAGCCTGTTTTGTAAATTCAATCGCATCTGCCGTCGTTTCAGCTGCCGTACCCACAATGAGTGGAATCCTTCCGTTGACTTGTGCAACGGCTACTTCAACCGCTTTATAGCGTTCTTCTCTCGTCAAACTGACAAATTCACCTGTACTTCCGTTAATTGCCAGACCTGCTACACCTGAATCAATGAAGTGTTCAATGTTATTTTTAAACCCTTCCCAATCGATTTCCTGTTCATTAACCATCGGTGTAATAAGTACTGGGAATACCCCTTCAAGTTTTACCATATAAATTCCTCCTAAGTTTTGTTTTTCTATTTCGATTAACTTCCAACAGGCGTTGCTGGTTCCTTCGTTCTGTTTGACTCTTCTAGTTCAACAATTTCCTCTGATACATTTGTATTTGAATCCGTATACCAGATGAATTTGTTCGTAAATCCGTAAATTACTGAAATAAGTAGCACTAATAAGTTGAACCATAGGAATGGTAGATAACTAATTGTCGAGACTCCGAGGGCCGTAGCCATGAATACTCCACCATCCGACCATGGAACCATCGGAGTTGTTATCGTCCCTCCTGCCTCTGTATTTCTTGAAAGAACTCGACGATCGATATGTTGACGATCATAGTTATCTCCTGTGATTTTACTAGCAGTGATAATTGAGACGTATGCTCCCCCAAATAGATTTCCTAAAAAACCCGCCAGAAGCGTAGATACCGTAGTTTTCCCAGGATTGTTTGCCCACTTAGATAAGTAGTTTCCAATCGCTCGTAAAACACCAATTCTCTCCATCAAACCTCCGACACCAAGTGCAAAGATAATTAAAGCGATGACATCCAGCATGAATACAATTCCACCGCGGTTCAACAAATTGTCGATGAATGCAACGCCTGATTCAATTGAGTTTCCAGCGTACATAATGTTGAATGCTTGTAAAAACGTTGCTCCCTGGAATAGGTAAGCCCAAATTGTTCCTAAAAACGCACCAAATAAAATAACTGGGATGGAAGGCATTTTGAAAGCCAGTAAACCAATAACAACAATTGCTGGAATCAACATATACCAGCTAATACTGAAGTACTCATTTAAAGATGCCATCGTTGAAGTTGCAGCACTCAAATCGCCGTTTCCATTGAAGAAGAAACCCGTTACCAAAAATAACACTGCCGCAATCACCCACGCAGGGAGACTAACCGTAAGCATTGATTTGATGTGATCTATCAAGTCCACTTTCGATAGTGAAGCTGTCATTACTGTTGTATCTGATAATGGTGATAGCTTATCTCCTACGTAACACCCTGAAATAACAGCCCCCGCAACAAGCTGTAATGGAAAACCAAAACTAGCGCCAATCGCCATCATCGCGATACCTGCTGTTCCTGCTGAGCCAAATGAAGTTCCTGTAGCAATAGAAGTTACCGTACAGATGATGAATGCTGCCATTAAGAAGATATTCGGATCGATAATCGCAAGACCATAGTAAATAATGGACGGTACAACTCCCCCTGCGATCCAAGTTCCAATTAATGCGCCAACTGATAGTAAAACGAGAACAGCTTCTAGTCCGTCACTAATTCCGTTCAAAAGACCTTTTTGCATCTCCCTATAGTTATAGCCGATTTTCAAGCCAACCATAATGATCAAGAACCACGTTGTCAACAGCGCCAAGTGAATTGAGATATCAAACTTGATAATGAACAAAATCATGATCAAACCAAAACCGATTAATACAAACAGTGTCTCACCTAAACTGGGTAATCTTTTTTCAGTTTGCATACCGTCCCCCCTCACTAATTTCCCGTGACCATTCCCCTTCATTCCTATGCAACTATTCTAGTTCAGGCTACGCCTCCCTTTCTACGCCAATAAAAACCCCTCCTTTAATGGATCATCTTGGTCAAAGATGAACTCATGACTGCCGGTGATAAATGCTTCTGTTTCAAGTGAGAATCGATGTTCATCACCCGCTATTCTTTTCGCGGTAAGTGAACTACCGAAGATACTATGATTTTCAATTTCAGATTCGCTAATTTCTTTTTGTCCTAATGCTGTCAGAATGGCAAACGTGCTATCGACTCCAGGAGAACGTAAGATATAGCCATCTTTTTCAAAAGTTACAGAGCGAATTTTTCCCGGTGAAAATGGAACTGATTCGACAACGACTATCCCCGAATAATTGATGTTTTCGTTCTTCAATTCCGTCGTACGTTCCAATCCCCATCGATTCAATTTCGCCAATTGTTCTAATTCAATGCCGGGAATTGAATCGGGTAGTGTGTAAAGGAAGTAGTTACGGTCATTGTCAATGCGCACTACCGTGTAGTCCAGATTGGTTTCAATTTCGGAACACCATTCACTTTCAATTGAAACAGACGTTACTTCTTGGTTTTCTACAAGCGCTTTCACAGTATAGATGCCGTTCACTGTCTCTACTTTATAAAGATCATCTGCAGAATGATTCAAATTCCCGGTTTCAATCAATGCCGTTACCGTCGCAAGTAACCCTTCATATTTGAAGTTACTCACATCTTGATGATTGAAGAATAATAACGAGAAATCAGCAACTCGAGACGGAGTAACTACACATCCATGCATGCCTCGATGTCCGCGTGGCTCGTTCAGCAATAGATTCTTTTCATTTGAAAAGTTGTTTTTCAACTCGTCATGTTTAGTTTGTATGTCATCTCCGCTCAGCCTAATCGGTGATTGGATCACGATTCTGAATGCTTCACCCGCCGCATGAGTATCAATCGTGTTGTACATCTTTTCGTAATTCATTTAGACACCTTCTTTCACGGACTCATGTTCCATAGGTGGTATAAGCAAATAACCTTCTCTTAGCGGATCTTTTTCATTGTAGAAAAAGCGATGATTTCCCATCAACCAAGCGGAACCTGTCACTTCTGTAATGACTGCATCCAGCTCTTTCACGTTAGTTTCTTCTAATACTCTCGCTTTAAATAACGTGCCGACGATACTTTCGTGAACGAAAAGTTCATCCATTCCAATTTCTTTGTTCTTATACAACGTCGCCAGTTTCGCAGATGTCCCTGTTCCACACGGAGAACGGTCAATCCCGCCAGGCGGAACGATTACTGTATTTTTCACATCAGCCTCGGGATGAACCGGATCTGTGTAAAATTCGATATGCGTCAACCCTGATATGAATGGAAACTCAGGATGGATTACTTCCTCAGTAGCATTGATGGCATTACGAATGTCGATGGCTTGATTGATAATCGTTGTTGCATTGTTCTCGACCAATGGCATCCCCAGTTTCCGCGCATCGATAATGCCATAAAAGTTACCACCATAAGCAATATCACATTCCACATGGCCGATACCTTCAACGTCAATTTCGATGGATTTCAATAAAAAAGCAGGCACATTATTAAATGTCACTTCCTCGGCTTTCCCGTTGCTGACTTTGATTTTAACTGCGATAAGTCCTGCAGGTGTATCTATTTTGAGTTCCGTGAAGGGCTCACAGACTTCGATTAATCCAGCTTCAACCAGTGCCGTACAGAAACCAATTGTATCGTGGCCACACATTGGCAAATAACCGCCCGTTTCAATATAAATAACACCAACGTCAGCATCCGGATGGCAAGGTTCTGTCCATAATGCACCAGACATCACGTCATGCCCCCGTGGTTCATTCATTAGAAATTTTCTTATCCAGTCATAGTTCTCTTCCATAAACAGCATCTTTTCAGACATCGTTTCGCCAACCAAGGGAGGCAGTCCGCTAATCAGTGTTCTAGTCGGATTTCCTCCCGTATGTGTATCGATTGTTGTAAACAGTCTCTGGTAATTCATTAGGTTGTCACCCTTTCTTTAAAACGGCTCAGCTGTAGCGGCTCAATTGGAATGCACGTTTCTTTGTCATTCAACATTTCTTCAATCAGCTTACCTGTCACAGCTGCAAGACTAATTCCATCACCTTCATGGCCTGCAGCTATGAAATATCCTGGAATGTGCTCCACTCGTGAAATAATCGGCAAATGATCTTCTGTCCATGGACGCAATCCTGCATACGTTCGGATGACGGTCATATCCGCGATTTTCGGATAAAACCGGATGGCACGCTTCGCAATGAGTTTCGTCACTTCATGATTCACTTTCGTATCAAATCCACCGAATTCTCGACTACTTCCAATTAGGAAGTTTTGGCTTTCAGTGGGCTCAAAAACGAGCGCAACACCGTATTTTTCCATGTCGGCGTCAACGATTCTCTCACCACCAAATTTCGAAATCAGATATCCAAACTCCATCACTTTTCTCAAGCCCACAGGCTGTTGGCGTGAAGCGACTATCAATTGACCTTTTCTTGGAAGGATTGGAATGTCGAGTCCCACCATCGCGCCAAGTCTAGGAGCCCATACCCCACCGGCGTTGACGACTTTTTTGGCAGTATAGGTACCATTATTGGTTTCAATTACAAATTGTCCTGTTTCATTTTTCGATACGTTTTTCACTTCTGTATTCGTATGTATTTTTGCGCCTTGTTTTTCAGCACTATGAAACATGGAATACGTCATCATGTATGGATTAACAGTAGAATCTGTTTTACACTCCAAACCACCATACAAATCATCCGCAAAGTACTTGGACTCATTACGCAAGTCCTCGCGGTTCAGCATCTTGAATTCCAGTCCCGCTACTTGCTGTTTGGTAACCCACTGATTCGCTGCTTCCATTTCAGCATCATTTTCACACACTAAAATACTTCCTGGGTTGCGGTATTCAAATGAAACTTCAAGTTCTTTATCCAACTCATGGACAAGCATCTGACTTTTCAAAGACATTTGACTATCAAAACCAGGATCTTTATCGATCGCAAGGATATTCCCATCACATCTAGAAGAGGTTCCGCTTGCTAACTCTTTCTTTTCAAGGACAGTAATATCAAGACCCGCTTTCGAACCATAATAGGCAATTGAAGCCCCCATGATCCCACCGCCAATGACGACGACATCTCGATGTATCATTTTCACCACAATACTCCCCCTCTCGCTCGCTTGTTAATATCTACTGCAATTAGCATGCCAAAATTGAAAAATCTATCAAATCATCCGTCTCTATTGAAAATTCTAATAACTAGTGTAAAATTATTTATACGTTTAAAATATTTTGACAGTTGAGGTGTTTAATCCAATGATGTTTTCACAAAAACTACTCAGCAAAATAGTAGATACTGAATTCACGATTGTTGAATCAGTAAATAACAACGATTCATTAGCGCATCAAATCGCCAAAGAAATGCCGAAGAAAGTATTCCTGATAACCGCTGACGGTCCGCAATGTGTCGAAATCGTTGAATCTTCAAACGAAGTTTTCTTTACCCCATCCAGAATCCTATCGGTGAACAGCACAATTGAAGAAGCCTTCAATGATCTCAGGATTGCCGATATAGCGCTCATCTCAAATGATTCCAATGAGTACGTAGGATTTTTGACGCATGAAATGTTTTCAAAACACTTACTTATCGAATACAAACGGGCACAAGCCTATTTGAAAACTATATTGGAAACCATTGATGAATCCTGCACAGTAATAGACCAAGATGCTAATGTACTGTACTGGACAAAAGGCGCTGAAAAAATATTTTCTGTAAAAGAAAAGGATATTATCGGTCAACCCATAACCAACTTTTTCAGCGCTGAAAGGTTGGAAATTTTAAAGTCCTTAAACGATGGAACTTCCCTTTACCATAGCCAGCATCACGCTCGCAAAGATCTTGTCGTTATGATCAATTCCAAACCAGTTTATTTAAATGAGGAAATCATCGGTGCAGTCGTTTCTGAAACAGATATCACGAGTCAAATTCTATTAAATAATGAGTTATACAATACATCTGAAAAACTATTCACCCTAGAGGAAGAAGTTAGAAAGACATCGCCATCCGTCAATCCCTTTTCCTATATAAAGGGAAACAGTCCGGCCATTAAACAGACTTTGGATATTGCTAGAAAGGCTGCCACTTCAGATGCAGCCGTTCTAATTTATGGGGAAAGCGGTGTTGGGAAAGAACTGTTTGCAAAAGCAATCCACAACTTAAGAGAGCCTGAAAACTCCCCATTTGTCGCCATTAATTGCGGAGCTATCCCTAGTGGATTGTTCGAAAGTGAAATCTTCGGTTATGAAAAAGGGGCTTTTTCAGGCGCCAATCAAAAAGGGAAAAAAGGGAAAGTGGAACTTGCGAAGAACGGAACCTTGTTTCTAGATGAAATCGGGGAAATGCCACTGGAGATGCAAGTGAAAATCCTCAGGCTCCTGCAAGAAAAAAAGTTTTACACAGTCGGTGGCACGAAGGAGATTGAAGTGGATTTCCGTGTCGTTGCGGCAACCAATCGTGATTTGAAGGAACTGATTAATGAAGGGAAATTCAGAGAAGATCTCTATTACCGGTTGAATGTCGTGAACTTCAAAGTTCCTCCTCTACGGGAGCGTCCTGAAGATATTATTGAGCTTACGCACTACTTCCTGTACGAATTATCCGTGAAGTATAACCGTCCGATCCATGGGATTTCACAATCCGTTATGCAGGCATTGCTTCAACATGCATGGCCTGGAAATATCCGTGAACTGAAGAATGCCATTGAGCGACTCGTTGCGTTTTCCGAGAATGGTGAAATTCGGATTGAGGATCTTCCGAACGAAATGGAAAGAATTCCACAGTCCACTGCAGATGAACAGGATGTCCTCCCCTCAAATCAGCCGAGTCCTAATGAAAATCTGTCTTTACAAGAGCAATTACAAATCTACGAGAAAGATATTATCTTAAAGGAACTAAGTAAAGTCGATGGAAACAAACTTCTTTGTGCGAAAAACTTAGAAATCACTAGAGCCACTCTCTATAATCGGATGAACAAATTAGGTATCCAATTATAGAATCCAAAACTTGGCTACATTCTTGCATATATTTTAAGTATGCGTATACACAAAGTATAAGAATGAGGTGAGGGACTTGGCGGAAAATGAAATGATCATTTGCAGATGTGAAGAAGTGACTTATGGTGAGTTGAAGAATACAGCTGAAACGTATAATTGTTCCGCACGAGAACTAAAATTGCGAACTCGTGCAGGCATGGGGTATTGCGGAGGAAGAACGTGTCGATCCATGGTGGACAGCATTGCACACGCTTCTACTGAAAGAGATGTTACGCAAGTCACATTAAAATATCAGCCACCTATTAGACCAGTAAGTTTCGGTAGTTTGGGGGAGATTACAAAATGACAAGTAGAATTATTAACCATCCAGTACTGGATAAAGTGGACGACACAGATTTTGTTTCTTTTACATTCAACAACGATGAAATACGCGGGTTGAGAAACGAATCACTTGCTGCTGCATTACTTGCGAACAATATCCGGACGTTGCGTGTTCATGAAGAAAGCGGCACACCTCGTGGGATTTATTGTAATATCGGACATTGCTTCGAATGTCGTGTCACAGTGAACGGACAGCAAGGAGTTAGAGCATGCCTGACTCCTATTCAAGAAGGCATGACAGTCTCAAGCGGGGAAAAGTTTCTGACATCTGTGAAAGATTGGAGGTCGAATAATGAATAGAGTCATTGTTATCGGTGCAGGGCCTTCAGGATTATCTGCCGCCATCACTATCGCAGAAAACGGAAACGAAGTTCTAATTCTTGATGAATATATGCTAGCCGGTGGACGTTTGTTAGGTCAGCTTTATGAAGAAGAAAACGGGAAATGGTGGAATGGCATTAAGGAATCGAAAAGTCTGCATGACAAAGCCGTTGCGCTCGGCATTGAAATTCGGTTAGGCACGCCTGTTTCCAACATTGAAAAGCTGGATGGATCCTGGGTGATTTATACGGATGAAGAAACGCACTATACACAGCACCTCTTGCTTGCAACCGGTGCAGCTGAAGTACCACTACCGATACCTGGCTGGACGCTACCGGGTGTAATGTCCGTAGGTGCCGCCCAAGTGATGACGAATGTACATAGAGTCAAACCCGGAAATCGTGGAGTTATTATCGGTGTGAATGTGCTGTCATCCGCCATCGCCATGGAATTGAAACTTGCTGATATCGATGTTGCCTGCATCACGTTACCAAAGATGAATCAGGTGACGAAAGAATCGGGTAATCCAATGGATGTTATGAATTCACTACTACACGTTTCGCATATGGCTCCTTCTGCGTTCGTTAAATTCGGAAGTAAATTGATGAAAAATGAATTCATGAAAAAGATGGGAATTACGTTCTTCCCGAAAAAAGGTGTGAAAATGTGGGATATTCCCATTATGCTTCGAAAAGCGGTCATTAATATTTATGGTGAGAATGCTGTAGAAGGTGTGACGATTGCTACAATTAATGCATCGGGAGAAGTGATTGAAGGAACTGAAGAAAATATTAGTGCAGATTTTGTTTGTATCGCTGGCGGGTTGTATCCTTTGGCGGAGTTGGCGGCAGTTGCTGGCTGTCCGTTCTATTACATTGAAGAATTGGGTGGGTATGTCCCTCTTCATAATAAACGAATGGAGACAGTATTGGATGGACTTTATGTTGCTGGAAACATTACGGGTGTTGAAGGGGCTAAGGTGGCGATAAGCCAAGGGGTTACTGCAGGGCTTGCGATTGCGAATAACCTCAGTGGTGGTAAACAGGAAGTTGAAATCAATGAAGCGATTAAGAGAATCGAACATACTCGAGATAATGCTTTTATTCAATTCCATCCCGCTGTGAAGGAAGGTAAGGAGAAACTTCAACGGTATTGGGAGGAGTATGGGCAGGAAGTAAAGGTTGGCGTCACTAGTTAACGTTTTCATAGCAGAAGGGGCTGTCTCGAAGAGTCGTGTAAATGACTTCTCGGGATAGCCCCTTCTTTGAATAGTAATATTAAAAGTGTTGATTTACGTTTCAGATGAACGCTTTCCGAGGGGCTTGCCCTCAGCCTCCTCGCTCGCTTGCTGCGGGGTCTTCGGACTTCGCTGATCCCTCCGGAGTCGCCATCTTCCACTTCAATCCACATGACTACTTGGAGACAGTATCATATTTAATAATGGGATAGCTCCATCTAAATTCCTTTGGATAATTTTAAGCACACATTAACGGGTACAAGATCCTACGTAACCTCTCTAAAAAACCATTATCGTATCTTTTAAATCGTTACATACTGCCCTAGTTTTTGCTCTCTCGCAGTTTCATATACGCCAATTGCTACCGCTAAGTCAAAGTAAGCGGCGCCGACGCATTTGAAGAATGTGATTTCGTGTTCGTTTTCGCGGGCTGCTAGTGTACCAACATAAGCATCTTTCAATTCCCCATGAATTTCGTCATATGACCAGTCGCTTTGAGCGTTTGCGTGAATTAGCTCTCCCGCTTCTTCAGTGGCACCGTGGAAATCATCCACAATGACTTTGTCTGCACGACATATGAACGTATGATCCACTTCTCTCATATGGGGCAAGTACGAGCCTACTCCGTTCACATGGGTTCCTGGTTGAATATCATCGCCATTAAATACAGGTGTCTCCGATCTTGTGCTGCAATTAATGATATGAGATTTTCGAACGACTTCGGATTTTTGTTCCTCTGGTATTACTTCGATGTTTATCGAAGTAGCGATGCCGAATTCAAGTAATTTCTCTTTAAACTTCTCGGCATTCAATTTTGTTCGATTCACTAGATTAATGGTCTTTATATCTCGTACTTCCAATACGCCGAGCACCTGTTCAAAAGCCATTCCGCCAGTTCCAATACAGGTTAAAACCTCTGCGCTTTCCAACGCATATAGATCAGTTGCAATCGCACTTAATGCACCTGTCCTTAAACGTGTTAAATAGGATGCGTTAACGAGTGAGACATGCTCCCCAGTTTTCGCATCAGACACAAGTGTAACGCCTTGAGTAGTTTTGCCTCCTGATTCCCTGTTGTGGGGGAAAATCGTGACCGCTTTCATCGCCATCAATTCCTTATCCAAGTCTGCACTCGGCATATATAAAACACTTGCCTCATGTTTTTTAAATTCAATAACTGTCCTAAGCGGATTTTCCACTTGCTCCTCTACTTTTGCTTTTAAGAGGTGTTTTAAATCTTGAACTGCTTTATCCATTTTATACATGCTTTGAATTGTTTTTTCATCGAGTACGATCAAAATGTTCAACCCTTTCTTTTATCATATTTGATAATGTGATATACCTTATATAGGTAAAGAATTTCAGAGGAGTGTGTTTGTGATGGATCAACCCATTGGTGAAAGAATTCGTGACATACGGAAAGAAAACAAAATGACCTTGAAAGAAGTGGCGGAGAGAACAGGCTTTTCGATCAGCTTTGTTTCGCAATTGGAAAGAGGTAAGAGTAATGCCACGTTAGAGTCTTTAAAAAAGCTCTCTTTAGCTTTAAATGTAAGTCCCGCCATATTCTTTGATGAAGGAAACAATACAAGTAATTACGACACATCATCAGAAACAGAAAAATTGAGCCATCATAATATCATGTATAAAAGTTTACATCATCCATTGAAAGACTATGCTTTCCAACCCCTACTTGTTAACTTGAAGCCCGGGCAAAATGAAGGGAATGCCTTTACACACAACGGCCAAGAATTCCTCTTTGTATTAAAAGGTGTACTTACCGTCTTACTTAATAATGAAAAAATCGAACTAAAAGAACATGAATCGATCATGTTCGATTCTAACCAAACACATTACTGGTATAACTATACAGACGAAGAAGTCGTCTTCCTGTGCGTTTCTTATGATTTTCAATAATAGCCGAAGAGACCAAGTGATCTCATCGGCTATTTCTTTATAATTCTTCTACTTTATCTCCAAACCTAGAGTGAACAATAGCAGTTCCTGTTAAATCACCTGCAATATTATTCGTCGTGTTCCCTGCGTCCACTAATGGTGAAACAGCTGCATAAATAGCCACAATGTCCATAGGTAATCCTAGGGATGTCATTAATATAGCCATCATCACTATGTCCGCCCCTCTAGCCCCAGCTGTCCCCATCGAAAGAGCCAGTCCGAGAAAAACAAACTGAGCTAACAACCCAAACGTTATTGGGATGTCATATAAATTCGCTGCAAAAATTGAAGTGACTCCAAATGTTACCGCTAAACCGTCCATATTTATCGTTGCGCCTAAGGGCAATGTGAAACCGTAAATCTTATCGGACACACCTAATTTCTTAGAGACATTCATGGAAGCTGGCAGAGTAGCGTTACTAGAAGACGTTGCTGCTGCCAACATCAAAGCCGGACTTATGGCACGTAAAAATGTGATTGGTTTATACTTTGTAAATAAAGCGATAAGCGTCGGATAAACAACAAACAACAATATCGCCAAACCTATAAGTGCACTAAGCACATAGTACAACGCAGAAGATATTATAGACATATCTGTCGTGCCCACTAGTTTTGCAATGAGCGCCATTACTCCAAGAGGTGCAAGATACATAATCATGTCCGTGATTTTCAGCATTAAAGCTGCACCTTCTTGAAAGAGCAATCGCACGGTTTTAGCCTTATCTCCCATACTCAAAAGGGCAACTCCGATAATGATGGCCCCAATAATAATCTGCAACATATTCATTTCAACGAAACTACCAAATAGATTATTAGGCGTCCAAGAAACCAGATTATCTATAAAGTTGAATTCTTCTGGTGAAATCGTTTCGCCATCTGTTAGCATTCCTACAGAGTTTTTCCCCGGGTTCATAATTAAGGCAACTGCTATTCCAATAGATGCAGCTATAACAGTAGTAGCCATATAATACATAATCGTTACCCCACCTATAGATCGTAACGACTTAACATTAGGTAAGTTCGTTATCCCATCTATTAGCACCAGAAATGTTAAAGGAACGATTAGCCATTGAAGCAAACTAATGAAAATATCACCTATTGGCGTAATATAAACTACATTCTCTTTCAAAATCAGCCCTAGCACAATTCCTAAAACAGCCCCAATTGCAACCTGAACGAATAGATGTTGTTTCCTCCACCATCCCATTTCTTCCCCCCCTTTGTTCCCTACTTATCTTCTAATAAAAAACCAGTAGGTAATTCATCATGAGGATCTGTTACGAACTGATGGAAACCAGTAATATACGCTGTTCCTTCAACTTGTGGTACAACACCTGGTATGCCCGCAATCGTCTCTTCTCCAATAATTTCCCCTTTAAATTGACCATCTGTAATACACTCGTGAATAAAGGAATCCCCATTCTTCATTTTTCCATGAGTATATAAAGTTGCGAGCCTAGCAGATGTACCTGTTCCACAAGGCGAACGATCAATTTGTTCATCGGCAAAGATTGTTACGTTACGTAAATCAGAATCTTCTTTTACAGGTGAGTCAGAATAGATCACTCCATAGATTCCTTTTAGACCTGGCTCATCTGGGTGAACAACATTATAGTTCGCCTCGACATAATGCTTGATTTTCGTACCCCACTTTTGTAATTGTGGAAGGTCTTTCTTAGACACTTTGAAGCCCAATTGATTTGAATCCAGTATCACGTAAAATGCGCCACCAAATCCAATATCTGCGACTAAATCCTTGCCCTCAATTGTCATTTCAATTGACTTTTCTAAAACGAATGAAGGTACGTTTTCAAACGAAACAGATTTCACTCGATTCCCTTCCACATTGGCATACGCGATTACTTCACCAGCTGGACTATCAATTACAAATCTAGGTCGCTCTTCAGTAACCTCAAATCGTCCGGTTTCGATTCCCATCGTGACAACTGCGATAATTCCATGACCACACATCGTACTCCAACCCTCGTTATGCATAAACAGTACTCCAAAGTCCGAATCTTCTTTTGCAGGTGGCGTAATAATACATCCATACATTCCATGGTGGCCTCTTGGTTCATACATCAGCACTTTTCTAAACTCATCTAAATGCTCCATACAATACTCTCTACGTTCTAACTGCGTGTTTCCTTTAATCTCCGGAAAACCATCCGTAATAATTCGTAAAGGCTCACCAGACACATGCATATCCACCGTTGAAATCATCTTGTTAATAATCATTTTTCCATCTCCCTCTTAAAATCAGCATATTATTGAAGTGGCACTTAAATTCAGTATAATTGAAATATATTAGAATAGTCAATTGATTCTTTAGATTAGTAGATATCAAATGTCTTATTGCTCTTTTGCAAAGCCTTTGTTGTTTAAACCATCTGAGTTGCCATTGTTAAATACCCCGGATTGAATCCGCGGGACATTGCAAGCATACTTCCTAATTTCCAGAGCACTGATCGTTTTTAGACAAGCAGTTGGTGGCTTGTGGACAAAGGATTAATTGTTCGATTTTGGTTTTCTTTCTCTCTTCTTGGACTGCAACATTTTTGGAAACCTTTTTACACAGACGGCTTCCTGCAAACCGTTATGAGCGTTACGTGTTTATTCTTATCGTCTTACTTGATTTCCAATTGCTAATGAACCCCAGATAACTGGTTACTATTTATGAGGGTTGATCCCTATTAGGTTTCGTCTAGTCGCTCACTCATCAAATAATTGGAAAATAAAAGAGTACCACTGCCTGATGATTCATTATCAGACAGTGGTACTCTTTTATACATTTATAGTCACCCGCGTAGGATTAAAGTAAGTAATTTCCGAAAACCAAAATTCTATAACTATTAGTTTACACAGAAAATCCTTTATTATGGGCTGGCGGTAGTAACCTATCCAACTCCAAAACAAAGGATCCTGCAATAGATTATTGTATATCATGCATTTTCTTTTATTGAATTTATGCTAATTGGAACCCTTAGTTTACATAGTAAATTTTTGTAGATAATCAGAACTAAGACTATAAGAAAAAACTTTCTCCTTGTACTGCTTGACTACATCAACGTGATTATCGGAACTATAAACAAAGAAATTAATCTCTTTTTTTCTATTTTTTACGTTGATGACAAATGGAGTAACATTAGTCACTGGATGGAGAAATAACTTTTCATTGCCTGGAAATATATCGTGTTTTTTCAAGAAGTTAGATTTATTAAAATAGTCCGTAAACCTATCTTTTTCTTCTTCTTCTAAATGCTTTCCGTTAAAAGTTATCATAACATCTTTTGTATCAAGATGTGGATGTAGTGCGAATTTGCTTAACCCCCATGCGACAACCGCACTGGGAGGACTCATTAACATTTTGAAAACAAATCCAATCAATATCGAACTAGCCAAAGCCCATGTCATATCAGATCAACTCCTTCAGTAATAATATCAAGTTAACAATATAGCTATGGGCATTTTTTTACAGCATGTAATATATTATCAGAAGACTAGCGATTGTCAAATGGAGCCATGTACAGTATCTTTGTATAGTATTTTAGAGGATGAATGTTCACCTGTTCTTCAAACAAAGTTTTTCGTGTGATCTTATCCATTAAACGGTCCTTTGTTTTTGACTTGGACAGGAACTACCCGTACCTACCATTATAAAGGGCTTTTTATTTTTGAGTGTTTTGTTACTATCGGGTTTAAATTACTGCGACGCAAGTGATTTTTTGTAATTAAAGTAACGTGCGAATTCAGTGATCGATATCAGGTTATTTGATAATCAGCCTAACTTATATCAGCTATCTTAAAATAATCATTCATTACCTTATTATACTGCTCGGTAACCTGGTTAAATTGTTCAACAACCTCAGACATATGTATACTATCTTCGTTTATGGCATCGATCTCATCTTCAAGTTTACCCAGCTCAAAGTTGCCTTGTTCAAGATTTCCAAAGAATGTAGTTTGTGAGTTCAATTGATCTCGATAGGTGTCAAAAAAGTTCTCCATCAGCTTTTTCCGATTGTTCATGAGTGTCATGAGCTTCGTTGCTTGCTTCTTTTGGTCAGCATCTTTAATCAGCTCAATGTTTTCATCAATGGACATCAGTTTACTATAAGCGGTTTGGAAGTTTTCTTCAGCCTCGTTCAACTGCTGTTTTTCCATGGATATTTCATGATCCCCCACCCTTTGTTTGATGGCGTCAGTGTCTTTGCTATCAAGGCTTAGTACATCATGGTAAATCTCTTGTACCTTTTTTCTATTTACATCTAAGTCCTTTTGGTGCTCCACGAATTTCTCTTCAAAGGATGCCGACTCCTCCATTTTCTCATGTATTTCTACTGCTTGCTTATGATCAGATTGACAACCAGACAGAAAAGTAAATAAACCTAAGATCATGACAAGAAAAACTACTCGTTTCAACTTAAATCCCTCCTCGATTCAATCAGTGCATTAGCTGATTGAATTACAGCGACCTTCACATTGAAATGTTACGGGTGGCTGTTCATTGGTCAGTACTTTCGTTTGATACCCTTGATTCTTAATGTAAGATAGTAGCTCGGGCAAGTATTCAATAGTATGGGGTTTATCATGCAGCAGCACGACAGGTGTAACACCCGCTTGCATATACCGATTGATTTCCTGCTTTGTATGTTGTACATACCTTCTATCTTTTAGTTCCCAGTCACGACTATCCACATTCCAATCCCACACATTGAAATCGCTTTTGTCCAATAAATACCGCATATCTTCGGTTAAATACGGGATGCTCCCGTAAGGAAGTCTAATAAGATTGGATCGGACTCCAGTCACTTTCTCGAGGATGTCCCGATCCTCGGACATTTCATCTACTGGAGCAGACGGACTGCTGTAGATTTTTCCTGCTTCATGAGTAATCCCATGTAAGCCAAGGCCAAAGCCTTCCTTCTTCATGCGGACTACTGACTTGGAGTGCTCCTTTATATTTGGTCCAAGCATGAAGAACGTGGCTTTCATTTGAAAGTCATCCAAGATGTCTAGCAACTGATCCGTAACAGCAGATGGACCGTCGTCAAATGTTAAATATACCGCTTTCTCTTGTTGATCAATTTCATTTTGCTTGGCAACTGCTTGCTTTCTGGTAATTTCTTTATCTGCTCTTTCTTTTAAAATTATGGAGTGCCTTAATGGGGATTCCTCAAAACCTTCCATCGGTTCAAACGAAACCGACAATGTTTCTAAGGAATTCTTATGTAGAGTGGACGCAGCCTCATCGTTCTTATTCGAAATAACTAATTCCACTAATAGAATAACCACTGCAACCACTAGAATAGCCGACAGAACTTTCCCCTTGTTGTTTAGATGTTTTTGCAAGTTTCCTCCTCCTATTCTTGATAGATTCAGTATCAACAATGAAATTAAGTCTAGATAAGAGGATAGGATTAACCCTCCCCTCCTATGGGTCGTTCGTCCCAAAATCTCATTGTTTTCCGAGGTATTTCATCAACTTTATGTATTTATTATATTTATATATGGTAACACAATTCCACGTATTTCATGTAAGGTAAAGTGTTATTAATGGTCATATACTCAACCAATACTCCTTCTTAAAATCACATCAAAATATGATTATTAGTAAATTAAGCTTGCTCACAGGTAAGTTCTCGTATTACTAGCTCTCTTGTTAATCGCTTTGTGTAAATCCGACAGCAAAAATCCCTATCTAGCAATGTATTATCAGCTAGTTAGGGATTTTACCTACTCAATATTATTTAGCATAGATCCAATATACAACGCATGATTCACAAATTTTTTTCGAATCTGACTCTATCTATCTAACCGTCTTTCTATTAGCACATCTGCACCTTCTGTAAGTCCTTGATGAGCTACTTCAGTAATTTGTTTCTTTCTCAATTGCTTGTCCAACAGAGTTTTGAATTTATTTAATTCCTTAATGACTTTCTTATTTCGTTTTTCATCTTCCTCCTTTTGTTTGTCTTTGTCCTTGTCTTTGTCTTTGTCTTTGTCTTTGTTTTTTCCTTTATTATCTTCCTTCTCGATTTTACCTATCTGCTTTTCTAAATCTTTCACAACTTTCTTATCTAAAATATCATCCGACTCTTTGTATTGTGCAACTAGCACATAGAGATCGGCTATTTCAGTGATAGGTTGAGATGGTACTTTTTCTACAGTGATAGTTGCAGTTTTCATTACTGTTTCTACTCCGTCTTCCGCCAACGTAAATGTAACTTCGTAAGTGCCAGGTGCGTTATGATCAAAACCACCCGCGTCGATTACGACAGATTGAGTTGCATCGTTTCCTTTTGAATCTATGGCAACTGTAATCAGTGCGCGTAAATCCAACTCTTCTCCAGCTAAAATCGTTGCGTTTTCAACTTCTAATGCAAGCGTCACAGGATTGACTACTAGATTGTCCAATGCTGTCGTTAGGTTAGCTCTCGCTTGATCCACTTCTAATTGAGTTGCTGACGCTTTCTTATTGACATCTTTCGCTGTGAGCAATGCTTCACTTAGTACATTCCAGCTTTCCGCAGTATAGTCCGCCTGATCTTTCTTCTCGGCTTCTGCGATGGCCGAAGCGAGTGCTGTTTTATCAACCTTCTCAACTAAATCTTTGTTAGTTGAAATATTCACTTCATAGATGAGAGGCTGGACATCTCCCCATGACAATTTAATTTCAAAAATATTGTCATACGATGAATTATAGAAGGTATTTAAACTGCTATCCAAAGTCCCAAGTCTCACCCATTCGTCCTCACCGACTCTTGCACTTACGGTAGCATTGGAAATATTTTTTGAGCCTTGCACGATTGTAATTGCTGTCGCATCTGTCTTTTCTGATAAACGATATATCAAAGATCCATCAGTTCGGTCGGTCATGTTAGGCTTGAACGCTGTCGTCAAATCACCATCAAATAACTGCCCTGGACCAAATCCTTCTTCTTCAATTGGATCTGCTGCAAATGTTGGGTTGTTCTCTGTCTTCACAAACTCCCCGCCATTAATCAAGATTTCATTGAAATGAGCAAATCGCGCTGGATAGTTGGCTGTGTAAAGAATTCGAATATATTTCGCTTCAATGCTGCCAATCTTTTCGTTCCCAAAATAGTAATTCCCGGGATTTACAGAATCATGGGTGTAGCCATCTTTAATCTTGTCGGAATAATCCGGTTTTCCTCCTGCCATGTTATCTTGACCATCGCCCAATGTTGCGATATCCGTCCATGTTTTGTTATCCATCGACAATTGCACAACCGCATCTCGAATATAGTTACTCTCATTTTCATCGTTGTAAATTCGAAGACTATTAAAGATTCTTGGCTCTCCTACAGAATAGGTAATGTACTCACCTTTTCTTTGGTAGTCCGCGAAAATCGTCTTCGTTCCAAGCTTTTTATCAAACAAATTAAGAAGTGTACCTTTCTTTCTAGAGTCGTTTTCCGACCAGTTTGGTGCAGTTCCCATAGTCGTTTCAACAAACTCCGGCCCGTGAATTTCTTTTGATGAAACATTGAATTCATCCAAGTTGAAAGTAATTGCTTCATTCGTATTGTTAATAAATTTTACATAACGGGCAATTGTTCCTTCTTGCGGCGTTGTCCATTCCACTGCATTTGCAGAAGCCTGCAGTGTAAGTTTCCCGCTCGTTTCAGACGTATTTACAACATCCAATTCCTTAATGCGTTCTAGTTTCACACCAATATACTCTTCTGGTTGAAGTGTAATGTCCGCTGTTTGATTCAAACTCGTGCTTTCTAGGGAATGCTGAGAAGGAATTCCTTTGTAAGATTCATTGTTTGTATACGTAAACTCAGAATTCGACTTCGCAGACTCTACTTTGATTTCACTAAACTTCAGCCAAACAGGAACGTTCTTCAGATTTTTAACGCGGACATATCGAGCTTCTATACCTGTTAAATCTTCTTCGATTTTATCCATTCCTGAAGCTTTTCCTTTATACTCTTTAAATTTTGAATACGTTACATTGTCCGTCGAGTACTCTAACTGATAGTCTGTCCACTTATCCACATTATCTCTACCGATAGCAAATGACACCTTCCCAATATCTCTTACTTTCGATAAATCCACACCAATATAATCGCCAACAACAGACGTATCTTTTACTGTCCCTGAAGGATTATACCAAGCAAACGTCGTGTCGTTTCCATCAAATAGATTCGCTTCTGTTCCTTGATAGAGTGTGAAATGATCTGGCACCATCAACTTTGATTCCAACTCATCGACTTCATCTTGTTGTTCATTAATGACAATATCTTTAATTCCAAACCAAGTGCCTTCACGTTTTTCTGTTGCAATTAATCGAACACCTTTGACCTTTAAATTCAAGTTTTCGACAGTAGCTTGCGTGACATGACCAAACACTTGTCCATCGACATCAGTCCATGTTGTCCCGTCTACTGTCACCTGCAACTTACTTGCGTTAAATGTATCGTTATTGTTTCCAACTCTCCCTAGTTCAAAGCGAGCTGATTCCAATGTAAACGGCTTCTCATAAAGTACTCCAATATACGTTCCGACCGCGATTGCACTCGGTGTTTTATAGACAACATCCGTGTTCGTATTGTTGTCTAACAGGTTTTTCAAATCTCCAGTTGGTGTGTCCGTACGATTTGTAATGACACGTGCACTGTTCAAGTCTGGATTCACAATGGATTGCACTTTCGATGACACATCGTTCAGTAGTGTCTTCACAAATGGCACGATATGTTGTACGCCGACTTCTGCATATTGATAGTGGTCAATATAGCTGAACGGGTGATTTTTCGAAGCATCAAATGCAGCCTGCCCTTGGCTGTAGTTCTCCCATACCGCAGACTTGTCCCCAGCTTCATGCGCAATTTCTGCTTCCAATAATGAAATCGCAGCATTCGCTGTATCGATTGCACTATCTAACCAGTAAATGATTTGATCACGTGTTCTTGCATTCCCTGGATTCTCTTTATATGTCTGTGCCGCATACAAAATCGTTTCAAATTCTGTAATTAGCTCTGTTGCTTGACCTGTGATTGGTTCTGTTCCAAGTGCTGTTTTAAAAGCATTCAACTTCGGAGCTAATTCAACCGACTCTTCTAGTTTCGCGACACGACCGTCCATGTTTTGGTTGATCATATGTTTCGACAGCTCTTTCAACGCATTCGATGCCTCTGTTTCATTATTGTTGGCGTGGTCCACATAAGCAAAAGCGTCATTCCAGTTTTGGTCTGCTTGTTCAGAACTATCCCATATGTTCCAAGCATAATCTGCATTCGCAAAAATCGCTATTTTACTTGGCTCCGCTTGTTGCATCGGATTGAGCACGATGCCTTCAATGTTTTCTGGATTCACATTAGGCTGAAGGAAAGTCTCATGCCCACCCATGATTAAATGCTGTTTAGAGTTATCCGTACATGGCCAGTTAATCCAAAGATATGGCCCTCTTCCGGCATTTTTAGTAAACGTTGACGTGAAATTATTCGATACTTCTCCCCAAACTTTACCACCTGTTTGGATCACGCTCACAGACTTCGGCAAATCTCTTAGTGTCTGAATTTGTCCGCTTTCTCCCCATCCCATATAATCATTTGGACAGAAAATCATATCCGTGACGAGACCGTCGTAATCAGCTTGTTTCTCTACTAGCCAATTCGTTAAATCCGTCATTAATCGTACGTAAGTTTCCGCTCCTTGAGGAGGAACGCTAGCGTCATCCGCTAAAATACCGAACTTCCTCACTCCCGAATCCATTAATTGCGTAAACTTCTCTTTAATAATCGCTAAATCGTGTTGATAATTTTCTTCTGTATTAAATCGAATCGCGTTATTCATGAACGGATGCAGTGTATACACAAATCGCGTCTTACTTGCATTTCCTGCCTCCGCAAGTCTACTGATCTTCACTAACTCGTCTGGTGTATATAATTCTCTCCATTTACCATTATGTTTAGGATCATCTTTTGGCGCATAAATATATGAATTCATTTTAAAGTCGCCGCCAAAAGTCATGAGGTCCGCACGGTCTTCATTGGACCACGGTTCGCCGTAATACCCTTCGATAAATCCTCTTCCTTTAACATCTGCGTAATCTTTAATGTTTAATTCTTCAATCGAACGGTTCTGCATTTGCTTAAAAATATGCTTAACTGTAGTAACTCCGTAGAAAGCAGAATCGATATCTTTTCCTAGTACGGCAATGACATTATCTTGAACGGAGACCATATTCGCATCAAGCTTCGAGAGAATTGTGTCGTCCGTCAACTGGTTGTCCTTAAAATAGCTGTCGACAGTTTCACCTGATTGGTGAATTCCTACTAAAATATTCGTTTGATCGGCAGCAATCTCTGCAGATTCTGTGAAAGTAAGTTCTTTCGAGGTTAATAGTTCTTCCACTCGATTTTTCGTATATTGGTCTACTTGTGTTTCATAAACAACGTTAACTGAATCGCTCACATCAAATTGCTGTCCACTATACGTAATTTCATGTGGATTTGGATAAATTGTATACGGTTTCATTTCATCCATCGGTTCAGCAGCGTGCACCACTTGAACTCCAGACAAACCGATAGAACCAGCAATTGTACTTACCAACATGAGTAAAGCAACAGCCAAACTTGCAATAGACTTTTTACTCTTCTTCATGCTCCATTCCTCCGTTTCAATTTTGTAATTAATTTCTAGTCACCAACTGGTATATACCAGTTGATAATAGCAATATACCACATGGTGAATAGATAAAGAGGAATAATATATAAATGATTCAGACTACTCAGATTAATGAGGTAGTAAATGCCTATTCACGGAACAAAGGTGAATGTTAAAACAACTAGAAAATTTATGTACAGATATTTATTTCAATTTAAAAGGTGTGAGAAAACAACCATGAATGTTTAAACTAACACTAGAGTTTCACCGAGGTATTAAAAGAGGAGGGCGACGAAAGGTTCTTTGACGATTAAACATTTTGAGTATTTTTCAGCAAAATCGATCAAAATTATAAAATACAAGGAATAAATATAGCCTTCTAGTCAGTTGAATGACTAGAAGGCTACTTTTCAAACGAATACCAAACTGTCAGTTCAGTGTCTGAAATGTACAGTGTAAAATTTTCTTACTGCACATTTAAATCGTTAGCCACCATATTCGGTAATCATATCTTTCGTTTTTGATAACTCATCATCGGGTACCATCAAATACCAAATATCATTAATGAATTTCCCTTGACCTGTCATTTGGTAAGATGTCGTGTCACCGCTCACATTTCTATAGTTCGTCATTAAATTCTGCATATCGGCAAACTGCATATTAGTGACCATGTTTTCCCCAAGAATATCTATCAATTTATGGATTTTCGTTACAGACGTTAAACTTGCGCCACTATCAAGTACACCTTGAATGACTTGACGTTGTCTTTCATTACGTCCCACATCACCTTCCGGGTCCTCTTTACGCATCCGAACATAGGAGAGCGCTTGTTTTCCATCTAGCGTATTCGTACCTTTAGTGAATGTGTGTCCGTCCTGACTAAACTCTAATGCGTTATTCACTGTAATCCCACCAACTGCATCTACTAACTGTTCCAAGCCTTCCATATTCACTCGTACGTAGTAATCCAAGTCAACATCTAAAAAATTTTCTACCGTAGCGACAGACATCTCACTACCTCCAAAAGCATAAGCATGGTTAATTTTATCCTCTATCCCTTTACCGATAATTTCAGTACGACTGTCTCGCGGAATACTAACCAGCTGCATCCTGGAATGCGTGGGATCCAATGTCATGACAATCATCGTATCAGATCGTCCACGGTCGCCTTCGCGTTCGTCAACTCCAAGTAACAATACATTCAACGATTCCCGATTCTCCAGTTTCTTCTTTGTTACTTCGGTATCAATCGCTTCTACAGGTTCATGACTCGTTTCATTAACTGTAGATTTAATAGAGCTATAAACCGTAAATAAGTAAATTCCGATACTAGCAACCAATACAAATACGATGAGAAGCGAGATCCAAAACCACTTTAATTTACTATGTTTCTTCTTTACCAACTAGTTCATCTCCTAATTATTCTGTCTTCCAAAAAAATTCTTGTAGATAATCTCCACTAAACATTTACAAAACGTTCTGACTCGAGCATCCATTTGACAAGACCCGTTTTTATAAAATTAACACCTATAATAATGAGTAAGACAGAATTAGGATGAATGAGAGACAAGCCCTACTTACAGGATAGGCAATTAGGTTTTTATTAACGAAAACTTTGAGTGTTAGTTATCAACACTGTTGAATTCAACTTGATAGTTACAATACTTGAAAAGTACGCAATGCGCGAAACAAACGTGAATGTTAAAACAAACACGCAAGTTTCATACACAGGTGTGATTTTTCCACCTAGGCAAATCAGCTCTCCAATAAAACCAAATCATCTCTTGTAATTTCCTTTTCCAGCACGTTACTCAACTGGTTGCTACTCGCTACTGCCAGGCGGTAGTCGACTTTTCGTGTCATTTCTTTCGCCATCTTCTTAGCGAGACCTGCATTCCCAAAGGTTTCGTCCCTTCTTTCATAGATGTCCTGGTAATGTCGAACCAGCGCATCCTTCGCTTCGACCGTTATGCCATATCCTTGAATGTAGAGCTCGGTAATCTCCATCAGTTCTTCTGGAGTATAGTCTTCAAAATGTAAGGTGAGACCGAAACGGCGACGCAGTCCTGCGTTACTGTCCAGGAAGCTGTTCATTTCTTTTTCATAGCCAGCCGCAATCAGCAAGAACTCTCCTTGTCTATCGGACATCTGTTTCAGCAGTACTTCCACTGCTTTTTTTCCGTAGTCATTCTCTCCGCCGCCCGCTAATGTGTAAGCTTCATCGATGAACAGTGCACTCCCCATTGCCCGCTCAATCTGGTCTGCTGTACGCTTTTCCGTTTCACCAATATGCGAACCGACTAAATCGCTGCGATCCACTTCAATCAGTTCGCCTCTTTCAAGTAATCCAAGCGCTTGGTAGATTCCTGCAAGTACGCGAGCAATCTCGGTTTTGCCTGTCCCAGGTTTTCCAATCAGCAGTGTATGGTTCATCAACTTATCGGCTGTATGGTTTTCTCTTTTGTAATACCTCATCAATTCAATCATTTCATCGATTTCAGCTTTCACTGTCTCAAGACCGATAAATTGATGGAGTTCCGCTCTTTTCTTTTCCAGTAGTTCCTCGTCAATCGGAACTTCGTAACTCTTTACATCACGCTCTTTCACTACTTGAAGAACGTCTTCTTGTTCAAAAGTCGTCAATAACTCTTCAGTCCATTGATTTCGTGGGAACTTCGCAATTCTTAGGGACTGGGCTAACCCGATTTGATCGGAAAGCGTGCGTACCATTCGGGCATTACTAAACGTCTGGTCTCGCTTGCGATATCGTTCAACGAACTCATCATGTATGGCCTGTTTGGCAGCATTGGTTACCGAATAGCTACCTTCACACTTGGATAAGAATATTTTCATCAACTCATCAGGCGTATAGTCCTGGAAGTGAATCTTTTCTGTAAATCGATCCTTCAATCCTGGATTCGAGGATAAGAACTGATTCATGTCCTCCGTATAGCCTGCTGCAATGACAATGAATTCACCACGATGGTTTTCCATTGCAGGAAGTAATGTATCGATTACCTTTTTTCCGTAATCGTTGCTTGAGTTCTTTCCTGCTGTAAGCGTATAGGCCTCGTCAATGAAGAGAACCCCGCCCATCGCTTCTTTGATTTTCAGCTTTGTTAATTCCTCAGAACTCCCTACGTGAGTTCCAACCAGATCCTCCCGTTTCACTTCAACAAGATGCCCTTTCGGCAAGAGGCCAAGCCACTTAAAAAAACCTCCCATAAGTCGTGCAATGGTTGTTTTCCCAGTGCCTGGATTTCCTTGAAAGATCATATGAGGTGCTGCCAGCTCAATAGTTTTCAACCCGCGTTCCGATTTGAAGTGGTTGATCTCCACTAGATTCATCATATCGCGTAGTTTGTCTTTCACGTCTTCAAGACCAATGAATTCATCCAGTTCACTCATTAAGAGGTTAAGCATCTCTGGATTACTAAAGGCTACGTTTGCTTCACTCTGTCCCTTTAGTACTCTTACACTAGGTCCGTCAGCCACCTGAGGGATTGACAATTCCGTATTTTTCAATACTGGTTCGCTGTTATCCAGCCGTTTCAAATCTCCCGCACGATTGTTGTCGAAGTGGCAGTCTTCAAGTACAGGAGTCGATTTCTCCAGCTGTAATCCCGCTTTCATTCCGTTCATCACTTGCATCGATTTGAAGATAGAAGTAGAGCAATCTTGCAAAATGATTTGGTCCGCGCGATGACCACGGACTCTAGTATCCGTTATTTCAACATGTACCACCTTACTCAACGACAATCCAGACGAGCTGCCATCATATAGTTCACACTCCGTCAGCAAAACTTCAGCAGATTTCGTTGCGCTCACTTGTGCTCTTTTATGATTAAACAATACCGTCCGTTCCAGTGAAATGGTTGTCCCCGGTCCAGCAAGCACTCCATTCTTTTCTCCACTTGAAATCCTGCAATCTGTAATTTCCGCCTTCGCATCGGAACTCAGTAAGATGTTCGACCCTTTATGCCCCATGAGAACACAGTTAGCGACTTCAATTGTCGATTGCTTAGCTGACACGCCCGCACTTTTTCCACTCTTCACTTCAGTTGCCGAAAGGATTAATTCTGATTGTTCGGCAGCAAAAATCTGTATATCACCGTGATGACTGACCTGCGAATCAGATATCTTCACTTGACTGCCAGCTGAATAAATTCCTTTGCTTTTCCCATTTTCAATTTCGCAACCTAGGATTATTAATTTACTTTTTTCAGATGTAGACAGCTGCGTCATCTGATTGTACTTCACCGCGGATTCGATGATTGTACAAGTAGAATTCACACAAACGATTCCTCGTGCTTCCCCTGAAAGAAACTGAGTTCGTTGAATCGAAACATTGCTTTGTTCAATACAGTTCAGCTGATCACCTTTTTGTCCTTTAAACAGCGAATCTGAGATTTCAACAGAAGAGCCCTTGATTGTCATCCCCACGGATTCTCCGTTTTCAAACTTACTGGATTTCATTTCAAAATTCGACCCATTCACAAGAACAACATGAGCTAGATTTTGCATAGTAAAGGTACAGTTTTTCATTACCCCTTTTGATTGATCACAAGAAATCCCGTCTGATTTCCCAAAATAGAAATTCGTCTGTTCCAAATCCAAAAAGCTGTCATTTTCTAAATAAATTTGCGAGCCGCTATTTTCTATGAAGGAACTCTTTGTAATCGTGCATCGACTGCCGCCTGTCAGGCTAATTCCTTCTTCCTGACCGCTTAAAATTCCGCAATCTGTTAGGGAGAGTTCCCCTAAATCACGCACAGAAATCTGTGCCTTCTCGATGGTTTCTTCTACTATACAATCGAACAGAGTCAAGCGCCCAGACACTTCGATGCCCTGAATATTCTTCTTAAAAATCGTATGCTCTGCCGATACTTTTGCAGATGCACCAACTCGCATAGGAATTCCTTGAATCTCAGAGAAAAGACAGTGGTGAAGAGTTAACTGCCCTGACTCAATATGAAGTCCATACTCAATCGGCGTAGTGCCGCCTCTGACAGAAATCGATTCAAATCGCACTTCTTCGATTGCCGCGACATGAACACCGCCTGTTATACAAACTGAACGAGCATCCCCGCTTGAACTACGAAGAATAAGCGGCTTATTGATGGCCACATATTCTTCGTAGATCCCATCATCAATTTTCACTGTATCTCCTGGCAGAGCTACCTGAATTGCCGAATTGATTGTTTGATAGCCTGAAACATGATGCTCAGAAACGTTAATAATCGCCATGTAGCTTTCCTCCTTTCTCTAGTTAAATTCATTCAGTCTGCGTACTATGTATTTCACCGTTTTTTCACACTGTTCTGGTACTCATGCCGAAGTACTGCTTACCCATATGTATAGAGCAGACATAAAAAAAGACACTGTAAAAGTTACAGTTCTCTGACCTATCTCATTCCTATATCACCCGAGAAATATATCTTCAGTTTAGCATATTATTCAGCATGGAGGCAGTGCGACATCCTTCTCGTGAAGTTCTCATATTGCTATAAGTGAATTATATTAACGTTCAGAGATTTTCAATCAAAACTGTTATAATACCTGCCTTGTTGCGCTGTAAAACAACAAGGCCTCACGATTTATCAATGATTACAGATACGAATTGTAAGTAGTCATAGTGCACACTCAAAGTTTCCCAAAAAGGTAGAGCTTTTTCATCTTCCGGATGCTACGATTAACGCAATAGATAAAGCGCAATTCAGAATTCAATAATTAAATGAGTTCGAATTTTGCTGTTTCACACTCTAATGGGCAGGTGAATGATATGAATTATATACAATTAAAAGAAGAACTAGACAGAATCGCTAATAACGCAGTGGGAGACGTATCGATATACGCAACTACGCCTGAAGGGGTGATTGCTATACGGGAGGATGAAGTGAAGCGATCTGCAAGCATTTTGAAAGTACCGGTCGCCATGGCATGTCTTGCGGCAGCGGACCGAGGAGAGATTGACTTGGATACCCTGTTAAAAATAGAGGAACCTGTCGGAGGATCTGGAGTTTTAGCGTATATGAGCGGTATGGAACAGATAACATTGCGGAATGCCCTGACCTTGTCCATCATTGTCTCAGATAATACTGCAGCGAACCTCGTCATTGAACACGTAGGAATTGAGCGCATCCAGAAATTCTTCAAACACGTCGGTGCCACTCACTCGCAGCTGACAAGGAAATTTATGGACTATGACGCACTTGCCCGAGGTCTTGAAAATGTTGCAACAGCAAAAGACATGGTCCGTTTCCTTATGTGTCTGGATCCATCAAGTGAAAACCTATCACTGACAAGTAAACAACAATTGAAAACAATCATGCGTGACCAGCAGCTGATTGACAAGCTCCCTGCCTTCCAGCCGATTTTCGATGAAACGCTTATCATCGGAAACAAAACCGGCACACTCCCTGGTGTCGAACACGACATCGCCTACTTTGAAAACGGTGAAAGGTGCGTCAACATCGCCGTACTGACGACAGATTGGGAATATAACCACGATGGTCAGCAGACCCTTGCTCAAATCGGTAAATCGATCATTAAGTATCTTCAGACAGGCTTAAAAAGTGTTAACTCGTGAAACACCTATAGTTTTATTATAGACCTACTAATAAAGAACACTTAGAAAGGTTGTCGATTATGATGCAAGTGGCTAAAGCGCATTTAGTTCAACTTCAATGGGAGGGGCCGTATAAACTAGCGGATATTCCATCCTTGAATCATGAAGAATGGGATTATGGAATTTATCAAATTTATGGAAAGCACCCTGTTTACGGAAGCGACGTTTTACTGTATATCGGTAAAGCAGATCTTCAAACTCTAGGAAAAAGAATATCACAGGAAAATTGGCTCGATACAAACGACTCCAATAATACTAAAATTTATGTTG
Organism: Sporosarcina sp. ZBG7A; assembly: GCF_000813425.1. Lineage (GTDB taxonomy): Bacteria > Bacillota > Bacilli > Bacillales_A > Planococcaceae > Sporosarcina. The sequence continues at coordinate 265,954 of NZ_JWIB01000010.1, forward strand.
GAAGATTACATGGACCGGTAAATAAAAGTGAAGAAGAATGGTCAGTGGAGATTGTATTAGCGGAGCGCTTATTAATTTATGTCCATAAGCCCGCTTATAATGCTAGAAGTATTACTTCACTTCCCGATTCAAAATTGCAAGATATGCACCTGCTTAATTGGGGGCATCATAGAGATTTACTACCTGAAGTTTCTGGATTACGATGGACGCAAAAGCTTGAACATTTACCATACGAAATGTACAAGTTAATCTAAGGTTATCATTTATAGAAATGTTCATACATGTGAATCTACTATAACAGCGCCGATTCAACCCTTCGCAATCTCCAAGCTAACATTTTAGTTTTATATTTGTTCTTTTATACATTGAATTCGCTTTCAAAAGGATAGGTTGGGTGACGCAAACAAAGTAATGCATCCATTTCAGGGATAACGAATCGATTTTTTTAAAAGTAAGTCAATCTTATAGCTTCCAAAAGACCATCCCTGAACTAACGAAAGAAATAGAGGGAATAGATATTTGTATAATGCATAAACAGCACTTTTCCGAATACTTGTTCATCCTATTTGTGTGGTGCACAGCGCTTACTCGATATTGTATTGCTTAATTTTATTATAAAGGCTCACTCTCGAGATACCCAATTTTTTTGCCGCAGCACTTTTATTTCCGAAAGTTTCTAGTAACGTTTCTTTAATTCTATCGCACTCTAATAATGCTTTTTCCTGTGCCAAGCCCTCTTTATTTAGTGCATTGTTCATGGTAACCGGAATTATGTCTATTAGATCCTCTGCATGTATAGTAGGTTTATCAATAAAAATAATCATTCTTTCTACAATATTACGCAGTTCTCTAATATTACCTGGCCATTGATAATTTTTAAACATATCCATTGCACTATCCAACAGACTAGGCCGTTCTCTATTATATTTTGTAGAAAACTCATGAACTAAGCTATCTACTAAGTCTGAAATATCTTCAATCCTCTCCCGAAGTGGAGGTACGTTCAAAGATACGACATTTAATCGATAAAACAGGTCCTCTCGAAATAATCCTTTTTTAACCATGCTTTCCATGTCGCTATTGGTTGCTGCTACAATTCTAATGTCAACTTTTCTTGAGGTCACTCCTCCTATACGGGATACCTCCCTCTCTTGCAAGACCCTTAATAACTTCACCTGCATATCCAATGGTAACATTCCTACTTCATCCAGGAATAATGTGCCACCATCTGCCATTTCCACTTTTCCGGGTTTACCATCCTTGTTAGCACCTGTAAATGCTCCTTTTTCATAGCCAAAGAATTCGCTTTCAAAAAGTGCTTCCGGGATAGCCCCACAGTTAATGGGGATAAACGGTTCCTCTTTTCTAAGACTAGCTTCATGCAGACCTTTCGCAAACAGTTCTTTACCTACTCCACTTTCCCCTTGTATAAGTACTGTCGCATCCGTTTTAGCTACTTTTTGTGTTAACTCTTTTGCAGTTTGTATAGCGACACCCTTTCCAATAATTCCAGATAGCGGACCCATTTGTTCTTGTAAGTTGTATTGCTGTTTGATTTTTTGCAACTCATTGGTTGTTAAGGCTAGCTTGTCATTCAGTTTTACAATACTTGTTATATCTTGATCGATTGAAATAGCTCCAATTAGATTTCCTTGTTCATCAAAAATTGGAGATGAACTGATTAATACGTGTTTATCTGGTCTTGGAAGATGATAGACATTACTAACCTTTTCTTTTGTTTCGAGGATCTCTACTATTTTCAAGTCTTCCTTTTTGAAGAAGTTGATGATTTTTTTATTCCTAATGGTAGTTAGCGGAATACCATACATTTGCTCTGCTTGAGAGTTCCAATACTCTACTTCCCCTAGTGTGTTAATAATTATTATTGCATCTGAACTCGTTTCAATTAATGTATTTAAGTAATGAAATAAATGCTTACTTGGAGTTTTAACTATTTTACTCACCCTTTTTCAATAATAATGATTGTGCATTATCGTTGTATTTACATAATTGTAAACATACTGTACACTTTTCATTTTACGGAGTATGAAAAGATATTGCAATATAAGCGTTAGACACATTTCGACAAGTTGGCACACATCTTGCAAATAGAGATTATTGAAGAACTAATTCATCTATTTGGGAGGTATTGAAATCTAGTGGTCATACTAAAAAATTATATCGAAACGATTGATGCCCATACGATGGGTGAAGCAGCTAGAATTGTAATAGAAGGGATTCCAGAAATCGTTGGAGATACTATGATGCAAAAGAAAATTTATATGCAATCTGAAATGGATTCTATAAGAAAATTACTGATGCATGAGCCAAGAGGGCATTTAAATATGTTTGGAGCAATTTTAACTGATCCTTGCAATGAAGAATGCGATTTGGGAGTTATGTTTATGGATAGTGGCGGTTATCTGAACATGTGTGGTCATGGAACAATCGCATCAGTGACTGTGGCCATCAATAATGGCTTGATAGCAAAAAAAGAAAAAGTGTTACTGGATACACCATCTGGAATTGTTGAATGCCATATTGCTTACGAAAATGATCGGGTTAAGGAGGTTTCTTTCATTAACGTTCCTGCATTTGTTTTGAAAAAGAATGTAAGCGTTTCACTAAAAGGAATCGGTACTATCTCTATGGACATCGCATTCGGCGGAAGCTTTTTTGCCATCGTCGATGCGAAACAATTCAATTTCGAACTAATCATTGAGGAACAGGATAAGATAGCCGCACTTGGAATGGAAATCCGAAAAGCCGCTAATGAGCAATTAAACATAATGCACCCGGGAATCCCGGAAATAAACACAATCGATCTTGTAGAATTCACCATGGAAGTGAAAAAAAATCATTTCCGAAACACAGTTGTTTTTGGTGATGGTCAAGTCGATAGATCACCTTGTGGGACAGGTACCTGTGCTAAACTCGCCACTTTAAATCTCAAAAAAAATGAAACAATCATCCAAGAGAGTATTATCGATTCAAAATTCAAAGGAGAAATCGTCGGTTATACCACTGTAAACGGTATTGATGCGATTATTCCCAAAATCACAGGTTCTGCTTGGATAACGGGAATCCATAAGTTTTCAATTGATGCAACAGATCCGTATAGAGAAGGCTTTTTATTGAAATAAAGAAGTTGTAGTAACACTTCTTGAGTAAAAAAATGAGTGTACACTAAGTTATTGGAGGAATGGAAAATGGGTGTAACAAGAGACTTTTTTATGATGCTTTCACAAAATAAGGTGTTAAATAGTGGTGCCAAACGGTGGGGATTAAAGTTAGGTGCCCATACGGTTGTAGCAGGTACAACTATTCCAGAAATGATTAAAAGTGTTCACCAGTTAAACCAAAAAGGCATATCAGTTACGATTGATAACTTAGGTGAATTTGTATTTGAAAAACAGGAAGCAATTGACGCAAAAGTACAGATTCTCGAGGTTATCGATGCGATACATGAATATAACTTGGATGCACATATTTCGCTGAAACCTACCCAGCTTGGATTGGATATTGAATATCAATTTTGTTTGAATAATCTTAGAGAAATCGTTACCAAAGCGAATGAATATAATATATTTATAAACTTTGACATGGAAGATCACGGTCATTTGCAGCCTTCATTCAATTTGCTCGATGAACTTTCAAAAGACTATTCGAATATTGGAACTGTCATTCAAGCCTATTTCTATCAAGCTGAAGCAGATATTGAAAAGTACAAGGATTACCGTTTACGTATTGTAAAAGGAGCTTACAAGGAGCCTGCGAACTTAGCTTTTCAAGACAAAAAAGAAATCGATCAGAACTATATCAAGCTGATTGAGTACCACTTGCTAAATGGTAAATTCACATCTATTGCAACGCACGATCATCATGTCATTAATCATGTTAAAAAGTTTGTAGAAGAACATAATATTCCAAAAGATAAATTTGAATTCCAGATGCTCTATGGATTTAGAAAAGAATTGCAGCTCGAACTTGCGGGTGAGGGATATAATTTCTGTACATATGTCCCATTCGGCATTGATTGGTACGGCTATTTCATGCGTCGTTTAGCAGAACGTCCACAAAACCTTAATCTTGTCGCTAAACAAGTATTCAATAAAAAAACTAATACATTAATTGGAATTGGAACAACAGCATTTCTACTGGGGAGAATAAGCAAGAAGAATATTAATAAGTAAATCGTACAAAGGGATATGAGATGTATGCTCACATTTACAACTTAAGGGGGAACAAGGATGGAGACAAAGGTACCATTCTCAAAAATAATCATCATTGGTTTTATGCTTTTTGCTATGTTCTTAGGGGCAGGTAATGTTATATTCGCTCCGATGCTCGGTCAAGAGGCTGGAACAAACACGTGGATTGCCATGAGCGGCTTCTTAATAACAGGAGTTGGACTAGTCTTTCTTGCAATTATCGCGTTAACACGCGGAGGAGGGACAGTAGAAAAACTTGCTGGAAGGGTACATCCTCTATTCGCTACTGTATTTTCCGTCCTACTCTTTTTGACGCTTGGCCCTATTTATGTGATACCCCGAACAACATCTGTCGTTTTTGAAATTGGTATAAATCCATTAGTCCAAACAGAATCGAGTAAAGGTGTCTATTTATTTATTTTCTCTTTGCTATTCATTATAATTACCATCATTCTCTCGTGGAATACGACAAAATTTGTAGACCGATTAGGTAAAGTAATAACGCCTATATTTATCGTATTATTAGTAGGTTTAGTTGCCAAGTCCATTTTAACACCTATGGGAGTCTTCGGAGAGCCTAAAGGAGAATATATTACGGCTCCTTTCTTAAAAGGATTTACACAAGGATATTATACAATGGATGTTCTTGCAGCTTTTGTATTTGGTGGTATATTCATTAAGTCCATCAGCTCACTGGGCATTAAATCTGAAAAGGCGGTCTCCAAAGTATTTATCAAAGCTGGGCTAATTACAGTAGTCGGGTTGGTTGCATTACAAGTTTCCATGGCCTGGATAGGTGCTTCTAGCATAAATTTAATTGGATATAAAGAAAACGGCGGAGAAGTTTTGGCTCAAAGCGCCATAGCCCTATTTGGACAAATTGGAATTTATATCATCGGAATCGTCATTCTATTAACTGGTATTACAACAAATGTTGCTTGTTTAGCTGCCGTTTCGGAGTATTTCGAAAGGATTATTCCATCTATCAGTTATAAGAAGTGGTTAATTGTCTTTGCTCTTTTAGGTCTAGTCATTACAAACTTTGGACTGACTACTATTTTGACACTAGCATCTCCTATTTTGCTTTTACTATATCCTTTAGCAATTGCTTTAATCGTTTTAATATTTACAAATAACTTGTTTGATGGCCACCAGTCGGTTTATGTGGGTACCGTAATTGGTGCTGGATTTGTCGCAATTCTGGATGCGCTAAAGGATGCAAACATCGCAACAGAATCAATTAATAGTGTTTTCAATTTCATACCGCTATTTGAAAATGGCGCTGGATGGATTATCACAGGTGCCCTCGGGTTTTTTATAGGTTTAATAGTTGCAAAAACAAGGAAAGAACCAATCTCAATAATCAATATCGCAGGAGAAGAAGTTGGATGAACTTCTCGTTATGTCTGATTAGCTGAACATGAGAGCAAGTCTCCTACCAGAATAATTGTCTTAGACTTTTGAGTTATTAAGCTTTTTAAGGTACCTATGTATGAATACTACGCGGATGCTTAAATAAATCCCGTAGTTCATGCACAGCTACCTTAAAACTGAAGGAAAATATGAAAAAAAGTTTGACGAAAACGGAATTTCTATCTTAGTGATCCCGAAATCCTATTAGACAACTAGGCAGTGTAGCGATTTTTATGTAAAAAAATAAAAATGCCTCCCAGTGTATACCTGGGAGGCTTCTATACTAGGCACGACCACTCAATTGTCAGAATAGAGCATGAATTGTCCGGTGCACAGGAAAATTCCGCCTTTAACTACGGCTAATTCCTTTTCGTTGCAGTCCTGTATACTCTTCGATGCACTTGTGATACCTCATCTGCGTTCTTTTCAGATTCGTAGGAAACGAACCATGAAGAGGGTGAGGAAGTCGCTCTGCGATCGGGTAGTCCAGTTGGCCGTCTTTTACCAGTTGACGGAGAGTTCGTCCCACTTCTTCACTGAGAGGGACAATGAAAGAAGGCTGTACAATTTTCATCTCTTCCACAAAAGACTCGATAAAATGATGTCGAACGTTACGAGGTAGAATATAGTAATTCAAATTTCTTCCGTCACGCTGGAAACCATACCAGGAAAGATTAGTACAATATACAGCATCTTGAAACTCACCTTCTCCATATTCCTCAATGATGGACAGCATGAATTGGGCGGTTCTCTCCTTTTCCTCTCGGTCATGTCCAGGCAGCAGCCGACTAATACCGTGGAAGTCGATGAATGGCACTCCCGTTTTCCCCGCGCCGTATTTACCGGGGTTAATTCCACAAAAGACGATACGATGGCCTGGCTTGGAGTAAAACTTTTTGTAATAAGAGCGGACAAGCTCCGCCTGTTCTGTAAACCCAGGTAATATAGAAATGCGCTCTCGTTCTAACTCCCGTAGCACATCCCCTTCTTCAAGCAGGCGGTCCATAAAAGATAGATGCAAATCGATAATTTTGTCCATTAGTTACCCTCCCTTCTTTCCCAACCAAAATACATCTTCATACCGCTGCTCGCTATCATCTGAATCCTCATGCTATATTTTCTATTTTTTAATAGTATCAGATGCCAATCTAAAATGGTATATTATTCAAACTATTACACGTTGTCCAACTTTCTCAGGCGGGATTGTTAAAATGATCTATGAAAGCACTGGCCTGAGTCTCCCACAACTCATGCAAATTTCTTTGAATTTTTTCCGTATGATACTGCATTCAGGTGTCCGCTATCCAAGAAAGATTAGAGAGCTTCTCAATTCAACTCATATTACTATTCACATAATTGCACCTAAATTGCATAGTACACGAGAAGCTGTTTTACAGCATAGGACTCCCTTTTTCTCCACACAACAAAAACTCTCCCACCACCATTATCCAGCTTTCACTTATCAACAAAAAATAGTCAGAATAGCGCTTTATTTACTTGGTAAATCCTTCACTTAAGTAGATTAAAGCCGTTCCCACTCCTTCTGCACGTCTGCTTCTAACGCGAGCAGGTCTGTCCCTTTTTCTTTATAGAGTGCACGGATTTCGAGCAATGAAATTAGTCCGAAACGCGACCAGGCAGCGAGGTTGATGTGCAAACCGAAGAGAAGGGCGTTGCCTGATGAGCGAATTGCAGCATCTGCAGCATCAACGATACAGAGTGTTCCGTGGCCGACTGATAGCATGCGGCGGAGTTCCGGTTTCGACCCAATGGGCAGCGAGTCTTTCCAAGTTCTTTTATGATACAGCTTACTCTTGAGCGACCAGGCAAGCCGTATGGCCAGTTCGTTAAAGGCCACGGGGATAGCCATCGTCGCACCAAATCGAGCATCATATCCTGCCTCGAAAATCGCGGTTGAAAATTCAGCGAACGTTTTCTTTTTCCCATTTACCGTAATGGCTCCGAAATCGCACAACTGGAAAAGTGAAAAGAATGGAATGGGGATACCCGATCCGCGCCGGCCGTCTTCATGCCCTCTGGTTCCACTCGATCCAGCAGCATCGGACAGCAGGTGTCCCAGCCAATTTGAAAAACCGGCAAACAGTTTCCCCAAAAAACTACCACCTTTCAGTTCGAATTTTTCTGTGCCTTCAACTGGCTCTATCCTCATGATTCTTCCTTCCGCTATAAAGCTCGCTTTTCCGGTAAATTGGTCGAGGATAGAAAAAAACAGACCGACCAAATCGGGTGAATGACCGAGTGACTTCAAATGATGATCACTCGGTCGCATATTTAGATCCAGTCCGCCTGTTTTCAGGTCGCTTGCATACCGCGCATCATAGTTCACCTTGAAACGGCGCTCCAAGTATCCAATAGCCCCCGCTATAGTATCCGGTTCTTTACGCAGATTAGCCCCGTTCTTCTTATCCGAATGCCATACATATTGGCTAAACTTTTTAACCAGCGTATCTGTCTGCGCATCAGTCCAGCCGCCTAGCTTACTTGTAGCTGGCATGCCGACAAAGAAGCTGTCGATCAACCCAGCAGCTGCACCGCAGCAAGCGGCAATCGCGTAATCATATTTATCGCACTTCGGAACAGCCATCTTATAATCTTCCTGGATTGTCCGCTTGAGTTCCGCTTGTTCCCGATCCGTCATCAGCTGTCGGAAGGGATCTGCTTGTAATACAACGTCATGGCGTTGAATATAGGCGTCCGTTGCAGCCAGGTATGCTTCCCAAGAATCGACATCGTTCAGATCAATTGTATCGATACGCTCCGTATCTCCCTCAGGCAGCTTTTCGAATTCCAACGATGCTGGTTGAAAGGCGTTCATTTCAGCGTCCAGCTGTCCATTAAACGTGAACCGCTCTGCCATGGCCAAGAGTTCATCCAACGACTGGCTGTGCGCATCGTTCAAGGAACTGAGCTGTTGGATGTCCGCTTGTGCCCGGTCGATCACCCGATTGGCATTTGTCAGCATATGCTGCTGCGCCACCAATATTTTTCCGCTGTCTCTCATCGTCTTCTGTGAGAGTTTGTCGGACGCCTTCATGTGCGGTCACCGAAAAACCCTTTGGCCTTTGTAGCTGCAGATGCGAATACAGCTTGCGTAACTTTGTTATACTCAATTTGGTCAAACAAACTCTTCAAGTCCTCCGCCTCATTTAGTGTCAAGTCACTTCGCAGTCGGCATTCAGCCTTCGCGGATTCTAAGGCTTCCTCACTTTGTCGTCCCGGTAGCTTTTCTTCGTAGCAAGATTGAATGAAAAGACGCACTTTTTCGAGCGTCGGTTTGTTCGTCAATCCGCTCAAACGGTCGAGATCCAATTTAGCTGGCAGCATGGTGATTACTTTCTCAATCTCGTTTTCTTCTTGCTTCGCTACACTCAATTTCGCACTCCGGCTCAGCATATCCAGCATCGCAGACAATTTTTGGATCCTCTCTGAATTCTCATTGCCTTTTTTCATCTCCACAATTAGCTGCTGGCTGATTCCATTAATATCTTCAATAAGAAATGACAACGACTTTTGTGTATTGCGAATGATGGCCTGAAGCATATACTCCCGCTGCTTATTATTTTGGATATCACTGATGCCGCTCACTTTCTTGATCCCTTGGTAGGTACCGAGACCAACCAGGACTAAGGCTCCGATCCCTGTAAACATGCTCGAAAACCCAAAAATCCCTCCGAATCCCATGGTAGCAAGTCCTGACGTGATACCTGCCGCACTCAGCCCCGCAACCGATCCAGTAAAGTAGACGGCTGCCAGCGGAACACCGACACCGGCCGCTTTTGCAGCAATATCCTTCATCGATTTTGTGATTTGTGAGTCATTTTTTCGATATTTCAATATATCCTCGTCATTCTGGATCGCTGCAATCATAAGGGTAGCTTCCTCTTGCGTGATCGTGAGCGATTCGGCTAACGCTTTCATATACTCATTTTGCTCCCATAGAGTCATATCATTGCGCCGGCCGAACAGGTAGAGGGTGTCTTTAAAGAGTGATTTGCTAAGAAGATCATAGGAACTCTCTTCCACTTCGTTCCTTAGCCTTGCTATAAGCGAATCCATCGGTTGCGCATAAGAAGGATCGATCATATACCCTCTTATGTCCAGTCGGCTGGATGAGGTGATGTCGATTCGGGCAATCAGTGACATGATGTCCATATATTCTTCAACATCTATGACGGAATCATCCAAGTACGCATAGTTGACGACAAGCTTTATGTAATTTCCCTTCACTTGTTCGCTCATCTCAGACAGCGGGGTGGCTTGGGAGCTGTTGACAAACTCCTTCCCCTGGGCTGCCTGCTCAAGAATCCCATTCAGCAATGCGACAAAGCCTCGATAGTTAACGTTCAGCAAATGGGGGGCCATATCTATTGTTTCCCCTGACTTCAAGGTAACTTCCACGTGTTCCATGTTTTTCACCTTTCCAAAGCTCGCTGCTTTTTCAGATGTCCAGTATGCAGCTTTTTCAAGTGCCCCATATTCCAGCTTGATGGGTTTCTCAAAAGCCGCTTTTAGATATACTGCCTCTCCGAGAAACAGACACCCTTCTTTTCCGGTCGATAGAATAGAAGAATCCTTCAGAGCAATGACATGCTCCAGTTCCACTTCCTCTGCATACGACTTCAGCGCACCATTCAGTTTCTTATCTGGAATGGAAGGAGCCGTATAGGTGGCAGCCCCCAATAACTCGATATGATCTTTAATATATTTATGAATTGACATAGCTTCCTCCTTAGTTGGGTATATTTATTCAGTTCAGCATGGTCTATTTCACACAATTTGACTCAATGGGTTCTCGTATAATTGTATCATAGGACATTTGAATTAAATACCTATTTTTGGAAGACATCCACCTCAAGCGGTGCCTGGCATAATTGTGCGGTGCACCCCCAAGGCTTTTAAACCGCACAGACCTTGCTAAAGTCGCAAATTCAAATTTTGTAAAAGTTCGATTCTCTTAGCAACGTTGTTGTAAAGCAATCTTAGGTGAAAACGGATTCTAATGAAACCATCCAAACTTGAAGTCCTACACGTAAAATGGCCTGAAATCGATAATATGACTAATTTTCTATTATTCGTGATCTGGTTGTTGAAATAGAACTCAAAAACCCTCTCAACGTTGCATTGAGGAGGGTTTGTTTTCGTTTCCCAGTTTTCCACATATTCCTGAAAAACAAAATATATTATAGGAATAGCCATCTTGCGTCGAACTCAGCTAGATGGCCACTTAATTGTAAATTGCAGTGCTTTCTTATATGAAAAGTTTCTCCCAACATGCTGTATAGCTGAATGACTATCCAATTGCCAGACTAGAGTCTGAATTGTGCGGGCAGAGCTTTAAAAAGGGATTGTTTAAACAAACACAAAAGTTTCTTGCGCAGGTGCCTTTTAAATAGTCAGATTAGCTTACAAATCAAGTGGTGCACTGCAGCCATTTCATTTTGGAATTGTTCATTGGTTGATCGCTCAGCTTGGGATTTTTTATTTCATTTTTAAGAGAAGGTCTTTCAAGAAGGTATAACGTTTTTTAGGTTTTCTCTCTAGAGCGATTAAGAAGGTTTCTAACTCACCGACAATCGTCAACTCATTTTTGGCACGGGTAATTGCAGTATATAGTAGATTTCTATTCATAAAATGTAGATGAGACCTGGATATTGGTAAGATTATGCTAGGAAATTCAGAACCTTGTGCTTTGTGAACTGAAAAGCAGTATGCAAGTGAGAGTTCCTGTAATTCCTGTTGATAATAAGCAATTTCCCTTCCATCAAAACTAACTATAATCTTTGGCGGATCCTCCACGACTTCCTCAATTCCTGTTATTTCATTCATTTCAATCACTTCAGTGATTGGGATAACTTTTATCACAACTCCTATATCGCCATTCAATACATATTTTTCTTTGTTGTTTTTTAATTGCATAACCCTGTCGTGTAGATGAAATTTATAAAACTGATTTGTAAAACCAGTTGGAACGTGTGGATTTGCAGAAGGGAGTTTGCCTTCATAGAGTAAATTTTGTACATAAGTGTTGATGAAAATAATTCCTTGCTCACCGTTATGGATAGGTGCAATTATTTGTATGTCATCGAAAGAAACTTGTCGATCCAGTGCTGAAAGAATTTCAGTCTCTATTGTTTTGGTAATAGAGTCCCTTTTCACTGACAATAAGTTTACGTCACCACTCGGTGTCAGCAGTTTTTCTGAGATGTCGCCTGTCCGTATAGAAGCTGCTAATTCATTAATAGTAGACTCTTCATGTTGGCGAAATACAGTTTTCAACTCAACTGCAGTGAAAGATTCGGTTTCAATAATATCGACAAAAACGTTTCCTGCTTTAATAGGGGGGAGTTGTTCTTTGTCGCCAACTAAGATTAGTCTGTCCCCTTTATGTAGATGCTCGAGTAATTGACTCATCATAGAGATGTCCATCATCGACATTTCATCAATAATGAACAAACGACCCTCAGTAAACTTGCTCTGTCCTTTTCGAGTCATTAGAAAATGGTGGATGGTTTGTGCCTGAACTTGTGTCAATTCAGTCATGCGTTTGGCAGCACGTCCGGTGGGCGCTAATAGTATCACTTTTTCTTGAAATTGAGTGAAGTGATCCAAGCATTCTAATTCTTTGTATAGCCTAAGTATTAGTTTGAGGATTGTACTTTTTCCTGTGCCTGGTCCACCTGTAATAATAACGACATGATCAATCACTGAAGCTAGTACTGCTAATTGCTGTTCTTCTGATGGTATAAATGGTAGATCGGCTAATAAGACATCAAAAAGATTGAATAGCCTTGTCATATCCTCGGGCTTAAGAGGCTCTCTAATAGAATTTATGTTGGATATTTTTTTTGCTATTGCAAATTCATAATTATAATACTTTGATAAATAAATATTATTCCCTGTTTGATATACTTGTCCGATGTCTGTTGTGAAGTCAAGTAATTCGGTTACATTGTTTGATACCAGCTCTTCTAAATTATTTTCAATTAGCTCTGAAGGATATCGAAGATGGTCTTGGTCGAATAAAATTTTAGAAGCTTTTTGCATTACATATCCTTTGTGTGCATACGTACTTCCTTCTTCCTCGTAAATCTGATGAAGTGTATGCTCGATAGCCCCTTTAATCCGACGGCCATCTTCACCCCTAATATCAATGTGATCTGCGATTTCATCTGCTTTTTTGAACCCTATACCGCGGACCGCATTGGCAAGACAATATGGATTCTCTGTAATTTTTTGAACAGAAGCGTCCCCGTACATTCGGAATATACGTTTCGCCAAGTTTATGGTAATGTTCCACTCGTGAAGTTTAGTAATGATATCTTGCATACCTAAATTTTCTACAATAACCTCTTGTATTGATTCAATAGTTTTCTCTGGAATACCTTTAATATCTCGAAGGATTTCGGGTGTATTGACAATTTTTATTAAGCAGTCTTCACCGAAAGTATCGACAATTTTTATTGCGCGTTTCTTCTTAATTCCATGAAATAATCCAGATCCTAAAAAATCTACGACATGAGCTTTATCTATTGGAATGTCACGAATATATGTATCACATTTGAAAGATTTTCCATATTTCTCCGTTTCCTCTAATTGACCAAAAAATTTATAGACAAAACTGTTCTTTACAGGAGGGTCTGAATGAAGGATCACACGTATGAATTCTGAATCTATGTTAAAGTTTGTCTGGTGAATATGTATCTCACATATACAATAAGGAGACAATGGATTATTAAAATTCGAATAAACCATGTTTACTACAGTTCCAGATACAAATTCGATAGGTATTTTCTTCTCTAGGTTTATAATAACCACCATCCTCTAGTAATATTGGAGGGTTAAAAGTTTGCTTTGCTGTGTCTAAAACAATTGATTATAGTTATTATAGCAAAAAGGCGATTTCGTAATTAGATTAAATAATTGGATTTCCTGTATACGACACAACTCTAGAATGATTCAACATAGTGTCTGTATTGTGCGGTACAAGCCTTTTCAAGCATCCAGCTCAGCAAGATGGTCACTTAATTGTAAATTGTAGTGCTTTCATATATGAAATAATAATGTTTCCCAGCATGCTATATTACTGACAAACTGCTGTTCAGGAATGACTACTAAATTATCATACTAGTATTTCAATTTTACGATGCATAAGCAGACGCTTTGTGTAGTGCACAGCGTTTTTTGACTACTTACAAACCTACAATCCCTACCAAAACCCCCTCACTTCTTGTATAATGAATTCACAAACTATTCCCTCATCACAGGAGTGATCCTTTATGCGTTTCGAACAGTTGAACCACCTGTTATTTGCTGTCCATTATGGTTCGGTGACACGAGCGGCAGAGGCGTTATTTGTTACGCAGTCCGCGTTAAGCCAGTCGATTTCGAGGTTAGAGGAGGAGTTAGGGGTTCAGTTGTTGGTTCGGACAAAAAAAGGAGTGGCAGCAACTCCCGATTCGCATTTTTTCTTGGAGAAGTCCCGCTTGGTCGTAGATGCGCTTGAGGAGATGCGGCGCGAGGCGGCTCGGTTGGATGAGAACTCGAAGATGAGAATCGGAACGGTGAAGGGATTGCATCTTAATTTCTTGATGCCTGCCTTTCTCTCATTTAAGGCAAGCTTTCCCCATCTTTCATTTGAGTATGAAGAAGCCGGCTCCATTTCCATCCGGAATTCTGTGATCAAGCAAAATATCGATATCGGGATTGCCGTGTTGTATGCAGAAACACTTATCCCGCACGAAGAGATTTGTTTTATGCCCATAAAACGAGTCAATTTCTTTGTTTTAGTGGGCAAAGATTCACTGCTAGCCCGCAAGCCTACCATTAGTTTCGAAGATATCTCCAATGAATCGCTTGTTGTCTACGATGGGGAATTTATGAATTGGTTTATGGAAGATCTTTTTAAGAGGAATGGCAACATGAATGTACTGATGAGAACGAATAACGTGGACACAATCAGGGAGACAATCTCTGGGGGGCATGCCATTGCTATAGAGACAGAGAATGAAATTTACAATCCTCTTGTACAGGGGGGCCAGATCATCTCGATTCCTTTTATGGATTCAGGCATTCCAGAAGCTACTCTTGGTTTAATCTATTCTGTCGGGAAGCCGGTCAATGGTGAACGAAAGCAAATTATTCAAATGTTGGAAAAGTATATATCTGAATGGAGCGCCCTGCCCTCTATCCCTCATTGAAGAAAGGAAGAAGCAAGGACGATGTAGCAAACGCATCGTCCTTGCTTCTTCCATTATGTCATTCTTCCTTTCCAAACAACATTTCTCTCCGGTTCTTTTCATCGATTTTCACCGAGTGAACATTTTTAAAGTAATAAACAACCACCACAACAAGCAAAATGATGGTTACGATGGTTTCGGCAGGGCTAAGTCCTCCGATCGGATTGAGCGGCGTGTAAAGCAGTAGGAAAAACACGAGAGAGCCGATGGATAGGAAGCCAAGTAGTTTCGGCCGTTTGACTCGATAAGGCCGTTCCAGATCTGGGCGCAGTTGGCGCAGTCGTACAAAAGAGATGGCGACCAGAAGCCAGGAAGAGACGGTAATCACACCGACTACATCGACCAGGCTACCGAAAATCAGTTGGCTCGTTCCGAGGAACGCACCGAAGCTGCTCACAATGAATAGGAAGATAGTGGCATTCCCTGGTGTTTTGAACTGAGGATGGACTTTAGAGAATGCAGGTGCAACGTACTTGCCCCGACCCAAACTTAGCAAAATCCGGCTTGCCGCAATGTAGGATGCGTTCCATGAAGTCAAGAGTCCAATCAGTGAAGCGATTGCGACGAAGTACATTGGCAGAGAGCTTGAAGTGTACAGATTTTGCAACGAATTTAGTACAACGATGCCGCCGGATGCCCGCAACTCGGCGTCCGCTGAAAGTGCCGTCCCGATGATGATTAGGACATAGAACGCTACGCTTGCCCAAACAGTGGCGATGACCACCTTGCCGATCATCGACGGCTTGATGGTTGTCTCCTCTGCAGCCTGCGCTACCGCATTGAAGCCGAGCATAAAACCAGGAACCATCAACAAGGCCAGAGACAATCCGGAAAAACCGGTGAAAAATGGCTTTGCATTGTCAATGCTGCCAAGCGTCACTCCGCTGAATACATAGAAAACCGACGCAAACAACAGCACGCCGACTGTGATTGTCTGAAATACCTTTGAAAACTCAATCCCTCGATAGTTCAGCACAGCAAAGAACAGATTGACCACCATAGAGAGCAGGATATAGGACAAGTAGACGGTCTCACCACCCAGATTATACAACGGCAGCCACTCAACCACCGGGAAACCAAGCGCCTCCAGCATCATCGGGAACATGATTGTTTCAATGATGATTAGGCCTATGAAAATGATTGTCAGGAATGCGCCTGAGAAATAGGCCCATCTAGCACCCAGCCCTTCGAAAGTATAAACGATGTCTCCTCCTGCATAAGGCAATGCAGACGACAGTTCAGCATAGGTCAGTCCGACGAACGTACAGAGGAGGCCACCGATCAGAAAAGCCATGACCCCTCCTATGCTTCCTGGCAGCGTTGTCCAGATACCGCCGTAAATAACCCAGGACCAGCCGATCACGGCACCGATTCCTATAGACAACAAATCCCACTTTGAGAGGGATTTGTTCAGATGCGAAGAGGTCGTACTCAATACAACGTGGCCTGCGTCTTTTACGTTTGCCATACCTTCCCTTCCTCCTTCTCGTTCAGAGTGGTTAAGTTCAACTTAAACAGTCTGTTGGCGTTTTCCCAGTAAAACTTGCGCCGTGTGGAGTCTTTGATCGGCCACTTCTCGAATTCCGTCATGACCTCTGCGATGGGCATTCCTAGAGTCAGCCAGTCTGTTCCGAGCAGAATCCGGTCCTGCAACATCCGGTCTGCATAGTAGAGGAACATATCCCAGCCGGTATTCGACTCAGCAATGTATTTGGGACGGAAGGCGGATGTATCCACGTACAGATTCTCATATTTCAGCAACATTCCAATCATGTCATTCACCCATGGCCACCCTCCGTGCCCGGCAATAATCTTCAAATCTGGAAAATCGCTCAGTGGTTGCTCCAGGTTGGAAGGGTGGTCAATATACAGGGATGTATCCTTGAAATAATTGATGGATGTGTGGATCCAGATTGGAACATCCAGCTCTTCGCACAGTGCATAGAGTGGATAATAGCGGCGATCATTTGCTTGTAGCCCGTGTTCATAAGGAGGAATGACGACAGCTTTGTACCCTTGTTCAGTCAACGCCTTGCGGACCACCTTCAGGCTCCTTGTCCCTTTATGAGGATTAAAACCCGCGAACCCGATGAACCGGCCGGGATACTTTTTCAGGATTTCGGCGACATAATCATGGTCCTCCGGCTCTTCATCGCCGTTTCGTCCGTAGTCCATGTTGTGGATTGCGTGCGCCACCACTTCCTGCTCATCGAGCTGCTTCAGGAAATTGTCCATCGACAACTGCTTGCCGAGCTCCGTCATCACCTCGGTCATCACTTCTTTTATATCCTGCTTCTCGAGCTTTTCCATGAATTCGTTCTTCGACCAGCCAATCAGACCTGCCCAGCGTGGGCCAAATACTTTAAGATAACCGATGTTATCTTTTCCTGGATCAGAAAAGCCTTCCATCAAAAACTTCGGTAGCGTGTTGGAAACGTCCACTTTCATCGGATTCCCTCTCCTTTTTTAGATATATTCAAAACCTTTTCGTTGTCCTCGCCAACCCGCTTTGTACGCGGCTCATTCATCTTTCCAGGACGATGTCCATCAAAGAGGATCGGTAGGTTGGCAACTTTGATGTCCCCGAGCTGTTCATGTGAGATATCTGTGAACATCCCGCGCTCGTTTAAGTGAGGATCCTCCAAAATCTGATCTATGCTTTTTACGTCTCCTGCAAGGATGCCATTTTTTCTGAGTGTCATGAGCACGGAGTCTACTTCTTGAGTCTGCACCCATTCTCCGAAGATTTGGTTGAGCTGCGGGGCATGTTTTTGAAATTCTTCATTCATAGCAAAAGGATAATCTTGAATGATATCTTCTCTGTCGATCAATCTGAAGGCCCTTTCATATTGTTCTTTTCCTAGTGCACATACCATCACCCATTTCCCGTCCCTCGTCTGGAACGAGTCCCACGGCAACCCGAATGGATCGGTATTCCCTTTTCTAGTCGGACCATGTTCGTTCATGCTTGCATTGACAATGGCATCTTCCAGCACAGCCACCGTGCTCTCCAGCATGCTTACTTCAATCTGCTGACCCAGCCCAGTCTTCTCCCTTTCTAATAAGGCGCTCACAACGCCAAGCGCGAGATAAATCCCGGAAAGAGCATCTGTTATGCCAGGCCCGGTTTTGAACGGCCGGCCGCTCTCATCTCCGGTTAGTGCCATCAGTCCGCCCATCGCCTGAGCGATTGGATCGATGCACGGCCGACTGCTGTAAGGCCCCGAGCTTCCGAATCCTGAAATGGACGCATAAATCAGTGATGGATGCTTCTGCTTCAGTTGTTCGTAGCCCAGTCCGAGTTTCTCCATCTTACCAGGCACGAAGTTCTCAATCAGCACGTCAAATTCAGGAAGAATCTTTTTCAGTCCTTCTATGCCATCCGGTTCTTTCAGATTTAGTGAAATTGAGTTTTTATTTCGGTTCAGCATGTAATGATAGGCGCTTGCCCCGTTCCTGAGAGAAGGAAACTGCCGCGTCGGATCACCAGCGTCCGGCACTTCCAGCTTCACCACCTCCGCACCTAGCTGCTGTAGGAGCAGCGTTGAAAAAGGACCCGAGAAAATCCAACTTAAGTCTAAAATCCGTACGCCTTCCAATGGATTTCCCATGCCCACTCACCCCTCGTAGCATTTTTCAAAAAGCGGCGTCTTGGTCAGCTGCTTCTTTAGTGTTCCTGCTCCGACCCAGTCAATATCCGGCGTGATTCTGAGTTCCCTGTGCAACGCCGACTTCAGGATATCCTCGATATAACCTAGATCCGTTTTCTGGACACCTTCCCTATGTTCCACTTTCAGCACGAGCGGCGGTACCACCCGTGGGGGCGGGCTATCCAGAACAATCCTGAACTCTCCCGTCAGCATCTCATCAAATGAAGCAACCACTTTTTTAATCGCCGAAGGATAAACGTTGACTCCCTTCACGATGAGTAGATCGTCCGAACGGCCAACGACTTTAAGGCGCGGACCGGTAAATCCGCATCCCGGACACTGTTCCGTAAAGACTTGGACAAGATCACCGCTCGCATACCTAATCCGCGGCAAGCCTTCCAACGAAAGTTCCGTTAAAATGACTTCCCCGACCACTCCATCTTCCACTTGAATCGGCTGTTTTGTCTCCGGATCCACCAAATCCTCCGAGAACAGCACCAGGTCAGGAGCAACGGCATGAATGCCGTGGTACTCTTCAGAGTCGCATGAAAATCCGAACTCACCAAGATAATCATACACTCTGCACTTGTAAGCGGTTTCAATTTTCCGTTTAATTTCCGGGATCCCGATTCCGATTTCACCTACCGTAAAGAGTGCGTTCAACCCGAGATCCCCCACTTCCTGACCCGTCAGCTGCGGCGCACGGTCCACTAAGTACTCGGCGAGTGACGGCGTCATCATCGCCCCTTCTGGACGTGACATCTGAGCATATTTTAAAATCATGTCACTGCCCGCCCGTACATCCACGTCAATCGGCAATACCCCGTGTTCTCGAACACCAAAGAGAATGGAAGACGTCGCATAAATGCCGAGTGAATGACTGAACAGCAACCGATCTCCTTTATAAATCCCTCCGTACTCCAGCATGTTTCGAATATATTTGTTCATCGTGCGGATATCCCGCTCCGTGAACGTATATGTGAAGGTCGGTGTTCCTGACGTTCCGCTGGTCGTCCCCGTAAAGGCGATCTGGTCCGGTTTCACCAGTAAATGCTCACCAAACGGATGACCTTCCTTTTCAAAAGACAGGCGTTGGCTCTCCCTTTCCAAATCTTTATTCATAAATGGCGGCAACTTCCGGAAGTCCTCCAATGTTTTGATAGAATTCACATTGACTCCAAGTTCCCTGAAAATCCGGCGGTAATACTCCGAATTTCTCACAGCCCGCTTGAGCTGCTTCTGAAGTAGAACCTCCTGATACGACCTGATTTCTTCGGAAGTAAACTGATTAAGCTCCTTTGTCGCATAAGGCGTCCGCCGTTTTCTCGTGGTCTCGATAGATATATTCACCATGTGCGTTGCTCCTTTCTATCAATCGTTCTGACTTTACTTTATATTCAGATATATTAAATGTAAAATTCAAAATATTTATGACGTCATTAGAGTGGCTAATGGATTAGACAGTAAGGGAGCATTGAATTAAGAGGGCATTACCTGCATCCCCTTAATTGGAACGGCTATGCACTACAAAACTCTAAAGTTGTTCTGAATGGGGTCAGAATTGTACGGTGCACGGACAAGTCTTTAGGCGAGTATTTTTTTAATGGTAATAGGCACAGCAAACCGAAAGAAAGAATTGAAACATTTAAAGACCGACGAAACTTTATAACAGCCGAAACGTAATGGTAATACCACAAAAAATGGAGGCGCTCAAGATGAAAGAACACGCCAAAAAGCGGTTCGTGACCATACATCAGGAAGGTAAGTTATCTGGCGTTAAAATATGGGTCGACACTGCGACCGGCGTCCACTACTTATACAGCTGGGATGGATACTCCGGCGGGATGAAAATGGAGATGCAGGGGTAGATAAAAACGCGGTTCAGGACTAAGTGAAGGAGGATTAACTCAATGTCACCATCTGTTTTTCAAGGCAGGCATACAGCCGACAACTCGGAAGACATCGTTGTCTTTATCATCGGCATGCGCATCAATAAAAGGTTTTCCATCCACAAATGGCTGCCCGTTTTTCTATCAATGCCAGGTATGATCAAGGAGCTGTACACGCATAAACGAGAACTTGGTTTTCATTCAGCCGAAAATTACTTCGGACTGCGTACTACTGCCATGATCCAATATTGGCGATCCCTTGACGACTTGCTCGCCTATTCGAAAAACGGAAAGCATCTGAAAGCTTGGAAGAAGTTCAATCAGCTAACCGCCAATAATGATGCAGTCGGTATCTACCATGAAACGTATATCATTTCCAAAGGTCAATACGAATCTATTTATGTCAACATGCCGCAATACGGACTTGGCAAAGCAACAAAGCACATGCCGGTTACATTAGAAAAACAGACGTCAAAAAAGCGGCTTTCCCGGTAGTGGGTGGCCGCTTTGTTTTGAAAATAATAGTGGAGAATTGTGCAACAAGAAGTACATAAGGTTGCAAATATAATTTGGCCGCTTTCGCATCACACAACTATAAAATGGATTGTAGGGTGCAAAGCTTATAGTTTAATTCCTGACAAGTTTACTTGCTTGTAAGTGTTAGATTAATTTCCTGTTCTTCTAGTAAATCATTTGAAAATGTTTCAGAGTCAAACGCACTTGATAGAAGGAGTTTTAACGATGTTGCTTTAGGGTCTTTTACTACTACCGCAAATTGCCCTTCAGATTCGACTCCGCCCAACATTGTAGAGCCACCTTCGTCTTCAGTCGCCATATCATCTGTAATCGCATCAATCTGTTCACTGCCTAATACTAATGCATTAATGCCACTAAATTCTATAGACATATCTGTTTTATTTGTTTTCTTTTCTGTGCCAATTACTGCATACACTGACTTGGGCAGTTCAGCAGCACTATCTAGTCCCGTTCCCCATAATAATGCCCATTCTCCGTCTTCTGTATAGTCTTCTATTTTCACCAATTTCACATCAGATAATTCATAACCTATGTTTTCATTTCCTTCAAGTATGAAAGGGTCCGCTTCAGCAAGTACAGATACTTTACCAAACTCACCAATTTGTCCTAGCCCCGTCTGATTTTCTGCTTTTTCTTTATCAACATTTCCAACCACTTGCGTTTGTCCAGTTTTTGGTTCAGCTTTTTTTACCTCTTCTGTAGTGCCACAACCTGTTAATATCCCTAATGATAAGATTACTAATGTGATACCTGGTAATGCTAATTTTTTCATGATGAAATTCCTCCTGTTGTAGAAAATTAATATTCCTTCCTAATTATAAGGTATAAAGTAATATAATAGGACTAACAGAATATCCCAATATCGTCATAAAATTATTTGACCTATTCGTTACTTTTAAAGATCGATATAGTTGTATACAAGCCAAGAAAACCAGCAACACCTGTAATTAGGACTACATTATTTTCTACACATGGCGTGACCTGCTAATTTTGTGGTGCAGGGATTTTAAAAAGACGGCTAAAAAACGGCTTTCCCAGTAGTGGGAAGCCGCTATGTTCATATTAGGTGCCATGCACTACACAACTTCAAATTGGTTCTGATTAGTGTTTGAATTGCACAGTTCACGGGAAGTGCCTTTAAACAATATTTTTCGGTTCGCGTCCTTCAAATACATCCATTATCGCCTGAGCATTCAAGTTCATCATCGCCAGACGTGTTTTAATGCTGGCACTGCCAATGTGTGGGAGAACAGTGACATTCGGAAGTGAAAGAAGCGGGTGATCAGGAGGTACAGGTTCTGTTTCGAACACATCCAGCCCTGCTGCCCAAATAGTATTGTCCGTCAGCGCATTATACAATGCTGCTTCGTCGACGATTCCGCCTCGCGACACGTTAATTAGGACCGCTGTACGTTTCATAAGTCCCAATTCCCTTTCACTGATGAGGCCTACCGTATCTGGCGTATAGGGTGTAAGGACGACCACGAAGTCCGCCTCTTCCAATAATTGATCCAACTCCCGGTATTCAAAACCATGCTCTGCTTCGGCATCGTGTTTCCGGTTTCGATTATGGTACAGGACGTGCATATTGAACCCCTTCGCCCTGCGTGCAACCGCCTCGCCGATTCGTCCCATACCGACAATCCCGAGCGTCGCACCGCCGACATCCATTCCGGTGAATTGCATCGGTGACCATGACTTCCAATTGCCGTTCCTTAATTCACTTTCAGCTAAAATTAATTTGCGTGCTGTCGCAAGAAGCAGTGCGAACGTGAGATCCGCCGTCGTCTCAGTCAATACATTTGGTGTATTCGTCACCAGAACTCCGTGTTCTTTCGCCGCTTCAAGGTCGATATTATTATAACCGACCGCCATATTGGCAACGATCCTCAGCTTCTTTCCTGTTTCAATCAGCTCCCGGTCGACGCGATCGGAGACGACTGTCCATAACGCATCCACTTCCGACACTTCTCTCAATAGAACAGCACGAGGAACCGGCTCACTTTCCGATTCCCACATCCGGACATCAAACTTATCCTGAAGCGTTGCCACCACGCGATCATCCATTTTTCTAGTAATAAAGATTTTTGGTTTCATGCGAATCCCCCTATTCCCACAATTTACAACATTGTAGCACATATGGGAGGGTCGTTGGATGGAAGGCCAACTACATCGTAACCTGAAGAGTTTTTTCTGTAGCCCTAATCCCAGCTAGCCAGATTATCAATCCAACCCACTATCAGGTAACCACTCATCAACAATGTTTTCATCCATTGCTATAGGCTTTAAACAATACCGACAATCCCCTTCAGCGTCTTTTGAAAACGGCGCAGCTAGTAGTTCGGACAGGACAGATGGATTGGGATATGGAGGTAGGGAACGGTTAATCGTGTTGCCTGTGCACGACACAACTCCAGAACAATTCCCAATAGTGTTCGAATTGTACGGTGCACAGGCAAAAAAATCCCCCACCACGATCTATTACTGGGAGATTCCTACTCGTTTACTGTTCTCGAATTATCAGACTAATGTCTGTATTGTGTGGTACACAGGCACGCGATTTTTTTATTTCGTCAGCCTATTCGACGCTCGCTTTTACCTACTACTTACATAACAAGTAAAAGTCATCCATTTATCTCGCCTAAACTGTTAGATTAGCGTCTGAATCGTGCGGGGTCCAGGTACCTATTGTAATCCACAACAATTCCGAATAGTATTTTAATTGCGCGGTGAACAGGCAGAGCCTTTTCGAAGAAGAAACGTAAACTATTTTAAATAGTAAAGGAGAATTCACATGCATTTATCTAGAAAAAAGAAAAATTCTTTATTCGCAATACTGATGTCTTTGGTAATGTTAATTTCATTACTACCAACTAGCTTTATTGTACAAGCAGATGAAGTAAAAAAAGAAGCGAGTAAAAAAGTTAGTATCCCGGCAAAAGCAAAAGATAAGAAAGGTTATGAAATTTATCCAATTCCTCAAAGTATTGTATACAACAAAGGAAATCTTGACTTAGGTTCAGATATAAACGTTGTCTTTGAAAGTGGTTTAGATGAAGCAACAAAAAATCGTTTAAACGAAGTGTTAGCCATTAAGAATATTAACCATACAGTAGGTACAGAAATTCAAGAAGGAAAAACAAACGTTATTGTCGGGATCAACAACTCAGGCGAAATCGTTGATACGTACTTCAATACAAAAGGGTTAGATGATGAGGCTCATTTCACAGAAAACGATTCTCATATCATATCTGTTCGTGATAATGTAATCGCTGTCTTAGGTAAAGATACAGATTCTGCTTTCTACGGGATTACTACTTTAAAACTGATCTTTAAGCAATTAGAAGACTCTAATATTAAAAACCTATTAATTAAAGATTATTCAGATGGTCATTGGCGTGGATTCATCGAAGGATATTATGGTATTCCTTGGAGCAATGAAAACCGTAAGAGCTTAATGGAATTTGGTGGAGACTTTAAGATGAATGCTTACATCTTCGCACCAAAAGATGATGAGTATCACAGTCTTAAATGGAGAGAACCCTACCCAGCTGAAAAGTTAACTGAAATCAAAGATTTGGTTGAGGTTGGAGCTGCTTCAAAGAACAAATTCATTTGGACGATTCATCCATTCTTACACAATCCAATTCAATTTGAGGATGAAGCAAAATATCAAGAGGATTTAGCGACAATCATTACTAAATTCGAGCAATTATACGATGTTGGTGTACGTCAATTTGGTGTACTTGGTGATGATGCGGCAGAAGGAGAAGCAGCAGACCAAGTAAGATTAATGAATGATCTAGAAGAGTGGAGCGTAGCGAAAGGCGATGTTTATAGCTTTATCTTCGTCCCTAAGGTATATACAAAAGAGTCTGCAGGCGGCGATGTTCATAACGAATATTTGAATACAATTGGCCAAATGCCTAAATCCACTGAAATTATGTGGACAGGTGACGTTGTTCTTGGTGATGTAAATAAAGAAACGTTTGATTTCTTTGAAGAAGCAGTTGGCCGTGAAGCATTCATGTGGTTAAACTGGCCAGTTAATGATATTAACAATAAGAGGTTACTCATGGGGAAAGGTGAAATGCTAGATCCTTCTGTTACCAATTTCCGCGGTATTGTAACGAACCCAATGCAAGAAGCTCAATCTTCAAAAGTAGCTCTATTTGCAATAGCAGACTACGGTTGGAATCGAGCAGGTTTCGACATGGACAAGAGCTGGGCGGATTCTTTCAAGTACATTGAACCAGATGCAGCAGAAGAGTTACACACATTTGCAAAACATATGAGTGATCCAACTCCAAACTGGCATGGGTTAGCTTTAGAAGAGTCAGAAGAGTTAGCTCCATATATTAAAAATTTCACAAAAAAATTATTTGCTGGAAAGTCCATTAAAAAAGATAGCAAGTACCTTTTAAAAGAATATAGCAAGATTGTAGATGATACAAATAGCTTCGCACAAAAATCTGAAAATGAACTATTGAAAACAGAAATTAAAGGTTGGGTTGATTCTTTGAGAGATGAAGCCGAGTCAACAATTGCCTATATAAATGCAGCAGTAGCTTTCGAAAAAGGTAATTATGATGAGGCCATGAAGTACTATGTTCAAGGTGAAGACGAATATACCGCTTCAAGATCTCACAGGGTTCCCGCAATCAATAATAGTCAAACTCGACCAGAACCAGGAACAAAATATTTAGTACCATTTATTAATGACTTATCAAGATTAATAAGCGAAAAGTTCAATCAAAAAAATAATCCAGATACTAATGGATTAATACTCTTCCCTTACACAAACATGGGACCAAACTTATATTGGGGACATATTCAAAATATCGTAGATGGTGGGACTGATCGATTATCAACGATGTGGGTACGCCGAGGCGCTAAGGCAGATGACTATGTTGCGGTAGAATTAAATAAAGTAACTAACGTTAATAGCATTACTTTTGAACAGGGTGAGCCAGGTGCTGGTGACTCATTTAACTATGTTAAATTCCAATATTCCATGAACGGGAAAAAGTGGAAAGACATAGATGGAAAAGCATATGGGCCAAATACTCAAAAAATCGTTATCGATGACTTACATGTAAAAGCGAAACATATAAGAGTAATTCCAACAGGTGAACTTAAGAATAACTGGATATCTGTTCGTGAATTATCCATCAACAAGGATAATGCGGATCACATAAAGAGAAATGTATATACAAACGTTAAAAAATTAGCAGCAAACCAAGTAGATATCTTCCCATCTAACGCGACACTTGAGAATCTAAAAGGTATTAAATTAGCTAAAGGTCAATATGTTGGCATCGAACTTAACAAAATTAAAGAATTAACATCAATCATAGCTGATGTTACAAACAATGAACAATTAACAGTAGAAGCATCCATCAATAGTGTTGAATGGACTGAAGTAACGGATTTAACAAAAGTGAGAAGTGCAAATTATGTTCGTTTGATTAACAACACAAAACGTGCAGTTACATTGGATATTAAAAATTTAGAAATACAATATTCCAATAATGATGTTACATTTGAGGTTAGTCCAGCTGCTGAAGCTAATTTTGAAGCAGCTAACGTCATCGACGGCAAATTAAGCACAGCATTTAAACCAGATGTAAATGCACCGAAGAAAGGCAGCCTGGTCTATAAACTTTCTGATAGAACCGATATCAATAAGTTTACTGTAAACCAAAACCCTTCCACTATTTCAAATGCAGTGGTTTCAATAAGAACTGAAAAGGGCTGGTCTGAAGTTGGTACGCTAGCCAAATCTGAGAATGTATTTAGAACAGTTAAATCTAAAAATGTATTTGAAATCAAGATTGAATGGGATGGTGTTGCACCAACACTTCATGAAATCGGTCTTTCTTCAGGTAAGAAGAAAGGCAAGTAAATAAACATGTATTAGTTATATTGTGAAGATGTTACCTGTGTACAACGCAACTCCAGCAACAAGAAGCCCTGCCTGTGTACGACGCAACTCCAGCACAATTCCAAATTGTGTCTGAATTGTGCGGTGCACAGGCAGGGCTTTTCTATATATCTTAAGCCTCTTCAAGTTTAGCAAGCGGTTTATTGTACTGCTCTGCCGAATTATCCTTCAACTGCTTTTCCCCTGATATTAACGTATGTCTAATTTTAAGATAATCAATAAACTCCATTAACAGCGTTGCCTGAACAGCATTGCCTGTGCACGACATAAATTTAGAGCAATTCTGAATAGCGTTCAAGTTGTGCCGTGCACAGGCAAGGCTTTTTTAAAAAAACACGATAACTTGGTACATAGACACCTTTTTTACTTGGTCTTTTGCACTCGATGCACTATATCAATAAACAAATCAATAATTGGGGACCTTGCTTCCCTATTCCAAGCAATGCAATTTTTCATTGTGGCATCACAATTTTTTATCGGAAGAAAAATCACATCTGCTCTACTGAAGTAACTGAGCATCTCTGGAACAATTGCAATCCCCATGTTCGCTGCAATCAAGGGAATAATCGTTTGCAGTTCATGGGTTTTCTTGCGTATATGAGGGTTAAAACCGGCATTGCTACAAATGTTGATGATTGCATCATAGTAGGCTGGCCCTATTTCACGAGGTGTCATGATATAGTTCTCATCCTTCAACTTTATCAAATCAACTCCGTCTTCTTCTTGGGCAAGGGGGTGATTTGCGGGGAGAACTACTCTATACGGGTATTCAGCTACAACTCTGGACTCAATGGTTTTTGTTTCAATAGGTCCCGGTAGAATTCCAATATGAATTTCATTTTTATCCAAAGCTATTAACTGCTCAGCTGTCGGCATCTGTTCCAACTGGATCTGGACATCGGGATATTCTGTTTCATAGATTTTGAGTATTTTTGTCAGTGTGTAATAATCTGGTCCAAATCCGATTTTTAACGCCCCAAACATGCCACTATCTATTAACTTCACGTTTTCGACGACTCCATTCAATGTAAAATTCATTTTTGTGGCCTCACGATAAAAGTACCTTCCGGCTTCGGTCAATGATACCTTTCTTTTTGTCCGGTGAAGCAATTCCACTTCTAAGTATTCTTCAAGCTTTTTTATCTGTTGACTTAACGGTGGCTGACTCATGCCAAGCTTCTTTGCAGCCTTTCCAAAATGTAGCTCCTCTGCGACAGCTATAAAATACATAAGTTGACGAAATTCCATAATACCCTCCATAAAGTCGTTTTTCATATTAGTAGCACCTTAAAATCGTATTGGTAATATCAATCAGTATACGCTAAGCTGAGTTTTAGGAATAGTCTGTAATCATGAAAATGTTAAGCATACAAAAGGGGGAATCCGAATGGGAATGGAATTTAATCCGAACTTGTTATGGTATGTCATTGGTTATGGAGTATTTATGATTATCTTGGGGCTTGTTTATTCAAAAAAAGTATCTACAAGTGATGATTTCATCTTGGCAGGAAAGTCATTGGGGCCTGTCGTATTGATGGGTACATTATTAGCAACGTGGGTCGGTAGCGGAACGGTTACTGGGGGACCTAACTCCATTGCTTATTCATATGGATTATGGCCGGCTATCGGATATGTCTTGCCATCTTTGATCGGCATCATCGTGTTATTTCTGATATCTTCTAAAATCAGGAATTATGGAAAATATACGATATCAGAAATATTGGAAGTGAAGTATGGGAAATTTGCCAGTATGGTAGCAGCAGTCATTATTATTTTGGCGTATGTCGGTATCGTTTCCTATCAATTTAAAGGAATTGGTTTTATATTGCATGTCTCTACTGGTGTTTCCGTTGAAACAGGCACAATTATAGGTGCAGTCCTCGTCATCTTCCTGGCGACTATAGGCGGATTGATGTCTGTTGCCCCAACTGATGCTTTTAGTGCATTTTTAATTTTGATTGGTTTAATAGTTGCTGTTCCCTTAGTAATCTCAGTTGGTGGTGGTTGGAGTGAAATTACAGCGGCAGTTCCTAGCGTAAACTTAAGTCTAATAGGCAGTCTGACACCATTACAATTTCTAGGTTTTTATATCCCTGTTCTGTTCCTTTTACTGGGCGATCAAAATATGTATCAGCGTATATCTGCTTCAAAAAGTGATCAGACAACAAAAATCGGGACAACGGGATGGATAATCGGGATGCTCATCTCTACACCCCTTGTTGCCATCATAGCTTTCAGTGCACGAGCGATTTTTCCAGACATCGATCCTGGCATGGCTTTAATTGCGACTACTCTGGTTATCCCGACATTTATAGGTGGATTATTGATATCCGCGGTTACTGCATTCATCGTTACCACTGGCAATTCATATTTGCTATCCGCTTCCACTAACGTCACTTACGACATTTATGGAAAATACATTAACAAGAATGCTACGGATAAACAAAAATTGATGTTCACAAAGATTTTGATTCCAGTACTAGGATTAATTGCATTCGTGTTAACAACTTTCTTCCCGTCCGTCCTGGCTATTCAAATGTATTCCTATACGGTTTATGGTGCTGGTATTACACCCGCATTGCTTGCTGTTTTCATCTGGCCCAGCGTCACCAAACAAGCTGGTATCTCTTCTATGATTCTTGGTGTTGTTACAACATTATCCTGGGAGTTCATGGGCAATCCATTCGGCATAAACAGTGCCTTGATTTCAATTCCAGTTGCCATTTTAGCACTTATAATTGTAACATTGACGACAAAAAACACATTGAAGCCTTCATCTATTTAATTACACTAGAGAGGAAGATTACATGATTACGAATAGAATACAGAAGCTTAGAGAGAACTTTACGAGTATTGGCATCGACGCAGCCATCATAATGAATTTTGAAAACCAATTTTATTTTTCAGGTTTGAAAGCCATTACTTACTCGCGCCCCATTGTGCTCGGTATTGATGATAAAGAAACCCACCTGATCATCCCTTCACTGGAAGAGGAGCATGCAAAAGACAAAACGTCCATTAAGAAACTATACGTTTATCATGAAACAAAACTCGAATCCTTTAATGGCGAGTCCTATTTGGATTACTTTAAGAAGATGATAGCCGATTTTCCAGCGAATGGACTTATTGGAGTTGAGTATTCATCATGTCCAGTCATACTGAGGAATATCCTGACTGACAATGGTTTTACTTTAGTCAATTTGGATGCGTATATAGCGGAAATGCGATTCATTAAAGACGACGAAGAATTGGAGCTTATCAGAGAATCGGGTCGATTAGTCAGCTTGGCTTTGAAAAACTCCTTACAACATGGTGCGGAAGGCATTACGGAAATCGAACTGGATCAGTTCGGTAACACCGCTCTTTTCAAAGAAGTTGCGAGGACGCATCCTGATTCAACATTAGATTTCTTCGCAATGTCTCCATCGGGCGTAAAAAGAACAAATATGCCCCATGTATTTTCAAACACTAGGGTGTTGGAGAAGAATGACATTATCATTCATAGCAGACAAGTCGGTTTCAATGGCTATCGGGCAGAATGCGAGAGAACATTCTTCATTGGAGAACCTACCGCTGAACAAAGAAAAGTTTTTACGGTTGCTGTAGAAGCTCAATCCGAAGCACTAAAACACATTAAAGTAGGCATGAAGGCAAGCGAAGTGAACGAAATTGCCCGAGTTATTATCGCAGATGCAGGATTGGAGCAGTATATGAATCATAGAACAGGGCATGGTATTGGAATTGGTTTACATGAAGAACCTTCTCTCCGTTTCGATAATGAACTGATTTTAAAAGAAGGGATGGTTTTCTGTGTGGAGCCCGGTATCTACGTACCGGACGTGGGAGGTTTCAGACATTCTGATACCGTCATATTGACGAATGAAGGAACTGAGCTGATTACAGAGTTTGCAGGCTCACTTGATGAATTGATATTTTAAGGTTAGTTTGGTTGCAAACATCTTAATTTTGAGACGAATCCACAAGGTTAATGTATCGTGCACGGACAATGATTGTAAGTGTTTTTAGTTGTGTGCTACACATCCAAGATTTCTCCAATTTAGCTGCTACTAAATATTGCATTCCTATATTTTTTATGTAAAAAACACAAATGTCTCCTAGCGTATTGTATAGCTAGGAGACATCTATATAGGTGCTACCACTAGATTGTCAGAATAGTATCCTGATTGTTTAGTGCATAGCGTTTTTGCAGACACCCGCGACGATTATCTGAATTGAATCACATAAAGATCGTGGCTATAATCGCTGTAGATGATTAATTAAGCCATCTAACCAATCGTTCGGTTAGAGGGCTTTTAGGTAGTTCACGGAACTTTGATTAACTTGTGTGACCGCACAGGCAACGCTCACTTTTTCTCATTTAGATTCTAATTGTCTTCTTCTGTTACTTGAAAACTCATCTGATACTTCAAAAGTATAACTTGCACCCTTGTAGCTCCAAATATCTCCATAGCAGTAACCATTCTGAATAGCATTAAATCGCTTAAAGCGATCACCCGTATACTGTTGTAAGTAACGCCCTGCATCCTGGATACTTTCACATTCCTTCAACAGCTCACCATTTTTAAAAATTCTAACTGAAATCATCTAATCACCTTACTTGTTTGTTATTATGATCGCTACTACTCCTCATATATTAACACTCTATTAAATAATTGTTTGGTGCACAGGCATTTTTAACTTAAACTAAAGAATTTTTTCGCAATATAGCTGCAATCTTACGGCTTCAAGTTATTAGAAGTACTATTGTCAGGATTGCTGCGGTCATATCCATCAGATCCACCACGATGATATCCTTGAACCTCTGTTCCATCAGAGCGAGTATAACTTTCCACAGGATGAGGTTCGACATGGTGAATACCGTCATCTGTATTCACTGTAGGTTCGACATGGTCATCATCTTCCTCAATTATTGGTGGATTCATCATATCCTCTTCCCCGATTGGAGTCTCAAGAAAAATAAAAACCGATGATCCAATATAAAATGTTATCGCTATCCCCAAACTTAAAGTAATAATACGAGCTACAAGTTTTTGAATTAGATAAAAAGGATAAATCCGGGTACAGTTTCTAACGTTTAGCTTTGCTATTTGGAGTAATTCTACTTGTTTGTTCGAACGTAGCTTTATAAAGAAATGTTTTTGACACAGCATATTGTATTCCTTCTGTACTTTAGCTTCTACCTTAAAATAAGGTACCGCTAATAAGAGCGATGCACCGAGAGATAAAATAAACAAAACACCTGCTCCAACGTATATTTGTTGATACCACATAGAGTTGTTCCATAAATTCATTACCGCTTCGATTTCGTCCAACCCCTTAATAATCCTATACAAGTTATGTGTACCATTTAAATTATTAAACTCTATAATTGTACGGTGCACAGGCAAGCATTTCAAAACAATGTTTACTTGCATAATTTCTATTGTTGAGTGATAAGTATGTAATATTAAACTATTAAAAGGATGATGATTTGAAAGCCAAACCTTAGTGTTTGATAGCTGCTGTTTGTATAGGTATAGCAATTTGTACATTGGTGAATATATTTCTAGGCTAAGTAGTTTGTAGCACTTGTAACTCTCTCTATATAAATGATAACAAAATGGTGTACAAGCATGCTTTTCCGCAAAATAGTGTGACAAATAACGGATTAGAAGACAATAATAA
The DNA here is from genome assembly GCF_000813425.1 of Sporosarcina sp. ZBG7A. Taxonomy (GTDB): domain Bacteria; phylum Bacillota; class Bacilli; order Bacillales_A; family Planococcaceae; genus Sporosarcina. The sequence continues at coordinate 298,540 of NZ_JWIB01000010.1, forward strand.
GCCAAATAGATTTGAAGAAATCTGATGAACAGATATTTATGTTATCAGATTAGTGTCTGATCTGTACAGTTCACAGTGTTATTTTTCGTTTCCCTCTTCAACTAGCCGCTCCATATAGGATAGATGTAAATTGATAATCTTATCCGTTAGTCAACACTCCTGTTTCGAATTTAGAATTCCAATTCACTTCCCATAATAAACCACCTACCAACCCGCAAACCGCTCTACCCCTTCCGTAGTCGGTGTCGCAGCAAAAGGTGTGCACGAAACAAACACAAATGCTTCACAAAAGGTACCCTTTTCAATCAACCGTACCATCCTTCACCATAACTAACCCTTTCTCCGCATCATTTTCCACTAACTCAAATCCTAGGCGCGTATAAAACTCCACCAGCCTGGGATTCCATTTCTTCTGCTCTTCAGTGGCTGCTGCTGTATAGAATCCCGGAGTTAAACCAATCAAGTCAACACCCAAGAAGAAAAGATCTTCCATCATGACTTCCATGAACCGTTGTCCGTAGTTCCGATTACGACATAGTTGTGCGGTGCACAGGCAGGCGTTTTTAAATACGAAGAGTTTGATTAATTTCATCTTTGATTATCAGTACCTGTGTACGAAAGAAACGTGAATGTGCTAACACAAACATTCATAAAAATTTCATGCACAGGTACTTTTTTTGAATTGTGGGATGCAGAAATAGTGGTGACGTGGGATAAGGAAAAACTTTGCCTGTGCACGACTACAACTCTAAAGCAATTATGAATGGTGTCTGAATTGTGCGGTGCACAGGCAGGGCTTTTTAAACTCAGGAAAACCCCACCATTGAGGTGAGGTTAAATTAATTTTACGGGGCTGTTATTTCAGATAGCGTCCATTTTTCCGTTACTGGACTGTAAGTTGCTTTGAACTTACTTACAGCATTATTACTTCTTTTAACACCAAATGAAACACTGGCTTCATTAGTAGGTGTTTGAATGTCTACATTAAAACTAAAGCCATTGTAAATTAATGTTTCATCCGGGCGAGACTCTGTTGGGACAAGTACATTCGACCATCCCATCAATTGAATCTTGACTGGTTCAGAAAACACTAATGAAAAACCGTTAACATCATTTTGTGTTCCCGTAGTAACCAAAGGTGTATTTTCGCTATTCTCGTCTTATACTTTTCAGTTTATAACGAGCCTTCACCATGCAGGCGACTTTCATCGCACACGGCGATCCGTCAGCGGTAAATCTTCAAAACTTATTTCCCCGTCAAGTAGAATAATCGATTTTCTTTTAATTGTAAACAAAAAAATAACGCTAGCTCATGCCGCGCTTTCGAGAGTGCTGAATCAGCATATTAAGCTGCATCTACATTCTTTGTATCAAGTAGTTCTGTATACTCCTCGGGAGACAACTGACCAACTGCAAACACCGAAAAAACTATGCCTGTGTATAGACTGACATAGTGATTTG
>NZ_JWIB01000011.1 GCF_000813425.1 Sporosarcina sp. ZBG7A
CTTTCTTGACGGAATACCATTTCCACGAACTTATGATCACTTCTAGAGATTTTTGAGCAGTTTTGCAAACTTATGAGCACATTTACGTTTTTATGAGCGTTTCTCAAGTTTTATGAGCACATTGCTAGGCTACGAGTTGATAAACCTTTGCTTCCTGCAATGTAGGACACATTCGCTTCAAAACTCTCCGCAGTAATTGCTTCGCACGGCGAAGCTGACCAATTAAATGTTGGTTTTGATTGGTTAAAGGCACTTTTTCGCGAGTAGGTGTTTTGCTTGGCTTGAATCAGACCGCGGGCAAAATGGTTATGATCACTTTTTGAGTTTTATGAGCGATTTTCCTGATTTATGATCATCTTTCTAGAGTTATGATCAATTACCAAGGGTTATGAGCAGTTTTGCAAATTTATGAGCACATTTACGTTTTTATGAGCGTTTCTCAAGTTTTATGAGCACATCCAAGTTTTTATAAGGATCCACTCATCACTCGCTTGATTCTAGAAAAATCTCTACACATAAAAAAGCTGTTCTCCCGAGACATCTGGGGAGAACAGCCTACTTCATTTAATTATTTCACTTTTATTTTAATCTTCGTCAGTTGCAGCTTCTTCTGTAGATGCCGCTAGTGGTGAACGAGGTTTCTTGAGTTCTTCCGCTAGGTTATCGAGGCTTGGGCGCAATGTCCCTTTACCTGCGTAACTTTCTAGCATTTCTTTAATGTTTAGACCTGTTGTAGCACCTAGTGATTCCTGCATTGTAGCCATGAGGTCAGTTGCGTAGCCAGTTACTTTGTTAGCACCGCCACCTTCGCCGCTACCTGTATCGACCACAGTAATCTTATCGATGTTAGCAAGTGGGCTTGCGACTTGTTTCGCGTATTCTGGTAGCATGCCAACGATCATATCGAGCATAGCTGCCTGACCGTAGTGTTCGAATGCTTCCGCGATTTTGCGCTTCGCTTCTGCTTCCGCAAGACCTTTCAAACGGATGATATCCGCTTCAGATTCACCTTGAGCACGTTGGGAATCGGCACGCGCTGTACCATCGAGACGAACTTTTTCAGCATCTGCAGCTGCACGCGCTTCAATGCGGTATTTCTCTGCATCAGCTTCAGCAAGTTGGCGGGATTTATCAGCCGCGGCATTCTGTTCAATTGCGTAACGGTCCGCATCTGCTTTTTTCTTAACTTCAGAGTCGTATTGTCGCTCACGACGTTGAATCTCTTTTTCTTCGAGTTCAATTTGTTTCTGACGTTCGATGATGCGGATTTGCATCTCTTGCTCCATAACTTCCTGCTTAGAACGAGCTGTTTGCAATTCGTAAGCTTGGTCAGCACGCGCACGAGCCGCGTCTTGTTCCAGACGGTATTCTGCAACTTTCAATTGATTTTCCTTTTCAGCTTCTGCAATTTCAGTTGCGCGTTCGATTTCCGCTTTTTGTGCTTCTTTTGATGCTTCCGCGTTCTTGATACGTGTTTCTTTCTCTGAAATCGCTGTAGCAATATCGGCATCACGTTTAACCTGTGCGATACGCGGCTTACCGAGTGAATCGAGATAGCCGTTTTTATCGCGTACGTCTTTAATCGTGAATGATACGATCACTAAGCCCATTTTCGCTAAATCTTGTGAAGCCACGCGTTGAACTTCTTGAGAGAATTTGTCGCGGTTTTTATAAATTTCTTCAACGGTCATCGATCCTAGGATGGAGCGCAGGTGACCTTCCAATACTTCTTTCGCTTCGTTCTCTCGGTCTTCTTTTGACTTTCCGAGGAACTGCTCAGCAGCTGTGGCGATTTCTGAAATGGACCCGCCAATCTTAATGATTGCCGTTCCATCTGCCATAACTGGAACACCTTGCTCTGTGTATACTTCGGGAGTTGTAACTTCAAGCTTGCTAGACAGCAAACTGAGTGGCGCTGCCTGTTGGAACACCGGCAGGACGAACGTACCGCCACCACGAATGATTTTCACTTTGTTTCCAGAGTCGTCGGTATGGACATTTTTCGTCCCGATATAACTACCAGTAACAATTAAGGCTTCATCTGGTCCGACTGTTCGGTACTTTGTTACGTACACAAGGATAACAGCTAACACAACAAATACTGCGATTGCAATGGCAATCCACATTCCAGGTAATTCTATTGGCATTTTGTTTCCCCCTTAAGCTAGTAAGATTATTTGAAACGGAAAGGTTCGTATTCTTTGACGATGAACGTTCCTGAATCGACTTCGATAATAAGCACTTCTTTTCCATAATCGATCGGATGGTTTTCATAACCAGATGCTCGCTTCGACAAAACGCCATTGACTGTTTCGATAACAATTTCACCAAATCCATCCGCAGGAATTGGAACAATGACTTTAGCCACTTTTCCTGCAAGCGATTCATCTGTATAGGCAATAGAAACTTCTGCCGACTTCAGTGGCAACAAAATGAAGAAATATAGTAAAAAGTCGAGTATTGCGCCGGCAGCAAGTGAAATAATTAGAATAACTCCGCTTCCAAGTCCTGTAGCTAGTTCCAGTACATATCCCCACGTTGCCGTTAAGGTAATGAATGGCAAGATGACGGCTGGATCTAACAAAGGAAACAAATCACCTGCTCCATCCGTTAAATCACTGAAGAATAAGTAGAGCAACGTTGCAATTCCTGCAACAATCAATATCGGTAAGTATAGTTCTTGAATCGTCATGCCGAACAGTTCCATTTCAAACACCCCCTTTGTCTATTCTATACGTAAGAGATTCGGAAAGGATTCATTTGAATGAATATTTCGTAATAGAATTTTTAAATCCGGTTATTTGCTACCTCTTTTGTGAATAATTCATGAAGTGCAATTTTTTTGTCGAAAAATCGCAAATTATGTTCGTCTTACAATGTTGAATTTGCTATAATAGATAAGTTATTAATCAATTCACTTTCCGTTAATCGGATGGAGGTCAATCATGTTCAGTCCAAGAAAAACCGATCCCTTTTTTGTTGCTCTGCTAACAATCGCAGAACATGTGCAAGAAGCCATGCACTATGCAAATGATTATAAAGTGACGTCCGTTGCTGACTTAAAAGAAGTTAGTATACGGTTAAAGAAGTACGAAACGGATGGGGACGACCTAATCCACGAGCTTATCTCAAAACTGAACACATCATTCATGACACCAATCGAGCGTGAAGATATTTTACAACTCGCCATTAAGATGGATGACATTTTGGACGGAGTCGAACATTTCGCCGCTAACTTAGAAATGTTTTCATTGATTGAAATCGATGAATACGTCCAGACATTCATGGACAACATCGTGAAAAGTTCTGACGAAATCGTAAAAGCGATGAAGTTGTTAGAACGGAGAAAACTTGTTGAAATGCGTGATCACGCAGTAACAATTAAAGAATATGAGCGAATTTGTGATGAAGTGCTTCGTACATCCATTAAGCAATTGTTCATACGTGAGACGGATCCAATCCGAATCATCCAATTTAAAGATATATACGAACTGTTAGAAGATGTTGCAGATTACTGCCAGGATGTCGCCAACACGATTGAGACGATCATCATGCGTAACGCGTAAGGGGGCAGACTGATGGATACAGTATTGCTTCTGACCATTTTGATAGTCATTTTTGCACTTGTATTTGATTTCATTAACGGGTTTCATGATACGGCGAATGCAATTGCCACTTCCGTGTCGACGCGTGCGCTTAAGCCTCGTGTAGCGATTTTACTAGCTGCGACGATGAACTTTGCGGGTGCTTTAACATTCACCGGCGTAGCAAAAACCATTTCAAAAGATATTGTGGATCCTTTCACACTAGAAAACGGTTCAATCGTCATTTTAGCCGCTCTCCTGTCTGCGATTATATGGAACTTGGTAACGTGGTATTTCGGTATTCCTTCCAGTTCCTCACACGCCTTGATCGGTTCGATTGCGGGCGCTGCGATTTCAGCTGCCGGATTTGGTATTTTAAACTATAGTGGATTCACTAAGATTATGAAGGCACTCCTCATCTCACCAGTCATAGCAATAGTAGGAGGATTCATCGTCATGACGATCCTTCGGGCTGTGCTGAAAAATAGAAATCTGTTTAAAGCAAACAAACGTATTCGGTATTTGCAAATTCTTACAGCCGCGATTCAGTCGTTTACACATGGAACAAACGATGCTCAAAAAGCTATGGGTATTATTACGATGGCCCTTATTGCTGCAAACCTTCAAACAGGTGATGACATTCAAATGTGGGTAAGGATTGCCGCTGCCACTTCCATGGGTATCGGGACATCAATCGGTGGATACAAAATCATTAAAACAGTCGGTGGTAAGATCATGAAAATCCGTCCAATCCACGGGGCTGCTGCCGATTTGAACTCTGCTGCAATTATTTTTGGAGCAACGCTTCTTCACTTGCCTGTATCGACAACTCATGTAATCTCTTCCTCCATTATGGGAGTAGGCTCTGCTCAACGTGTAAAAGGCGTTAAATGGGGGACCGCTAAGAAGATTGTCATCACTTGGGTCATTACGATGCCGATCTCCGCATTGGTAGCTGCAGTATTGTATCAATTGCTTAACTTGTTATTTTAATTTGAACATATGGGTTGCTTTGCCAACTACCCTCTGTTATGATTAAGAAGAATTATTTTTGTTCGGCGCGATGGTTGAGTTCACTTGACCCTTTCAAGACTTGAGCAAGGATAGTAACACAATGTATGCGCTATTACGCATACGAGGAGGAAACAAACATGGAACATGGTAAAGTAAAATGGTTTAACGCAGAAAAAGGTTACGGCTTCATCGAACGTGAAGATGGCGACGACGTATTCGTTCACTTCTCAGCAATCCAAGGCGAAGGCTTCAAGACTCTTGAAGAAGGCCAGGATGTAACTTTCGAAATCGAGCAAGGCCAACGCGGTCTTCAAGCTACAAACGTTGAAAAGAACTAATTAACTTCAACCTTTCAAAACCGTTTCCTCCTAAGGGAACGGTTTTTTTATGTTGTTTTATCCCCAATGAGAATTGCTTCCGGTTGCTGATTCATTCCCTCAAAAAGCCGATTGTCCGATTCAGCTCTCCATTTTACCGACTCTTCCACTCATATTGCCGATAACACATGCTATCTTTCCGATTCAACTAATCTACAATCCTACTGTCCAAAGATACGAATTCTTCCAACGAAATAGTTCCATTCTCCAACTCTACCAGATATGATGAACATAAAGAAACTTACATAAGAAAGAGGGACTCAACATGAACGCATTCTCCAGCTTCGTTGCCGCTCGGTATAAATGGCTAATTGGTTTCTGGATCCTGCTACTCATCGGTTTTGCCATTTTTGCAATCCGACTCCCAGGTCTTCTCGAAGGCGATGGATTCCGTATGGACGGCGAGCAAGAAGACGTTTCCAATACGTTAACACAAGACTTTGATCAACCCGACGAAACCATGTTTCTCGTCTTCGAAGGGAAAACAGATGATGAGATTTCAGATGCCTTAACCTCCATCGAAAAACTCGACATCACAAAAGAGATCATTTCCCCACTAGATGAACCAGATCAGTATAAAGACGACATCTCCTATGCGATGCTTCATTTCGACGATAGTGAGAGCGATAAGTCCAGTCTCGTTACTGAAATTCGCGATTCGGTGGGAACGGATAACGGCATCACACTTACCGGACAGTCACCGATTACCAAAGATATTAACGCGGCCAGTCAAAAAGATTTAATGGTCGCTGAAGCAATCGGTCTGCCAATTGCACTCATTGTTTTGCTGTTCGCATTTGGTACTGTTGTCGCTTCTCTAGTTCCACTACTAATCGGGGTGGCCACGATTGTTACGTCATTTGGAATCCTTGCATTGTTCGGCGAAACAATGGATTTGTCCATATTCGTCCTGAATATCATCCCGATGCTTGGACTCGCGCTCAGTATCGACTTTGCACTTCTGTTCATCAGTCGATATCGGGAAGAACGAAAACTACAATCGATTCATGAAGCCGTTCGCACCACAATTGAAACAGCAGGACGCTCGATTATTTTCTCGGCGTTTTGTGTCTTCATCGGACTCGGTGCAATGCTCCTTATACGCGTGGATATCTTCCAAAACATCGCGCTCGGTGGCATGATTGTCGTATCGATGGCCGTTCTCGCTTCCCTTACACTCTTGCCGTCTGTGCTCCTCGTCCTGAAAGAACGAATTGACAAAGGAAAGATTCTTAACGTCAAAACCGGAACAGATCGTTGGCGTGCCTTTGCTGAAGGTGTCATTAAACGTCCAGTCATCATCACGATTGTTGCGCTTGTCATACTCGGAATTGCGCTAATACCAGTTCGCAATATGACACTCACGATTCCGCAGATAGACTCCTTGCCACTTTCGTATGACACTCGTTCTGCATACGAGAATATGGAAGATGCATTTGGGATGCGGAACGAATCCACATCATTTGTTATCGCCGAACGCTCAGGCGGATGGGAAGATGAAGAAGGGTTGAATGCACTCAAAGATGTTCAACAAGCTCTTGAAAAAGATGCACTCACTGGTAAAGTGACAACCATTTTTTCCGAAAGTGGTATTGACCAACCTGAAGACTTCGCCCAAGCGTTACAACTACCAGAACAATCTGCTCAGCTGCAACCATTGCTGGATGCATTCATCACAAAAGACCTCCTTATGATTCCTGTAACGCTGGAAGCGGATGGTGCGTCAAGTGAAGCCCAAGAATGGGCACGGAAATGGTCTGAGAAAGAGACTCCTTGGAACTTGCAAATCGGAGGAGAAGCGAAGTTCAACCAAGAAATTTTCGACGAAATTGCTGACAACATCGTCTATGCGCTACTCATCATTATTGTGTCAACGTTCATCATCTTAATGATTGCGTTCCGATCGCTCCTCATTCCGTTTAAAGCGATTCTGATGAACATCATCGGACTGTCGGCGTCATTCGGACTGCTCGTCTACATTTTCCAATATGGTCATTTCGGACTCCATCCTGGAACAATTGCATTGATTATCCCAGTCATTGTTTTCAGTCTCGTTTTCGGACTAAGTATGGACTACGAAGTTTTCCTGATTTCTCGTATGCAGGAATCCTATTTGGAAACGGGCGACAATGACAAATCGACGGTTGAAGGACTTGCATCGACAAGTAAAGTCATTACATCCGCTGCGCTCATCATGATTGTACTGACAGGTGCATTTGCGTTTACAGACGTCATGCCTGTGAAGCAAATCGGTGTTGGGATCGCGATTGCAGTAGCAATTGATGCGACCATTATCCGCTTGTTACTTGTTCCAAGTCTTATGAAACTGTTCGGTGACTGGAACTGGTGGCTGCCGTTCCGTAAGAAAAGCTGATCTATAACAAAGAGACACATCCTCCTTCACGGAGGATGTGTCTCTTTTTATAGACTTACGGCGGCCTGTTCTATCCATTCAATCGAAACTGATGCGTCCATGGATGAATCGACACCTTGCTGGTCGTGTTTAAACGTCGCCATGACTAGAAAGTAGATAGAAGCTACCGCCACAATTGTCAGGACAATCACTGCAATCACGATTGCTTTCCCTTTCATCGGACGATTCCTCCGTCCTCCACTTTCTTAAATCCTTCTTCTCTTAAATAATCTACAGCTTCTTGGTAATCCCCAAAGCTGTCTTCCAAATTCAAACCGTGATAGATATTCCAAGCACCAAGCTCTTCTTTTAACTCAAGCTTAGAGTTATGTCCGTCTAACCAGACTTCTTCAACCGGCTCTGATTCCGTCTTCTCCTCAGCCAATCCTGCTATTGCATCTTCAATCGTCTTACGTAATTCCGCTTCAGAAGCTTCGCGTACATTCACTAGACCGCGGCTATCCGGCTCATAACCAGGCACATCCGCAACGTAAATGAACGCGTTGCCATTCGGATGTAAATGCTGAACGACAACTGTCTTATCAAATTTACTAGCTGCGTAATGATAATTGACTCGCTTCATTGAAACATCTTTTCGGGACAGTTCCGGATATGATTCAATAATTGTTTGTTTCTCTTCAAATGTAAGCATTGGTGTTTACACACTCCTCATATTGTTCGTTTCAGTATATCATGATTCTTCGTGTATCAATAACCCGAACATCCGTGCGAATCCGATTGCTTGTTCCTTGGAAACTGTACACGCTGCAATTTTGGAAGGTGTCACTTCCAACCGCTCGAATGTACAACCAGCCAAATTCACTCCTGCAAGATCTGTCTCTCTAAAATTTGCATTCTCCAATTGGCTTCGGGAAAGCTTCATATCTTTTAATATGCACTCAAAAAAGTCCGACTCCGAAAACTGGGAATCTTCGAGCTGAACCGCCTGCAGCTTACTAAAGCTGAAACTGCTGTAACGTGCATCACACTGCTCGAACCGTACATGCTTAACCCCCGAATGATCGAAGTTCGCTCCTGTCAATTTGCAGTTGCGGAATTCACAGCGCAGTAAGTCTGCATGTCCAGCTGTCACATTTGAGAAATCACACCGCTCAAATACAGTATCGACGAATGAGGCGCCGGATAAATCCATTTCTGCAAAAGTGCAATCGGTGAACATTGCATCATCAGTTGCGAGTTGCATACCACTCGTAAATCGTAAATCTCCGTTCCCCACTTCAACGCCACGAAGCGTACCTGGGTCTGACGGGATTTGTTCAGCATGTAGCTGTTCCCTTCGCGCTGATAACTTAGGTTTCTGAATCACCATTTTTCTCATACTATCACTCCTATCTAGTTTTCCATTCGGTGACTAAAACAATGACGATGACGACGGAAAACGCTAAAATATAAAACCAATTGGGGATTGTACTAAGACCACCAAACATTCCACCAGCTCCTCGTTATGTACTCATCCTACAACATTCCGTCCATTCTCCACTTCTTTCTCAAAGTATACCTGCAATCCACTCTTCTGGAAACTATCACCTCTTCAAAATAAAGAGGTCACGCTGTATTCAATCGACTTCGGCAAGGTATACTAAGAATAGGAGGCGAATTATTTGAAACGACTATTCCTTTTCGTGCTACTTCTCGTTGCCCTCTTTCTCTCAAAGCCTTATTGGGAAGAACCCGTCTCTAAGTATGTGGACCTATCCTTCTTAGATTCTATAGATGAAAAACTTGAAGACGTTGTCAACAAAGATACGATTGACTCGACAATCGATACGTTACGGACCGCTACACAAGATCTTGCAGGTATCATCTCGGACAAAACAGAAGGATTGCGAGATGTGAAACAGTCCGTCGACAAACCTGCGCTTGCAAAGCCGACGGACACCCCTATCTCCATCAACAATCTTGAAATCGGTGCACCTGCTGAACAAGTTACAGCTACACTTGGAGAGCCTGAGAGCCAATCCCTCAATGAATACGGAACCGAATGGCAAACGTATCACACAGATTATCAAAACTTCGTCATGGTCTCTCTCGATGAATCTAATCGCGTCGGTGCCATTTACACAAATGACGACCTCATCTCATCTACTGTCGGTGTCTCATATGCCGCCTCAAAAGCAGATGTCAGAAAAGCACTCGGCCAACCACTGACTAAGATGCGTAAAGGGCTGAACGTGTTTGTCCTTCAAGATGATGAAGGCATGGATCTCTTCAAACTCGGAGATGTCTATGCGTATGTATTTTATGACATTCATCAAGAAACAACTGTGACCGCTGTTGAACTTGTGTCTGTTGCACTGGAGAATAATAAAAAATCACTTTATGCTGAGCGTAGTGAAGCACTCCGTAATGGGTTTGAACGACAATTGTTCGATCTTACAAATGCAGCTCGGGTCCGTCACGGTCGCTCTATCCTTTCTTGGGACAGCGCAGTTTCAGGTACCGCACGGAAACATAGTACGGATATGGCAGACAATGACTATTTCAGCCATGATAATCTACAAGGTCTATCCCCTTTCGATCGCATCAAAGAAGATGGCATCGGATTTAAACGGGCCGGGGAAAACCTTGCTTACGGACAGTCCAGTAGCATCTTCGCGCACGAAGGACTGATGAATTCGAAGGGCCACCGCGAAAACATTCTTTTAAAAGATTATAGCAGCCTTGGTATTGGCGTCAGTTTCAACCAAGAGATGCAACCGTATTATTCAGAAGAATTTTTGCTCAGATGAAAAACAGCCAGACCGTGCGCATAATGCTCAGTCTGGCTGTTTTTTACTTTTTCTTGAGTTCCGCACATGCAATCCGTTCCCCTGAATTTCCTGAAGGATCCGTTTTATAATCATCCGCATCTGCGTGAATGACGAGTGCACTGCCATCCCCATCTATCAGTGAATTGGGTTTTCCAGGCTGTAGTGTGAGATTATGCATCGTCACTTTAACCGCCACTTTCCCATCTTCTCCTACTTCCAAATTAGGCAAGTCTCCAAGATGGTACCCTTTCGGATTGTCAAAACCATGTTGTTTATCCGTCGGATTAAAATGACCGCCTGCAGATTGGAAATCAGGGGGTGTACAAACTGCCTTTTCATGAAGATGAATACCATGGATGCCCGGCTTCAGTCCTTCAGCGCCCAAGCTAATCGTGAGAATTCCATTGACTTCTGTGAAATGTGCTTCTCCGATTTGTTCGCCCTCAGTATTTATTAAACTCGTTTCAATTGTTTTTGTTGCCTCGGCATTCACAGGGACTTTTGTATTCATCCCCCCACAACCGCTTAAGACAATCATCATTGTCGCAATAAGTACCCCTTCAATTAAACGTTTCATATAATTTTCGAACCTCCTTACGATAAGGATGGCTGAAAACCGGTAAATTATGTGTCTTTATGAACGTTATTTCAAAGTTTCACTTCATCGCTCATTTCAAATACGTCAAAAACATCACGTTGGATGATTAGCGACATGACCTTTCCGTTCTTTTTAAAGTAATGGACGTTTCCTACTCGCGCTTCGAGCATCTCCGTCCAACCCCACTTTTCGATTTCATCCAAATATTCAGCAGGAGGCGTCCCTTCCTCGTCACCGATGTCATTCATTTTGTACTTCGCAGACTTTGCAATTTCTGTCGTACAGTCTTCCGGTTTTAGTTCGTATGCATTGTTAGGTACAGGGAATCCTTCGTTAATGACCGCCATCCGGTAACCGTCTTCATGTGCAAATGTATAAGAACAGCCTGCCAACAACCACACGCCTAAGATGAGTATTCCGGCAATCCGCTTCATCCAACTAACCTCCCGAATCGTTCTATTACTTCAAGAATACTTCATAAATTCGGTCATGTCTTTAACGTATTTGTGACAAAAAGCGCCTAAGTGCTCAAATGCACTTAGGCGCTTCTCTTATTTCAATTTCTGGATGATACATACTTTCAAGTAGTTGAATTCCGGATAATCTCGGTTCGTTCGGAAGTCTTTAGGTAGAGAGGAATCTTCTAAAATTTTATACTTGGTACCTGTTGCTTTGAACGCTTCGTCAATGAACGTTTTGAACTTTTTCATGCTGAAGCTTGCGTTGTTTGTAGATGCGACGATGAATCCTTTTTTCTCAGTAATCGCGATCGCGTCCTGTAGCAAAGCCGTATAGTCTTTTGCTGAACTGAACGTGTACTTTTTAGAACGTGCAAAGCTAGGTGGATCTAGTACCACTACATCGAACTTCAACTCATGACGCTTCGCATATCGGAAGTAATCAAAGACATCCATCACTTTGATATCTTGTGCTTCATAGTCGATACCGTTCACACTGAACTGTTCAATTGTTTTTGCTAAACTACGCTTTGCTAAGTCAACGCTTGTTGTCTTCACAGCGCCACCGCTTAACGCAGCGACTGAGAACGCACCTGTATAAGAAAACGTATTCAGTACATGACTGCCTTCAGAGTATTTGTCGCGAAGCGCCGCACGCACATCACGCTGATCGAGGAATATGCCTGTCATAGCACCATCATTCAAATCGACCGCAAAGTTCATGCCGTTTTCTTTGACGATGATTGGGAAATCTCCAGGAGTTCCTGATACGTAATCATCTTGGTCGATATACTGACCTTTTGTGTCAAAGCGCTTTTTCTCATAGATAGCTTTTGCATTGACGATTTTGTCTAACACGCCGTAGACGTGATGTTTCATCGAGTAGATTCCTTCGCTATACCAACTTACCATGTAGTATCCGTCGAAGTAATCGATGGTTAATCCGCCAATTCCGTCGCCTTCTCCGTTGAATAGACGATATGCAGTCGTTTGGGTATTCAACTTAAAGTTACTGCGGCGTTCAATAGCCGCGCTTATGCGGGATTCGAAAAATTTGAAGTCAATTGCTTCATCTTCTTTTCTCGTTAATACCCAGCCGATACCTTTGTTTTGGTTACCGTAATAACCTTTGGCAATGAATCGACGGTTGCGGTCGATTAGACGAAGTAAGTCGCCTTCTTCTTTTAAGACATCCGGGTTCATGACAGCGTCTTTTAAAATAAGTGGATAGCCTTTCTTTAAAGCAATACCACTTTTATCGTTTACGAGTACATCAATTGTTTTCATGTTTTCATCCTTTTCTACGGATAGTTATGTCCGTTCGCGCATTTTCTTTATTATCGCACGTTTGGCGTTGAATTGCGATTCCTTCATAATATTAGTTGAAGCATAGCATAGCACATCTTGATACCGTTGTTTTACGCTTCAGGCGGACGCTTTCCGCGGGCTTGATCTCAGCCTCCTCGGCGCTACGCTTCTGCGGGGTCTTCGATCTTCGCTTATTCCGCAGGAGTCGCCGCCTTACGCTTCAAACAACTACCGTAATAAGGAAAATAGAATCACCAGTTTAAATATATTAATAAGTTACAAAATCGATTTACGGATTTTTCTTTTTACTAAAAATGAAGGTTTTGTTTCTGCTAGTATGATTGCTAGTAAAATGAGTGCAGCTCCTATGAGCATTTGTGCTGTGACGATTTCGCTAAGCATGATAATGGAGAAGATCATTCCCCATAATGATTCCATTGATAGAAGGATTGCCGCTTTTGTTTCTGAGACATGCTTTTGCGCAACAGTTTGCAATAGGAATGCGAGCGTTGTTGAGAACACACCTAAATAGAATAATGAAGTCGCAGAAGTCGTCGTGATGGGAAGGGCTGTCTCTCCTTTTACCCCGATTACGATCCAGGCAATTACCGCAGCGACCGTCATTTGGACAAGCGTCAATGTAATCGCATCTTCTTTGCGAACAAATTGACCTGTGTAAAAAATATGGAATGCGAAGAATACTGCACACAAAAGAGATAATACATCTCCAGGATTGACCGAAAGTGATCCATTTAACGATAAAAGTGCAATTCCAGCCATTGCAAGAACCGCACCGACGAGCTCAAATGCGCTTACTTTTCTACGATACAGTACGAATGCAATGAACGGGACGATCAGTACGTTCACTGCCGTTAAAAATGCATTATTGGACGGTGTTGTAAATTGCAAACCAACCGTCTGGAATGCAAATGCACTATACAAGAACACACCTAGTAGGCCACCCTTTAGAAGAACAGACTTAGAAAGGTTCAACATTTTTTTATAAAACACAACTCCAAGCAATACAGCTCCAATGATAAACCGTCCAGCTAGGATTTGATAAGGACTAAAATAGTCTAACGCAATCGCGCTGACAGGAAATCCTGTTCCCCAAATAATGGCCGTTACGAGCAGGCCGATTTCACCAATGTATTTACGCATCCAGCATCCCCCTGTCTGAGACTAGTATACAAGGGAACAAGGAGCGCCGTATAGAGGAATATAAAAAGACCTTCGGTGTGTTTTTCCGAAGGTCCTGTCTATTATTCTTGTGGTGTCGTTGCAGCAGATGCTGCTCCTGCTAGTGCATCGTCCCAATCTGGGGCTGTGACTTCCAAAGGTATATTCTCTCTCCGAGCTTTGACAGCTGCAAAGAAGAACAGCGCTACTAGGAAAATCGAAATTACACTAGCACCTATCAATGCGACATCCATCGGTAATCTAAATCCGATTTGCGCATTCAAGATATACGTCGTTGTTGCCATGAGCATGAATGCCCCTGGTACGAGCGCAATCCAGTAATTCTTTTTTGCGATGAATAAATACATTGCTGCGACAAAGAGCGCAATGACCGCAGTTGACTGATTCGCCCATGAGAAATATCTCCAAAGGATATTGAAGTCAACAAATGTCAACGCGATAGAGACTGCAAATAGCGGAAGTGCAATCCATAGACGGCTTAAGATTTTCACTTGTGGTAATTTGAAATAGTCAGCAATAATCATGCGAGCGCTACGGAAAGCAGTATCGCCTGAAGTGATTGGCAAGATGATAACACCGAGGATTGCTAGTGTTCCACCAACAGCGCCAAGCATTAACACAGAAGCTTCACTAACGATCATTGCAGGACCACCCGCAGCAAGCAATTCGTTCAATCCAACTGGACCATTGAACAACGCCATTCCAGCAGCTGCCCAGATCATTGCAATGATTCCTTCAGCAATCATCATACCGTAGAAAATTTTGCGACCTTGTTTTTCACTTTGTGTCGTACGAGAAATGATTGGAGTTTGTGTCGCATGGAAACCGGACAACGCTCCACATGAAATCGTCAAGAACAGCAGTGGGAAGATCGGAATATTATCTGGGTGCAAGTTTGCAAGTGACAGTTCTGGGATTGGTGCTCCAGTAACTAGCATTCCTCCGCCAACGCCAAGTGCACTGATGATGAGCAATAAGCCGAAAATCGGGTAGAAGCGTCCTATGATTTTATCAATCGGAAGTAACGTTGCGAGAATGTAATAGATGAAGATTGCTGCAATGATGAAGCCCATTGCGGCCCAACCATTCATCAAGGTATACAGCAAGCCTGCAGGTGCAGAAACAAATACTGTTCCAACGAGTAATAATAGTAAAATTGCGAAAGCGTTTACAAGATGTTTCATGAATTTACCGAGGAATTTACCAGCAAGTTCCGGCAAATGTGCGCCACGGTTTCGAATAGAAATCATACCTGTTAAATAGTCGTGCACGGCACCCGCAAAAATTGCACCAAGTACAATCCAGAGAAATGCTACCGGGCCATATAGTGCTCCCATGATCGGACCAAAAATAGGACCAACTCCTGCAATATTCAGCAACTGAATTAAGGAGTTCTTCTTTGTGTTCATCGGTACATAGTCAATCCCATCAGCATTTGCATATGCAGGAGTCTGACGTTCTTCCTTCACTCCAAAAACGCGTTCCACGAATTTCCCATACGTGAAATAGCCGACAACGAGCAACACTACCCCAAATAGAAATGTATACATGCAATTCCCACCCCTTTGTCTTTTTATATTCTGTTATTAGTTTAGATTAATTATTCTAACAATGGATGGATTTTGCGCTAACATGTCGGTTTTCAGGATTAAGATGTATGTCAGAGATATTAACGTGTCGTGTTAATGCTCAAGTTTTGCCCTCAAGCCTTTCACATAGTTACGGCTCACAGACAATTTCTCTGTGCTGCCCTCGATTTCGAGCTGATAGGCACCATTGAACCAAGGTGACAAACGATTGACGTGTAACAGATTGACTAGATAACTTTTATGAATACGATAAAACGAAAAAGTAGAGAGTCGCGTCTCCAATTCTTTTAACGTCATCTTCACTTCATGCTCTTTCGTCTTTGTTATGATTCGAGTCACACTATCCTCACGGCAAATGTATAAAATACAACTAATGGGGACGTAGACAATTTCCCCATCCCGTTCAATTGCTAATTTCCCAAGTTGATGGATAGACTCTTGGACAGTCTCTGGCGCTTCCTTCACTCGAATCCGATTCAATGTTTGTGAAATCTGTTCTTCTTCATATGGTTTCAATAAGTAATCGATTGCATTCACACGGAACGCATCCGCTGCAAATTGAGGATAAGCGGTTGCAAAAATGATTTGAGGGGGATTCTTCAATTCTCTCAAAACAGCCGCGACTTCGATCCCATTCATCTTAGGCATTTCCACATCCAAAAATACGACGTCCGGCTGTAACCGGATGGCCTGCATAATGGCTGCGTCCCCTGAATCCGCTTCTCCAATGATTTTCACATTCGAATGAAGACCGAGCAGATATATGAGTTCTTCACGTGCATAGCGTTCATCATCCACAACGAGTGCTTGAATGTTAGATGGCATGGCGGATCACCTCTTCTTTTGGAATTGCAAAGCGTACGACCGTCCCTTCCCCGTTTGTTGTCGTAAATTGAAGTCCTGCTTGGTCGCCAAACGTCATCATCAACCTGCGATGTACATTATACAGTCCCATCCCAGTACCTGACTCCGACTCAACCGGGTGTTCCCCCAAAGTTTTCTGCCGTTCTGTTGTAATACCCTTTCCATTATCTGTAACTGTAATTTCTGTTTCTCCATCACGTGCAGCAATCATCACTTTCACGACACTACCTCGCGCCATATCTGCGATTCCATGTTTGACCGCATTTTCAACAATCGGCTGAAGCGTAAGTGGCGGTATGAGTTGCGAGAGCACAGAAGGATCTACATCAAAGTCAATCGTAAGTTTGTCGACAAAGCGGGCTTCTTCGATTTGTAGATAGGCGCGCACGTGAGCTAATTCTTGTTCAAGCGTAACCCGTGCAGCAGTTGTTCCTTCAACGTTTTGTCTCAGGAACTTTGACAACGAAGTTAACAATTGACGTGCCTGATCCGGATCCGTTCGTATAAGAGAAATAATGACATTCAATGAATTGAAGAAGAAGTGCGGACTGATCTGTGCTTGCAAGGCTTTTATTTCCGCATCTTTCGCAAGTTCATGCGCTTGGTCTGCTGCTGCGATTTCCAACTGATCACTAAGTAACGAACTAAGTCCATCAATCAATTCAATCGTGACATCTGTAATGGCTTTTTCAGATGGATAATATAATTTCAGCGTGCCAACCACTTGGTCTCTCTGTTTCAATGGCGCAATGACAGCGGCGCCAAGTGGACAGTCCGTGTGAATACAATGGATTGCTTGGTCATTTGCCACAACACGGCTTCCATGTCTAAGCACTTCTTTCGTTATGTGTGTTTGAATTGGACTGTACGAACGGTGATGATCACTAGCTACTCCGACATGTGCGAGAATTTCTTTCCGATTTGTCATTGCTACAGCACTCGGTGAGAGCTCGTTGAAAAGAATCTGGCACACTTCGTTGCACGTTTCAGGTGTCATCCCTTTTCTTAAGTGTGCGAGTGTTTGGTTCGCAATTCGTAACGTTTTTTGCGCTTGAAGTGCGGTTGCTCTGTCCTGCTCACTCATCACGTTATACACAATAAGAAGGAAAATAGCTGTTCCAACGCCATTTGCGATAATCATCGGCAAACCGATTGCTTGAACGAGCGCCCATGCTTCAGTAAATGGCTTTGAGAGCACGAGTATAAGTCCCATTTGAATGGACTCAGCGAGCGCACCGATTGCAAATGCCGTAAGTGGTTTGACTGTTTTCCCTTTTTTAAAGAAATAGCTCGCTAGAATCCCTGACAAAATAGTCGACAGTCCACATGAAAACGCAGTAAATCCACCTAACGTCATTCGATGAATTCCAGCGATAAGACCCGCACCAACACCGAATCGATAGCCCCCGAGCAATCCTGCGACAACGATCCCAATAACACGAGAATTGGCGATTGCTTCGTCTCCCGCTAGATTCATCGTTACGCTATTGAAATGGAATGTTTCCGTGTTAAAGGCAACTCCTAAATACGTTCCGATAATACCGAAGAACCCGAAAAACACAATGGCACTCACAGTTTGTCGACGATCGAGTGTGTCATGGTGCACGAGCTGTTTGAAGAAACGAAACCTCGTCAAGATGAACGCAACCGCAACAATCGTCCCGACGCGTTCCAACATGATAATTAGTAAATCCACTTTGCTCACACCTCTCAAACCTCTACCTTTTAAGTATACTGTATTTTCCGTCAACTCAAAAGAGGAGAATGCACAATAGCACTCTCCTCACTTAATCTTTAGTTAAAAATTTGGCAATAGCACTCTCAACAGTGCCTGCTTGCGTGTGTTGAACAGATGATCCCGCCCATAACGACAGAAATTCTGCATTGTTTTGCACAGCTGCTTCTTTTCTGATACGTTTCGTCAAATCGTTTTGGTAGGGATAGGGTGCAATCGGGGATTCGTTCATCTGCTCAATGAATCGATTGCGGATGCCACGAGCCGGTCTCCCGGAAAACACATCTGTGATTACCGTACTGTCTGAAGTCGCATCCAAAACTGCTTGCTTATAGGTACTTGATGCTCCACTTTCTTCTGTTGCTAAAAGTACAGTTCCAATTTGAACAGCGGTAGCACCCTTTTTCAGCAGTCCGCTCATCCGCTCATTCGTTGCAATGCCACCAGCCACGATGATTGGAATTTGAATGATATCACGAACTTCCTCCAGTAAGGCATCCAGTGAAATTAGCGGACCACCTGGGTGAAATGATCCTCTATGCCCACCGGCTTCTGCGCCTTGAATGACGACCATGTCTAGTCCCGCTTGTTGCACTGCCATTGCTTCGTCTACAGTAGTCGAGGTTCCAATTAAAAGTACCCCTGCATCGTGAAGTCTTTCAACAGATTCTACATCCGGGATTCCAAACGTGAACGAACAGGCTGCTGGCTTTTCTTCTATAACTACGTCGACCTGTCCGTGAAAATCCGGTTCAGACAGCGGTGCTTTCCAAAACGGCATGCCCAGCTGTTCGCCGACTGGTTGCAACGCTAAATAAGCTAAACGCAGTTGCTCTTGGTCAAATGGTGTGTTGTCTGGCACAAATAGATTTACAGAAAACGGCCCATTTGTCAGTGCCTTCACTTCTTGGATTACGCTGCGTGTATCAGATGCAGATAAATAACCAGCTCCAATCGAGCCTAATACACCTGCTTCTGTACATGCTGCAACGAATTCAGGCGAAGTGATTCCCGCCATTGGTGCTTGAATAATTGGATGTTGAATACCTAGAGTTTGTTCGAACCCCATGATTTCCCTCCTATTCATATTGGTTAGGTTTTTAATTCCCTAAAATATCGCACACTCTACCGACTTGTCCATCCTCAAGACGTACTTTGATGCCGTGAGGATGATGAGCTGAATTTGTCAGCAAGTCTTTGACAACTCCCTCTGTTTTCACACCGCTTCGCTGATCTTTCTTCAAGATGACTGCTACTTTCAACCCCGGATGAATATCACTTCTATTTTTACCGTCCATAGTTACCACTCCTTTTTTATTAGTCTGCATAACAGTGTTGATTTACGCTGCAGGCGAACGCTTTCCGCTACAATCAACGAATATAAATAAAATATACAATACTCCCATACAAGTCTCTTTAATAGTTTATCACATCTAGATTAAGCACTTATGTTGGTAGAACCTATTCAAATCTTTCTAGTTGACGCCTGATAGTTTATCCCCTAAACTAGTAATTGGTTTAGGGGGTGAACTTATTATGAAAGAAACATTACTAGAAGCAATTGAATTATTTGAAGAAGTGATTATTTACGGAACGGAGCATTTCCTAAAATCGGTTCAATCACCGATTTGGAAAGAATATTCTCCAGAGCAGATTCAAACGTTAAAGCTGTTATCAGCCTATGATTCCTTATCCAATGGGAAGCTTGCGGAGCTCCAAGGTGTCCATAAAAGTGCGATTACTGCACGCCTAAAGAAGCTCGAAGAAAAAGGATTGATCCGTTCAGAACGTGCTCAACATGACCAACGTGCAAAAGTGGTCCGATTGACAGAACCCGGCCGTGAAATCCTCGCTGCTTCCAACACCGCGATTAATGAAACAATTGCAAATCTCTTTACTGATGAAATTTCAGAAAAAGAATTGGTTCAGTTCGTTAGCACATTTCGGAAACTAAAAGATATTTTGCAAATGAAGGAGCTTAATTGATGAAAACGATATTAAAATTCAGATGGCCGATTTTCATCGTCCTGCTTGGCCTTGCAATCGGGTTACTATTCGTTGCTCCAGACCTTGCCAAGCAGGCGGAAGAAGCAGGCTCGTTTCAGTTAGCTGATGACGCTGATTCACAAAAAGCGGCGGACATCTTGGAAAAAGCAGGTGCTTCAGAAGATACACTTTCGCTCGTCTATTACTTTGACAAAGCCGTCTCAGATGAAGACAAAAAAGCGGTTCAGAACACCGCTAAAGAAATTAAAAATGTAGGAAAACCCGTTACCGCTGTCATGGATCCATTTGAAAGCGAAGAGATTGAGAACCAACTCGTCTCCGAAGACAAAAAGACGGTACTTGTTCCAATTACTGTAGATGGTTCAGAAGAAGAAATCATCGATCTAAGCGAAAAAATCCGCTCTGAAATGTTGCCAAAAGACACAACAGTCTATCTAACAGGTGAAGCGATCATTAACAATGACGTAAACGAAAGCGCACAAGAAGGGTTGAAGAAGACGGAAGTCATTACCGTCGTCCTCATCTTCGCTTTGCTGCTTATCGTGTTCCGTTCGATCGTGACTCCAATCGTTCCATTGATTGCCGTCGGGATTACGTATTTACTCAGCCAATCTCTCGTTGCGTTCTTCGTCGACTGGTTCGGATTCCCAGTCTCAAACTATACGCAGATATTCCTGGTAGCCATTCTGTTCGGACTCGGAACCGATTACTGTATTTTGCTCTTAAGCCGATACAAAGAAGAATTGATAGAAGGGCATGAAATCCAGGAAGCGATCATTAACACATACAAAACCGCGGGTCGGACATTGATTATCAGTTCACTTGCCGTATTCATCGGATTCGCTGCGATCGGATTCGCAGACTTCCCGATTTTCAAATCCGCGGTTGCGGTTGCAGTCGGAATTGCTGTTCTGATTCTCGTGCTCTTCACAGTCGTACCATTGTTCATGATGTTGCTGAAAGACAAATTGTTCTGGCCAGCAAAGCAAGCTACGTCCCACAACGACAGTAAATTGTGGATCCGTTTCAGCAAACTTTCTGTTTCACGTCCATTGCTCTCAATGGCAATCGTCGCTGTCATCACGGTGCCATTATTGCTGACTTACGACAACGACCTTTCCTTTAACACGGTTGATGAAATCGATCAGTCGAAAGAGTCCGTGAAAGGGTTGAATCTGATTTCAGAAGGATTTGGTAAAGGGGATTCTCTTCCAGTCCAGGTCATTTTGAAAGACGACAATTCGATTGTCGATGAAAAAGACGTCCCTTACTTAGAGACAATTAGCCGTAACCTAGAGAAAGTGGATGGCGTGAAATCCGTACGTACGATTACCCGTCCAACAGGTGAACAGATTGACGATTTAAATGTCGACAACCAATTAGGATTAATCTCCGATGGTTTAAAAGAAGCGAATGACGGCATTAAAAGCGTTCAAGAAGGACTCGGGCAAGTCGAAGGCGGACTGAACGATGCTACAAGCAAGTTGCCGTCTGGTTCTGAAGCATCGTCCGGCGGTGCCGGATTACGCCAGGCAGCGCAAGGTATCGGGCAAATCAATGACCAACTTGACCAACTCGCTGGCGGATTGTCTCAAGGAATGCCTACCGCACAAGCAGTTGGCGGATTGAACTCCCTCAATAAGGAACTAGGTAAAATCTCAACAAGCCTGAATGGCGCTGCGGGACAGATCGAAGGATCCGGTTCCCAGGTCGGTCAGCTCAGCAGTGGAATCGGTCAACTCGCCAAAGGCGTCACCGATTCTAAGAATGGTTTGACTGAAATTAGTAAAGGGCTGACAGAAGTAACAGATATGCTGAAAGATATGAGTGAAACACCAAGCATCCGGGATACGGGAATCTACATTCCTGCAGGTACACTCGGCGAAGAAGAGTTCCAACCGGTTATCGATCGCTATACATTCGGCGATGAAACCGGGATTCTCATGGAAGTCATCTTGAAAGATGATCCCTATGCCCGTGAATCAATTGCAACAGTGCATGCGATCAAGGACAGCGTGAAAACATCTATCATCGGAACACCATTTGAAAATACCGAGGTCGCTTTTGCGGGTATTTCCAGCATGAACTCCGATCTTGATGATATTTCATCGAAAGACTTTACCCGGACCGTGGTCATTATGTTGGTTGGACTGTTCGTCGTATTGACGATTCTATTCCGATCAGCGATTATGCCACTGTATATGATCGGTTCGTTGCTACTTACGTATTACACAGCGATTTCCTTTACGGAACTGATTTTTGTGAATGGACTCGGATACGACGGCATCAGCTGGGCAGTTCCATTCTTCGGGTTCATCATGCTGATCGCACTCGGCGTCGACTATTCAATCTTCCTGCTCGACCGCTTCCGTGAAGAGAGCATCAAAGGAAGTACGATTGCCGACGCATTGAAGATTTCCATGGCGAAGATGGGCACGGTCATTATCACCGCTGCCGTCATCCTAGCCGGAACATTCGGCGCAATGATGCCTTCTGGCGTATTAAGCCTTGTACAAATTGCAACCATCGTCATTACAGGTCTCTTGTTGTATGGTCTCATCATTTTGCCGCTCCTAATCCCAGCGATCACCGTATCGTTTGGCCGAGGCGTCTGGTGGCCATTCCGCGGGTGATTGAAATTAAGATTATAAAAAGAATCCATTCTGAAC
>NZ_JWIB01000012.1 GCF_000813425.1 Sporosarcina sp. ZBG7A
AACATTTGATTTAGAACCTTAAAATTTAACTCGTTGATTCCCATGAAAAGCTTTGATAATGAACTCACGATTAGGAACTTGGAGATGCTCATAAGATGACAAAAAGTTGGTGTTATCATAGGACACTTTTTCAAAGCTTACTTCAATTTTAACCTGTGAAACGTCTAGGACAGCGTATGGGGCAATAGGTTTGGAATTGCATCCTAAAGAGCCTGGATTTAGATAAATTGTGGTCTCGCTCTCAAAAAAGTGAAGTGGATGATGGTGACCAAAACAAATTAACTCTGCTTCTGAGTCTTTAAATAATGCGGTTAAGTTTTCAAGACTTGGTTCGACAATGTTGCTGAAAGGGTCTAAGCTAATGTGATCAAACAGTTTAGTATTCTCAATGTGATAATGTGTAAACAAGACATTATGACCATTGATGTTTTGATGAATTGTTCGAGGTAATCGTTCCAAATTTGAAATAAACCTGTTATCCATACTGTCAGCGATCCATTGATGATGTTCTCTTGCATGAGAGTGGCTGCGTGGATGTTGTTCATCTTTTAAAAGTGCTAGAACTGCTTCATCGTGATTCCCAGTGATTATTGATATATCTGATCTGGAAAATAAAATTTCTAAAACTTCGTTTGTATCGGGCCCAATTCCAATCATATCCCCCAAACAAAAGATCTGGTCAATATCCTGTCTCTTGTCTAAATCTTGAAGCACAGCTCTTAATGCGGGAGCATTTCCATGAATATCTGCAATTAATCCCATTTTCATATAAAGCTACCCCTCTTCATCATTTTTCACTGAGACTCTTTTACTACTCATCGAATCCATATAGAAAAATAAAATTAAAGTTATCATTGTACTAATTATGCATATTAATGAAAAGATAGAATCATGAAAAGTTAAATCAATTAGTATATAAGTTAACGTAACAGTGATTAGAAGAATTAGGACTGACTGTAGGAAGGGATTAAGTTGTAATCTGCTTTTTTTCAAACTCCAAAAAATAAACCTAGTGATGCCAAAGCAAACTAAGGGAATTATTGAGATAGTGATAGAGAAGATTGAAGCGTACATAATCAATTCATCAAAATTTGAATTATGATTGAATCGATACTGGAACTGCAAGATTAAGATTGTTATGAATGTCAAATTAAAAATTGTAATAAAAAAGACTAGCCTCTTAAGTATTTTCATTTTTCCTACCTCATTTTAGGGAAAGCTTGAATCCTATTCTTAATCTCAGCGATAACCGAAGGGATTGCGACATGATCAGTATCTATATACTCCCCAAAGTTGTATTCATTAAAAGCAGTTAAGCATTTGTCTGTTTGTTGAAAGCACCAATTCCCTTCTTCTTCTCCACGATGACGAAGTCGCCCGTAAATTGTCTCTTTACTAGCAGTTAAACAAAAATGGTATGTTTGTGAATCGAGCTTACTAAATCCGTCTTTTATGTAAAGAAAGTACTCTGGTTTGCGAATGGTCATAGGAACTATCAAGTTCTTTTTGTATTTAACAAGTAAAGAATGTGCTACTTGAACCGTTAACTCTTTCCAAAGTTCTAGATCTTGGAAATCTCCAGTCTTCGCTTCAAGTTGGATTGTTTGTTGAGGAAGAATATTTCTTAACATAAAACCAATTTCTTCTGAATCAAATATCATACTATTTTCTATGTCTTTTACTAGTTCACTAGCTATTGTTGTTTTTCCCACGCCAAACGCTCCATTTATCATGATGATCATAAGAAATACACCTCATTCAGTTGAATTGGGAGAGTAATTGGTTACTACTGCGTTCTAACACAAACTAGACCGTATGACTAATTGTCTTGATTTAAGTGCCACAGTTGCGTTAAAGGTATTTCCTCATAGTTCAAATTTAATTTTTCTTTCAAAAACCATTTGGACATCTCGTCTATCGCTCCTGTATAAAAGTTCGTGATAACATGACAATGAGCTAATGCGACATGATCCGTTAATTGCTTGGCAAATTGGTCTAAATCTTCGATATGTTCATCTTTTACAAGAGTATTAGAATAGACACTGACAGTTATTAAATTTTCTCTTAAATCTTCTGCTATAGCATTGCTGGGTATGTCCAAATCTGCTAATTCAGGCAAACGATTCTCATCAAAAATAAACATCCTATAAATGCCTTCCCCACATTGAACATCCCAGACTTCTAAATCCTGAAGTCTTAACTTTCTTTCAAAGAAATCAATCATTACGGCCACCCTTCCTAGTTACCTGAATGTGTTTTTCATAAATCATGTACACTGTATTAGATTATCGTTCCCAATTAGTCATGTAGAAACCAACCCGGTTAGAGTAAAGTCACTAACTAACCGATTGTACTTTCTTCTGTTTCTTTTTATAAAAATAACGCCAAATAAAAAAGATTGTCCAAGAGATTAGTGGAAGCAAGCTTGTAACATAGCTGGTTGGTGTTTCGGAAAATAGAATAAGTAAGACTTCCGCTATCACAGTAGGTACCATAATAACCAACCATACTCTGACTTCCTTATTTCTGAAACTCAGATCAAATCTGTCATTCATGCCTATCACCTCATTACCTCAATTATATTTAGGGCATACACTTTTCAGGTAACGTGTTCGATTACCGTGATAAACTGACTGTCAATTTTGACCTCTCAGTATCCTTAACAGCTGCAAGCCATCAGATTTGTAACCGCTATATCCTCCCATCCAACGAGGGTATGTCACAGGAATTATCGTTACTAAAAACTGTGAAAAGGTAAAAATTGTTGTCCACCATAACAATGAATGCAAATGACTTTGGACAGAAGAAAATGTCATCACTCCAAATGTAATTGCAAGTATTGAAGACATCAAGGGTCCTCCCGCAAGTGCAATTGCTCTCTGTCGATTAGTTAAAACAGTATCCCAATAAGCAAAACCGATAAATGACCAAGAGATGTGAAAGTGGAGTCTACCTAATCTGAAATTCTCTTTATTATGTTCACTTCTCGGTCCTAAATAGATATGTGCATGGGAATTTGAAGATGAGACTGCGCCAATTCCATGTCCTATCTCATGGAGTAAAATACAAATCGGAACAACAATAAGATAAAAAATCAATAGTTGTAGCATATCTTCCCCCTCTCGTACTTCCTATATTGAAGATTTATTATGCAGTAAGCCCTGTACCAATACTTTTTCAACGCAAAACCATTGTTATTTCGAATAAGAAATTATGACGCTAAGAAAATTAATTACTCAGTTTTTCCCATTCGCTTAGATACATGTTTTCTGTAATATTTCTTGGATTATCGATTTTACAAATGAATTCTAGGCTGTTTCCATCAGGATCATTAAAATGAATTTTAGCGTGACCAAATCCATAATTGGGCATTACAAAAGGTTCGGTGGGTTCAAACCCAAAGGCTTTCCTAGGTGTGTAGCCCTTTTTTGTTAGCCAGTTTACTGAGTCTTTGAGGCTTTCCAATGAGACCTCGAAAGCTATATGTCTAATTGAGGGATGATATTCTACTTCCACTTTATCTGTATTCCATAAGCCCAACCAGCTTTTCTCTTTTTCAATCCATAAAAATGCCAATCTATCTTCAATTTTATGATCAAGTATCAATCCTAGACCTTCGTAAAAATGGATAGCTGTATTTAAGTCACTTACGGGTAAATGTGCTTCGTATAAACCTTTAATCAATACATAAAACCTCCTACAGTTAATAGATATGCAGGTCTGATACATTATTAGATCCTCGATGGATTAACCCTATATTCTCTTCTGCTTTATCTGTTGTGTTGTGACTAGTGCGCCAAGCATTAACATCTACGTATAGTTGAACTTAAATCGTTGTAACCACTGTTTCTAATTCTTAAATTCGTCTTCCAATTCCTTTTCAATTTCATCATCACTCACCGTAACAATGTTATCTTTAGTCCCAAAATTCTTTTTTATCAATTGACCCACCTCTGATTTATCAATCCCATCTTTTACTGCTGTAAAGATTACTACGTACAAAATTAATAAGCCAACAATCCATAGTAAAATACTTCCCCATAACATTGGATAGTACCTCCAATTATTTATTTCAAAAAGCTATGCCTACACGATCTTAGGACTGATACAGGCACATTACATCTTCAATACCAGCGCACGTTAACGCTTCTTCACAAACTTTAAGTAGTCTGTCTAAGGTTTCATTTGTTTTTGATTTCAAATGTTTTAGCAAATACATAACCTGACAATCCTAGTGAAGCAAAAATAATGTAACATTTATAATTATTAACTTGTAAGTACTGTTCGAGTTCATTCACATCATCGTACCAAATCGGCCAAGCATATAGTTTATGGGACTCAAATTCTTCTCTGTTTTCTGCGAAGAATGTTTTCAAATCTGCTTCTTCAATATCAAGCAATATACTACCTGCCATTACATGATCGAAATAATGAGCTAAATAAGAATTGAATTTAACAGTGTCAATATCATCTGTCACCGTTTCGATATCTATTCGTAATTCATGTTCTAAGAAGTTCACTGTGTACCCGGTTATCACACCATCGTGAATAGATATTTTTATTCACCTCCTACTATGCACTAATCCCTACCACGAGCTATTGCGAAAGAGAGGATCCGCTGCTAATGCAATAATCATCAATATTCTTTAAGTAGTGAGTACGTCACTTTTTAAAATTGAATACATATATAAATCATCGAACTTACCACAAGTAAATTCATAATGTCTTAATAATCCTTCCTTTTCAAAGCCCTTTTTTTCCAACAATTTCAGTGATGCTAAATTAGCAGGTTCAATTAATGCTTCAATTCGTTCTAACTGTAAGTGTTGAAATCCATACTTAACTACCGCTTCCAATGCTTCGCTGGCAATACCTCTCCCCCAATATTCTTTGTTTAATTCATAACCGATTTCAGTTCGAGAATGCTTGGGGTGCATATTAAGAAAACCACAACTTCCGATAATCCTACCATTGTCCTTGTGAGCTATTCCCCACCTAATTCCAGTGCTATCTTTAAAAATCTTTTGGTACCACTCAATTTCTTCTAGTACATCTTTCTCTGTTTGAAAAGGGTCCAAACCCATATGTTTTACAACATCTTTATCAGATAAATACTCGAGCATGTCATTTGAATCCTCTTTTATTACTTCTCTTAAAATTAATCGATCCGTTTCAATAATTGGGAATTCTCTTTTCACTATGAATTTCCCCTTTCTTAAATTTTCTGGTGTGCAAAATATGATTTAACTTATGGGTTATGTAAGTAAATTTGGTCATGTTGAATCACTTAAGAGCTATGCCGTTCACTTCAAGCAGGTCCAATAAGTTGTCTGGAACAAGACGAAGCTCTCCAGATCGAAACGTCTGTATAGGCAGACGCATCACTTTAAATAGTTCCCCGTTATCTTCTATGCCTTCAAACGTACTCGCTTTGTTGAAAGAGTTATCGGTGAAAGATGCATCATAGACCCTTACAATCTCGTGACCTATATTTCCGTTGAAGCTGAATATATTTTCTAGCGTTCCTAAGTATGCAAGATCCGTAATAGCCGTATCGAGTTCTTCTTTGATTTCCCGGACGAGTGCTTCTTCACTGCTTTCCCCGAATTCGATTCCCCCACCGATTGGCCGGTAAAAGTGATCCTCTTTCACAGGATCATAACCTTCTGCAACAAGGATGGTATCCTCCTGTTGGAAAACACAAATAACCAATGGCCGTATAATTCCTTCTCTCATTTCAATCCTCCCAATTATGCATCCATATTTTTTACTATGCTTTATCCCTCTCACGAGAAAAATTCGAAGGATATATAATTCTCATGCAATTAGTAGTACTAACTATTCAATTTAGTCAGTCATCCGTAATAAATCAAGAAAACACTCCTATGTATTACCAACTTACTAACATCCGTGAGTCAATTCTGTAACATTACACTCGAAATTGCAGAAAGGATGTACATTGGAGATACGTCAATTTTCTTGAGGTGCCTAATTATGAGTAAGAAACGCTTATCCTGGGTGGATGGAGCAAAAGGATTTTTAATGATCCTTGTCGTCATTGGTCATTATCCTGGGCAGCTTGATTTCCCACTCGTTAAGTATATCTATTGGTTTCACATGCCAGCTTTCTTTATCTTAAGTGGTTTATTTTTTAAACCTGTTATTGAAAAGGGCTTAATGAAACACATGATTCATAAACGATTTATGCAATTGATAGTCCCTTATTTGTTTTTTCTAGGAAGCATTACACTTATCCGTTACGGGATTGAGCTTAGTTCGGGCAATATAGATTTTTCATGGTATGTAAATGATTTTTGGACACTTGTTGTAGGTGGACGATTTGCACGTGGTGCGTACGGTGTTTTCTGGTTTGTCACCACGCTTTTCTTTACGTATTTGTTCTTCTTATGGATGACTAAATACTTTAGCCGAACGAAACAAATCATTATTTTGGCAATCTCTTATAGCATTGCCCATTATGAAAGTTTTTTTGCGATGAGCGTAATTGGCGGGAAACCAGACATTGCGTCTCAAACAGTCCCAATGATTTGGAACATCGATGTTGTACTTATGGCAGTCGTCTATTTTGCGTTAGGTTATTATATGAAGAGTATTTGGATGGACGTTTCGAGAAGATGGTTAATCGTTGGATTAATAGGTAGTGTAACAGCCATTTCTCTCGATAGGATTCATGTAACTGACTATCATTTAAGTATGAAATTTTTACGTTATGAACATTTCATTTTAGATTTAATCATTCCACTTTCATTCACAATCGTATTAGTTGGCGTATTCCAGTTCATTGCTGCTCAGCTGTCAGTAAAATGGTTGGAAAAAATCGAGAAGCACTCCTTAACGATTATGTACTTGCACATCTTTACAGATATTTTGCTAAACGACTATTTCACATATGGCATTGTTGGTTTCACCGCATTCGGTTTGGTCGTTCCAATCATTTTTTCGATCATCATACAAAAATTTCTACCGTACGGAAAGCTCCTCCTTGGTGGATTTTCACAAAAAAAGACCTCTACCAATCCAGCAATTACGCATTAAATTCCGTTCCAGTGAGCGATTTATAAAAGTACCTGTGTTCAAACTTTCATGGATGTTAAAACAATCATGAAAGTTTCTCGCGCAGGTACTCTTCACTCTAATATATTTTAAAAATCCACAAAAAAAGGATGGGTATTTTCGTCTAAACAATATTCAATTCTCTGTCTAAAGTTCGTAATTGTTACCATTTCCAATGCTTTCTTTATTGGGAAAAATCCTACTTCTAAACTTTCCGGACTCGTAGTAGGCTTACCACCGACAACTCTCCCCAAAAATAGTGTGTTACAAATAGATCGTTCTACATTCTGAAAGATTCCACAAAACTTGATAATCTCTATATCAATACCAGATTCCTCTTTCGTTTCCCTGATTGCAGCTTCTTTTAGAGATTCCCCCTCTTCAACCTGTCCACCGGGCATCTCCCAACCTCTACGGGGTCCTTTTATTAACAAAAGCTCATTCTTGTTATTTATCACAATAGTGGCTGCTGAAACAATATGTTTTGGTGGTGTCATGCACTCATCCCCATATTCATATCAATTTTTACTAGTTAATTAGAAATCCTTTGTTAGCTAAATGACCTGCTTACTTGAATGATCGCTATATAAAATTAATGCTACTTAGTTTTCAAACCAATTCAATGCACGCTGTTCCATTTCCTTTATGAAAGGTTTCTTCGCTTTACTGTATAAGGCTGTATCGTCATATTGATCAGCCAATTTTTCTTTGAAACATGTATACCGTTTAACTTCGTCAGGATGAGTTCTTAAATAGTCACGGAATACCAGATGACGTCTAATTTGAGGATGATTATACTGATAAACATGAATATGATGAGTTCTGCCTTCTCCACCCTTTCGAAATAACCGTCTGCCTGGTATTCCCCATTCGCCAGCAACATCATAGCCTAACCGCTCCATTTGTTCATTGAATAGGTCGATTTTTTCGATATCTTTAACAAGACACATCATATCAACAACAGGCTTTGCCTTCATGTTTGGAACAGCGGTACTTCCAAAATGTTCAAATTTAATTATTTCATCCCCAAAAATAAATTTTAAGATTTCAGCTTCATCTTCGTACATTCGAATCCAATTTCCTTGATACTCTGACAACCGAACTTTCAAGTGATCTCCCCCGTTAAAAGAACAACGAATTGCAAAGCGGTTTATAAATTTTTACATAATATTTCCCCTGGTAAACCGTCTATCTCACAAAACTCTTGGGATATAAAACCAAGGTTAGTTAATATTTTTCTAGAAGGAGTATTCTCCGGGTCAATAATAGCAGTAATTAACTTTAAATCTAATCGGTTTGCAATTTCTACTAATTTTTTTGCTGTCTTAGTTCCGTAACCTTTTCCCCAATATTCGGGGAACATCATGTACCCAATCTCTGCTTCTCCCATCTTATTTTCATTTAACGTCAAATGTCCAAGTCCAACGAATGCCTCTTCTAAATAATCATAGATTTTATATGAACCAAATCCATCATGTTTTTCATTTCGATTTATTAGCTTTTGAAAACTTATTTTGGCTTCATCATAAAGGAAAGCACGCTCAGTTATTTGAGCCATAACATCGTCATTCGAAACAAGACTATTATATAAATCAAAATCAGTTTCTTGGAATTTCGATAATTTTAATTCCATTTGAACCTCCAACTTTCAGTTTAAGTAAGAATTGATTTGCTACAATATAAAGATTATTCGTCAATAAGCCTTGAATATCCTGATTGAAGCTCAGCCCTAATACACAAGCTGCGCACCGTTTGAAATAGAAACAAATGCAGTACTAGTGTGCGATTACACCTTTCCCCATCCCTATTAAAGAAACAGAACCATTAGGTCTTCATCAAAATAGGTTTCATTTAGTTTTAATGCTCGTTTTTCCGTACCAAAAACTTCAAACCCCAACAAAGAATATAGTTTTTTGGCTGTCTTATTTGTCGTGACCACAGTTAAATAAACCTGTTCTACCCCTTGCAATTCTATTGCCGTTCTAACGGCTTCTTTCACTAACGCTTTTCCGATACCCGAACCACGTTTTTCTGGTGAAACGTACATAGCTACAATAGTTGCTTTATGGCATAATTTGATTCGCTGCTCTTTGACTAAAGTGATCATCCCAACAAGTTCGCCATTTTCAAAAGCACCAAAAGTAAAGGAGTCTTCGGATTGGAATCTAATTTTGTACTTGTCAACAGGATAATCTTTTTCCTCTTCGTAAGTAGAACCAAATGCCTCAGGACTGTTTTGTAAAGCTTTTAATCTTAGAGTTAGATAACTTTCTGCATCTTGTGGAACTAAACGTCTGATCATCATAGATTCCCTCACAATTATAGACATGATTTTTTCTTTGTTTTACGATAAAGTAATGAACTCTTGTCCTTCTTGTATAGTTGTGCAAACTGGCAACAGGTTGAATCAAGGTCGTTTTTCCCAAGGTTCTAGAGTTCCAACTATGCTCTCTTCTCGATCCCATCGAATTGCTTTAATTATACCCGCGGCAATCTCTTTGTTTGTAAGCCAACGAGAGGAGGAGTCGCTTAGAATAAAACCAAGCACTATTTGACGATAAAGACATCCTTCTGGTAAAGGAATTGGATCTATAGACAAATGGGCGGTACTTCCCTTGACATGAAATAGCCTCCAAGGATTAATTGGTAGATTTGAAAGCTGTTCTGCCAAAATATGTAGCGTATTTGGAGCATCTGAATGAATCCAGCTAAGGGCTAAAGTGAGTGGTCCACGTTTTTGTTGAATTTCCATAATTTCTTTAAGAAATCGTTCTTCGTTTCGATAATCAACACTTATTGGGAAAACACTAGAAGAATCGCTAGCCTCATTTACTACGTCGTCTAATCGTTTTTTGGTTCTCCCAATAACTGAAACATTGTATCCTTGATCGACAAGCCATAAGCAGACCTCTTTAAGCATCCCAGTTCCTCCTACAACAAGTACGTGAGGTTTCAATATGATGCCCCCTCTTTAAATACTTCTAATCAATTCAAAAGGTATAAGTAGTTTTCTTTTGTTTAAAGGAGAAAATTAATGAAACGAAAAGTATCAAGAAAAGCACATAAAGTTCATATTGAGCTAAAAAGTCCTCCTTCTGTTTCCTTGAGAAAAAGAGCTTATTAAAAATTGCTCCTAATACACAGAGTGGCACTGAAAACCTAATAAAAAAGAATTTTAATTCTTTCATACCATTTTCATTTTGGCAAATCCGAAGGATGACGTTATCATGCTTCCTTAGTTGATTTCACAATGAGAACGAACTCACTCATAAGACAGCTAGTATTACCGGTAGTGTGCCTACTTATAAAACCGAAGTTGTATTAATTGGTTATCGATTCCTAAGTAATCTTCCTTACCAATTCTACTTATCTCTTTGAATCATACCTTTTTAAGCATTTTTCTTGAGCGAATATTTCCTTCATGTGTTTCAGCATCAAAAATGGAAATCCTGAATTTTTCAGAAGCATACTCCATCATACAGAGAATGGAACTAGTCCCGATTCCTTTCCCCCATACACTTCTTTCTCCAATTGCAATGCCTATTTCAGCAGTATTATTTTCAATATGAGCCAAATCCACATATCCAACTAATTTGTTTTCAAGCAAGATTCCCATACGGACAAGATCTTTAGACTCGAGATTTACACAGTTAAGCCACCATCTATATACTTCTTTTTCATTTCTATTTTTCTCCCAACCATTCGCTTCACAAAAAGTATCATCTCTACTCCACTTTACAACAGTTTCATAATCGTCTTCACGTAAATTCCTGATTTTTATAGTGGGTAGTATGCTTTCTTTATTATTCATTTCATCCTCCCATTTTACGATCTGTCCATTATAGATTGTTCCTATTTCAGAAGTTGCTGCCCATTTAAGTTATACCGTACAGTTAACAAAAAAGAACCTCTTTAGACAATTCTATCCAAAGAGGCTCAACAACGCAATTTAATTTTCCAATAATTCTTAACCTTATTCTTAGCACTGTGCCGCTATGCAGGGAGGTTCATAAAGGGGGATGAGGAAATACATAGTCTCTGATTAATTATTTGTGTTATTGCTACAAATTGGATCTGTAACCTCTATCATTTGGAATGCCCTTCTGACACACTCTCTCAAGCATACTTTTTCATGATGCAGCTTCTTGAACATTTCAAAACGAGCCGTGTTGTGGAATGATGAAAACACTCATTAAGGGATTAGAGCTGTCCAACATAGGATCGCAATTGTTCAGCCACTTTATTGTTCCCTTGTTCTATCGCCAATTCCATTGCAGTTACCCCATTATCTAACCTTGCATGTGCAGAAGCTCCATGTGTAATAAGAAGACTAATCAGTTCCGTATTATCGTCGTGAAACGCAGCTGTATGTAAAGCTGTATGCCCGTTGCTATCAAAAATATTTGTTTTAGCTCCATTATTTAAAAGAAGCTCAATAACTTCTAGATTTCGTGTTCCTGCAATTGCTGCATGAAGTGCAGTATTCGAAGGGATATACTCGATCTTAGAATGAGAAAGGGCATCTATATCCGTATGATGATTTAAAAGGATAAGAACAGCGTTTTTATCACCTAAATGAGATGAAAAACCTAGAGGAGTTAGTCCTTGCTCATTTTCTGCATTTGCTAAGTTGGGGGAAAGAATAAGAGCCTTCTCTAAGGCATCACCATCACCTGATTCAATAAATTGAAATAGATCGCTAACTTTTGAACTCACAATAAAACCCCTCCAGTACTATTTTTATACTCAAATCATTTCTAATTACAAACACATTAACGTTATTGAGCAGCTGAATTTGGGATTTCGCAGTCTTGGTGGCCTTTTCCATCATAGTTTGGACCATTTGAGATGAAGCGATTATTCAGCAACTTTGATGAAAAATCTAAACTATGAATTGTGTAAACCAGGCAATGTATTTTGCTCCTGGTATAAAAAATAATTGTGCCAACAAAGTTCCTAAAAGCCTGGACGTAACCATCATCAATGAGATATTTTTAAGTGTCTGATAATTACCTCTCTGATTCACGACATCATCCGCAACCACGGAGACTTTTGGATCGACGAAAATAACTAATAGAATTGTAGCCATACCATTGATTAAGCCGGATGCCATAATTGCTGTTGATGCACGTTCTGGGGTGAGCAGTGCTGCATATAAAGCAGATAACACACCAATAGTGTATATTGCAGTTATTATCATATTTATTAAGAATAACCTTACTGGAATATCTTTGATCTTAGTATCCTTTAAATATGAAAATTTCGGTAAACTGAAATGTGTAATGCCTCGTTTGAGGTACTGCGAGGAAAACAGTCTTTTAAATAACGATGGAACAGAACCCTTTTCTTCAGATAAATGAATGATTGCCCTTGAAAATAGAGCTACAAAAGTAGGGAGTAAAAGCATTCCAAACACAGTACCAACTGTTGAGGCGCCTATGAGAAAACGAAATTGTGTCTCTACGAATTCTTGCGCATTATGAGTTGGCGCAGTGTCTATTAGACTTCCTGTAAAAGGCTGTTGCATCATATTTGCCAATCTTGAAAACATCACCATTATATTAAAAAGAGATAAGGCCGAAGCAATCATCCGTACTCGTGCTCCTGATAGTCTCACGGCATAAGCAAGCGTTTCAATAGAATGAATAATAAAAATGAACAACGCTATATATATGAGTTTTTGAGTAATAATCTCCAACAGGATTACCTTCTTTTTAGCAAACTTGTTTAAGATTCTGCTACATAACTAGGTCGAAGCGAACCCTACATTCTGGTTCTTTTTTATAAATAGGCTAAATTTCAGAATACTCGTTTATATGTTTGATCACAGCCATTTCCTTGCCAAAGCGATCACCATTATCAATAAATCCTAAACTGGCATATAACTGGTGGGCTTCCTTATTATCTGGGTGGTAACCCACAACAATTTTTTTTGCATTTGGTAGCTTGCCCATCTCTGAAATCATTAACTGAGTTGCAGCTTTTCCTATGCCTTGCCCCTGGAAGGTCTTATCAACCATTATTCTAAATACCCAATAACCATCAAGTTCCTCCTTCAAAGTATTAAACATTAGAAAACCAACTACTTTTTCTTCAGAATAAATTGCAAAGGGTTTTAAAGAGGGCTCAAACTTTGATTGGGCTATTGAAACAGCATTCGTTTCTATATACGCGGCTTGCTTCTCTGATAATTCTAATTCACAACAGTCATACCAGTTATCTTCGTTCAATTCTTCAATTTTCACATTACCTGCTTGCATACATTTTCCCCTTTCGATTTTAGAGGGAACGCTAAGTCACTGTTGTTAAATAGACGTTCTCCCCTTTAAGTTATTAACTAAAAAAGTGCTCTCGTTTGCCATAATGAACGCCCCCCTTAACATGTTTTTGACACAAACATCATTGTGAATTTTTAAACTATTCATGTTGAAAATAACCGATTCCGGAAACTATGGTGCAAATTAAGCGCGAGTGTTCTTTAGCAAATTCTCGCCTTATTGCAAACTACATTGAGGAAATAAATAACAATAACAGCATGAGTATTGCTAGAAAAATACTAAAAAGAATATTTAATAAGGATACAATTATATTGTTCTTGAATTCTCTAATACCGAACACAAAACCACAAAATGTTGTACTCCACCAAAGAATATCAAAGAGTGTTTCATTAAGAATTTCTAAAATTCCAGTGAAGAAAAATACAAGTAGTGATAATTGTAGTGAAAATGAACTAATTCCCAATAAAGATGGTTTTTTTTTGAGTATTTCTTTTTCTGAAGTATAAAGAAACGCCAACGCCAATGAAAACAAAAATTAGAAATATAACAAACAACATAATAATACTAGTGACGAAACTCTCCTCCTAACACCGTCAATACTTCTTACACTAACCTTCCCTTTATTGTAAGACGTTTGAACTGGTGGAAAGTTCTGTTTTTTAAGAGGCCCTATAAAATTTCCGAAATCTAATTTAATTGGCCAGTATTATATAATAGTATTTCACTTCATGTAATAAACTGCTTAAATCAACTGCTGACACAAGAGTAAAGTATAGTGCAAGTGTAGTTGCAACAATCATTATTATCGCGCCGCTACCTTTAAGCATCTCACTCTTTTTCTTGTAAAGGATCAGGGCGGTTATAACAACAAGTACAAAGTAAGAGAACGATATTATTAATGTACCTAATTCTAATTTGCTCTCGTTGACACTAAACATAAAGTTCTCTAGATTCTTTACATTATCTGCATTCTCTTCAATGAGTAAATTATTTCCTTTATAACCAATATCCCAAGAAAATGTATCTTGTTCCTTAACCACGACGTATTGATATCCCATGGCTGCCCCGTAGCCAATAACCCCTGAGTATCCTTGTACTTCATCTTTTTCCCCTTTGGAACAAGCCGCAAGGAATAAAATAGTAGCGAAAAGCATTAGAAGAACATATTTTTTCATGTCACATCATCCCCTTTCAAAATCCATCTTGTAAATTGAAATAAGATAGAATCAACTATTTCTTAATCAAGCCAAGCTCTTCAATTATTTCAGGAGAAGTAGACAATTGCTCACTTTGTGAAATGAATTGATATGCTTCTGTATATTTCTTTTCATTCTTCAATTCATGATAGTGAGAAACCTCATCTAACCATTTTTGATGGAAACCCCAGTCCTCAATATTATCTTTCTTAACTATCTCTAATGCTTTTTGAGCATTGTTTACGGCCTCTTGAGAGTCAATAACGGTTAATAAATAGGAGAGATATATGTAACTATTTGAATTTTTAGGTTCTATACTAACGACTTTTCTTCTAGCACTGAGGGCTTCATCCCATCTTTTTTGCTTTTCCAGCATTAATGCGTATTGGTGCCATGCTAACGGTTCCCGTGGATGCTTCTTGAGAATTTTTTTATAGTGTTCTTCAGCCTTTTTGAAATCAGACTCTTGCCAGAGGATATGCGCTTCATCTAAATCTTTTTCCAATGAATAAATAGTTGTGATAGTAAGTGTCTTTGGATCTAACCCAGTGAGTTGTTTAAAGGACTCATCAAACGTACCAGCTTCTTTTATATTCAAAACAATGTCTGACAAAATAATGGAATCGTCAACGCTGCCTATTACATATTCAATTGCTTTTCCTGCAAAGTAATAGACATCCGATTGCTTAGTAGCATTCTTCCAATCTTGAGAACTTTGTAATTTGTCAAACGTTAATTCAGGGCTAATGTTTCCAGGGAATTTGAATTCCGCACTTATCTGATTCCCCATGTATTCGCTCACGCCTTCATGATACCAAGCAGGGACATCGTCAAACTTCATTTCCTTGTCGACTAAAAACATGTCCATCAAATAGTGACCATACTCATGGCTAAAAATTTCAGACAAAGAAGGTTCCTCACCATTCACATCTATTGGTTGCTCATATAAGATGGCTCTATTATCCATTCCAGTATACGATCCGGCTTCCCTTTCCCCTGCAGATGGTCTTGCTT
Source organism: Sporosarcina sp. ZBG7A (assembly GCF_000813425.1). GTDB lineage: Bacteria > Bacillota > Bacilli > Bacillales_A > Planococcaceae > Sporosarcina. The sequence goes on from NZ_JWIB01000012.1 coordinate 15,563, forward strand.
GTATGTACTCATAATAGTTAGGCAAAATAATCACTTCTAGATTCTTGGTTTTAGGTATTTGATATCCGAAGATTTCTAGTTCAAGTTGTTCAATATCACCCATTTTGCTGATCATCTCATGAACTTTGTCCTCCGCATTCGGCGGGTATTTAAATGTAATATTTCGTTTCTTTAATTCAGGATAGTCTTTTATGAGTTGTTGGATTACGTTTTCGTTAACATCGGTCTTACTTAAGACGACATTCATTTTATCAAGCGGAGAAAACTCCCCGAATTCATCAATTATTGCAAAGTTGAAAATCCATAGTACAACCAAAAGAGTCCCGGTTATAGCCAAGTATAAAGCTTTTAAGGAAAGTTTTATTAGTCCGTTCCAATTATAAAACTTAGACTGGGATTTGATAAAGCTGATTAGTGCAAAAATAAAGGTTGTAAACAAGGCGATCAATCCCAGAATCAAAACAATAGTTCCCCACAGTTTACTTGATAATAGAAAGACGCCAACCAACAAGATAGCAGTGAAAATTAAGCCTATTAATGTAAAGAAGATGTATTTAATAACGCGCAATTTGCTTTCCTCCAAGATGACATAAGAATAGTAAAAAAAACTACCGTATTTGCTTAGTGCTTTTTTAATGGCGACATGTTTCTCTGGCCCATTTCAGGTACAATGCTTCTTCGACAACTGAATCCGTTTGAGAAGAAGTACAGCTCAACCATTTACTTCCTGACCAAGTACGGACTTAAGTACGCGATTCCTAAACTAACTCTGAATGCAACTGAAAATGCCGTTAGTATGTTGATATCATCTTTGAAAATGAAGTTAACCGTTATATTAATAACGAAAAGAACCGAGAAGTATTTTGAAAATTTAATATGGCGCTCCCTCAAACACTTTCCTCCCTAATTAAAATTCATATATTGATGTTCTTATAGTATTTTGACCTGGCTAAAGTACAGCAGTTAATAAGTACCGCCGTCCGTTTATTTAGATAAATTATCAATCGCCTTAACGGCTAATCCTAATGCTTTTATTCTTCTCTCTAAAAGAGTTTTCTGCGGGCTACCAGCCTTTGACTTAGCATAACTATTCTCGATTGATGGGAATAGACCATTAAGAACACTACGAGCTTCCACTAAATCTGCCGGTGTGTAATGATAAGGTTTTTGATCCCAAGCGTATTCCAGCGTAGCCAATCCTATGCTAACAGCTTTGAGTCGCTTCTTTACTAATGTGGTATTTGCGCCTTTCTGAGTCATCTGAGAAAAAGCATTTTCAAGTTTATTAATTGTCGATTGTAAAGATTTTATTGATTCCACTTTATTTACATTTGTTGCGTTCTCCATATTATGACTGCCCTTTCTTCATCTTCAATAGGCTCTTGTTCCGGAATAGATACAGATCCTTAATAAAAGAATATCGCACTTTTGCTAAACAGAGAAAAATCATTTACCTATGATGCTTCTTAACACATTAGTTTCCTGTTTAGAAAGCGTAAAGTAAATATTTGCACCGTCATTATATAAAATCGAACTATCATCGTCCTGATAAAATACATAAAACCACATTTCAGCAATACCTTCTTTTCGTCTTTCTAGAGTGAAAAATGTATCTGGTTTTCTAGCTAAGTCCTTCGGTTCATCAATCTCCTTAGCTTCTCTAATCATCGTTCTCATAGATTCAATGGATTCTGCATCCTTAATCTCCATTTCAAAACTAATTGCCGTTCCATTTACAGGAGTTCCTACTCGTATCACTTCAGCTGCGGAACACCCTGGGAATAATGCTAACGAGATTAAAACCAAAAATATCAACTTAACCTTTTTAATTTGAATTCCCCCTCGAGTGTCAAGGTGTGCTTATTTTCAACAGTAATAGTCAGTTCCTTATTCTGAAAAATGGAATTTAGGGCTTTCTAACCGATTGAACAATAAAAACTATGCCTAATACTGCTACTGAGGTGGCTATTATTAATGGTAAGGTTCCTACTTGTATTAGAGCAGTTTTAAAAACACCATACCTTGAATCCCATCCCCCTCCACCAGGACTATTCAAAACCTGCGAATAGACAGATGCCGAGATCAAAGTTGAACCGTAAAGAATAGCACTTACAATTAACAATGTTAGACCAATGTTTACGTGTTTAATTTTTCTCACCCCTATCTTTAACTAAATGGCCATATTAATCCGCAACAATTACTCAACAACTACGCCAGATAATGGATTAAGTTATAAATATTGCTTTTCCCATTCACTTAAATACATTTTTTCCGATTGTTCAACTTCTTTGGGTAATCGAGTTATCAGTTCCAAACTATTTCCATCCGGATCATCGAAATAAATCATTGCGTGCGCTTGGCTAGGAATAACGATGGGTTCTTCTGTTCCTATACCAAATTCATCCCGTACTTCGATTCCTCTTTCTTTTAACCATGCCTTCGCTTTCTTTATATCTTCCAAATCAACAAAAAATGCTATGTGTCTTAATGAAACGTGATATGGTATCTTTGCTTCTGAACCTACCCATAACCCGATCCAACTTTTACCTTCCTCAATCCAAAAAAATGCTACTTTATCATATCTTTTATATAAAGTAAGACCAAGCTTTGTGTAAAAATCAATTGATTGTTGTAAGTTACTAACAGGTATATGCGCTTCATATAACCCCTTTATCATTAAATCCCCCCCATAGTAGAGCGAAATTAGTATGAATGATCAAGTGCATTTAAAGCAGGCGAAGATAACAAGTTGAACCTCTGTAGGTTTTTAAAATGATATGATGGAATTCATCTAGCATTATTACTTTTTCTAACTTCAAAAAGAACTAGCCACTAGCGGTGTTATCAATAATAAAAATGAAATGAGAATTAGCAAAAATGACACTTTTTTTGGGAGTTTTTCTTTACTTTTTCCTTTGTACCATCCTGAAAACTGTAACTTGTTTCTATATAATACAAAAATGATTATAAAAATTGCTGTTGCACCTACCCACATGTATTTAATAGGTACTTCATACATGGTATAAATATTGTTTAATACAGCCCATCCCAAACCGCCAAAAAAAATAAGAATTATAAGTATGCGAAGTAGTTCTAATGACGTCCTCATATCGATACTCCGTTCTTTTTAAGATAAAAATTTATTTGCATGTGTGCTTTGGAATTTGGCACGATTCATAAGGGGATTGCATAATTAAAAACACAAACATTTTGTCAACGACGGTTAAATTGTTTCAGTAAGAAATCTAAATCCTCTGGGTATGTGTGAGACATTGTTTTCACTTCAGGTAATGACTTCCAAGCAGCAGCTGCAATAATCCCATCAGGATCCTGGATACCAGTGCTCGTGCCAACTTTTTCTACTATAAAATAATAGGTTTTCACTTCAATACCTTTAATCGATGTTTCTTTAACTAGCAATTGTTCGATGATACTCACATCATATCCTGTTTCTTCTTTAACTTCCCTTAGACAACATTCCTCGGGACTTTCACCTTCTTCGATTCCGCCAGAAGGAACCGCCCATTCTTCTGATCCGTGACATTTCACCATTAGTAGTTCATTTTTTTCGTTGAAACATATCCCTGCTGAACCCAACCAGCTTTTCATCAAATCCCCCAAATCATCAATCCTGTTATTGAACTATTTGGCTATTTTGAAGAAGAAGCGATTTATAGTAATATGCTCTGTTGATTGTAGCGGAAGAAGGCAGACTCCGAAGGGATCAGCGTGCGTCTTGAGACCCCGTAGGGCGCATGGTTTTCGGCTTAAGCCACGCCCCTCGGAAAGCGTGCCTTCTGAAGCGGAAAGCAACAGTCTTCAAAGACAGTGTCCCTAATGCAGCACAGACTTATTGAATGCGTTTGGTGAAAAAGAAAGTGTTTACACCATCTATCGACTTAATGAATCTCATAAAATGACAAAGCAACCTATAAGTTATGATAGAACGCTAAGTGGTTGAACGACCTCGCAAACTTCACTTTCTTCAAGGAATTTGGTAACGATTGATGAATGGGAGCTACCTACTATAAACAAAATACGTTCTTCCTGTGACTCAATTAGACGGGTCACATTAGAGAACATAATTAAATTCCTTTTGTACCACCAGCTTAACCAGTTCATACCGACATAGTTATTGAAATCACCGATACGTGCTATATTTACATATATCTTATGGAACATATTAATGAGAACGGGATCATTTAGCTCTTTATAATAATCTACTATACTTTTATTTTCTGTTAATTCGGGCACATGAAGTTCCTTGTATATTTCATTTAAAAGTTCTGGTTGGTTTTCTCTCCCCCAACTCTCGACTTCTCCATAATGCATGTCATACTTGCCCATCCAATCGATTGCGTATATCTGTTCATGGCCAAGCTTTAAACCTAAACGAAACCCTACTTGGTCGATTTCATTCATTTCTAAGTTGTTCGAGCCCGATCTGTATTGGATATATTTTTCGTTTAACTCCTCATTCTCTTCTGCTACCATTTCAACTGCAATCTTCGTTGGTTTATAAATTGCTAGTTTAGAAACTAATTCCTCGATTTCAGTTTGTCTTTTTTCGGAGTTTAGGCCTTCATGTTCAAACATATGAAAAGTTCCAAGTAGAAGAACTTTCGCCTTTTTCTGCATCAAAGTTACTCCCCCTTTTTTCTCCATTCACTATCCAAAACACTATAGAGAATTGAATCTCGCCAACCCTCTTCCAATAAGATATTTTCTCGCATTCTTCCTTCTTGAGTCATTCCAACTTTCCCTAAAACCTTTGAAGAGCCTACGTTTCTTGGATCACTTGTAGCGAAGATACGATGTAGACTTAAGGTATCAAATCCAAAGTTTATTAAAAGAGTTGCTACTTCTGTAGCGTATCCCTTTCCCCAATAATCTGGATGCACAATATAACCTATTTCCCCTTCTCTATTGGTTAAACTCCGTATATTCAGCTCGCCTGCACCAATTAGCACGTTGTTTTCAATGACCGCAAAAACAAACCTACTTCTTGGATTCCTTGTAGCATCAGACAGTACTTGTCGCACAAATATTTGTGACTCTTCTTCGGTATTCGGCCCCCAAGGTTGATATTGGCAGACACTGGGTTGAGAGGCATAGCTATGTACATCGATCCAATCTCTATCTTCCATCTCTCTCAAGGTAATTCTTTCACCATCTAAAAAACCAGTCATTCAAGCAGCCTCCCCACTCCAGTGGTATTTCTTTCTATGAAAGATACAATCAGCTAAGTTACAACTTCCATTCAAACCATCTTCCGTGACCATCTGTGTCACCGATCGTGTTTTTAGATTCCACACCATTCACATAGTAATCGAGGTGGAGTTGCCGATCCCACATATTATTGTAAATATGAAAGACGTCTCTCTTACTCCCGATCTTTGCAATCTTATCTAATAGCTCGTGCTTGGTTTCATTTGGGATTTGGTTTGCCACATGAGTGTGAAAGATACAAATCGTGGAGTCTGTAGGAAGTGTATCTACTACGTCGGGAAGTAAAAATACTCCATCGCCTTCAACCAGTTTTACTGGGTTTTCTTTCAAAGACTCAGCAGCCCTGTCGAATAACTCCATTCGTTCCTGATGCTCGGGCCAAATGAGTGACTTTAACCACAAATAGTCTTCAGAATCAGATAGATTGCTTATATTGAGATCTAATCCAATTTTAGATGCAATTGGAGGGCTTTCAGAAAGTATTATTGGAAAGTGATCCCCTTTAACTTCCGAGGTGATATGAACACGAGCACCTTCTTTTCCAAACGTTTCACCAGTACCATATGAATAGCTATAGTGATCCCATAAGAGCTGAAGACCCGCACTGGTTCCAATTTCAATAAGAGACAATGGTCTTTCAACTTTGTTGTAAATCCACGAAAATACTGGATAGAGATAGCCGCATCGCCTAACCTCATTTGTTTGAACTAACTTGCTCTCTACTATTGAAATGATTTCCTCTCGATATCGCTCACAGAAATCTTTAAAATTGCTGAATGTCTCGTTGTCTATTTTCCTTGGTGGATTTGTAACACTGCTATAATAGTCTTTTAATGGATGTACATATCCTTTTAATAGAAGATAATGAACAGCCCCGAATAATAGGTTAGGTACCGGCTGCCCTTTTGGAACTGCCAGGCACAAATTGAGTACTTCAGCGTCTTCTGCTATTTTCAATGACAGAAATTCATAGAGTTCACTGGAGCCCTTACATTCCATGTTTGCGAAGTTCATAAAACTCCAGGATAAATGAGAGTTTTGCATAATTGTTCCTCCTCTGCTACTCCTTTAAAACGGCACCAACATTTCTATACTTAATCGTCAAGCCAACGTTCAGTACTAGCTACAGTTTTTGCATCTGCATCTAACTTGACCTTTTTCCCAATGGCTAATGGATGCATGGGATGGGTGTGGCACGTGTCAAATTCAGCTAGAATTGGAATTGGCAGTCCATCTAGCTGTTCAAGCAATAAATCCAAAGGTTGTTTGCCTGTCCCTAAATCATCATATAATTCATGTTTCCCCAAAATGATGCCCGCGACTTTCTCGAAGACGCCATGTACTTTCAGCATAGCTAGATTCTTTTCCACAACAGATGGCGATTTCGTACAGTCTTCGATTAGTAAAATATCCCCTTGCTTAATCTCAGGGAAATATGGTGACCCGATAAAGCCGTACATCGTATTCAAGTTCCCTCCGATCAGTCGGCCTTCTGCAACTCCTCCGTTCCCCGTTACCCATTCATTTGGATACAACTTTTTCTCTGTCGTCTTCTCCAACCAGTTGACCGGTTCGTCGGACCAATAGTCAGGCATAGGTACTTCATAAGGAATGTTACTTTCTTGCATAAAATACTGCTCGAAATAGCGATACGTAACAGTGACTAGTGGCTCAAACTCACCGAATGATGGAACCAAAGCGGGTCCATAAAATGTCGGGATACCTGTTTTTGCATAAAGCGCGAGTAGTATCGCTGTTGTATCCGAATACCCAACTACAAGTTTTGGGTTTTGTTTAAATGCTTCGTAGTCAATATAGGGCAACATACTATTTGAGTTGGTACCACCAATTGTCGACATGATCATCGTGATATCGGGATTCCTAAGCAACTCATTCAGTTCATCTGCTCGCTCTTTAGGTGCGCCTGATCGGTACCCCTCGGCTTTCCCTGTTAAATTCCCCTCTTTCACGATGAATCCTTTCGATTCCAAAAACGCTTTTGCCCGTTTATAGCGAGGCTCTGCATTCACGGTTGCAGGTGATGATGGGGAGAAGATTCCGATTGTATCCCCTTGTTTTAATCGCTTCATTTTCTGTACTCCTTTCGTTACTATTTTTTCATCTTATCAGCAATGGTACGCAAGATTTGATTTTTTTCTTTCTGTAACTTAATGAAAGTGATTAGAAACCAAATGATGAACACAAATGGTACAAACCAAAAAAGTAGTGAAAGGATTGGGAGTATTGAAATCATATTTTCCATAAGAATGTCTCCTTTCTATTAAATAACTTACTCAGAAACTCTGGGTTATGTATAACGAAACTAGAAAATGTTTTCCGAATGTTAACTCTTTTGTTCCCGGATAATTATACCATATCTCTAACTAGCGTCGCATGAACAATGGAAAATTCTGAGTATTGGTTCCCAACTAAATTGTTCTTCTCAATACACTGAATGAAAAAGTTTCGCAGAGATTCAATTGTAATGCTGTGTTTATGTAGCGTTCATGTTGCGGGAGTACACTGAGGGTATTCAATCACGGAGGTGTTCACCATGCAAATGGCGTGGAAAGAAGTTAAAAAAAGTAAAATGAAATTCCTGATACTCGGTTCGATCATCTTTTTGGTTAGTTTCTTGACCTTCATTATCTCGGGATTAGCTAACGGGTTGTCTGAAGACAACGCTGCCCTTATTAAAAATGTCCCCAACGGGCAGTTCTACTTAAATGAAGATGCAAAACAAACATACAACCTTTCTAAAATCGATGTCGATCAGCAAGACAAATTGCTCGCAGACTACAATGGGGCAACTGCAATGTCCATTCAAATGGGCTTCGTCAACGATACAGAAGACAAACAACACAGTGTTGCATTTGTGACGTCCACTGACAGTGAACTATTCCCTAATGTCAAAGACAATGAAGTCGTATTAGATGCTTCCTTGAAAGATGAAGGGATCAAAGTCGGTGACATTCTGACGAATAACCAATTCAGCGGAGAGTTCAAAGTCGTTGGATTTACAGAGAAGCAAACGTATAGCCACGCACCTGTTGCGTTCATCAGCATGAAAAACTATCAAGAAATTTACCGTGTGATGGAAATGCAGACGGTATTCATCCCAGGATCGGATAGTCCTGATTCCATAAAGGGACTTGAATCATTCAATAACAAGGAATTCTTGAATACGATTCCGAGCTATGGCGCAGAACAAATGTCCCTCAACATGATTATTTGGTTCCTCGTTGTGATTAGCGGTATGTTGTTTGCGATTTTCTTCTATATGATGAACGTCCAGAAAATCGGATTGTATGGCATATTGAAAGCGATTGGTGTGAAGACCATTTCACTGTTTAGCATGATGTGGTACCAAATGTTACTGATTACAGCTGTATCGCTCGTATTATCCGTTGGGCTCAGCCAAGTGTTCAGTATGGTAGCTCCCGCAGGTATGCCGTTCAGCTTACCACTTGAGACGTCATTATTATTATCTGGTGTATTCTTAGTGATTGGATTCATCGGAGCAACTATTTCAGGATTCCAAATCAAAAAAGTGGAGCCGTTGCAGGCAATCCAACAAGGAGAGATGTAAGATGGCGATTTTCACAATTGACGATGTCGAAAAAACATTCAAAAGTGGTGATGTCAGTGAGAAAATCTTAAAAGGCGTCGATCTTGCCTTGAACGAAGGCGAAATCACGGCACTCGTTGGTCCCTCAGGATCTGGTAAGTCGACGATCTTGACGATTGCCGCTGGACTGCAGAAAGCAACTGGTGGGCAAGTGCTTTTTGAAGGTAAAGACATGACCCAGATGAGCCAAGAAGAAATCCGTAAAATCCGTTCAAGTGAATTCGGATTTGTGTTCCAGTCTTCGCACCTTGTCCCCTTTTTGACGGTGGAGGATCAGTTGTTGCTCATGCTCGATGTAGCAGAAACAAAATTGAACAAAAAACAGCAAAAGCAAGAAGTGTCGAAAGTGCTGGATCTTGTCGGCATGTCACATAGGAAAGATGCCTACCCTTCTTCCCTCTCAGGTGGCGAAAAACAACGTGTCGCAATTGCACGAGCGATCATTCATCAACCGAAAATGCTATTTGCGGATGAACCAACAGCGAGTCTCGACTCTAAACGTTCCAAAGAGGTAATGGAAATCATCCGGAATTTAACGAAAACGTTGAAAATCACTACCCTTATGGTCACTCACGATGAAGAAATGTTACCGTATGCGGACCGTATTGTTATGATGAAAGATGGCTTGATTGAATAATTGAGCAAACCCCTTTGCCTGACGTTCAGGACAAGGGGTTTTTGGGTAGAATAGAAGTGAGGGCATCAACCCAGCAGATTCATACTCACTTCGACATAAATCTGGTAGTATGGACACCATTATCAGAAGGAATAGGAGGCAAAACAATGCGCAATATCTTCACGATTTTTAAGCGGGATGTGCGCAACATCTCAACAAACTGGGTGGCCGCAGTGCTGATTGGCGGCTTAATATTCCTGCCTTCTTTGTACGCATGGCTCAATATATATGCCTCTTCAGATCCATATGGCAGAACCGATAAATTGCCCATCGCTGTTGTTAATGAAGATAAAGGAGCGGATGTGCAAGAGAAGCACATTGACACAGGTAAAGAAATCGTTTCGACACTCAAGAAAAATCCATCCATGGAGTGGCACTTTGTATCTCGAAAAGAAGCGATGGATGGAGTTGAGTACGGCGACTATTTTGCTGTCATGGTGTTACCAGAGAACTTGTCAGAACAACTTGCGTCAGTTGTATCCGGCAATCCTCAAAAAGCCGAAATCGACTACTTTGTGAATGAAAAATTAAACTCCATCGCACCGAAAATTACTGAAAAAGGTGCAACGGTGATTGTTGACCAGGTTAGTAGTCAATTCGTTTCCACTGTGAACGGTGTCATCTTTGAAATGCTAAACAAACTTGGCCTTCAATTAGAACAAGACTTACCGGACGTTCAAAAATTCGAAAACTATGTGTTTGAAGCCGAAAAAAGTTTGCCAGAAATCTATGATCTTCTCAATCGAGGATTAGGCGATGCGACAGATGCCCAAGCCATCATTCACAAAGCGCAAGGCAAGTTGCCGGAAGCGAAACAAATCACAGATGATGGGCTTGGCCAAATCAATCGAACCATTGGCTATTTAAACGAAGCTGAACAGAAGTTAAATGAAATGTCTCCAAAAATTAAAGCTGATTTGAAAAAAGTAAGTGATATTTCTAACGAAGCGAACGATTTTTTGAAACAGTTACAAGGCGTTCAGATGGATTTTACGGAACTGGATAAAGCGAAAAAATCATTGGACGACCGGATGTCAGCAAGTATTGGACGGGTCGATAGCGTCAAGCAAGATCTTGTTCGTTTGCAGGAATTAGTACAACAGTTACCAACACAGGATGAAAACCCTGATAGTGAAGAACAAACAACTCCCTCATTATCATCCCCCGACCTGTCAGGAAAACTGGATGATGCGATTACAAAAACAGACAATCTGAAGAAGTTGTTACAAGAAGCACAAACGAATGCTCGTACAGTGAACAGTGTCGTTACAGGTAAAGCTGAGGAGTTGGACCAGGCAGTCGATGATTTACAAAAAATTGCCGGAAATACATCTGTTGAATTAGATGCATTCATGAAAGAATATGTGAATACGATTGAACCGACTGTGAAAAAAGAAGTCTCTACAGCAAAAGGCACGCTTGGACAGGCAAAAGGACTTCTTACGGAAATTCAATCCACCCTTCCAAAAGTGCAAACAATTCTTGGCAACTCAGATCGGGAATTGGCTGAAGGAAAAGAAACGATCGAAAAAGCTGTAGCTGAGTATCCATACGTTTCTGAAAAAGTAAATCAATTAGCGGAGAAAATCCGTAATATTCAAGGTGAAACGGATATTAACAAAATCATTCAGTTGCTAAAAAATGATCCGAATGCTGAAAAAACATTCTTTGAAGAACCAATTCAATTGAAAGAAAATCGATTGTACTCCATTGAAAATTACGGAACTGGCATGACACCGTTCTATACGGTACTTTCCCTCTGGGTCGGTTGTCTCCTTCTCATTTCCTTACTTTCCACAGATGTGCATGGAGAGGAGTTCACAACACGACAAGTCTATTTCGGACGTTTCCTGACATTTGGCTTAATAGGCTTACTGCAAATGTTCATTGTAGTTGCGGGAGACTTATTGTTGCTCGATGTTCATATCCGTGAACCATTTTGGTTTGTCGTCTTCGGAGTGATTATTAGCGTGGTCTTCATGTCGATTGTCTACACGCTCGTTTCTGTATTTGGTGATGTTGGTAAAGCCATGGCGATTGTCATGCTCGTTTTGCAAATTGCAGGCTCTGGTGGAACGTATCCGGTTGTATTGCTACCCGACTTCTTCGGGATGATCAATCCGTTCTTACCGTTTACGTATGCAATTGATGTCATGCGTGAGGCAGTTGGCGGTATCGTTTGGGAACGAGTTGCAAAAGACTTATCTTTCCTTGCTTGCTGTTCAATTGCATTTATCCTGTTCGGTGCACTGCTCAAAGAGCGCATTAATAAAGGCACGAACCAACTCTTGAAAAAATCGAAAGAAGCTGGGATTTTCCATTAACTAAAAAAGCACTTCAGTCCTGTCGCTATGACAGCTGAAGTGCTTTTTGTATGAACAAATGTCTACTTTTCAAATCTGAAGAAGATGCCTAATACTGCCCCAAAAAGTGCATGACCTAGTATCCAATATAGAAACGATAGACCATCCGTAATCTCTGGTGTGCGATCGGATAATGCTGTAGTTGGAAATAAAGCAATCCCGATGATGACGCTACCTACCGCACAAATCGTAATTGCTCTTTTTTTCCACGATGGACGCAACCGGTACAGCAAATAAAACCCGAGTGCAACCGAAACCGAGACTACAAGGTGAAAGAACACTTCTATCCATTCCTGGAAAGTGATATCTCCTACAACAGGTATGTAATCGACATTGAGCAAGAACGTGTATACTTTTTCACCTGTTGCAGACTCAATCCATTTAAACAGGAACGTCAGGATGAGTCCTCCAATTAGACCGTATCCAGCTGCCCAAAGAGTCCGTTTCATGCTTGCCCCTCTTTCCTTCCTTTTATGAGCGCATATGCATCAAGAGCACGTGATCGAGCGGCAGAATGGTCAACAATTTGGTACGGATAAGTCTCACCGAGAACAACCCCTGCTTCAACTAAGACCTCTTCAGGTGCAATATGCGGTTCATGGAGAAATACATCTGGAAGTGCAGCTAATTCAGGAATCCACCTTCTAATATAAGCTCCCTGTTTATCGAATTTCTTACTTTGCATTGTCGGATTAAATATTCTAAAATATGGAGCCGCATCAAATCCAGAGCCTGCTACCCACTGCCAACCTAATGTATTGTTCGCGACATCAAAGTCGACGAGCGTTTCACTGAACCACTGCGCCCCGATACGCCAATCAATGAGTAAGTGTTTGATCAGGAAGGAGGCGACAACCATTCTCACACGATTATGAATGGTACCTGTCTCCCATAATTCACGCATTCCTGCATCAACGAGCGGGTAACCGGTCATCCCCTTCTTCCATGCACTCAGTCCTTCTGAATCATCAAGCCAAGGGAATTGGAGAAATTCTGAACGTAACGGTCGTTCGGTGATGTCTGGAAAATGAAACAGTTGGTAGTATGAAAACTCTCTCCACGCAAGCTGCCTGAGAAACGCTTCTGGTTGTGGGGCAATCCCCTCTTCTTGTGCATTTCTGACGGAATGCCAAAGAGCTCGGATGCTCATATTCCCGGATGCTAAAAACCCGGACAGTCTGGAGGTGCCGTTCAATGCAGGGAAATCACGCTTAGCGTCATAATATTTTAGCCTTTTATCACGAAAGTTCGCCCAATGTTCAAAAGAACCAGTTTCACCTGGCGTCCATTCTTCTTGAAGTGAAGCATCCCAGTCAATCGAAGATCGTAAACCTGATTGTTCCAAAGGTATAGTTGCTGGATACACTTGAAACCAGCTCTTCAATGTAGTGGGAGCTGCGATCGGCCAAGGGATCGTTTGTTGTTGCAAAGATTTCCAAAACGCGCCAAACACTTTATACGGCTGTCCAGCTCCTGTTTTTAAACTGGAAGGATCCAGCAACATATTTGGTGGGAAACGTTGAATGTCCACTTCCGATAACGCTTCCAATTCAAGCAAGTCGACTTCTTCTTTTCGGGAAACAGGATCCACTTGACCATTGAAGAATAAGGCATCTGCTTGTGTTTCTTTTGCGAGTTTTGATAGGACTTTTGAGGCGGGGCCTTTTAAAATTGTCAATGCGCTCCCCAACTCAAAGAGCTGTTGCTCAAGGTGCTTAAGAGATTCATACACCCACCAATCAGCAGCTGTCGGGGACGTATGATCCGGTAGAACGAATACGGGGAGCACGTGACCACACTCGGACGCTTCTTTTAAAGCAGGATGATCATGCAGGCGCAAATCATTTCTGAACCAGACAATTGTTTTCAAAAAAACCCTCCTGAAAAAGGACCGCACACTATGGCGGTCCTTGAATTATTCCTATTATAGCGGTGATAGCGCTGGTTTTCCAAAAAAGTAACCTTGAAACAGCTGGTAGCCTTTCTCCTTTAACCATTCGAAATCTTCTTCCCGTTCGATTCCTTCAGCAAGTGGAACAGAACCGCACTCTTTAGCTTTCGTCAAGAACATCTCTGCATTCTCTTGTTTTTTTACGTCCAATGAGACACCGTCTACAAATGATCGATCCAGCTTCATATAATGAGGTTTTAAATCGGATAATAATTCTACTGTACTATAGCCTTCCCCTACATCATCAAGTGCATAATTGAATCCTTTGTCGCGATAATATCTTAATATTGTTCTTAAGTGCTCTACATCATCTACTTTGTCAGTCTCTACAACTTCAAAGACAAGTTGGAATGGGTCGATATTGAACTGTTCTGCTACTGCAACGGTCGATTGCAAACAAAATTCAGGTGAATAAATGGATGTAGGTACAAAGTTAATAAAGGCTTTTTTATTGATAAGAGGTGCTGCATGACGAACTGCAGTAATCCGACATAACCGATCGAGTGCATAAAGTCTTCCACGAGCTCTAGCCGCGGAAAATGCTTCATCTGGATAAATCATCCGACCTTCAGGCGAATGGAACCGAGCTAATAGCTCGTAGCCGAAAACAGAGCATTCTGCGTCCACAATAGGCTGATAAAAGGAAATCACGCGTTCTTGTTGGATGAGGTCATCAATCCACTGAGAGGTGAACACTTCATCCACTTCTAAGAGGGACCTCCACGGTGCCTCTCCAGATATTCGAAAGTATAACTTTTTCATATCTAAAAAATCCCGAGCAAAGTCAGTTAAATCTCGGAGACCAGCTTCATTAACAGTAAATACAGAGCTGTCCTCTCCGTCAATAACGCCTAGAACATGTAGTCGTTCCATGTGTTCTGTTAGCATTCTGCGTTGTGTTAGGTCATCAACCTTAACTTCTATTTGTAAGTCGGTAATTATACATGCCGTTTTGCAAGTCAATTCAAACCCTCCGTCCTAGTCCGCATTTCGATCCACCCAATTTATTATTAATTGTAATCGATTACTCCTAGCTATGGCAAGCATCAGACTACGAAATGCCTATAATAAACTGAAAATAACAGCATGCCCATGGTGCTTTTAGGGACATGCTGTCATTTAAAACTTATATGCCGAATTACGTAGGTAGACCTGTTCCTGTTGTATCCGTACTTTTAGGCTCTGGTCGTTCCGTTTTCACTTCAATAGTGGTATCCACTTCAGACTCGATCGTCTTCCCGAGCATATAATATTCCGTTTCTTCCTGAGTTAGACTATTATAGCGCTTTTGGATGACACTATAGAAAACACCTCCAAGGATTGCCCAACAGACTAACAAAATATAAGATGGTGTCGTCAGGGAAGCTGGAGAAAATGGAACGAGCAATAATAGTAAGAACGCGATACTAGCTACAATTCCGAATAAGGCGAGTCCTTTTTTAATCGGAGCGATTTCACGATTGGCTTCTTCCGCTCCCCAAGCAAGTACTTTGTACGCAGCGATGCATGTGAATAAGTACGCTACAGTTACCCCTGTAGAAGACATGTCCACGATCCATGAAAGTGCTTGGCGTCCGAACCAAGGAGTAGGAAGAGTAATTAACGTTACAAACCAAATGCCCCATACAGGTGTCTGGCTTTTCTTCGAAATCGTTCTGAACATATCAGGTAGTGCACGTGCACGCGCCATAGAGAAAAGAAGACGACTAGAAGACATATAGAATCCGTTTAAGCCAGTAAAGATTCCCATCATAATCGCAACTGCCATAACAATGAGTCCACCATATCCGAGTGCGGAATTTACGACTTCACCTGTCAACCAAAGGCTACCATCTCCTATTGATGAACCTGAAGGGAATGTCCACGCTGTAAGACCAATCATTACAGCATAAATAAGGAACGATGCAAATAATGAAGCTACAATGAGCATGGTCGCTTTTCGCGGAGAGAAATTAAACTCTTCTGCAGCTTGTGGAACATTGTCGAATCCGACATATGCCCAAGGTGCAATTGCCAATATGACAAGAATCGATGTTAAAATGGATTGGTTGCCGCTGAAAAGTGGTTTCATGTTTTCAAATGGGGCTTCTGTTATGCCAAATGTAAAGGCCCCGAGCAATACAACACCTGCGACTAATAGAATGCTAAAGTAAAACTGAATACGTCCTGAAATGTTAGTCCCTGTTGTATTAATGAAAGCAAACAACAAAATGATTACTGAAGATATTATGACTTCCGGCAAATAGACATCCCAGCCTGCAACACTATATAGATAGAATTGCTTCATAAAACCAGGTGCTAAGAACTTAAGAAGTAATGAAAATGCTGAAGCGTTTAATGCGACGATTGATATGTATCCAAGTGATAGAAACCACCCGCATATAAATGCCCAAATTTTACCCGCTCCGATAAAGGCATATGTAAATCCGCCTCCGGATACTGGGAATTTCTTAATCATAACCCCATAGCTTGATGCGATAACCATCATCACTAGCGCTCCGATTAGCAAGCCAATCATGGCGCCTAGAGGACCTGATTCTCCAATCCAATCACCTGGAAGGATAAAAGCTCCCCATCCGACTGATGATCCTAGCGCAATCGCGAAGACCCATGATGGTTTAAGCGTTTTCGTTAACTTTCTGCGCTTCTGATGCGCATCTGTCTGATCCATATGTAAGTTCCCCCTAAAAAATCTTTCTTAGATTTATTCCCTTCTCGTCAGAACTAAAACCTATTATTCGGTAAAAAATAAAATTGGAAATCACTACATCTAAATGTTTATCTAAAAAACTGTTATGAGAAGGACTAAGAGGTTTCAGAAATGATGGCACGGGTATTCTCAGACTAGCAACGAAATCTAGTAATAAAAATTCCAGGAGGCGGTTCAAAATGGTAAAACGACAAGTAGTAGGCTACTATGAAAGTGAAAATGATGCGATTCTTGCAATTGAAGACTTAAAACGACAAGGCTATTCTTCAGATGAAATTTCAGTTATCAGTAAAGAGCGCGAACACGCGAACGCTGTGGTTGAAGAAACTGGAACACATGCGACGGATGGCGCGGCAACGGGAGCAGCCACGGGCGGTGTCTTAGGTGGGCTTGGAGGTGTGCTAGCGGGTATCGGAGCGCTTGCGATTCCTGGTATCGGACCAATTATCGCTGCCGGACCAATTGTTGCAGGGATTACGGGTGCTGCTGCAGGTGCGGGTGTTGGTGGATTAGCTGGTGCTCTCATCGGTATGGGGATCCCTGAAGAAGAAGCATATCAGTACAATACGCACTTCGATGAAGGGAAAATTCTCGTTCTTGTGGATGGGGATTATCCACGTAGAGCCAATCATGATTTGGATGAATACAACCGTACCCTTTTATAATCAAGAGATTCTCCCCCCTTTTTCGTTATATCGGAAAAGGGGGTTTTTGTGTGGACATCGAAAAACGGTGCGAGGCGTGCTATACTGTAGCAATGGCATGGAAAGAACGGAGGCGGAATGGAATATGCAATATAATCAGCAAAAGATGGCACAGCTTGTGAAAAAGGAGCCTGAGCTATCTACACGGTTGACTCAGATTATGAAGGAGCACGAATTGGAACGGGCTTTTGCGTTGAAGGCGTTGTATCACGCGGAAGTGAAAGATAGCGGACGGTTTATGAAGCCGTATCAGGAGTTGTAAGACGAAAAAGCACGGACATCCCATTTTTGACTGGGTGTCCGTGCTTTTTAAATAAGGGATAGTAGACTGTGTTGACTTTCACTTCAAATGGAGATTGTTAACGATAGCATACTCAAATGCAACAGTTCTTAATAGTAAGGAGAAATTAAGACATAGACTAGTACGCCAGTGAAACTGACGTAGAGCCAGATGGGCATTGTGAAGCGGACGATTTTTCGGTGACGTTCGATTTCTCCATTCCATGCACGTGCTACGCTTGTTAGTGCAAGTGGTACGATTGCTGCGGCTAATAGGATGTGCGTAATTAGGATGAAAAAGTAGAATCCTTTCATGAATCCGCTACCGCCGAATGATGTCGATTCTGCTAAGAAGTGATACATCACATACGTGATTAAGAAGAAGAATGTCGTCACGAATGCTGCGTATATGAATCGCTTATGTACCGTGATGTTGCGTTTTTTAATGGCGATTAATGCCCCGACGAGAAACAGGAATGTAAAGGTATTGAAGATTGCATTGAGCATCGGAAGAATTGTAATATCAAATGCGTCAAAGTTTTCAACTCCAGGTATTCCTGAAAGAATCCCGATTGCACCGATTAGAATGACCGATACAATGATGATGAACGGCTTATAATTCCGCTTTTTTATAGGCGTTTCAATTGTAGAAGACGCATTTTTCAACGTTACCACTCCATTGCTAGTAAATTGTCGTACCTTTCCAGTTTACCATATGAGGAAAGGTCGAACCACTTCACATTAGCCTAAAGTGCGCGCTAAGAACGCTTTTGTGCGATCATGTGTCGGATTTGTTAACATCGAGGTTGGTACGCCTTCTTCGACAATTTGTCCGTCTGCCATGAATAACGCCTTCGTTGCGACATCTTTCGCGAACGACATTTCGTGTGTCACGACAATCATCGTCATGTTCTCTTCCGCCAACTTTTTCATAACTTCGAGCACTTCCCCTGTCAATTCTGGATCGAGTGCAGATGTCGGTTCATCGAACAATAGAATCTCAGGTTCCATCATAAGCGCGCGAGCAATCGCAACGCGTTGCTTTTGCCCACCTGACAAATTAGCAGGATACGCATCGACTTTTTCCGCAAGACCGACTTTCGTTAGAAGTTCTGTAATCCGTCCAGTAAGTTTCTCTTTTGGCTCACCCTTAACAAGTTTAGGAGCAAGCGCCAAGTTCTGTTTCACAGTTAGGTGTGGGAACAAATTGAAATGCTGAAACACCATACCGATCCGTCTACCAATCTTTCTGATTTCAGGAGTGCTCGCATAGATCCCGTCATTAACGAGCGATTCCCCGTCGATTCGGATAGTTCCCCCTTCAATTTCTTCAAGGTGAGCTAGACTTCTAAGCATTGTACTTTTCCCTGAGCCTGATGGTCCAATGACCGCTACCACTTCGTTCTTCTCCACCTGGAATGTGATCTGTTTTAAGACTTCTATATCTCCAAATGATTTTTTCATATCGATTACTTCAATCAATGCCATTGCTTTTCACCTTCCTCATACATAATGGAATCGTCGTTCCAACCACTTGAACACGAGTGTCAAAACCGCTGTAATCAGTAGATAGATCACGCCTGCCATGATAAATGGAACAATCGTAAAGTCTCGGTTGACTGCCGTTTGCGCAAAGTGAAGCAGTTCCGGAACAGCAACTGCATACAACAACGCCGTATCTTTCACGAGTGTCACCGATTCGTTCGCAAGAGCAGGAAGCGCAATGCGAATCATTTGAGGAATGACAATCCGTGTCGTCGTCTGCCACTTGTTCAATCCGAGTACTTGTGCTGCTTCATACTGTCCTTTATCAATAGATAGTAGACCACCACGGAAGATTTCTGCGAAATATGCTGCGTAATTCAGTACGAAAGCAAGCGCAGCCGCAGCGAAGCGATCCATAACTAAGTATTCCCCGATTACCGGAATTAGTGGCAATCCAAACACGAAGAACAATAATTGCAGTAAGAGCGGTGTTCCCCGCATGAGATAGATATACATATTCGCTAACCACGACAGCGGTTTAAACTTGCTGTTTACCGCGAGAGTAAGCAAGAATCCGAGTGGGATCGAAGCAACGATTGCGATCACAAACAATAGAATCGTTGCCTTAGCCCCTTCAAGCATTGGTTTTAAAATCGATAACAAATAATCTGGTGACATTGTAACCCCTCCAACCTAACTAGAAACCGTGACTTACTTCAGTACTTTGTTTTCACCAAACCACGTTTCGGAAATTTGTGCAGCTGTTCCATCCTCGTTCATTGTATCTAATGCATCTTGAAGTTTTTTCAATAAATCCTCGTTACCCTTTTTCACCCCGACACCGTATTCTTCAGGAGCAAGCGTTTCGTCAAGTACTTTATATTTACCTTCTTCTTTAGACATGTAATAGTCGATCACGACTTCATCGATAATGACTGCTTCTACTCGCTTACTCTTCAAATCAGAAAGTGCTAAAACATTATCCGAGAATTCCGTTTTGTTCTTAACTTTATCTGCGATTGGATTTGCTTCTAATGCATCAGCTGCTGAAGACAATGCTTGAAGACCAACTGTTTTACCTTCGAGATCACTAAGTGATTGAATGTTTGAATCCTTAAGCACTGCAACTACTTGAGCGTTGCTTAAATATGGTTTTGTAAAGAGCACTTTCTTCTTACGATCGTCTGTAATCGTATACCCGTTCCAGATAAGATCGATGCGTCCACTAGCCAGTTCTGTTTCTTTCGCTTTCCAGTCGATTGGCTGGAACTTCGCTTTCATGCCCATGTGTTCAGCTGCAGCTTTCGCATAGTCAATGTCAAAACCAGTGAGCTCATTCGCTTCATCTCGGAATCCCATTGGTGCGAATTTATCATCAACCCCGATGACTAATTCTTTTTCACCGTTTGCTGCTTCTTTAGAATTCCCGCAACCAGCTAAAAGTGCAATGATACCAAATCCGGCTAACGCAACCTTCATCTTTTTCATTTTCATATTGTTTTCCTCCACTTCATCGCTTTAGTCTGTTAAAGTAATAATAGAATAGCACACAATTCAAAGAATGCAAAGCATTAGCTATGAAAAAACTGATTCTTTTTTTGAAACCGTTTCCACTGAAACTCGTATATACTAGAAAAAACAGGAAGGTGGTTTGACTATGGATCCTTTTAACGATTCGTTCTTTGGCGGATTCCCAATAATTTTTGCAATTTTCTTCTGCATTATAGTAGGAATAATTCTTTTTACCTTCATAAAAGGAGCAGCGGAATGGGGGAAAAACAACAACTCTCCTCAACTCACGGTTGCTGCACATGTGAAAACGAAACGCACAGAAACTTCCGGCGGAACTGGTGATACAGGAGCGAGTACTTACTACTATGTGACTTTTGAATATGAAAGTGGCGACCGGCAGGAGTTTCAAATGAGAGGTAATCAGTATGGCATGTTAGCCGAAGGTGACATTGGCAAGTTAAGTTTTCAAGGTACTCGTTTTCTTGGATTTGAACGGGTTCTTTCTTAAAAAAACGGCTCTCCGTCTACTGGAGAACCGTTTTGTTATTTATTGAATAACCGGACGCTTTTTACGGCCAATCAACAAGTATAGGATAAGCGCAACGACGATTAATCCTGAAAGAATCATATATAAATCGCGGTAGCCAAATGCAGTGGCTACACTACCTAAGAAGTAAGGACCCAATCCGAAACCAAAGTCTAGGAAGATATAGAAAGTAGACGTTGCAATTCCGATCCGTTTAATAGGAACACCTATAAGTGCTATCGCCTGAGCACAGGATTGGAAGTTCCCGAATCCTAACCCAATAATAGCACCTGCAATTAGCAGGATGATTCCAGTATGTGTCTGACTAAGTAGTAATAAACCGCCTGCAAACAAAATCAATGAAGGAACTACAACAAATGTCCCCCCTTTTCGGTCAAGTAATTTTCCAGAGAAAGGACGGGAAACCAAGATTGCGACCGCATACACTAAGAAGAAGAAACTTGCAGTATCGACAAGGTTTGCTTCTTTTGCGTAAAATGACAAGAACGACAAAACACCTGAATATGCGATTCCTGCTAACAACGTAATTACTGCAATTGGTATCGCAGATTTTTCGATGTAATTTGCAAGTCCTTTTGGTGCGTCTTCTGGTGCGCTTATCTCATGTGGTGCCTCTTCAGGACGTTTATCGACAAAGAAAAACATTCCGAGACCAATAATACTTAATACTAAACTGAACGCGAAAATCCATGTGAAGTCGGCATGTTGACTTAAGTAAATACCGAAGAATGGTCCGATTGCTGTCGCAAGTACGGTACTCAAACTAAAGTATCCAATACCCTCACCTCGACGTGATGGTGGTATAATTTGCGCTACCATTGTACCGGTTGCTGTCGAAGCAATACCGAGTCCAATTCCGTGGATGAAACGAACGAGTAAAAGAACCGGAAGCGAGTGCGCAGTGAAATATAGTGCAATGGCTACGACTGATATAACCATACCAATCAGTAAGATGCGACGGCTACCAATGCTTTCAATAACACGCCCTGTTGCGATTCGGGCAGATAATGTTCCGATGATGAAAATCCCGGAAACAAGTCCTGCCATACTAGCGGATGCTCCATATTCTTCAACTGCAAATGGAGCAATTGTTACGATGAGCATATACATGACAATCATTATAAAGAAGTTAATGATTGAGATAAAAATAAAGTCTTTTGTCCATAAGTTTTGCTTGTCTTCCATATAATGACCCTCTCTATTAGTTGATAAGATTTTCGTACGCCTGATCGAGCAGCTGTTTAGCAGCCTGTATGTCTTCTTCAGGAATTCCTGCTAAAATATGTTCGTAAAATGGAAGCAGTTCCGCTTGAATCTCAGCTGTGATCCGCTCGCCCTCACTCGAGAGCTTTAACAACTTTTCACGCTTATCTTGCCCTTGAGTGACATCAAGATATCCGATTTCATGAAGACGTTTCACTACTTTCGTAACAGAAGGTTTTTCGATCATCTGTTCTTCAGCAATTTCAGCAGAGGTCATCTCCCCTTCTCTTGAAAGTAAACTGAGAATGGTCCATTGTGCGTTGTACAAGTCATAATGCAATAGCAGTTTATTGAGTTTGTTCACCAAAGGACGGTACAGTTTGACATAGCTTCTGATAAATTGATGCTCCAAATGCATTTCCTCGCCTCACTTCACAGTTAAAATGATTAGTTAGCCTATCTAACTATATTAGTATACGCTCTGAAATTTCATTTGTAAACGATAGCGTTTCATAAGACCACCTTGTTTCCACGGTATACAATCCGCCCATTTCTGACAATTTTATTGTGCGAATTTTGAGGAATCCATCAAAAAATCGACCTCCATAAAGCCGGAAGTCGATTTTTAACGGTATTCAAACCTTAGTATGCAGACCAGCCATTATCTGCTTGCATGATAACGCCGTTCACATAAGAGGATTCATCAGACGCTAAGAACAAAGCAATGTTCGCGATTTCTTCTTTCGTACCTGGACGGCTCAATTGGCTGACGCCTTTCATAGCTTGTTCCATACCGTGCTTGTCTGGTTGCACTAAGTTGTTCGTAATATTTGTAGGAACTTGCGCAGGTGCAATAGCATTACAACGAATGTTCAAATGTGCATAATGAGATGCAACATTTTTTGTCATCCCTGCAACTGCGTGTTTAGACGCTGTATATGCAAGTCCACCACGTCCGCCTGTAAGTGCAGAAATGGACGCCATATTGACGATTACGCCAGCTTTCTTTTCTTCGAAGATGGAAAGTGCTTTACGTGTTGCACGCATGACACCTGTAGTATTAATTGCTAATACTTTGTCCCATACGTCATCAGTAATCGTTGCAGCGGAATACATGTTGTCCATAATTCCTGCATTGTTAACAAGGATATCTAGTGTGCCGAACGTCTCGACTGCTGTATCGATCATGCGCTGAACATCTTCTTCAGCAGTAACATTCGTTTTCACCGCAAGCGCTTCTCCACCAGCTGCTTTAATCATTTGAACGGTTTCTTCTGCACCTTCCATATTCATGTCTGCGATGACAATCTTTGCACCTTCACGTGCATACAGTTCTGCGATTTCACGACCGAGTCCAGAACCCGCACCAGTTACGACTGCCACTTTGTTTTCTAATCGATTCAACTAAACCGCCTCCAATAATTATGTTCGTACCATCATTTCTCAGTATACGCTTTAATGCTTAACTATTAAAATAATTTGATTTACTAGTGGAAGAAAATAGATTGGTTGCGGATATGGAAGATATGCCGTATACTAATATAGTTAAATCCCAAATGTCTCAGTAGCTCAGGGGATAGAGCAACAGCCTCCTAAGCTGTGGGTCGCAGGTTCGATTCCTGCCTGGGACGTATTGAATAAACGCTATATCACGGGCTTTCTGTCTTTTTTAGATTAAAAGATAAGCCTGCTGATATAGCGTTTTGTGCCTAAATTGTGCCCTGTTAATAATTTCATAAGCCAATAAAAGGAGGAGGCATATGCCTCCTCCTTTTATTAACTCAACTTATTTCTAGGAGAATCACCAGTAATTTCTGTTCTTAACCAACGTTTACCATGGATTTATTCAATGGTGCATGACGCATCATCGGATACGTGATAAAGAGTGATCCAAGACCAAGCAAACCTGCTAACGTAAATAACGTGAGAGGATTTAAATCATGATTCCAAATCCATTCAAAACTGTTAATGTCTAAGATGTTGCCATAATAGAGAAACATTCCAATAAGTGACAGTACCGTAGTGATGATAATAGTCCTTTTAATACCTAAGCGATATAAAATGCAATAAAGCAAAAAGGCAATCCCGAATAAGAGCAAGCCAACCATCAAATCTATCCATAAATAAGAGGGAAAATGATAATCCCCTAACACGTATACTCCTGGATGCAAAATGTTAACGGAACTCGACCACTGGTTGTAAACAGTAATTAAAATATATTGAAGTATATTTAAAAACAAGATACTAATTGATACTGCAGCAATTCCTGTTACATAAAATACTTTGAGAAGTTGGATTCTCGTCCCTCCAAATGCGATAGCTATTGGCAAAAGGGACCTGAAACCAGTGACAGCAAACATAGGTATAAAAAAATAAGTTGGACCGGAAATAGCTACAACGGTATTATCAGGTACACCAAAAAGTAATCCGATTAGAATCCAACCCACCGTCAACGGGATTGTCAGGTAGAGAAAAAGGAATTTCCCTAAGAAAAAAAGTGCACCTTCGTAGACTAGCCGGAATGTACCTTTCATAGAACTCATTCGACCATCTCCTTATCTTCTTCAGTCATATTCAATAAATAATCCTGGAGTTCTGCCTTCCCGATCGATAGACCATTGGAATGCGCGAGTTCTCTCCACTCCTTCGAGTAAGGAACATCCAACATTACTTTCATCACCGAATCCATTTCGCTTTTCTCAATTATCCTCTCTCCGTAAATTACTTTTTCCAGAATGTTTTTGCTTCCCGATAACCAAATCCCATTCTCTTTTATCTCATCCATCGGTTCGTTGAATAGTACTCCCCCGTCTTTAATAACAATAAGTGTTTCACAAATTGCCTGAATTTCTTCGATGTGATGCGTTGAGAGCAATATGAATCGGGGGTTGTCTTCATGGCTTTCTCGTAAAACTTCATACATTTTCTTCCTCATTCCAGCGTCCAATCCATTAACCGGTTCATCAAATATGGTGACATCCGCATGACTGCAAATGCCGATGATAAACTGAAGGGCAGATTTCATCCCTTTTGAAAGTTTCGTGATTTTTTTCTTCTTATCCAAACGGAAAGTACCTAAAAGTCGTTCTGCCATATTTTGATCCCAGTTGGGATTAAAGTATTCCCCAAATCGTAACGCATCACCTACATTCCAGAGTGAACTGAATGGATGTTCCTCCTGCATATAACAGACAAGCTGAATCGCCTCAGCGTTGTTGTATGGACTCATCCCTTGTATTTCAACCTTTCCATGATTTGGTTTCTCATATCCAGCCAGAAGTTTCATCAATGTCGTTTTACCGCTACCGTTTCTTCCCCAAAGACCTGCTATAACAGGGCTTTGTTCCGCTAAAGACAATTCATGAAGTACAGGCTCTTTCTCGTAGGTAAACGTGAGATTATCTACTTGTATCATATTATCTCCCCCTCTTTGATCATCTTTATTACATCTTCCACTCCTATGTCCAAACGCTTTGCTTCTGCCAGCAAAGGCATGACGTACTCATCCCGATACTGCTTTTGCCTTTCTTTTATCAACTGTGCTTTCGCTCCTACCCTGACAAACATTCCAATTCCCCTCTGTTTGTAGATAATATTTCCGTCGACCAAGGACTCAAGCCCTTTGCGCACCGTTGCTCGGTTTATGTTATAAAATCGTGACAATTCATTTTCGGATGGTACTTTTTCTCCTTCCTTGAATATACCTTCTACAACGCCATTACTAATAATCTGTGCAATTTGCCGAAATATGGGTTGAGATTCATCTAATATCGGTTGCAATAGGAGTCCTCCTTTCTTGCTAAACTAACGCTAATAGTTGATTATTTATATGGCTGGATACTCATGTATACAACTATACAATGTTTTCCGATTCCCGTAAATGTGTTGTTTTTACCAAAAAAAAATACTCCTCCGGTAAACTATGTCCGAAGGAGTCAAGCAAGGTAGTTTTTTTAGTGAAAGGTACCATTGTGTGAAACAAACATGAAGGCTTCAATAGGTACCTTTTTTAGATCAAGAAATAGGAAGAATTATCAGCTTCAAACTAGTAGTACACACTTGGGCCATTGTCGATAAAGATCAAAGTGTTAAAGAAGGGAATGTGTGTTCTGTAATACTTCGTTTAACCATCAAGAATGATATACTTATAAAGTAGCAGCATATAGCGGATGGGCGGTTGGCACTCCCTTGAGAAAGGGGGTGTTACTATGGTGACTTACGATGCAATGAGCTTGTTATTCCAATTTGGAATGTTCCTCATAACAATGGCAACAGCTGTTGTTGCAATGATTGCTCTATACACCAAAAGAAAAAAGTAACCACCCTCCGCTAACTGACCAGTAAGCAGGGTGATTACTCTTAACACCTTCGTTGAACTGGTCAACCGCTCTTCAAGCGGATGCCAGCTACATTGACCGGGTGTTGGTGCACTCGGTCTTTTTTAGCATATGTTTATATTACCACATTCATACGATTTCTACACATGAAGAAGTGTTTAGGTGGAACTATGATATCTGATCTATTCAACGGGAATAATAAAGTTTTTCTTAAGAGAATGGCACCAGTTTGAGAAATAAACGTAAATGTTTGAACAAACACGAAAGACCCTCACAGGTACCTCCCTTAAAGGAAGTTATTGCAACGACGCATTATCGTCCTATCATTCGGGTATTTCCGAAAACCTTTGTCATAAAAACTTGGGATATTGAAGTGTTTTCAAAACCACTTGCCAGTAAGGATGAAACTACACGATCATTCCCTTTTAAGAAGTTATAAGTTGTACGATTGATAGATTGGTCATATTCTAATGCGTAAGCAAGGAGTTTGTTGAGAGCATCTTCATTCCCATTTTCCTTCACCTGATATAAAGTAATACTTTCCGTCTCATTGCCAAACACACATTGCTTTCGAATTAGACAAGCTGCCTGGACCTCTCCATTTTTTGTTAACATCACAGCTTCTCCACCTATTATTGGCGTGTTACTAGGATCCGTTTGCCAAGGTACGATAGTTGGAAATAAATCTGAACCAATAGATTGGGCAGCCGGTATTCTTGTAACTTCATAACCGTCAAGGTTTGGTGAGGTACTATCTAAAACTTCATTTGCACTTAAAAAGAGTAAATCGTCCTCTACTTTGTAACCACAACGCTCATATAAAGATATAGCTGCCTTATTTTCAGAAAGAGACTCTAAAGTTGCGACAGTTACATTATGTCCTCTTAAAAGTTTTTCGGCTTCCACCATCAAGGAATAACCCAGTTTCCTTCCCCTGTATTCTGGAATAATACCTGTTCCACCATTCCAAGAAATCTTTTGACCATTCACTTCCCTAATTCCTTGTAGCACAAAACCGATTGGCTCTGTTCCATTATATGCAACGATAGATAATGCCGGAGATAATCCAGCATTACCAAAACGACTAACGAACGTATCAAAAGATAAATTCATCGGTACTAAATAGCCTTCAAACCCTTTATTAAATAGGACATGCGCGTCTTCAAAACTTAATGAAGACATCAATTTATACGAAATGTTCATGATTTTCCCTCACTTTGTTATTGAAATTAATTTAAATATACCGGTATCTATTTTCGAGTCCTATCCTCTGCTCTAATAAGATTGCAACGGGGACCCTTTATGTTGGAACCCTGTAGTGCTGCTACAACTTTACCATTTAGTAAAAACTCTGCGCAATAAAACTATCCAACTTGTGGTTGTTTGAAAGTTTTATGAAGCACAGAAATTCGATTGTCTTGCGAATGAATCGATCAATCCAAGTGGAGGGGTATTAGTGAAAGGTGTGCATGAAACAAACAAAATTGTTTAACAAACAGGAAAGTTTCTTGCATGGATACCTTTTCTCGGCGTTGCGGGCTTTCTATGTGACGATAATGCCAATTCCTACTAATTAGTAAGCAGGAGCAGGATTTTGCACAACTGCATAATCATTACCTTGATTAGGGGTTATTCAGTAACACCTAATTTAAACTTTGAATTTCCTGACTTCGTTCTGAAGCTCTTCAGCAACGAGAGCTAAAATTTGTGCATTTGAGGAAATCTCTTCATTTACGGAAAGTTGTTCTTCAGTTGCAGCACTCACCGAGTTCGATTCGTATGAGGCTTTCATAGCAAGGTGTTCCACTCTTTTTGAACCCTCGAAAACCTCGTCTGTCTTTGTGCGTACTTTTTCAATTGTTCTGCTTACAGTTAACAGTTTATCATTCATCTTATGCGTTGCATTTTCGATCCCATAAAACACTTTCTCCGTCTCTTTTGACACCGATTGCCCTTTTGTAATTTGGTTTGATCCTTCTTCAACACTACCTACTGCACTTTCCACTTTGTGAACCATATCATCAATCATCATGCCTATTTCTTTCGCGGAACGTTTCGATTGTTCTGCAAGATGCCTTACTTCTTCCGCAACGACTGCAAAACCTTTGCCATGATCACCTGCTCTTGCAGCTTCAATGGCAGCATTCAATGCAAGTAAGTTTGTTTGTTCAGCAATTGTTGTAATCAGTGTTGTCACTTGCCTGATTCGTTCTGAATACATGGCCATTTCACTTATTGTTAGAGAAGATTGCGAAATGCTATAACTAATTTTCTCCATTTGTTCTGTAAAGTCTTCCATTTGTCTCCTTCCAGTCGATACGAGTTGAGAAACCGACTCGGAAGCCTGTAGCATTTGATTGTTGTCTTCATTCATTTGAGTCATACCTTGTAGCATCTCTTCTATGTAACAATTGGATTCGGTGGCTGTCGTCACTTGGGAACTGCTCGCTAACCTATTTCTTTCCGTAATTTCCGAAATAGTATTAGAAGAAGCAAGACTTTCCTCAGAACCTGCAGATAAGTTTTCTGCTTGTTCCGCAAGCTGAGTGGCTGAGTTTCTTACAATCGATAAAATTCCTTTTAAGTCTTTAGTCATTTTATTGAAAGCACTTGCCATTTCTCCGATTTCGTCTTTGTTTCGAATTAGTAAGACATCTGCAGTAAAATCCCCCATAGCAATCTGCTTCAATGCTTCTGTCATTTTTTCAACTGGCCGGGCGATACTTATACTGATTCTTTGAGCAACAAAAACACTTGCAATGAAAGCGACGATCATCAAGCTAGCTATTAGAATTTTAATCCAATTTAAAACAGCTAGCAAAGACTGTTCCGTCTTCACTTGTTGGCTTTTTTGATGTTCAATTAGTTTTTTTAGAGTTGCTGTTATGGCATCTTGATAATAAGCACCTTCCTCGGCTAAAGCCATAGCACTATCAATATTTCCTTCACTGACATCCCGGATAGTCAATGCACTAATTTCCTCATAACTTTTTGAGGCTTCTATTACTTCCTTCAATAATTCACGAGCCGATGGTGTTCGAACAATTTTATTCAGTTCTTTCAATTTCCCGTTAATTGAGTTCATGTTTTCCTTCCGATGCTCAACATGTGACTCATCCTTATAGATGATATATCCACGAATATTTTTTGCTTCTTCGTTTTGTTCAGATAAAATCTGTTCAAATAATAGTACTTTCTTTATTTTGTCATCAATTAAAAATCGATATTCGTTATTTAATTTTGTAAGTGACACTATTCCTGATACACCGACAACCACTAAAATTGTTAGTAAAAGTAGAAAACCAAACCATATTCTTTTTCTGACGCTCAATCTCATACCTTTCGGCCTCCCACTATTCATAGTCAATTTAGATTATAGACTATAGTATTACGTTATGATGTAAAGCTTTTGTAAAGATTGATGAAAATACTTAACATAATTTCAACATAAAGAAATCTGCACATCTTTTGTCCTGATTAGGGGTAACAGGTCATGAAACATACACGAAAATTTCTTGCGGTGGCTCCTGTCACTTGGAAGTTGATCAGTATTTGTTGATTTAGTTAGCTTGGAATCTAAAAAAACATCGAGATCTCAGCCATAATCGGCAAAAATCTCGATGTTTTTTAAAATAGGGCCAGCTTTTTACTCTTTCACCCGCGACATTAACAAGTAAATTTAATCGTTCCTGTATTTACGAACAAATGATTATTATGCTTTTGGTGGTGTTCCTTCAGCGTTCGACACAACTGCGTCGATTTGGATTAGAGCATCATTTGGTAAAGCAGAGACGCCAACTGTTCTTCGTGCAGGTACTCCACCTGGGAAGAATGTTTTGTAAGCTTCGTCCACTGCATCCATGTCTGAAATGTTTTTAACGAAGATATTTACTTTAACGACATCGTCCAATACGTGGTCGATACTTTCTACAATAGCTTTGATATTGTTCAAACACTGTTCAGCCTGCTCTTTTACACCACCAACTACCAATTCACCAGTTTTTGGATCCAACGGTAATTGAGCGGAGAGGTGGTTGTAATGAGAGAATGCTACAGTTTGCGTAGAAAGAGAATTCTTTGGTGCATTCTCCGTGTTGTTTGCCCAGATTACGATTCCGTGTCTGTCTTCAATTTCTTGCGGAGGTGTACCATCCCCGTGAGAAACAACTACTTCAATTTGCACTAAAGCCCCCATAGGTAATGCTGCAGCTTCAACTGTTGTACGTGCAGGTACATACGCTACAGCTCGAGCAATCGCTGAGTCTGGGAAGAATGTTTTGTACACTTCGTTAACTGCTTCCGTATCCGATAGGTCTTTAAGGAATACATTGACCTTAACGATATCGTCAAGAGGAACGTCGATACTTTCTAAAATTGATTTGACATTTTTTAAGCACTGGCCTGCCTGCTCTTTTGCTCCACCAGCTACCAATCTGCCAGTTTTCGGATCGATAGGCAATTGAGCTGAAAGATTATTGTAATGAGAGAAAGACACGGTTTGTGTAGAAAGAGGATTTGTTGGGGCATTTGCCGTGTTATTTGTAAGCTTGATGAGATCGCCTGCTTGTGGTGCGTTAGGAATTGTGCCTTCACCGTGTGAAACAAGTGCCTCAATTTGTACCAAAGCATCCATAGGCAAAGCTTCAACTGCAACCGTTGTCCGTGATGGCACGTAAGTTGGGAAGAATGTTTTATAAACTTCGTCTACTGCGTCAACATCTTGAATATCCTTAACGAATACAGTGATTCTAACAATATCGCTCATAACATGATCGATGCTATTTACAATTGCCTCGATATTCTTAAAGCACTGTTCAGCCTGCTCTTTTATACCACCAGCTACCAAGTTACCTGTCTTGGGTTCGATCGGTAATTGAGCCGAAAGATTATTGTAATGAGAAAAAGCTACAGTTTGTGAATATAACCCGATACCGTTTGGTGCATTCTCCGTATTTTTTGCTGATACTGCGTTAAACTTTGTCATGAAAGCATTCCCCTTTTAGATAATTTTTATATACATATTTATTGACTCATGTTTTGCATCATGAAAATGGTCTTAACAAATGTCCCGAGATTACAAAGACTTAAAACGGATTCATCATGTGATTCATGTTCGTACAAAACCACTCATCGCCCACTTCTCAAGATGAGTAAAAATTTATGTATATTAAATAACCTTATCATGAAAATTTCAATAATCTATTATCTTTACGAAATTGCAAGACTATCCATACTAATTTTAATGTTTTTAAGTCATATTGCTAATAACTAGTAAGCCATCCGTATAATAGTGAAAGGTACCTGCGAGTGAAAAATACCTGAATATTCACTTGAAAATGGAAGCTTCTTACGTAGGTACCTTCTTCTAATGACACTTCTTGCAAACATCATTTGTTGCTCAATCAGCTCTACCAACGGTAACTGGTGTGCTATTTCCCACAATTTCTTGCACCGAATTGCCATGCCATCACGCCATTTATTGCGAAATGTATAGTTCGTCTTATTCTTGTAAATACTCCTAACTCGCCTAAAGGCAAAGGTGACTGTAAAGAGACGGCTGATCGATTAGGATCAGCCGTCTTTTTTGCTTTTACTCAGCTGCCCTATCCCCTAGATGACTATCACTAGCAAAATACTTTCTGCAATGATTGCTTCTTTTTCTAGTGCTGTTAAAGCTAGCATTTTCTCACCTATTTCGAGTGACTTTTAGTTCGGCATGCGTTCGAGATACTTCTTCTGTATGATATAATTTTTAAGTTCTTTACATAGAGAAAGGAAGATTAGATGTCCAAAATAGTAAATGTATATATACGACCGCTTATCCTCTCGGATGCTGTCGAATTACTTAGTTTAGAAAAGAGAAATCGAGGTTTTTTTGAAAACTATTCCATAGCTCATCCTGAAAATTATTGGACGTTAAAAACTCAGAAAGAATTAATCGAAAAATGGGAGCAAAATACAAAAAAAGAATTAGAATATCGATTCGGGATCTTTAAAATTGGCGAGGAAACTCTTATAGGTACTATCGGCTTGTTTCAAGTTTTCCGTGGACCTCGTGAAAGTGCGCTTTTGGGCTATTCCTTAGACCAAGAACATAATGGTAAAGGTTATACTACCGAAGCTACCAAGTTGGTTGTTGATTATGCTTTCGAAATTCTAAAGTTACATCGAATTGAAGCAGGAGTAATGCCAAATAACATAGGTTCCATTCGAGTATTAGAAAAAGCTGGTTTCCATAAAGAAGGAATAGCTTTGAAAAACGTTAAAATTAATGGGTCTTGGGAAGATCATCAGATGTTGGCGATCATTAATCCTAAAGACTAACCTTGTAATTGACTCTAATTTTTAGACACTCTCTTTTTCCACTCATTTAAATTATGAGTGGTTTTTTAGTTAGAGACGTATTTTGTTCGAAATGTGTAATATCCTTAGATTGACTACAACGTTGAGGCAACCGTTTCATACTATAATAAGAATCCATTATTCAATAAAGGATGTGTAACAATGAATCATTTTGATAATACTCCACCAGGTGAAAATAGTACCTCTCCTGAAATTTATGCTGCTAGAATTGGTTTTATTGGAGCATTGCTCTCCACATTAGGCGATGGTCTTCAGTCAGTAGGAGCAGGAATTGCCCTACAACAATTAGAAAACTCGAGTAGTCAGGACACACAAAACCAATCAGATCAATCAAATCAAATTGAATCTATGCAAAAACAAATTGATCAATTAACTAGAAAAATAGAAAAAATGGAGAGGGGAAATTAATTTCCTTTTAAGATATGGATTAATAATTAGGCATTCCTCAGGTCGCATTATCTGTCTCGTGCGTCTCTTATTTGTAAGGAGCGTCTCGTTACTCTTTATGTCGACATATTAATTCTTCCTTACTCACCACATACTGTATCTGCTTTTTATGTGATGACTATGTTCTAGCCCAAGAAAAATACTGGGCTTATCACACTTAAACAAATTCATGTATAGGCTACACTTACT
>NZ_JWIB01000013.1 GCF_000813425.1 Sporosarcina sp. ZBG7A
TGCGTCTACTACGCCTCCGTCTTTATTGAATGAACCGTCTTTCGTTTCCTTCATGTGGTTATCTACCATACCCACATGC
Organism: Sporosarcina sp. ZBG7A; assembly: GCF_000813425.1. Lineage (GTDB taxonomy): Bacteria > Bacillota > Bacilli > Bacillales_A > Planococcaceae > Sporosarcina. The sequence continues at coordinate 80 of NZ_JWIB01000013.1, forward strand.
GCGTCTTCTAGAATTGGAGCGTCATCGACAGTTACTTCTACTAGCGATTGATCCAGTTGAGCAGATCCATCTTCATCTATTTCTGCTTGGTTTTCAATAACCCCAACATGTGTATCACCAAGAAGTTCAGATTCTTTGAGATCCGCTTGGACCACCCCGTTGTCAACTGTCGTTTCGCCGTCTTTTTGACTGACGTCTTTTGAGATAATATTAGCAGTCGTTTCGCCAACTACAGGTAACTCTTCCGCTTCAACAGTTACGAGTGCAGCACTTGACTCACTGCTAGTTTCATCCTGGCTGTTTTTCTTAGCTGCAACATCTGCTTGCACCGATTCCGTTAACGCAGTGTCCACTTTTACAGTGGCAACAGTACGCTTTTCCCAACTCGTTTCTTCGTTTTGCGTTTTCGTAACAGGAGCAACATCGCCTTGTACATTGTCCAAAATCCCATCGTTTACTTGGATCTTTGCCAATGAGTTTTCTTCTGTCTTGGTTTGATTTGGCAACTCAACAGACACGTCACCCGCAATCGGAAGATCCTCCAATTGAATATTGAGCAATGACTTTTCCTCTTTCTGTTGACCTGTATGTTGTTCTCCTTCATCCGCAAAACCAGCAGCAGGCATTGACACTATTACAGCACCAGCCAAAGCCGTCATTCCAACGTATTTCATCCAATTCGTTTTCATATTAATCTCTCTCCTTTTTTATCGTTTTTTAAATCACGTATAAAAAAGGAGTGGATTGGGGTGGTTGTCCTGGTGGTGCTTGGCTCCATTGAAGCGTTCCTATAATGTCTTCCAAATACCATTTCTGTCGAGTAATCTCCGCTTTCATCAACCAACCATCCGAGACGACTGCACCTATTCCACTCATACCTGAAGAAATCGATGGTGCAGGCACACTAATTGAAGATGATCCCGTTATCAGTTGAACATTGGACATCCAAGAATTTTTGCCAGATGGTTTCAGAGGGTACGCATAGTTTGAAGTGGTCTTCGTCGACTCACTCTTCTTTGAAGATACCTTTAGTTGCTTGCCTTCTTGCAACGCTTTCCGCTCCATCGTAAACTTTTCTTCAATCGGTTTTACACCTTGCGTTGAATGAGTATTGACTTGTTTAATCTCTGTGCTTACTTCAGGTTCTTTCGAGATAGCAGAATCCACTTTGACATTGTCGTTAGCGGGAGATTTGTTCTCGTTATCCGCTTCTAGCTTCTGCTCTGGCAGTTTTTCTTGTGATGGCCGGGTCCCATCAGGTATTTCAGTTTGGTTCTCTTCTGCTACAGGAAATTGTTCCTCACGCGGCTTTCAGTCACGCTCGGGCGACTCGGCTGTTCCATTTGTTCTCCTGAAGGGTCTTTGGATAAATCCTGATTAGGCTTTTCCCCGCTTGCAGGAGGTGTGTTTGTCACCGGTTGCTTTTGAAGAGGCTTCGAAACGGTTTCTGCCACAGTTCCTGCCGTTTCATCGACCGTTTTCTTCACTTGCGCCGTTGCTTTATCGACAGTTTCTGTTGTTTTATCAACAACAGGAGTCACGACAGGCACTTTCGGAAGTGGTTTCGTCACTTTTACAGTTTCTTTAGTAACAGTTTGCACGGTTTTGGTCGTCTGTTCCAAAACCGGTACTGTCTTTTCTACAGTTTCCCCGACAAAATTCGTCGTATTTTCAACGACCGCTTTCACCGGTTTCTTCTGCTTTGGATCAACAACTGTGTTGACTGTTTCAGTCGTTAAATCCACTGTACGTTCGACAGTATTCCCTGTGAATTTAACCGTTTCATCTACAAGCTCCCCTGTAGATATTACTGTTTTATCCACAGTGTTTTTCACTTGATTTAATTGCCCTCCAACAAGACCTCTCTTTGGTTTGTCCTCAGGCTGATCCTGCGGTGTTTCATTTGCATAGCCAACACTTGGCATTGCAATCAGAAAAAGACTAGTACATAAGACTACTATGAAGTTGCGCACGTATTCACCTCCCTCGTCTTCGTCGTAAAGGATTTCAAATAGTAAGAATCCCGTTACTCTCGCTCTTACCCAGCTGTATATCTGCTAAACCTATCATTTCCATTACATTCACATGAAAATGTGTCCCTATGCTGATACATATAATAGAAATAATTTTGTACTACTCGGACTTTTCGTCATACATCATTTCACCTGCCAATTTAACTATAAAAAAATAAAATGGAAACTTAAATTATATAGTTCATTAAAACTAAACCTATGATACTATATAATTAACAATTTTTTCATAGATCAGGAGGGATGATTTATGTTTTGTCCGCATTGTGGAACGCAAAATGATGAAGGTTCGAAGTTCTGTTCAAATTGTGGGAAGCCACTCAAATCAAAAAAACCAAACAGTTGGATGTTACCAGTTGCTCTTAGTTCCATGATTGTCTTGCTCGGCTCAATCGCTGGAATCGGTTATGTTGTAGATTGGAATTATGGAAAGCTGTTACATCTGTCAGATGATGCCTCACCTCCACCTATTAAAGAAGTCATTGTCGAAAAAGAGAAGCCATTAAAGCCAATCTCCTCGCAACAAATTAAGACAAAGACTGTGAAACCTGATAAAGAAAAGACAGAGGTCATCAAAGAATCTCTGCCACGTGTATTTACGATATTCACGCGCGACGGACTCGGCTCGGGCTTCCTATACAAGAAAGGCGGACTCATTGTAACGAACGCTCACGTGGTAGCGGGATTCACCGATGTCGTCGTCCGGAACTCCGATGGAAAAGATGTAGCTGGAAAAGTCATTGGCATTTCGGATCGTTATGACGTGGCACTCATTAGGGCAGAAGCATTCAGCACTCTAGATCCTCTTGCGATGGAAAGCGAAGAAACACCGATTGGCACAGAAGTGATTGCACTCGGAAGCCCGCAAGGTTTTGAGAACTCGGCTTCAGTCGGATATTTGACTGGTCTTAACCGGGATATGGAACTGGGATTTCTCTATGAAAAGATTTATCAAATCGATGCTCAGATCGACCAGGGCAGCAGTGGTGGACCTTTGCTGGATGCGAAGACAGGTAAAGTTATTGGCATTAATTCATTGCTGTATAAAGAGAATAATTTGTTCGGCTTCTCTATCCCGATGCATAGCGTAATAAGTTTCGTAGACCGTTGGGCAGCTTCTCCAATGAGCGAAACCACCATAGCCTCATTGTTCGGTGTGTATGATACCTACACAGCTAGTCATGACTATGAAACGGATATCACTTACGATGATGAATATACAGATTTCTATGAATACGAAGAAAGTGAAGACGATGGATATGAAGAAGATTCATCTTACGAAGGTGGATTTTATGAAGAAAACTTAATAGATTTCATGACTTCATTCCGGGAAGAATATGAAATGTCCATACAAGCGGGCGATTCTACTTTTCTTATGAGTTATTTGCTACCAGGTGCGCCAACTACAAGAGAGTTCCAAACATTCATACAGGAAGTGGCTTCGGACGGTAGGATCTATCAGTTCTACTCAACTGACATAACAGATATTGCTATCCAAGCAGACCTAGCATTCGTTACATTGGACCTTTCCTATTCGGTTTCAGATAGTGCCGGTGAAGAGAATTACATTGAAAAAACAAAGACGTATACCATTATTCTGGATGCGGAAGGGTACTACCAGATCAGCAATGTTGTTGATAACTAATCAAGACAAAAAGCAGGCGTACGCTCCGCCTGTTTTTTTGTCTTGATTTTATTTCAATTATCTACACGCTTTGCCATGACGACTAGCCGATGTTTGTTACTGTTGTGAGGATAACAGGTGACAAGGGATAGTTTTGCAATTCCCGGTTCTTCCGCAATCGCTTCCACTTCTTCCGGGAAGACGATGCGTGTCTCATAAATTTCATATTTTTGCGTTTCGTTCACCGTTTCAAACTCAAATTGGCTGCCTTTTTGAAGTTCATCCAATCGGTTGAAAAATTGTCCGAACACATGGGATTGGTGCCCGGCAATCGCATAGCTTCCGCCAGGGATTCCCGGTTCAAATCTACTTGGAATCGCACCGAATCCATGGTCTAGAATGTTGGGCGTCGCACCGTATGACACCGGCGCATGAATATCAATTTCCGGTATGGAAAGAACACCGACCAGGTCGCCGATTTCCTTCTCTTGCACTTTTGGTGTCGCCGCCGCTTCGTCATTCTTCTTCAGCAATTCCTGATTATCCGTTTTTTGAGGCTGTACTTCAGTCTCCGCTTCTGCTTTCAGGTTAGCGAACGCATCCAACTGTTGTTTCCGTATCTCTCCGGTCTGTTTTGTTCCAACAAATTGCCAGACGAGCAGACAAACACCTGCAAGGAGCAAAACGTTCCCGATATAGCGTCCTGTTTTTTTCATTCTCCTCCTCCTCCTCTGCTAAACCGTATTCTTATGGATTTGTTCCCTGTATTCAATTCCGCTAATCCTATGTTTGCACCTGCTATCCAACAAAAAAACTCCTTCTTTGCCATTCTAAATTGGCAAAGAAGGAGTTCGTTCACTCAAACTTATTTTTGGAAGCTAGCTGCATACGCATTAACGTCAGAAATTGTAGGGCTTGTCATGTAGTGACCACCGTCAACTACAAGCAATTGGCCAGTCATGAATTTAGAGTCATCTGATGCCAAGAACAGAACTGTATTTCCGATATCTTCTGGCTCACCGTGGTATGGAAGCGCATTATACTTCATGAAGATTTCGCGTACTTCTGCAGGCAAGTTATCCTTAGCAGCAGGTGTTAAGATAAGGCCTGGTGCGATTGCGTTACAACGGATCTTGTCTTTTCCGTATTGAGTTGCAATGTAACGAGTCAAACCAGTTACAGCTGTCTTAGAAGCGCCGTATGCTGAACGGATTGCGTCTCCAGCCACTGCAGCAGTTGAAGCTGTGTTAATGATAGAACCTCCACCCGCTTTTTGCATGTGTGGAATTGCGAAACGCGCGCCAATCAATACACTCTTCAAGTTCATGTTCATCAAACGATCCCACTCATCCAAGTCAAGGTTAACAACGTCCAAGTCTTTTTTAAGATTCGTTCCTCCGACGTTATTGAACATAACAGTTAGTGAACCATACGTGTTCACTGTGAACTCAACCGCTTCTTTAATAGATTCTTCTTTTGTAGCATCCAAGAAGATTGCCGATGCTTCTCCGCCGTTAGCTTTGATTTCTTCAGCAGCCGCTTTGGCACCTTCAATGTTGAAATCACCGATAACAACTTTAGCGCCTTCTTTAGCAAGTAACTGTGCAGATGCAAGACCGATTCCTGATGCTCCACCTGTAACCAATGCGACTTTCTGAGCAACTCTTCCCATTTATAAAATCTCCTTTTATGTGGTATGCAGTCTCGAGTGACTGCAATCCCTTTGATTGGTAAAGAACGATGATTAGTTTAACATGAAAATACTTTCATCGTTACTGTTTTTCTGTGTCTATTTCCCAACCAAATCAAGAAGTTTTTATGTACTAGTTTGTTCACATTTGCGTACTGATTTTTTATCTACTCTTATTACGGTTTTTCACCTTAGCACTTCCCGTACAGTGCTGTTGGCGACAGAAAAGTTAAATACGTCCCATCCTTCATACGCGGATGGATGAATATATGTGGAATGACTTCTTCCAATCAGTAACGTAACGTAATCATGATGTCCATAATGCCAACGTGAGTCTATCCAACATGAAGTATTCCACTCGAGCTGAGCTGTCCGGTACAAGAAAAAGAAGGTGCATGTTTCGCACCTTCCTTAATAGGTAGTTTTAGGGACTACTTGTTTTACGCTTTCTTTTCGGGACTGAACAATCTTCATCCCATAGAAAATAGCTAGTCCCCCAACTACGACTAAACCGATTGTTACGGAGACCCCATAGCTTAACTGCAATCCTTCAGGAGCATACAACCAATAAGTTGCGACAACACCGCTCATGAACAAAGCGGGAATTCCAGCAATATAATGCGCCCGTCCTTCACGTAGAAGATAGGACGTTGCAGTCCACAACATGATTGCCGCGACAAACTGATTGGTTCCCCCTACGTAACGCCATAAAAAAGAGTAGTCAATCATCGATAAGTAAAACATGGGGGCCCCAAGAACTACAGTTGCTAAGAGTACTACCCACCGTTTATCAGGATTAATCCAAGGAGAGGTAGCTTCCGTCAGCATCATACGTGCAGAACGTAAGGCTGTATCTCCTGTAGTAATCGGTAAGATAATGACCCCTAGTATTGCTAAAATCCCACCAAAAGTCCCTAAGAGAGTGCCCGATATTTCATTTACAGCTCCCGCAGGACCACCAGCAGCTAGTGCAGCTTGAAGACCATCTGTTCCACCGAAAAACGTCATTCCTGCAGCCGCCCATATCAAAGCGATAACACCTTCTCCAATCATCGCCCCGTAGAAAACTTTACGTCCTTCTGATTCTTTCTTCATTGTTCTGGAAACAATCGGACTTTGAGTTGAGTGGAAACCTGAAATGGCTCCACATGAAATTGTCACCATTAGGAGTGGCCAAATTGGAAGTTCACCCGGATGCATATTTGTAAAAGTTAAGTTTGGGATTTTAGCAGTTCCAAATAGTAATGCCCCTGCAATCGCTACTGCCATGACGATTAAGATTGCTCCGAAAATCGGATAAATACGACCGATGATTTTATTAATAGGTAGAATAGCAGCCAATGTAAAGTATCCAAATACGAGTACTAATGCCATTGTAAACGTGATCGGAGTTATGGAAGAGATAAGTTGCGCCGGCCCTGCTGTAAACGCCGCAGCAACTAGGACCATTAAAACAATCGACACTACACTGGTAACTTTCCGAACTGTGCTACCTAAATATTCCCCGACTAGTTTTGGGAATTGTGCACCCCCATGCTTCAGTGATAGCATTCCTGAAAAATAATCGTGGACACCACCTGCAAAGATACTTCCTAAGACAATCCATATAAATGCTACAGGACCGTAGAGCGCACCTGCAATCGCACCAAAAATCGGGCCGAGCCCTGCAATATTTAAGAGTTGAATGAGCCATCCTCTCCACCAACTCATTGGCACATAATCCATCCCATCTGATTTCGTATAAGCTGGCGTTTTACGGGCATCATCGACAACAAATACCTTTTCTACTACTTTCGAATACGCGAAATATCCTGCGAATAACAAAACGATAGCTGATACAAATGTAAGCAATGTTATTCCCCCTTAATTAATCGTATTTGTTTTAACTATTATAAATGTTCTGATTATATAAGCAACACCCAATTTGTACGTATGCATCAAATGGTTGACTTTTTTACTACTTTTTCTAATTCTATCCAAATTGTTGATTCCATTATGTTATAATCGACTAAAGAATTAGAACTAGTTCATTACTAAAAAGCAAAGGAATGTTGCATGTGTTCAAAAAGAAATGCTGGTCTGTTTTATGGGCTGGTCTGTTGGTCTGTTTTCTAGTCGCAGTGTCACAACCGAGCGCGCAAGCAGCTACTCAAAGTTCAATGGTCACTTTGTCAAAGTCTACGGGCGGTTATACAATTGATGGGGATCAGTTAATTGGTACAGCAACTTTCATGAAAGGTGTTCCTTATGAGATGGTTGCGCAGGATGAAAAATACGCTTATTTGTCATTCGGGAATGATAAATTGGCGATTCCCATCCATATTGTCAAACCTGCTTCCCCTACGAAGGAAAAACCTTTTCCTAAGGGACGGAAAACCGTGATTACCCAAAGTCGCGTCTCCGTAGCAAGTGCACTTCGTGGAGGGCATCGAGTCGGGTATATTAACCCTGGACACCGTCTCCCGGTTATTGCGGAAACAAAAACCCATGTACAAGTGAATCTCGGTGGCGTACGGGGATTCATTCCCAAAACGCTCGTAACTGCGGATCGAGGAATCCCTGTACTTATGTATCATCAAATCGTTGAAAATCGCACAGCTACACCTTTTGCAAACAATAACATGGTAATTGACTTGGCTCCGTTTCAACAACAAATGGATTACTTAAAAAAGAATGGTTGGAAAACTATCGGTCCTGAAGATTTGGATAATTGGCTTATGCTTCGTAAAAATCTGACGGATAAAACCGTATTAATCACTTTTGACGATGGTCTACTTTCGCTTCAAAAGTATGCATATCCTTCCTTAGCGGAAAAAGGGTTCACAGCAACATCATTTCTCATTACATCCCGCATAAAGCAACAGGCTCAACCATGGGATGACCAAGCGTTTCAATATGTAGGACTGAAAGAGATTCGTGAAACCGTAGATGTGTTTTCGTTCCAACACCATACTCACGGATTACATCTTCGCAGACCTGGTACACGTGAACCTTTCTTGACGACTTCAACATCTGAAGAAATTAAAGCTGATATCGCTCTCGGTCGTTCCCAAGTTTCGAAAGCTTTTGACATGCTAGATCCAAACATTCGATATCTAGCGTACCCGTTCGGTCAATTTAGTGAAACGAGTAAAAAAGCCATTTCATCTGCAGGCATTCGGATGGCATTTACAACGAATACCGGAAACGTAAAACTCGGTGACAATCGGTACGAACTAAATCGCCAAGGAATATCTCCTAATCATTCGTTGAAAGACTTTGAAAAGAAATTGTATGGTGCATACTAATTGGAGCACACGTAACAGAGATGCGATTGCGTCTCTGTTTTTGTTTTCTTTCATTTAATAACCCTTCATTTAATATTCCATGTTAGATGTCAACTCGATTACAAATAGATGACGTTTGCCCTCGCTTAGTATTTTTAAGGTTTCCGTGGCCTATAGCACGGGTATTCAAACACTAACAACGAATCATTAGAATACTAGCAAACACACTCAACAGGAGGCGTTTAAAAATGGAGCAAGGCAAACGATTCATCGGGATGTTTCATACAGAACCAGAACTATTAGCTAAGGTAGAAGAGTTAAAAACAGAAGGCTATGTAGACCATCAAATTTTTGTTATTGCTAAAAGTGAAGATAATGTCAAAATGTTGCAAAGTCGAACAGATGCCGAGATTCAAACGACTCATGAATCTTGGCTGGATAAATTCATGGATTTCATGACAGGTGAAGATCGCGTTCGTAGTATGATGGATGACCTTGGATTTACTGAAGATGAGAAGGCAGGATTTTACCAAGACGTTAACAATGGCAGCATGTTGCTATACTTGGATGAAACGAGCGACATGCCTGGACAGCATCAAGAGGTAGGAAAACAATTCGGTATCGGAGAGAATGTGGGGGATCCAAATCTTGGTGCAAACACATGGGTCGCACCTCCAGGTGACGGCGTCACGCGTGTGCCTGAACAGCCAGCATTCGGCGATACAACACCTCAACATACACAAGAACGAGTGACACCAGTACACAAGCGTCCAATCGAGCGTTCTGAATTCAGCGTAGCAGCAGACGATACGATTTCCAACGGATTAGAAACGACTGATTTTGCTGGTGAACTGGGACGTGATCCTGAACAGGAACAGCGTCGCCAAGAGTTTCAAGACGCTGTGAATGGTAGCCCGGGTAGAGTTGCCGAAGAACTTGAACGAGATTCACTTCTCTCCAGTAAAGAACGTAGAGAGAATGAACCTGTACAAGGTGATATATTTGATGAACAGTTGAATAAACGAGACTACTAACAACACCTTTTCGTAGATCCAATTTAAACAGAGGCTTCCACTTAGCCTCTGTTTCTTTGTTCTAAAAACACTTCTATAAGTTAGCAGTTTTGATTTATCTTTATCGGGTATAGAAGAAAAGTCAAGTTCATTTCTTTTGACCTAGCCCAGATTATCCATAATCAATTTTCGACGTCTAATCATTATCTGAAGATAATATTACTCCTAGAAATCTAGTTCTATTAATTCATTTTCCTTTTGGGAAATTGTCTTTTCTATGTCTTATAGTCATTTTATCTAGTACAAATGATATACAATGTGTATAATGGATAACAATTCATTACAGAAGTCCTAGGAGGAAAATAATTGAACGTATCAGCATCTGAATCTGTTTCCGACAAACTCGTTGTAAGCGCTTTAGAAGAAAACCTTGCGATTATTCGATTTGGAATCGACAAACGCGTCGCTTATGTAAACAAGAATTTTGCATCTGCTGTTGGGTATCGTCCCGAAGAAATGATTGGCATGCCTCATGAAAGGTTATGCTTCCCGGAACTTGTGAACAGCCCTTCATACGGAGCCATGTGGAAAAACTTACACAAAGGAGTCGCTTCTTCTGGAAAAATTAAGCGGAAAGCCAAAGATGGTTCGACAGTGTGGCTTGAAGCGACCTATATGCCCGTCTTCAGTGAAGACAAGAGGACTGTTCTCGGCGTAACAAAAGTAGCGACAGATGTAACGAAGCGTCAAGATACTGCCTTGGGCGTCGTTGCGGAACTTAATCAAATGGCGCAATCCCTCACTGAACAGGCAGACGAAGGAAGAAATAGAAACGAAGAATTGCTGAAGCGAATTGGTGAGTTAGCTGATGTCTCTACCAACAACACGAGTAACTTAGAGATACTTCAAAAGCATTCTGAAAATATTCAAGGCATCGTCAAAACGATCCGCGCGATTGCCTCACAGACGAATTTACTCGCATTGAATGCTGCTATTGAAGCTGCACGTGCTGGTGAGCATGGCCGTGGGTTTGACGTTGTTGCTAAAGAAGTTCGAAAACTATCTTCCAATGTGGAGGCTTCCATTGTAGAAGTGCGCGACGGCATAGAAGCAATCACAAAGGAAGTTACCTTGATTTCCACTGGAACTGCGAGAGCACAGGCCAACATCGACGAATGTAAAAAAGAAGTAGAAGTTGCGATGGATGCATTTTTCCACCTTGCCTCGTCTGCCGCTGAGTTGGAAAGCCAAGCGCACGAAGTTACCAACATTGTTTAAAGTAAAAAGGAGCTCCCGCTTAAGCGGAAGGCTCCTTTTTCTCATTTTTAGGTCTCATGACGATAAGAACGTCGCCTTCTTCTAAATTGACTTTTTTACGCAACGTAACGAATACAATTGATTCATTCTCTTTCTTAATGAAAAGCGGAGTGATTTGCTCTGGCAATTCATCCAACCAGTTATCGACATTTTCAATCTCGTTGGTGGCGATCTCCCCGATTTCATATGTTGTATTAATTTTCCGGTTGAGTTCCGCAAATGTCGCGTCTTCCCTGAAGAGTAAATGGGCTTTCAATGAAGTCGGCAGCTCCGATTCATTCATCTGATGATTTACTGCAACTGGCAATGAAAACGTATTGTTAAAGCCGAATTCAGGTGCAAACGATTGGGAAATAAGCGCGTTATACGACGCGTCTCCTGTCATCGACAAAATCGTACTATAGGGTGTTAGGTCGACCGAAAATCTCGCTTGTTCCGATAAAATCTGCCCTTCGAACGTCTGAACACCTTTTGCGGCTGCTAAGTTCAAGCGCCCTCTAGAAGGATCCATGATCAGTGCGGGAATCCCCAATCTTTTCAATTCCTCACCGAGTGATGCTGAAAAGTTACTTGCTCCAATAATCAGGATTCCAGGTGGTTCATTACTTGCTAAATGTAGCTTCTTCGCAAGCGGGCCGATTGTGAAGCCATGTGCACATACGGTTATAATGACAAGCGCAAACGTCAAAGCTGTAAGAAGACTCGCTTCTTCATATCCATCATTGACTAGAATGCTCGAAAAGTATCCGGCAACAGTAAGTGCCACGATACCGCGTGGCGCAATCCAACCGATTAATATCTTCTCATTCCGATCAAGTTCCGTACCGATCGTTGAAATCCAAATCGACAACGGACGGACGACAAACAACGTCACTAACACGAATGCCAGAATCGGTAGTGTAAACATTTGAGCAATCGTATCTCTCGGCAAAGACGCCGTTAAGAGGATGAACACCGTAGAAGTTAACATGACAGAGACATTTTCAACAAAATGCCCAAGGTTTCCGATTGATGAGACATATTGCTTAGAACGACCAATCGTCAGACCCATCACGGTGACTGCGAGCATGCCAGTTTCGTGCATGATTACTTCTGCAAGCATGAAGCAGACTAAGACCAAGGCAAGTACAATCGGTGATTTCAAGTACTCAGGAAACTGTCCTTTTGACGCCATAACCGTGATGAGAAGCCCCACTCCAAGTCCTAGGAGAATCGCAAGACCCGCGCCTCCAAAGAAATTTAGCAAATTACTCATCGTCAAATGTTCATTGCTCAACACTTTAATGACTTCATATGCAAACAGCGCAAGAAGCGGCCCCGCAGGATCGACGATAATCCCTTCCCATTTCAATACAGCCGCTGTCCGAGATTTCAATTTCGCACTCCTAAGCAGCGGGATGATCACTGTAGGACCAGTTACTACAAATAACCCTCCTATAATGAAGGCAATTTCCCATTGCAGTCCAGCAAAATAGTGCGCCGCAAGGGATCCGAGAATCCATGCGAGAAACGCACCGATCGTAACAATACGTGTAACGGATTTAGAGATTCCTTTAATTTCACGAATATCGAGATTCGAACTACCTTCAAAAAGAATAACGGCAACCGCAAGTGAAATGAGTGGTCCATATAAATCACCGAGGGCAGCTTCCGGATTGATCAATCCTAAAACTGGACCAATAAGCAATCCTGCGATCGACATGATAACAATTGATGGCCACTGAATCCTCCAGGCGAGCCACTGGGAAAAGATTCCGAGTGCGAGTACTGCGACTACGCTGATTAATGCTAAGTTTTCCATTATCCCACTTCCTAACCAGATATTAAATCATGGATTATATTAGAGAATAGTGTACCAAACCAAAGGACTCCTGCCTAATCTGAATCCTATTTTTTGTATAATCCCCCCATTACATCCCCCTTCATACCATAGCGGTAATACGTAAGAAACATACACTAGTTCGTGTGACAGCAAGATTACAAGATGATGACGTTTTTTGTTTTAGTCTTTAAATAGGTTTTCAGAAATGTAACGCCGGGTAACTATTATCCAAGACCGAAAATAATATATGAGATTGACCACAAAATTTGAGGAGGAACTTAGACATGAATATTGAAAAAAGATTTGTTGGGACATTCCAGACAGAAACAGAACTCATCACAAAGGTGCAGGAGTTAAAAGCGACCGGAGTTTCAGACGATAATATTTACGTAATCGCAAAAGATGACCATGATCTGCATATGCTTCGCAGCCGGACCGATGCCGAGGTGAAAACGCCGGAGGGCTCTTGGATGGACAAGTTCATGAACTTCATATCCGGTGAAGACCATATTTATAATCTATTGAGTGATACAGGTTTGAGTGAAGCAGAAAAAGACCGTTACACACGTGAGATCCATGATGGCGCAATGTTGCTTTATGTAGATGAAGGTGAAGTAGATACATATCGCCGGGAAAATAACGCTCGATACGCTTCGAACGATTCAGCAAACGATGCGAACTTGCAGGCAAGTGCTTCTACAGAACCACTTAACATGACAAGTGGTCAAGAAGCCAACCGCGAGCCTGGTTCGTTGCATGGCAATTATGATCATACAGCAGACGCACAACTGAAGACGGTGGATACGGACCGCGTTCGTAGTGAAGGTAAGTTCAACCGCAGTATCGAAGAAGTCCCTGAAACGATGAAAGTTCACGAAGAACGTCTCAGCGTAGACAAACAGCAAGTCCGCAAAGGCGAAGTTACTGTCGACAAAAATGTTGTGGAAGATCGCAAAAAAGTGGACATCCCTGTTGAACACGAAGAGATTACAATTGAACGTAGACCGGTCGATGGAGTACTGGATGATCAGACAGGAGAAGAGGATTTCCGTACTGCTAATGCGTTCGATGATGAAACAATTCGCGTCCCCGTTACGGAAGAACAGATTGAAGTGAAGAAAAAGCCTGTGGTCACTGAAGAAATTGTCATCAACAAAAAAAGAGTTACAGATACTGAGCATATCGATGAAACTGTGAAACGTGAAGAAGTTGAAGTGAATCGTGTAGGTGAAACGAGTGATGTGAACTTAAAAGGCGATCTCACTAATACCGATCGCAATCGTCGTGATAAGTTCTAATCGTACTTCCCTCTCCCCTTGCCTGCTTTGTAGGCAAGGGGTTTTAATTTACCTTCCGAAGAACACTTGACTCTGCTCGTATTATGATAAACTGAAGAAAACGCTTCCTTGACGGAGGCAATTTACGCTGGGAGGAAGTTGTATGAAAGAGACGTACATGCTTGCACTCGACCAAGGAACAACCAGTTCACGGGCTATCTTGTTCAATGAACAAGGGGAAGCTGTGTTCACAGCGCAACAGGAATTTAAGCAATTTTTCCCACAAAATGGATGGGTTGAGCATAATGCCACCGAAATTTGGAGTTCAATTTTGTCCGTGATTGCTGGTGTATTATCCGAGAAGAACCTGTCTCCCGATCAAATCGCAGGTATTGGCATTACGAACCAACGCGAGACGACGGTCGTTTGGGATAAAGCGACGGGTAAACCGATTTACAACGCGATTGTCTGGCAGTCCCGCCAAACATCTAGTATTTGTGAAGAGTTAAAAGAGGCCGGTCATGCAGATTTGATTCGCAAGAAGACAGGACTTCTTATTGACCCTTATTTCTCCGGTACGAAAGTGAAGTGGATTCTCGATCATGTGGAAGGCGCTCGGGAGAAGGCGGAACGTGGGGACTTGTTATTTGGTACGATTGACACTTGGCTTGTGTGGAAATTGTCGGGTGGTGAGGCGCACATTACCGATTACTCAAACGCATCCCGTACACTTATGTATAACATTCATGATTTGCAGTGGGATGAAGAATTGCTAGATATTTTGGATGTCCCTGCCGCGATGCTTCCGGAAGTCCGACCCTCCTCGGAAGTGTATGCGCATACTGAACCGAGTAAGTTTTTCGGTCGTGCGGTTCCAATTGCAGGAATTGCCGGAGATCAGCAAGCTGCACTTTTCGGACAAGCTTGTTTTGAAAAAGGTATGGTGAAAAGTACGTATGGCACTGGTTGTTTCATGTTGATGAACACGGGTGAAGAAGCGGTGCAATCCGAAAACGGTCTATTGACGACGATCGCTTGGGGACTTGACGGAAAAGTTGAGTATGCGTTGGAAGGAAGTATTTTTGTAGCTGGTTCAGCGATTCAATGGCTGCGCGACGGACTGCGAATGTTGCGCAGTTCCGAACAAAGCGAGGCCTATGCAGAGCGAGTCACTTCTTCCGATGGCGTATACGTGGTCCCAGCGTTTGTCGGGCTCGGTACACCCCATTGGGACAGCGATGTCCGCGGGGCTGTATTCGGATTGACACGCGGGACGGAGAAAGAGCACTTCATCCGGGCAACGCTCGAATCTCTCGCCTATCAGACAAAAGACGTATTGGACGCGATGGAAGCCGATTCAGGTATTTCATTAAAATCTATGCGAGTGGACGGCGGTGCTGTCGCGAACAACTTCTTAATGCAATTTCAAGCGGATTTATTAGGCGTACCCGTTGAACGTCCTTCTATTAATGAAACAACCGCTCTTGGGGCTGCTTATTTAGCGGGTCTTGCGGTCGGATTTTGGAAAGATTGCTCGCAGATTGCGGATCGCTGGCAGCTAGATCGTGAGTTTGAGCCGTCGATGGATGAGGAAGAGCGCGATGAATTGTATGAGGGCTGGCAAAAAGCCGTGAAGGCTGCACAAGTGTTTAAGTGAGAGTTTTGGAAGCGCACCTAGTGAGTTGGGTGCGTTTTTTGTGTTCTTAAATCAGCGTAGCGCTACCAATTAATCCTTTAATGCTGTTGAATTGTGGGTCGTGATCGAGAAACTTTGTGATGTGTCGGAGAAATGCAGGGATTTGATTGGTAAAGGGCACTATGTGATCGAGAAATCGCTCCAGGTGTCGGAGATAACCATTTATCTGATCGAGAAACGTTCTCTAGTGTCACAGGGATTGTTTACCCAGCGAAATAGCCTACACAACAAGCGCAGCGCTACCAATTAATTCCTTAACGCAGTTGATTTGTATCTCGTTATCGGGAAACTTCGTGATGTGTCGGAGAAATGCAGCTGTATGATTGTGAAATTAGGTTATGTGATGGACAAACCCTTGCAATTGATTCAGAATACGGCTGCTTTGATCGACAACGTAAAAACGCCCCGTCGCGAAAGACGAAGCGCTAAAATAATTCACTTTATAGTGGGTACCAACATCCTCAAATGACCTGGAAGTAATTGAATACGTCCTGATTGAAAATCGTATAGCTCCCCGTCCATATCCACTCTCCGCTGACTCGGAGCATCTATCTGCAACTCACTCACCTGCAAATACTCCAGTGTATTGAGTTGTGCTGTATCCGTTTCTGGCTTCCTTAACGACATCAACTCGCGAAGCGTCGCTAAATTAGAATTTTTGACTACGAGAACATCCAGTTTGCCATCAGATGGGCTGATTGCTTCTATTGGAATTGGAGTCGTCGCGAGTGAGCTACCATTCAACACAAAAATAGCAATGGCCTCACCTTCTATGTCGATTCCATCAGAAACAATATGATACGGAAAACTTTCCGCTTCACGCATCGTTCGTATCGTACTTGCCATATAACTTAGGGGTCCGAAGCTTTTCTTTTGTCCGTCATCGACATTTTCAGACGTGTCTGCAACGAGTCCGATTCCCCAAAAGTTAATGAAATGCTGATCTCCTTCTCTTCCTACATCGATTGCACGGATTTCCCCAGCGAGCAGGGCTTCAGCAGCATCTCTCAAGTTTTGAGGAATGCCCAACGTTCGCGTAAAATCATTCGACGTCCCTCCCGGTAATATCGCAAGCAGCGGACGCACGTCTAGTTTCGAAATAGCGTCTATACATTGATGAACCGTCCCATCGCCGCCCATGATGACAATCAATTCCATGTCACCTGAAGTTTCACATAGACGGCGGGTTTCTTCCGGATTATCGGGTTTACTAATCGTCAGCTCTTTCACCGCTCGCCCAAGTACTGGTACAACTGCTGCAAGTTTCGCCTCCACGTCTTCATTCCCAGCATGCTCATTATAGATAAGCATCGCTTTGTTAAACGTGTGCATTAGGTTTCCTCCTTTTAGGGTTATTTGTTAAATGTAATATTCCCTAAAAAGATATCTAGATAACCTATCCTAAAAAGTTTCAAACGCTAATAAATCTCAACAATTCTCCGATCACTTACGTCCAGTTTGAACAAATTCCAGGAATTCATCCACCGACAGTCCTTCTACCCCTAAGTTTTCGAGTGTCCGTGCACCTTCCATCAAGCTACGCCCCAACAGCAACTGCCCCATAGTTGCAGCGGTTTCCATATGGATTGTCGGAAGGTTTACCATCTTTCCAAGCTCAATAAATGGAACCAATCCCATTGGAATATCTTCTGTTAAATATCGGGTTTCCAACGTCTTCTGCCCGCCAATATCTTGATATACCGAATTACTACTAACTGATTCGGCCAATGTATCTTTAAATACATCATACTCAACTTCCATCTGCTGCAAGCACGATAGCAGCTCCAACCCAAATACTCTGCCAATTGCAATCCGTTCTTCATCCATCTTCTCCACATAACGTCCGATGCTCGGCGTAAACCCATCCACATAGAATCTCCAATCCTGATCAGATTCGATGATCCCTGTATTAAACAACGTGGTTGCTGGATGCAAGATAGGATTTGTATTATCAAAACTCGTAACAAGGATACTATCACATGCTTCAAATTGTGGGAATGCAGCTTGAAGTGTCTCTACGACTCTATCCGTTTCTGTCGCGGGCAACGCAGCGGTTAAAATACGATTTTTTAATCCAAATACTTGCGTTGTGCCCGGCTTAATAATACGGCAGCCGTATAGCAATGTGTTGGTCTCCCCTAATGTCACATCAGCTTTGCACCCTTCATCATCCAGCGTTTTCCGGAAAACTAGTGATCCAAATGACGCGGCAGGATTCAAGATGACAATTTGACCATCCTTCAAATACGGGGCGCATGATTTTGCGACCGATGTATGGGCTGTTGCAGGTACCGTCACAAATACGATGTCTGCGTCTTTCAGCGCCTCTTCCATACTCGTTGTTGCACAAGCGACTTTACCGAATCCCGTTAAAGCATCTTGAAGGTGAACGCCACCTTGTTCTTTGATTGCATTTATCGTTTTTTCAAAAATATCGTAAATCGTGACGTCAAACCCCATCATTCCTAAATGTCCAGCTGTCGTCTGTCCGCCATTTCCTCCACCAATAATCGTCCATTTCAGCATTTTACCCATCTGTCATCACTCCTAGTTGTATGGTTTATCTATTTGTTTATAATGTTATAATGTTTGATTGCATTAGAATGGTCCCCAGTCAATCCACACCCCTACCGCTAAGATAATCATCGTCCAAATTGTCCATTTTAGAACGAGTGGTCCTGCAAAGCGTACCCACTTTCCGAATGGGACAGCGGCAATTCCAAGTGCAGCCATCAGTACGGGGTGCGTTGGTGTAATCATGTTCCAATAGCCATCCCCAGATTGAAACGCTTGAACAGCAATTTGACGATTAATGCCGATGACATCACTGATTGAGGACATAATTGGCATGACAACTGCCGCTTGCCCTGTAGACGATGGGATAATGAAGTTGATTAATCCTTGAGAAATGTACATGCCCCACGCCGCAAACACACTGTGAAGACTGCCGAGTGGAACAGATATTGCGTACACTAGCGTGTCAATGATCTGGCCTTCTTCCATGACTACGAGAATTGCTCGTGAAAGGCCGATAATTAATGCAGCAGCTGTCATCTCCGCGGCACCTTTCATGAATTCATCCGTGAACTGATTAAAGCTGCCTTTGAACGCAATCATCCCAACGATAATACCCATAAGAAGCATAAGCGCAGAGATTTCACCTAAGTACCAGCCATATTTTAAAACACCAAATACGAGTGCTACTAAAGATAAACCGAGAACCGACATAATCCACTTATGTTGCTTTGTCATCGTCAAATTTTCCAATAACGCAGCATCTGTCTCAATTTCTTTTTCATTCTTCAGCAAACTGTTCTTTGGATTCAATTTCACCTTTTTTGCGTATCTCAATGTGTGATGAATCGCGATAATCAGCCCGCCAACCATCATCACTGAGCGTAATCCGATTCCTGAGAATAGCGGAAGCTCTGCAATTCCTTGGGCAATTCCGACATTGAACGGATTTAAAGGACCCGCTGAATATCCTGCATAAACGCCGACAACAACGATGGAAACTGCGATGATCCGGTCATACCCCATCGCGATTGTCGCAGCAAGTACAATCGCAACAAACGGCAGCGTCTCTTCTGCCATTCCGAATGTCGCTCCGCCAATTGCAAAAGCCGTCATCGCAATGATGATGAATATTGATTCTCTTCCTTTTAACCGATGGATTAGTCTTGCCAGTGCGGCGTTAATGGCTCCACTTTTTACAATGACTCCAAAAACACCCCCAACAATTAGCACAAATGCGATAATTTCAGCTGCGCCGACAATCCCTCCAAATACAGATGAAAGCATTCCCCCAATCCCAACTGGTGTTTGCTCTGTATAGCTGAAACTGTCTGCAACTATCAATTCCCGCCCAGTCTTTTCATCCATCACCCTATCAAATTGACCTGCAGGAATGATGTACGTCAACAGTGCCACAAGTACAATCATGAACATTAGCAGCGCTGTAGTTGTAGGCGGTTTCACCTTCCACTTCTTCTTCCCCTTTTCCATTTCCCCACCATCCCCTTCTTATTAATTAATTATTTAGTCAATTGAAGACAAACGTTCTAAGAAACAATAAATTATAATGTTATAACTTTATATAACATAGAAAACTATGCAATGCACAGTTTCTACTGGTTACGTGAGTTCTAGTTCCAAATAATACTTCTCTTTATCCTGTTTCATCACGAATTTAGAGTATTCAACACCGCTGCCATTCTCTGAAAACGTAATTCGTTCCCATACAAATAGAGGGGTATTCGGACGAACCCCTAGTAATTTTACTTCCTTGTCATTTGCAACTGCACCAGAAAAGTAGTTTTTAGATCGTTTAAGAGTGATACCACAAGTCTTTTTCAAGACATCGTATATGAATGCATCTTTGTTAATAACTGGCTCATTTTCTGGCCAAATCTCTTGCGGAATATACGTATATTCCAAAGAAACCTTCTCACCTTCCTCATAACCGACACGTTCTAAATAAACAAATTCAGCATCCACGGTCTTCCCTAACATCTTGGCGATATTCGGATAAACTCCATGACTTCCGCTTGAAAGTAAATCGTGGGCGCTGCTCACTTGTTCATCCATTTTAATGAACTCAGACTTATGGATGTTCTTTTCTGTTTGCTGACCCGTTACAAACGTTCCGCGACCTCGCTGGCGAATAAGCATTCCTTTATCTACTAGGTTCATAATGGCGCGCTTAATCGTGATGTTACTCACTTCAAGAGATTTAGCCAACTCGGTTTCTGTCGGGATTTGATAACCTTCTTCCCATTGACCTGAAAGAATCTTTTCTTCCAAAGTAACCTCTACTTGTGAATATAAAGGTGTCGTGACCGTTTTATCAATTTTCATTCATCCCACCTCTGTCTATTAGGTTATAATATTATAACTATTCGAAACTATACAGGTTCAACAGAAATATGTAAAGAGTTTTTTGAAAACGTTTACAATTCATTTTGAACATGCCTATCTTATGCATGGTGTTTCAGAATTTATACACCGTTCTAAGCAAAGAATCTCCCTGCTTCACCCATACTCTTTCTGATGGGCTTTCTTGCGCTTCAAGTAATCATCATCTTCACGAATTTCATCCCATCGTTCTTTAAAAATCGCTGCAGACTCCGCTTTCTCTTCATCAATTTGACGTTGTTTCACAGATCCATCTTCATTATATTTTCTTCCACCCTTGTAATTCGTGTACCGGCGAGATCGCGTGTACCCCATTTGGATAAACTTTCGCGCCATATCCATACCGACAAAATCATCATTCTTTCGATACTCTTCAAACAGTTCATAGATTTTATCCGCAGATTCTTGAGCGATTTCAGGCGTTTTAAAACGCCAAAACGGCAATATCTCACTCTTATAAGGTTCCACAAGCAATACGCCTTGCTCCCCTTTGCCTACTTTATAAAGTTCAGGATGTTTGCGGAGATCTAGGTTTTTATAGTCGAGATCGTAGTCGAATGCCATACTGTGTCACATCCTTTTTCACTCATTTCTCCTACAATTCATTGACAAAACAAGTTTTATCCACAAAGTCTACCTACCTTTAAAGTTAATATGTTTGCCTCATGGAAATCATGTTAAACTTTATGAAGTCATTTAAAAATCTCAAATAGAGACTAAATTTCAGTCGACAGCCTATAATATTTATTTGAACTTTAGAAGTACACTTACAGAACTGTTCATTTTGTGTAGAATCATTAATTTTCCCAAGAAACCCCATCCTACAGTATTAAAATCATGTTGGGCTTTGAGATGATGTGTAAGCCTCTCGTCGTGTACTTATCAACTACATCCAACGCCCCACTAACTTGTCGAACTTTGTCGATAATTAATTATATTTTCACTCTATTCCATCTTCATAATTTGTCGTATAATGGAACTATTAAACAGTTATAGGAGATGATTCGGAATGAATTGTGAAAGCTATTTGCTTGATAGCCAAGCTTTAGCACTAATGGCGCACAAAGATGATTATGGAAGTCGATCCAAAATTGTAACACTGCATGGAACATACACTTCAAAAAAATCACCTGTGGAACTTCTCAACTTAGCCTGCTTGCATAACCGAACGACTAAACGAATACAAAAACAAGCGGCTTTTGAAGTGTTGAAGTTCAAGCAAAAACCCCCATTCATTCTCTCTGAAGGTGTCGGAGTTTTTCCGACCAGCTCCTCTAAACATGAAACGTGCTGCTGGATTTTTAATCATTTCTTCACAACTAGGGAAATCGACAAAAAGACGACTGAACTAACGTTTTCAACAGGCATTAGAGTAATAGTAGCAGCCTCTTTACATATCATTCATCAACAAAATGGCCGGTTGCACACGTTACTTAGTCATTCTGCCCAAACTAAGAACGAGCTTTACTTTGAGCAATTTTTATTTAATAACGAGCGATTAAATCGATAACGCCATGAACTTTTTCAGCGACCTTCTTTTGGTCGCTTTTTAATATTTATGGATGTATGAAAAACAACTTTTGACAAAAGCTAAGGATGGATGATTTTCTACAACTAGAAAATGTAGTCCTAATTAGAAAAGGAGTTGAAAACATGCGAATCGTTACGCGAATTGCACTCGTTCTCGTCATAATCGGAGCGTTAAATTGGGGTCTTATTGGATTATTCCAATTCGACTTAGTTGCTACCTTGTTCGGCGGACAGGCTTCTATTTTGTCCAGAATTGTTTACACATTGGTCGGGATCAGTGGAATCGTCAGTCTCGGGATATTGTTTGAAACAAATGATGCAACCGATCCTGATGTGGAGCACTCTCGGTTCTCAAATCCGAATTACGGAACAGAATTTGGCGAGGAACCTGATTTCACAGAGCAACGGGATGCCGCTCGACGTCGTTCAGATGACGATACGATGCTCTAATTGAAAATACCGCCAGATCGAGTCATTCGATTTTGGCGGCATTTTTTTGGATCAAGCTCGTTGCCTTAAGTAGCAAGCAAGTTGCAACTGGAGGGCGTCGTCCGTATTCTTCAACGAGAGATCTAATGTTTCTTCTATCTTTTTTAACCGTTGGTACAACGTATTGATGTGTATGTGTAACTTGTTAGCCGCTTCGCCCGCTGAACGATTACTTGCAAAGTAAGCAAGGAGTGTCTGTTCCAGCGTTCCATCTGACCGATCGGCATCACGTAGTGGATCAAAAATATCTGTCAGAAACTTACTCACCTCTTCCGTATTGCGGCTCGTGAACAATCGGCTAATTCCAATTTCGCTATAGCGTACGAGCTGATGATTCCGCTGTCCTGCAAGCGGATTGGTCAGTGCAATTTCTGCTTCCCTATACGTTTGCTCGATTTGGCTCATTTCACGAACGAGTGAACCAATTCCACCGTGAAGCACATAGTCTGATCCTACCTTTGTTCGTTGGAATATTAAATCCTCTAGCTTCTTCTCAATAAATGACAATTGTGATAATCCTGTCACTCCTGCTACTAAAATCACTTTGTTTTGCCATCCGAATATCGTCTGAATGAGTCCACTTGCTGTTGAACGCAGTTCTGCAATCAATCTGAATATGTGGGCTTCTAGCTCCTGTGGGTCCGAGCATCCAGTTACTTGGAGCATCGCAACCGCAAATCCATCCATATTCCTAATACCGAGCGCTTCCATTTTTTTATTCAAAATTTCTGGATTCGTTGCGTGCAATAATTCATCAAACAGTTCACGCTGAGTTTTATAATAGAACGCTAACACGTTCTGCTTTTGGACACGTTCGAGTGCGAGCAGCACACTTCCTTGTTCAATTGCTAACTCGCCAATTCGCTCTAACTTTTGTGAGGATGTAGAAATCAGACAGCCGAGTACAACAGATCCCGATCGAATCGGATACAAAACGATGTCACCTGATCCAGTAAGTATAATTGTTTTTGCTATCCCTTCTAGCTTAATCTTCTCTAGCAAATCTTTATAAGTTACGCCTGAAGGTAAATTTGCAGATGATGGGATCATTTCGTTGACTAACAAATCCGCAAACACCAATGGTTGCCCCGCCATCTTACTTAACTCATCAATCATTTTCTCCGTTCCCATATTTCGGACCGACAACTCGGTTAGCGTTGCGTGAATGGCGTCCCGCTGCACTAACTTTTCGTTCAGTTCACGAATGTTGGCGAACTG
Source organism: Sporosarcina sp. ZBG7A (assembly GCF_000813425.1). Classification (GTDB taxonomy): domain Bacteria; phylum Bacillota; class Bacilli; order Bacillales_A; family Planococcaceae; genus Sporosarcina. The sequence goes on from NZ_JWIB01000013.1 coordinate 23,966, forward strand.
TTTTGCATTGCGAATTGCGATTCCAACCTGGGTCGTAAAGATTTGCAACAGCCACAAATCACGTTCAGTCAGGAGTTGTTCTGAATTTATCTGCCCTAGATACATGACACATTCAATTCGGCCATCCACTCCGATTGGATAGGCAATCACAGATCTTATATTTGTTATATCCTCGACTCTTCTTCCCCAACGTTGCCTGTTCTCGAGAGAGATTCGTTTGACTTTCTCATACTCCAAATCTCTTGGATCCGTAATTAGAATAGGACTTCCAACTTCGAATGCATAACCAACTGGGCCTTCCCCTAAGTCGAATTCCATCTGTTGAATCTCTTCAAATCGATACCCTTCCGATGCCTTACAGATAATTTTCCCTCGTGTTTCATCCAACAACCAAAGCGTTCCATAATCGGCATTCGTAATGACGTCGAGCGTATGCGTCATTATGTTTGAAAATACGTCTTCCAAGTCGAGTGACGCGGTCGTATAGCGAATGCTGTCAACAATGCGCGCTAGCTTTGCACGTCCGGTTTCATCCGAATACTCGGAATACCCTTTGTGCAAAAAGTCGAAGAGCATTTCAAGTTCGATTTCGTCCAAATTAAATACTCCATCTATTAATAAGATGACCCGATAATCTTGTGAATAGGTGAACTGCACAACACTTCTTCCTTCATCTTGTATAACTTCAATAGGCTTCCCTTGCGTAGTTTTTGGGGGAATCATTCCATTCGGGTTGACGAGTGCATAGACTTGTTGCAGGTCATCCTTGGCAACCCAAATTGAATAGGGAGAAGTGATTCCAATCCGTTCTATTAAAGTTTCAACAGGTAATGACATAGTGCTCCCCTTCTCTCTATGGAACAATCTCTAATTATCTACTGTTAACTATAGAGATTCATACATTGTACTGTCAACAAAATTAACATACTATTTTAAGTAGGCGGAATTTTAACATGACTATTTTGGAGGTGCCTCATGGATTTAGATAAAAGCATGATTGGGATTGCAAGCAAACCGTATATTGCTGAAGTCGATCGAGAGCGTGTTACCCGCTTTGCGCAAGCAATTGGTGATGAGAATCTCCTCTATTTTGATGAAACCTACGCGGCTGACACTGCTTATGAAGACGTGACTGTGCCACCCACTTTTTTAGTTGCACTTAGCAGCAACGCGGAGTTTCCACTGAAGCTAGATTTCAAACGGATGCTTCACGGTGAACAGGAATTCATCTACCATCAGCCAGTCCGAATTGGAGATCGCCTTGAATGCACGATGGCTGTTACAGACGTGTACGATCGTGTTGGGAAAAGTGGAACGATGCAATTCCTCGTTCTCGATACGGAAATTAAAACTGAAGATGGTGTTCTAGCCGCAGTATCGCGGAACACGATTATCTATAGACCCGCAAAAAAGGGGGCCGAATAAAATGAAAGCGATTACAAATATACCATTTTCTGAACTACACGTGGATAGGGAGCTCCCATCACTCACAAAACCACCCGTAACACGCGAACAACTGGTTCAATACGCTGGGGCATCGGGGGATTTAAATCCTCTTCATACAGATGATGACTTTGCAAAAAGCATCGGCATGGATGGTGTCATTGCCCACGGCATGCTCATTATGGGATTCCTTGGACAATACGTACAAGAACTAGCTGGAACGAAAGCTGTCATCAGCAACTTCAGTATGCGTTTCGGCGCGATGACGAAGCCTGGTGACGCGATTACGTGCAGTGGTGTTGTGAAGCAACTCACTGAAATCAATGGTAATCGTGTAGCTGAACTTGAATTGATTGCAGAAAAAGCACCTGGTGAACGGGTTGGAACTGGATCTGCAACGCTTACTTGTAAAATCGATAACGACTGACTAAGGAGGTAGCACACATGGCAACTTATTCAAATCAATGCGCAATCGTCGGTGTCGGCGAAAACCAGCGCTCCCGTAAATCCGGGACGACTCCCCTTCATATGGCACTCACTGCAGCACGTAATGCACTCGCAGATGCAGGGTTAGATGCAAAAGATCTCGATGGGATTATGAACTATTCAACTGGCGGCGATTCATGCCCTTCACACGAACTCGCAACGTACCTTGGATGTCATCCGAAATATGTAAAAGACGTAAGTGGTGGTGGCAGCAGTACGGAACTGCTGATTGCAGATGCGGTTGCGTTAATTGAAGCAGGCATGTTAGAAACCGTCCTCATTTATCGCTCGATGAATGGAAGTTCGGGTGTACAAGTGGGACGAGGTTATGATCCGAACATGCTTCAGGAAATGCTGCCAGGTGGTAGTTTCATCATGCCGTATGGTTCCGCAAGTCCCTCACAATGGTTCGGAATGTTTGCGAATCGCCATATGCATGAAACGGGAATTACGAAAGAGCACTTAGGACATGTGTGTATTAGTTTCTATGAGCATGCACAGCGAAATCCGAATGCATTTTTGAATGGAAAACCACTCGATATGGAAACGTATCTCGCAACGCCTGATATCAGTATGCCATTTAATATCCATGACTGTTGTGTGGAGTTGGATGAAGCGAATGCAATCATCGTGACGTCTGCATCGAATGCGAAAAACTGCAAATCGAAGCCGGTTTTCATTGCTGGCATGGCACCTCGGACGACACATTCCCACGTTCATTATTGGACGCAAGTCGATGAAGTTGCGGCAGATCACGCAGCAGCGGATCTGTACAAGTCAGCTGGTGTGAAACCGGAAGATATTCAAGTTGCTTCTATCTACGATTGCTTTAGTTGGGTCGTGCTGCGACAGCTTGAATCGTATGGGTTCGCTAAACGTGGTGAAGTCGGTGATTTCGTTGCGGCCGGTAACTTAAAAATGGGAGGAAGTCTCCCTTCCAACACTGCGGGCGGCATGCTTTCAGAGGGTTACACTCACGGTATGAACAACGTATTGGAACTGGTCCGTCAATTACGACATGACTATAAAGGGACGGAACGCCAAGTGAAGGATTGTGAGCTCGGGATCGCTACTGGATGGGCCGGTCCTGATATTGCAGGTGCGATGATTTTACGAAATTAAAGGAGGCGTCTTGATGACTAAACAGACTGCATATGAAAAGCCGATTCCGTTGAAGACCCCAGATAATCACGAGTATTGGGACGCTGCGGATCGACATGAACTTAAACTACAAAAGTGCTCAGCATGTAGCACATACATTCACCCTCCTGGCCCGGCTTGTCCGACTTGTGGAAGTCCGGAGATGGAGTGGGAGCTGCTTGGTTCGGATATTACGGCGACGGTGTATTCCTATATCGTTTCGTACCGACCGTTTTTGCCGGGGTTCCAACATGATTTGCCGACTGTGATCACGGTGGCTGCGTTGGACGCGGCGCCTGATGTGAAGATTATGGCGAATATTATTGAGTGTGATCCGGCGGATGTCGAGATTGGGATACCGCTGAAGATGACGTGGGTTGATGTTACGGATGACCGCGCGTTGCCGCAGTGGGTGCTGGCTCGGGGGTAATGATTCTTTAATAGCCTCTATCATTATTAAAATAATCTACTTGTTATAGGAGATCCGTTGATTGGAGCGGAAGACGGCGACTCCTGCGGAATCAGCGAAGATCGAAGACCCCGCAAGGAGCGCTAGCGACTGAGGAGGCTGAGATCGAGCCCGCGGAAAGCGTCCGTCTGCAGCGCAAATCAACACTGTTTATTATCTCAGTTAAGAGAAAGGGTGTGTCTCAATGGACTTTACATTTACGAAAAAAGAGGAGAAGTTTCGCGGGGAACTGCGTGGCTGGCTTGAGGTGAATTTGCCGAAAGGTTGGTTGCAAGGCGATCGGAAGCTTCCTGAAGACAATGAACACTACTCGAAATTCCTGCGCGATTGGCAGCGGACGTTATATGAAGGTGGTTGGGCGGCGATTTCTTGGCCCAAAGAATACGGCGGGCGTGATGCGACGCTTATGGAAGAAATCATTTATCACCAAGAAATGGTTCGCGTCCAGTCCCCTCCCCTTGTGAACTATATCGGAATTCATATGGTCGCACCGACGCTCATGCAAATGGGAACGGATGCGCAAAAAGAGGAATTCATCGAGAAAATCCTGACAGGTGAACAGGTGTGGAGTCAAGGGTATTCTGAGCCGGGTGCAGGATCCGACCTTACCGCCCTCCAGACTACTGCCGTGAAAAAAGATGGCAAATGGGTCATTAACGGACAAAAGGTTTGGACGAGTTTTGCACATCTAGCAGATCGTTGTTTCCTACTAACGAAAACGAGTCAATCGGAAAAGAAACACGAAGGCATTACCGTATTCCTTCTCGATATGGACCAAGAAGGCGTTGAAACGCGTCCAATCGTTCAAATGGATGGGCATCAGGAATTCAATGAAGTCTATTTGACAGATGCTATAGCGACGGACGAGGATATTGTCGGCGAAGAAGGCAAAGGTTGGGCTGTCCTCATTGCGCTCATGCTTCACGAACGTTCCGGTATTGCGGCGCAAGTGTTTACGCTTGAACAGCAATTTGACAGTGTCATTGAAATGGCGAAAACCGTCCGTGTGAACGGCTGTCTTCTTATCGAGGACCCTTTCGTTGAAGACGGACTTGCCGATTTGTATGCTCGCATTAATGGCGCCAAGCTGAATTATTATCGGAATATCACACACACACTCAAAAATGGTCGTCCAGGTCCTGAAAGTTCGCTCGATAAATTACTTGTTAGTGAGTTGACGAAAGAACTCTTCGACTTCGCAATGACAATTCAAGGTCATGCTGGCGTGTTAATGAATGATGATTCTGTCTTCAGCGCGGAGATGCAAGGCCAGTATCTCGCATCATTCGGAGCAACGATTGGCGGAGGGACGAGCGAAGTTCAGCGCAACACAATCGGTGAACGCATTCTCGGACTCCCGAAAGACTTAGGACGATAACGGAAAAGGTGAGGTGACTACTATGGATTTTGCATTAAGCGAAGAACAAGAGCTGTTTCGTACAGCGATTCGTAAATATATGAATGATCTTGACCGAACGGCATTCGCACGTTCCGTCATTAGTGGCAATTTGGATGTTGTTGCTAATGCTACATCTGGGCTTGCTGAGATGGGCGTAACCGCCATTCCCGTTTCTGAAGAAGTGGATGGTCTAGGTCTTGGCGCACTCGATCTCGTGCCAGTTTTCGAAGAAACCGGACGAGTCTTGTTACCTGGACTTCAACTTGAAACACTTGCACTCGCAGTTCCTTTACTCGAGTCGTTCGGAACGCCTGCACAAAAGGCAGCCCGCCTTCCTAGCGTTGCTTCAGGAGAAAGTTCTGTCTCCATCGCTTGGTATGAGCGTGACGGCAGTTTGTTCCCGAACTCGTTCAGCTGTATTGCAGGAAAAACAGAAAGTGGCTATGCACTGACAGGTACTAAAACTCTTGTCCCTGTTATAGGCGATCCTGATACATTCATTACAGGTGCACAAACTGCTGAAGGTAAGTCGTTATTCCTCGTTAAAGCGAGTGATGTTGCATCATCCCGTATGCTTTCTGTCCTTGATGAAACCCAACAACTCGCAGAAATCACGTTAAACCAAGCGCCCGGTGAGTTGCTTGGTGAACCGGGTCATGCCGCTGAAATGTTGAAAGAAGGTTTGTTACATTTCAATGCAGCTCTATGCTCCAGCATGGTTGGTGGAATGGATGAGCTTGTCAAAATGACGGCAGAATACGCGAAGATTCGTGTGCAGTTCAATCAGCCGATTGGGCGTTTCCAAGCGATCAAGCACGGAATCGTCAACATGAAACTGGATTTAGAGACAGCACGTTCCCTCTCCTACTATGCAGCTTGGGCAGTGGAAACGAATGCTACGGATAAAGCAGCTGCCGTCCATAGCGCTCGGTCGTTCATTTCCAAGGCGTTTATCAAAGCAGCAGCAGATTCGATTCAGATCCATGGTGGCATCGGCTTCACTGAAGAACTCGACGTGCAGCTGTATTTGAAGCGCGCACGCTATTATGAAAACTATTTCGGTTCTGTGCGCGACTCTCGTAGAGCAACCGCACAATCACTCGAATGGCATTCAACTCCCGCCAAACGTGATGCCGTACCGGTTTCTTGAATTTATAGCATGTGAATGGCTGGATAGGGCTCATGGTTGATGTGTTTATGAGCACATTTCAACGGTTATGATCACTTATTGCGGCTTATGAGCACTTTCTGGAGTTTATGATCACTTTCTTGGGTTTATGAGCGCAAATCGTAATTTATGAGCATATTCCGCGGGTTATGAGCAAATATCACAATTTATGAGCACATTCCAAAATTCATTGGTGCTCTCCAATAGTTTTTGAAGATACACAAGAAAAAAGGGCGGCTAAATAAGGAGGAGAATGAATATGGCAGTGTCAACAGACTTGAAAGAGTATCAGAACTTGATTGGTGGAGAATTGCGTGCAGCAACTGGGGGTGCACTTACAGATAGTATTGACCCTTCTACCGGTAAAGCATGGGCACGAGTTCCGAAAAGCTCCAAGGAAGACGCAGTAACGGCAATCGAAGCGGCACAGAAAGCATTTCCTGCGTGGAAAGCATTATCTGCTGGTGAACGTGCTGCGTGTTTGCGTGACGCTGCTGAAATCATTGCATCGAATGGTGGAGAACTTGCTGGACTTGAAACTCAAGACAACGGATGGGTGATTCGGGAAACTTCATACGGACTGATTCCTGTCTTGCAGCAAGTTTGGCTAGATGCAGCGGGTAAAGCTTCAGAAGCAAATCGAGGTCAAACCGTTCCTATGAGTCCAACAAGTCTTGGGTACACATTACGTGAACCTTATGGTGTCGTAGTTGGCATTACACCGTGGAACGCACCTCTGTTTACATTTTCAATTAAAGCGGCTTATGCACTTGCTGCGGGGAACACAGTTGTCATCAAACCTTCCGAACAATCAGCGGTCTCTTCTCTTCACCTAGCTAACTTGTTAAAGGATGTTTTCCCTGAAGGCGTTCTCAACGTCATTTGTGGCCCTGGCTCTGAAATCGGAGACACACTCGTCGAACACCCTGCTGTTGATAAAGTGAGTTTAACAGGTTCAGGGGGCACTGCTACCTCAATCGCTAGAGCAACGGCTGGAAAGCCAAAGCCTATGATTCTTGAGCTTGGTGGAAAATCTGCCAATATCCTATTTGAAGATGCCAATATAGAAAAAGCGGTCGAAGCAATCAGTTCTTACAGTATTTTCACAGGAAACTCAGGTCAACTTTGTGTCGGAAGCTCCCGCCTGCTCGTGCACCGGTCGATTATTGATCAGGTAGCTGACGGGATTAAAAATTATCTTCAAAATCCAGAGTTGAAACAGTTTGGACCTACGATGGATCCAGCGACAACTACTGGCCCTATCGCAAATAAATCTCAGTACGAAAGTATACGTTCTTATATCCAGCTTGGGTTGGACGAAGGCGCAGAACTCGTTTACGGTGGACGCTCTGGTGGATCTGAACTCATTCCAGACCGAAGCGACTTGGCAGACGGCTATTGGATCGAACCAACTCTTCTTAAAACAGAGTCCAATACATTAAGAGTTTGTCAGGAAGAAATTTTCGGGCCTGTTTCAGTTATGATTCCGTTCGACACGGAAGAAGAAGCGATTGCGCTAGCCAACGGAACAGAGTTCGGACTAGCTGCAGGTGTTTGGACGAAGGATCTAAGTCGCGCACATCGTATGGTTGCATCACTTGAAGCAGGAAATGTATGGGTAAACACATATGCGCGAGTTGGAGTGGATCTCCCATTTGGTGGTGTAAAGAGCAGTGGATTCGGAACTGACTCAATCGAGGACTATTCTCGAGAAAAAGCATGTGTAATTGAATTGTAATCTAGCGTCTCGGTTGGTTTTAATATCTGCCGAGACTCTACAAACTTCGAACGATGCATGGATTAGGTCATATCTCGAGAAGGCGGTGGTCAAATGAACGTTAAACTTTCGAATAGAGAAAACTACGATCAAGATTTGCCAGAAACACTGGATATTCCGAACGTCACGGCAGGTGCCATATTAAAAGGTAGTGTGAAACAATACGGCGCTAAAAATGCCTATATTTATCGCGATACACCGATTACGTACAACCATATTTACACAGAAGCGAAACGTTTTGCGAACTCCTTGCGCGAACTCGGCATTGGGCGCGGAATGACGGTATCGACTCACTTACCTACCTGTCCGCAATACGTAGCGGCTTACTATGGCATTATTTTATCTGGGGCTGCTTACTCTCCTCTTAATCCGTATTTACCCGTAGGCGATTTAACGTATCAGCTGAATGATTCTGAAACAAAAGTTGTTGTGACGCATGAATCGGTTGCTAGTTCTATTGCGGAAGTCCTTACAGATACAGGTGTTCAGCATGTCATTATGACAGGTGACTCTGAGATCTATACGAACGAGACCCCTGTGGATGTATCCATGCACGAAGGATGGCACAGCTTTGCCGCGCTCAAACGTTCTTCGTCTGATGAAGAATTCGATCCTGGCATAGACCCACAAGAAGATTTAGTCCATATCGCGTATACGGGCGGAACAACTGGCAGTCCAAAAGGAGTCATGATCACCCACGCAAATCTAGTTAGCAACATAACCCAAATAGCTGCTTGGACGGCAGGCGCATTGCCTGTAGTCGATGACGACGGTGCACTTCTATTTGTAGCGGTTGAGCAAGATTCTGAAGTCTACAAGGAAAAGTATTTGATCCCCCTTGGTGAAGAGATTCGGTTAAGCCCGTCCCCCTTGTTCCACATTACAGGTGGGATTGGAATGATAGTTTCTCCAATGTCCCTAGGGGTTACGACACTTTTACCTGACCGCTTCATCCCGACACAATTCCTGGAACTAATCGAGAAGTATAAAGTCTCTTCCATTAATGGAGCGCCGGCGATGTGGAATGTGTTGCTGAACCTACCAGGGATCGATTCCTATGATTTCTCCACGATACGGAACATTAGCTCAGGAGCTGCACCTCTTTCTCAAAAAGAGTTGGCACTACTGAAAGAGATGTTCCCGAATGCACGGGTTGGTGAAGGATATGGTCTTACGGAAGCGACTGCTTCAGTTGCAGGTAGCGTATGCCTAACTGGCGGAATTCACAAAATCGGTACTGTCGGCTTGCCTACGTGTAATACCGAGATTAAAATCGTCTCACTTGATGGGCTGAGTGAAGAGTCTCTTCATTACGGTGAAAGTGGTGAAATTTGTATCCGCGGTCCACAAGTTATGAAGGGCTATTTCAACAAGCCGGAAGAAACGGCCGCAACTCTTCGGGATGGCTGGCTGCACACAGGTGATATCGGGATCATGGATGAAGACGGATATCTTGCGATTGTCGATCGAAAAAAAGAAATGCTCATCTACAATGGATACAACGTCTATCCGAGTCGAATTGAAGAAGTAATCGTCTCTCATCCTGCGGTACAAAATGCGATCGTCATCGGAAAGCCAGTAGAAAGTGTCGGTGAGATTCCAAAAGCGTTTGTGATCGTCAAACCAGGGAGCACGATTAGTGTTGAAGAGCTGATGACGTACACGAACGAACGTGTCGTCCACTACTCTAAAGTGCGCGAACTCGAATTCCTTGACCAATTTCCAATGACGGCAGCAGGAAAGATTTCAAAGATCCATTTGAAAAAGATGGAGCTTGAAAACCAATGATTCTGGACGCTTCGCCCTAATGGCGAGGCGTTTTTTTGATACCCTGCAAGTGCAATGCCCACTTCTCTTCCCCTTTAGAACGCAAAGAGCACCTTCATGATAGAAGGTGCTCGCTCATTCAACATTACTGCATCGTAGAGCTTTCAAATGCAGATACCTGATTTTTCCCATTCGCTTTTGACTGATATAATGCTTGGTCCGCACGGTAAAATACATCTGCAAACTTTGAGTACGCACCATTCGCATTGTCTGCCATGCCGATACTCACAGTGACAGGTATGGGCTTTTCATTGAAAGTAATCCTCAGTTCCTGGATTTCAGCTAGAAGTTGGTTGACTCGTTCCTTCGCGTTATCCAAAGAATCCCCGTTTAAGATGAAGACCAGTTCATCTCCCCCATATCGTGCTAATAACTCCGTTGAGTCCGATTTCCATAATACACTTTGGCATATAGTACAAATCTCGCGCAACGCTTCATCGCCAGCTAAATGACCATATGTATCGTTGATCGACTTAAAATTATCGAGATCGAGTGCAATACAGGAAACAGAACTGCCCGCTTCAGCTGCTTGTGCCAACCAATTTGATGCTACTTCTTCTAAGTGTCTGCGATTGAATAATCTAGTCAGATAATCTATTTTTGCATTACGTTCAATGGAAGCAACATTATGCTTCACTTCCAATTTCAGCGCAGTCATCGCTAATTCCTGTTCTTGTAACGTCTTTAACACCTTAATATATTCTTGCTGCACGACAAATCCTAGTTGTCGATCATCTAGAATTTCACATAAATCACAGCGTCTTTCTTGAATCTCCCTCAACAATAGAAGATTTTTAATCTCCGACGCTTCATTTTTGGCAATATCAAACGATTCCAGAGCACTTGAGAACTCTTTGTTCTCCACTAAATAACGACCATACAAATCGTAGCACTGCGCTTTTTCTCGCTTATGTGTGGATAAGATAGGGTCTGCCAACATCTGTTCAATCATCGGTCCCGCATGACCTGTATCGCCAAGCCCCACATAAGCATTGGCAATGTTCAACATCACTCGGAATTTGAGGATCGGACTGTCAGGCACGTACCTTTCTGCCATTTCAAGCCCGATCAGACCATTTTCAAGAGCACCTTCATAATCCTTCTCACTCGCACAAATATGGCTATAATTACTGTAGGCATTACTAACCATGTTCCAATGCTTAAGACGCGTTCCCAATTCAATGCCTCGCATTAATGCGCCTTTTGCTTTTTCGTATTCTCTATTATAATCGTACAAAATGACAAGGATATTGATGCCGTTCAGTTGTTCGTTTTCATCACCAAATTGGGAACAATATTGTAGATGTGCGTCGACACTTAAAAACGCCTCTTCAATCGCACCGATGCTATAGAAAGCGGAGGCATGATGGATATGCGCACACAGTACCGCTTTATGATCTCGTTGTTTCAATCCATTTTCTAGTAATACATCACAATGCTCAATTAACTCTTTATAACGACCTTCCACCCGTAACTTTAAAGCCTTTTCACGCATGGGAGTCAACAATTCGTCTGTCATTCGCATTTCCTCCGTAATCACACTAGATAGCAGTGGGGATAAAAACTAAAAACTTATTTCCTCTTATAGTAACATAGTCCGACGCTTATAGACTCATTAAATTGAATAATAGTTCCACATTGCACTAATTTTTACTGATTCAGATGTTTTAAGCTAACTAAAAACACCTCCTCTGCACATCGTCAGAGGAGGTGTTTTTAAACCCAAACTATTTCAAATTGCTGATTGCCACCGATATGATTCAGTAAAGCTACGTCTTCTTCGACAACTTGTCCGAGGACGTTCACGCGCTCGTCAGCAGCCAAATCTGTTTTTGTCACTTGAAGCTCACCTTGATAGCGTAAATAGCGATCATTATCGACGGTAATCGTTCCTGCAGGTCGCGATGCGCAATACTGCGCAGGAACGGGACTGCCTGATTTCATAGCCGCTGGACGGGATTCGCTGGACCGAATGACGTCGCGCGCACTGTCTGGACGGTTCGTATGAAGGGTCGCAGCTGTTTCAAGTGCTTGGTCATCTGCTTGTTCTGCTGCCTTTGCACGGAGACGAATGATGTTTTTTTGATATGCTTCAAATTGCGTTAAGCTCGCCTCACTTAATCCTGGATCTCCAATGAGCACTTTATCGACATGTGCATCATTCATCAGTTCTAAACTTGATGTAAGTGGAGATGCATGACGGTGTTTTTCGAGTGTCGGCAACGTTTCAAACAACGGCCCTCGAAGTTGTCCATCACCTGGTGCAAAAGCCATGACCCGCACACCTTCCTCATGTAGCCAGTTGTTTCGTTTGATGAAATCTTCGAGACCAAGTGCCGTTTCCGGTCGTGGATAAAAATTATGCCACGCTTCGGTCGCTTCAAGTCGAAGTCCTGCAGCTTTCATCTCACTCAGTTCTTCGTGTGTCACTGTGCTGGCGTTCAACGCAACGCGCATCACTTGCGACAACTCAGCAATTACTTTTGGAGAAATCCCATAATCCAAACGTAATCCGCTGATGCCCCATTCTAGTAATCCTTCTGCTTGTTCCAATGTGAATCCAAGACTATCGAGCGCACTTGGACTCACATCCACCATCAGCTCCATCCCTAGTTCTCGTGCTAATTTGCCAAGTTGTTGAACCTCATCCTTGTAGGCAGATGCATCATTTTCCGGAATATGAAGTGACGTAAAAATAGACTGGAACCCAGCAGCACTCATTTCTCGTATACGCTGTTCGTGTTCCGCAAAGCTTACTGTTCCTAAATAGACAGACATGCCAAGCATCTCGTTCACCATCCTTTTCTCGTATAAAAAAGTAAGGCACTCATCCCCATTATAGCTAATGGAGATGAATGCTGTTTTTGTTAAATATCGCGTGCCATTTCTTCTTTAAACCCAAATAGGTACGTGAATAGGAATCCGCCACCATATGCGATGAGCAACCCAAGGAAGTAGTACAAGTACTTGCCGTCATCGATTAGTGGAATGAGTGAAATCCCTGATACACCGATTCCTGTCGCTGCTGTGTGCATCACTGCTTGGAATGCACCACCAAGTGCTCCACCCATACAAGCGGTGATGAACGGACGACCTAGTGGTAACGTAACCCCGTATAACAATGGTTCTCCAATCCCGAGGAAACCAACAGGCAATGCGCCCTTGATGATGTTACGGAGACGACGGTTTTTCGTTTTCACGAAGATTGCCATTGCTGCACCTACCTGACCAGCTCCAGCCATTGCGAGAACTGTCAGCAGTGCCGTATTTCCATACGTGTTGATCAATTCCAAGTGGATTGGTGTGAGTCCGTGATGCAATCCGACCATAACGAGCGGAAGGAAGAATCCTGCAAGGACAGCACCCGCGACAACTCCACCTACGTCCAGAACGGCGATCAAACCTTTTGTAATCCCGTCCGCCAGCAGACCCGCAACCGGTACAATTGCATAGAGTGAGAAGAAACCGACAGTGAGTACGGTAACGAGTGGAGTAAAGATGATATCAACCGCTGCAGGCATAACTTTGCGCACATTCTTTTCGACAAACGTCATGAGGAATGCTGCAAAGATGACTCCGAATAAACCACCTCGTCCGACAACTAAAGGTTCACCATAAATCGTAATCTCTGCAAGGAATGGATTGAATAAGAACATTCCGGCGATTGCACCTAGTACAGGTGTTCCACCAAATTCTTTCGCAGTGTTCCAACCAACAATCACCGCTAAGTACGTGAAGACACTCGATCCGAGAAGTAGTAAAATTTGCATCCATGTCTGGGTCGGATCTACACCCGCGTTTTTCGCAAAGTTTGCAGCTCCATTGATAATCCCTGAAGCGACAAGTCCTGGGATCAGTGGGATAAAAATGTTACCAATACGTCTTAGGAAACTTTTAAACGGTGTACGGTTTTTCTCTTTTCTGCGTTCATTGTCAATCGCAGCGCGTTCTTCAAATGTCAGACTGTCGTACTCCGGCTCAGACTCTTCGCCGATGCCAAGACCCGTCAACTGGCTCATTTCATCCGCAACCCGATTTACAGTTCCTGGTCCAATGACGACTTGTAATGTTTCATCGACGACAACCCCCATGACACCTTCAACTTTTTTTAATGCGGCAATGTCTGCTTTACTATCGTCCTTCAGTGTTAGACGAAGCCGCGTCATACAGTGGGCGATTTTACGAATATTATCTTTGCCGCCAACGTGTTCCAGTATGCCCGTCGCCATTTGTTGCTCTTTTCTCATCCTGAACCCTCCCTCTCTCTTCTTACTAGTGAATGATTTATCAAAACCCTTTATGCTTGCTGTGTAGCTTTTCGAACAAATCCACCTGTTGCTTCAATCCGTTCTTGTGCCTGTTCTTTCGAGCAATCGAGTAGGATCATGACGGTCGCTGTTTTCACGTGCTTGCCAGAAGCTTCATAGAAAGACGTTGCAGTATGTAGATCCACCCCAGTTGCTTCCATAATAATGCGTTTCGAGCGTTCTTGAAGTTTCAAGTTCGTCGCTTGCACATCGATCATCAAGTTTTCGTACGCTTTTCCGATCCCAATCATCGCAGCAGTTGAAATCATATTCAGCACCATTTTCTGTGCGCTTCCTGCTTTCAGTCGTGTTGAACCCGTCAACACTTCAGGACCTGTTGCAAGTTCGATTGCAATGTCAGCATGACTACTCATTTCAGCGCCTTCATTACAACTAATACTAATTGTATGAGCGGCAGTCTTACGTGCATAGTCCAGTGCGCCAATGACGTAAGGTGTTCTACCGCTTGCTGCGATACCGATGACAGTATCCGTTTCGTTCAGCTGGATATCCTTCAAATCTTGGATTCCGAGCTCTGGATCATCTTCTGCACCTTCCACAGCCTTTGTGAACGCTTTCAATCCCCCGGCTATTAAACCGACTACCATGTCAGGTGATACCCCAAACGTCGGCACACATTCAACAGCATCCAAAATACCAAGACGTCCACTTGTTCCAGCACCGATATAAATCAGTCTTCCACCCTTTTGAAACGAATCTATAACTGCCTTGACCGTTTTTTCAATCGTCGGCAACTGTGCATGAATCACCTCAATCGCGGATCCATCCTCTTTATTCATTGCTTTCAACACATCTGCAACACTCATCGTATCTAATGACATCGTATGTGCATTGCGTTGTTCCGTGCCTAACTTCTCAAGCATGCGCCCACTCCTTTCAACGTCTCATTGGCTTCATTGTACGCTTTAAGGAAATTACAAGTCAATAGTTTAGTTGAATTATATGAAATGTAATTTCATTTTATGCAAAACTCATTATCTTCTTAATTTCACCGCCTGTTCCCGAGCATTCTGATACCGATCTATAATGGACTCGCCCATTTGGTTTACTAAACTAATATACAAGCTATCGATTACTGTAAGTTGAGTCATGCGAGACGTAATACTTCCAACGCGAAAATCCTTCTCAACATTCGGTGTTGCGAGTTGAATATCAGATTCCTTCGACAAAGGAGATTTGTTCAAGTTTGTAATGGTAATTAGAGTAGCTCCTTGTTTTTTCGCAAACCTTGCGAGTTCAACGACATCCTTTGTTTCACCAGACATACTGATTGCGACAAACACATCGTTTTCGCTTAAAAAAGGGATAACCGAGAGCATATAATGGAAATCCGCATGATACTCCACTTGGTACCCGAGTTTAGCAAACTTGAATTGAGCATCCATCGCTGCAATCGCTGAGCCACCAACTCCGTAAAACAATATCCGGTGCGCCGATTGAAATGCTTTCACAGCCTTTTCGAGTTCTTTCTTTTCAATTGAAGCAAGTAACAAGTCGATTGCTCCACGATTCACATGTACTACCTTTTGAAACAATTCATATGGAGAATCTTTTTTCTGTGTGATTGAAAAGTCAGTTATGTATTCTTCCGTAGTTGCAAGCTCTTGTGCCAATAAAATCTTGAACGCTTTGAAACTACCGATCCCCACTGACTTGGTGAACCGAACAACAGAGGCTTCACTGACGTCAGTCTTTGCAGCCAATTCTCTCGTAGTCATCGTTGGGATCAGTTCCGCATGATTCAGTATATACTCCGCAATTCTTAGCTCTGTTTTTGAAAATCGATTCAATTGACTCCTAATTTGTCCTAACATTCTGATTGCCTCCTACTCTATTCTTTCCATTATGACCGAAGTGATAGTCCTTTGACAATGTTCATTCGCAAGTTTCTAATATTGCTGGAAGTGTGGTGATTAATTGGTGGTGCTTCGCGCGATTAGGGATGGGCTACCTCTCTGTCAGCTACCCTTTTTCCGGTCTCCGACAGTTCTTAAGGTTTGTCAGACATGTAGGGAGTGTTCTTCGACACTGGCCGAAGTTTCTCCATCACATATGCTCATTTCTCCGACACTTAGCGGAGTTTCTCGATATCAGGACACAATTCAATGGCTTTAAGAGATTAATTAGTGGCGCTTCGCGCATTTAGGGATGGGCTACCTCTCTGTCAGCTACCCTTTTTCCGTTCTCCGACAGTTCTTAAGGTTTGTCAGACATGTAGAGAGTTTTCTTCGACAATGGACGAAGTTTCTCCATCACACGGGCTCATTTCTCCGTCACTTAGCGGAGTTTCTCGATATCGGGACACAATTCAATGGCTTTAAGAGATTTATTGGTGGCGCTTCGCGCGTTTAGGGATGGAAATCCACTATGCAGGTGTCGAATCCGCCAGAGCAAGCCTATTATCAGCCAGTTGACAAGTACAATCGACCAAAATGCATGATGAATCGGCCACATGAGTAAATTAATCGAAACCCATGTATAATTCATCAATCTATTCAATAATTTGTCTTTCCATCCAACTGGAAATGTTGTATGATTATCTTAAAATTCAACAATTGAATGGAGCGCTTATGATGAAAAAAATTGGAGCTGTTCTGACCGCTACAGTATTAGCACTCGGAGTCGCAACAATCCCTGCACAACCTGCTGATGCTGCACCCACTAAATTCAAAAATTGTACAATGCTGAATCAGACGTACAAAGGCGGAGTGGCGAAGAATGCTACTGTACGTAACAAAGGTGGAAAGACGAAATATACACCGACTGTCAACGCAGCAATTTATAACTCCCATACAAAGTTAGATCGAGACAAAGACGGCATCGCTTGCGAACGATAAATTATTTAAACGCGGGGGAGGGATTGTATTGACGAGTAAGAAACTCTTTTCCATTGGATACCTTATATACGTAATTGCCCTAGCTTGTGCTTATTTCATCGTCGAACCACAAAATATTCTAGCTCCCGTTTTGGCACTCACCTTGTTATTCGGTGTCTATCAAATCTATATTTATATAATTCGTCCTAGACGACAATTGAAGCCCCAACAGTAAAAGAAGCATCCTCCACTAGTCTGGAGGATGCTTCTTTTCATTTTATCTTCCTCTGTTGAACCACACCTATATAGATTACGATAAACATTAGCGCAAGTATGCTGCCGAAACCCCATTGACTCATCGCGTTTGAATCACCAAGTCCGACGCGAACGATTTCCCACTGGGTATAAGCCATTAAAAGAAGTGAGAGGTTTTTCACTCGGTTTAAGAGTTCCCGGCTAGATTGATAAAAACGCGGCGCATTCATTTCATTTAAACGCCTGGGATAGTTATGCCACTCTGGATGACGTTCCAAAAATTCAAGCAACGCAAACAGTCCCACACTAATCATCGGTACTAGCAACAAGACCCATTTCGATCCATAGTTATCTACTTCCCCTAATGCGTTAAAGTGGATTGGAACCTGCTCAGGTAGCTGATTCCATTGAAAAAGGGTATAGAAGATAACTGCGATAAAGAGCCCGATGGCAATGAGGTCAAAAACTCGATTAATCCTTGTTTTGTGAGTTTCTACATGTTGGGGTAGCTTTTGCAAGTCGTTCACTTCCTTTTCGTATCTACTCTTTAATTTACGAAAAGATGTAATGAAAGTTTCAGTTAATGCACTCATACTTCTAAAATTCTATTTTACCTTTTCATGCTCAAATTAATGTTGAAAACCAAAGTCCTAGCACCGTACCGATGTAATTTCCGATAATATAGCCAAGGGTCCCAACGACCAATATTGGGCCAATCAAGTCTTTCCATCCTTTTGCGATTGCTAATGCAGCGGCAGTCGTTGGCCCACCAATGTTAGCATTACTCGCTAAAAGTGTATCTTCCAAATTAGCATTCAACAGTTTTCCTGCCGTCAACGAAACGACCATATTGACCATGACAATGATGAATACGAAAACGAGAAGCAATGGTGCATTTTGTACGATTAATGGAATCGATGCCGGTATCCCAATTACCACAAAGAATAAATAAATCAAAAATGTCCCGAACTCTTGGCTCCCATTGATCTTTTCAAAATAAGATGGAAACAATGCTAATACAATAAACGTCACCGTAGTCAATACAAGGTATTTATCGCCAAAAATCGAATGTGCCAAGTTCATAATTCCTGAAACTTTCTCACCAGAAGGAATTAGCCCCCCAATAAACTCTGCTAGTTTGAAAGATACGATAACAAGGAAGAAAGCTGTACCAATCGCCATTGCGATATCTTTTAACGATATGTCTTTTCTCTTCCAGAAACTTTCCGCTAACGTCTTCCCATCTTCTTGCGTAACTCCGTTTTCCACTTGATCGATATGTGGTGTAGAATAACGTTTTCTAAAGAATCCGATTGTCGGAATTAGCATCAAGATGACAAAGTAGACAGCCATCATCAAATTATCTGCGACGACTGTTGCTGAAACGAGATCCCCAGGTGCTTCAAACTTTCCTGCCATTGCCGCAAAGTTCACACCACCTCCAACGTAAGACGCGCTGATCATCCCACCGATTTTATCTAGATAAGGGATGTGATCTTTCAATAGAAAGAAGCTAATGATTGTTCCAGCGACAGTTCCAATAGAGCTCAACAGGAATAACGCCAGCAACTTGCCACTCTCGGTCCATATTTTCTTAATGTTGACATGGAAAAGCAGAAGCGGAATCGCTAGCGGGATAATGACACCCCACACTGCGTCGTATACTGGAGATTCAGTAGGTATGATGCCAGTATTTGATAGAAAAATAGCGCCCACTAGCGCAATGATTGCTCCCGAAATCTTGGAGGCCCAACTGAAACGTTGTTCTAAATAGATACTGAGAGATGCCACGACGACAATGATTCCCCATAGTGTGAGCGTGTCGTCAGGCTGAATCCATGTATTCGTCATTATGTACGCCTTCTTTCTGATATCAGATTGGTCATGAACCCCTCTGCATTTTTGTAACTGATTTCTTCTATTTCCTCTTGAGAATACCCACGGTGTTTCATCTGTTCCAGTAATGCTGGAACTTTCGTGACATCCTCTAGCCCTTCCGTTAATACATCCATACCTCCGCCTAGCGGATGATCACTTAAGTAATCAAGAAAGTCGAATCCAAATGCAACATGATCGATGCCTGCAATGGATACAATATGGTCGATGTGATCAATAAATCGGTCAACGGTTGGATGTCGTTCATCGACAAATTCTCCATAAGCATTCAATCCGATTAACCCATTGCGTTCGGAGACGACACGTATTTGAGCATCGGTTAAATTCCGTTCATGATTGCATACAGCTCGGGCGTTACTGTGCGAAGCGATAATGGGAGAGGTTGTGTTGTGGATGACATCCCAGAAACTAGTCTCATCCAAATGAGAGACATCGATGATGAATCCTGACTTCTCTGACTTAGCTAGCAAGTCTAGCCCTAGTGTAGTTACGCCGCGCTCTCCATCGATAGAAGATGCTCCCGTCCCGCTCGCGAAAGCGTTTTGTTCGTTCCAAGCCATGATGATGTGTTGAATATTTTTTTCTTTCATGAATGCGAAAGTGGTGTCGATCGTTTCATTTTCTGACTTGGTAATCCACTGATCTAAGGAGGATAAACCCTCTATACCTAGATAAACCTTAACTTTCCCATCTGAAATAGTCTCTTCCTGAATACCATCGATAGGCTGAACAACCGCGTGCTTTGACTCTAGTAAGTCTGCCTCAACGAACTTGATAAGATCATGAAAACGCTCTAGTGGTTGATGAGAAAAAATAGGTTCCGTCCAAAACACACATATGATTGAACTTACACCCCCTTTTTTCAGTGCTGGATAATGGATTCTGTCAAAAACGTTCGTCTCCCCACGTGCTCTTCGGAAGGCGATGTCCGTAAACAAATCTGAATGTAAGTCGAAAACTTTCATAGAATCCTCCCTTATAAATATTCTAATATATTGGAATTTATACATTGTATCATATTTATCAATAGCTACTTTTACTTTTCCATAAAAAAAACTTTGCACGTGGCAAAGCTTTTTGAATCTATTTTTATTTTGCTGGTAAATGTTGAACCATTGTGACGTACGTAGATAATTCAGTACCAAGAATCGGATTATGCGGTGGTGTACCAGTTTGGTTCTTTTCTTGTTCAGCTCGAATCTTCGCCTTTTCGATTGCACGCTTTTCGCGCCACTCTGTGAAGTATTTTTCGTCTTCCCAAGTCGTGCAAACATGGATCTCATCATGATCTTCAGTATTTTCTTTCATCCACACTTCCATCCGAACAAATCCAGGAAATGTATGGACGGATTTAGGTATCGCGAAGCGTTCTGCAACTTCGGCTCCTTTTCCTTTTTCGATACGGATTACGTTCACTGCTGTCATCTGGCTCATACGAGCGCCTCCTTTGTAGTTGGCAAATCCACTTTTTTTGAGATCATGTGTCACTGCAAACGTGCTAATGACTTCTTACTCAAGCATACGCCTACCCGAATCCCCAGACAACGCTCCTACCACTGAAATAGGGATTTCCCTTGGCTCAATTGTGTCTCGATTCCGATTAATTCTGCGATGTTACCGATTCTTTGCTAGATAATGCCGATTGTTGCCTAGGTGTTGTCGATAACTAACACCAAACTGCCGATAACCGACCCATTCTTGCCGATTCTTCCAAACAGCGGGATTGCCCAGCCTTAAACAAGCGAAGCGCTACCAATTAACCCCTTATGGCAGTTGAATTGTGTCTCGTTATCGAGAAACTTCGCCATGTGTCGGACAAATCATGTGGTGTGATTGAGAAGTTGGCTCGGGTGTCGGAGATATATCTCTATGTGTCGGACAATCACGACTAACTGTCAGACAACGCGTGCGACAATACCTACAGTGAAGCAGCCCCTCCCTAAACAAGCGAAGCGCTACCAATTAATCCCTAAAACTACATGAGTTGTGTCTCGATTCCGATTAATTCTGCGATGTTACCGATTCTTTGCTGGATAATGCCGATTGTTGCCAGGATGTTGCCGATAACTACTACCAAACTTCCGATAACCGTCCCCATCTTTCCGATTCCTCCAACCGAATGGCATATTGCCCTGCCCACCGCGATATGCTACACTTGCTTTAACTAAATGGACGACTCTTTTCTTATCCAGAGAGACCGAGGGACTTGGCCCGATGACGTCTCAGCAACCTGCTCACGCAAGGTGCTGCTGCCAACAGGGAAACCTGGCCGATGAGGAGAATTTGCGCTTAAGCAACTCTTCTCTGTTCGGGGGAAGAGTTTTTTGTTTGGCAAATTTTAGAGGAGTGATCCAAGTGGGTACGATTGAACGATTTACTGCACAAAAGGAACAGGTTATAAAGGAAGAACCACATAGCTCTGCAGGAGCCATGAAGCGTCATCAAACGTTTGCACGTGTACAGCAGGAGATCGATTACTTCGACCAAGGCGATTTACTTTCTAAAAAAGCGTTGCAAAAAGAACTGCAAGAGATTGCGGAATTGCAACGACAGGCTGACGAACTTGCACTGCAGATTCAAACACGCAAACAGAAGTTGCTCAAAGACACGTTCGGACCTGATGCGACTCAACTATTCAAATAACGCAAAAACCCTCTTCCCCACGAAAACTCGTGAGAAAGAGGGTTTTATTCATAACAAAACTATTTTTTCTTTGTCAATTCTGCAGGCACTTCTTCCCCGCCTCGATTGCGTAAAAACATGTAAAATGACGCGCCGAATATAATGAAATAGCCAATGAAGCTATAGACATCCGGAATTTGTCCAAGTAACACAAATCCGAGGATTGCAGAGAACACGACCGTGAAATAGTTGAACACTGAAATCTCTTTTGCCGGTGCGTATTTGTACGCAAGTGTAATCCCGAATTGACCAACTGTGGCGAACACTCCTGCTGCTAGTAAATACACGGTTTGTTGCAGCGACATGGGTTGATAGGTGAAAATCACGAACGGCAATAGCACAACGGTCGTGAATGTCGAGAAGTAAAACACGACGGTGTAAAACTGCTCACGCCCACCAAGTGCTCGTAATACGGTGTATGCACCACCTGCAAAGACTGCGGATAAAACACCAGCTGCATACGGAACAACATCGAGTGAAAACGATGGTTTGATGATGAACAACGTCCCGAGAAACGCGATTAAAATGCTATACAACTGAAATGGTTTTACATGCTCTTTCAAAAATATCGCCGCAAACACAATCGTAAAGAATGGGCTCATTTTGTTCAGCATATCTGCATCTGCGAGTACAAGATGGTCAATCGCGTAGAAATATAACACAATGCCGATCGCACCGAGTGAAGACCGCAATAACAACAGACGTTGGTTTTCACGCTTGCCGAACAGTCTTTCTTTGTAATGAATAACGAAGAAAAATGCAATGAACATTGATACGCCATTGCGGAAAATCGTTTTCTGCATCGTCGGGACATCCCCCGATAACTTCACGAATGCGGTCATAAGTGAAAATCCGAGTGCCGACGCTAATAGTAATAAAATTCCTTTGTTGCGATTTGTCATAAGAGCCTCCGGTTGAAAAACAATACAAGTCGTATCTTATCATACACCGATGACCGAATCAGTTATAACAAATCGCTCCATATATTGATGGCAGTCGCTAAAATCAGCACCGCAAGAATCCATTTCAGCACGTTTGGATTCACTTTTTGTCCGAATTTCGCGCCGAGTGGTGCAGCAATGAGCGCCGCGACAATCAAGACAATCGCCGGTCCCCATAATACTTGCCCCGTTGCGATTTTACCTGTCGCAGAACCAATTGAGGAAATGAATGTGATTGCAAGAGAAGAGGCAATTGTTATTCGGGTCGGTATTGCGAGTACCGTTAACATGATTGGAACGAGCACAAACGCTCCCCCCGCTCCAACAACTCCTGATGCTATTCCGACGACAAAAGCCAGTCCAGCCGCAAGCCACTTATTGAACGTCACTTCACTCGCTGGTCGCTCCTCAACCTTTTTCCTTGGAATGAATAACAGAACTGCCGCCACCACTGCAAGCACACCGTACACCATATTAACCGCTTGCTCAGATAGCAAACTCGAACCTAGCCCTCCGATGAAACTCCCAACTAGAACCGCTCCACCCATATAAAGGATGAGCGTCTTGTGCAGTAGTCCTGTTCCACGATATGCCCAAACTCCCGCAATCGTAGCAAAGAAGATTTCTACTGCACTGATTCCACTCACTTCATGGGCAGTTAACGCGGTTAATCCGAATAACGGTGGGATGTATAGGAGCATCGGATATTTGACGATGGCGCCGCCGATACCTGCCATTCCGGATAAAAACGAACCGACAAACCCGATTAGAAATAAAACGACAATGAAACTAACACTCATCTCTAATACCTTCTTTCAAGAAAAAGAAGGGGGCACACATATCCCCCTTCTCTTTTCAAACTTATCCTTTTTTAATGAAGAATGTATAGACATTGTCTGACTCTGTTTGCTCCAGCAATTCATGTCCACCTGACTTTGTCCAAGCGGTCAAATCAGCTTTCGCACCTTTGTCTGTCGTCTTCACTTCAAGGATTTCTCCTGAGTTGACTTCTTTCATCGCATTGCGTGTTTTTACAATTGGCATCGGGCAAGATAGCCCCGTTGCGTCTAAAAAGTGATCTGCTTTCATTATAAAATTCCTCCTTAGTTATCGAACGGCACAACGATTCGGTCCAATTTCCATCTCTCGCTGTGTTTCAGCGTCTGGAGTGAGCACTCCCATATTGGTTTTTCGGATTTCCTGATAGGCATTTGGCTGTGGGGGCAAGTTTTCAGTTACAAGAACACGGAATTCGTTTTCATCCTCAACTTGCAAGCCGTGGTTTTCTGAAAATAATGTACTTAGTTGCTTAGCAACGCTGCCGTCTGCATTCACTTCTTTCATCTCCATGAAGTGCGCTGGTAGCACGATGAGGTCCTCAGATAACTGTTCATAGCGACTGTAGAGTGTTGTTCGTAAATCTCCTACCCAATCATCCGCCATCCCTGCAAGATCAGGGCGTCCGATCGAATCGATGAACAAAATATCCCCAGTGAGTAAGTAAGCCTTATCCACGACAAACGACGTCGATCCGCTCGTATGACCAGGTGAGAATACCGCTTCTACTGAAGTTTTGCCTACAGTGACGCGAAGCCCATCTGCTAGTTTGTGATAGTCAAAGACGACTTCCTCCGCATCCTGACTCGGCAAGTAATAGGTCGCACCTGTTACTTCGGCAATGACACGTCCACCAGAAATGTGATCCGCGTGCAAATGCGTGTCGAATACGTGCTCAATCGTTGCGCCCTTTTCTTTCGCGAAGTCGAGGAACACATCCGTCATGCGTGTTGCGTCGATGACTGCCGCTTTACCCGCGTCAATCACCATATAAGAGAGACACCCTTTGCCTAGACGGACAAATTGATAGAGTTCTCCACCACTTTTCAACGTGCCCAATTTCACAGGCTCCAAGTATTCACTCCAAGCTTTCATGCCGCCTTCGAGATATGCAACGTCCATCCCCTCATCAGAGAGCATTTCCGCTATCATTTGTGAGGATCCTTCTTTAGCACAGACGACCAGAATATCACGGTCCGCTGGTAATTCTCCTTTGATTTTATCGACACCATCCAATAAATCGAAGTATGGAATATTCAAGTACTCAATAGATTCCCCTTCAATTTTCCAATCTGTAAACGCATCTTCATTACGCACATCTAGGATGAAGAGAGGCTTTTTGTCGATACTGTATCGTGCAACTTCTACTGGTTTCATAATACGAACTGCCATGATTGCTACCCCTTTCTATGATTAATTCACTAGTTAAAACGTTAGTGTCACGTCTGCTTCTTTCGCAAACTCCAGGAATGTTACTGCGCCGCCAACTTCGATACCGTCTACAAATGCGTCAACTTCCAATCCCATAACGTCCATTGTCATTTGGCACGCAATGAATTTCACACCAAGCTCTTGCGACATCGCAATCAGTTCTGGAATGGCTGGTACATTTGCATTTTTAAATCCTTCTGCAAAATGCTCTTTCCCTTCAGGTAGTGGAAGGTTGGCTGATGCTTGTTTGTGGATCAAGTTCAACCCTTCAAACGTGAAGAAGATTGTTACCTCGTGTTCGCTTGCAGCCGCTGCAGTAGCGATATTGAATACTTTGTATGCGTCAAAAAGTTCTCCATTTGCTGCGATAATTGCTGTACGTGTAGTCATGATTTCAGTTCCCCTTTTTTGTTTGTTTTGTCCACTCGGTCATGCCAGGCACGACGTTGTATAGGTTTTTGAATCCGTTTTCTGCTAGTTGTATTCCTGCGATTCCACTTCTTCTGCCTGTTTGACAGATGAGGTATATGTCTTCGCTTTTGTTCAATTCATGCATTCGTGATTCGATTTCACTTAATGGAATATGAAGTGCATCTGGAATATGCTCTTCTTGGTATTCCTGCTCTTCCCGCACATCAACGATTGTGAGTGATCTGTCTTCTTCCACTTTTCTCACAAAAGACTCCAAATCCATTACAGGAATTTCTTCTTTCACTTCAATCAGAGCACTATCTTTTTTCAAGAAGTGATGCAGCACATTTCCTTCTATTTCAGTTCCTAGATAGGCATGACCTGAACTCGTGGCCCACGCTTTTATATCAGCTGTAGAACCTTTGTCAGTCGCTAATACTTCCAGTACGTCCCCCGGTGACAAACCCTGGATTGCTTTTCGCGTGCGCACGATTGGCATCGGGCATGCAAGCCCTTTTGCATCTAGGGTATGAGCAGTTTCAATCATACGATCGCCTCCTTTTTCATCTGTAAATGCAAATGTATTTATTCAGTAGAACCGTCCCAAGCCATCATTCCACCTATCATGTTCGTTGCTTGGTAACCGTGATCTTCAAGAAGTTGCACGGCGCGACCACTGCGTCCACCTGAGCGACATACCATAATGTAGTTTGTTGCTTTATCCAAGTCTTGTAGTTTGAATTCAAGAAGACCAAGCGGAATGTGTGTAATTCCAGGAATCCTGCCACTTTCAACTTCATCGGTTTCTCGCACATCAATCAAATGAATAGGTTGCTTATCAGCTAGTAGCTGTTGTACTTCTTGTGGTGTTATTTCTTTCATTGCTATCTTCCGCCCTTCCAATTACCCGTAGGGGTATAATTATGGTCAAAAAATATACGCGGGATTATATACCCTACACCGTATATTACACAGTGTATCTTTGATTGTCAAAGAACGTGTTTTGCCTGTTTGGGAAATTAGATGCCCTTCATGCTCTTGGGAGGGCAAGTTTATGATCACTTTCCGTGATTTATGAGCGGAATCTCAGCTTTATGATCACTTTCCATGATTTATGAGCAGAATTTCTACTTTATGATCACTTCCCATGATTTATGAGCAGAAACTCAACTTTATGAGCACTTTCCATGTTTTATGAGCGAAATCTCAGCTTTATGAGCACTTTCCGTGATTTATGAGCGGATTCTCAACTTTATGAGCACTTTCCGTGGTTTATGAGCGGGATCTCAACTTTATGAGCACTTTTCAAGATATATGAGCAATCTACAACTTTCACAAACACTCATGCAGGTTGACTAGCTCCTTCTCCCTCTAACACAGCAAAAAACGCCTCCATCTAAGGAGGCGTTTAGGATGCTACGGGCATTATTCAGCGGCTTGATTGATGCACGTGATCAGTTGTTGCTCAACTTCTTTTGCAGTGGTAAGTATACGTTCGTCACCAAAGCCTTCCATCAGTTTCGTAGGCAAAGGCATGGCAATCTTAACAGCTTCATCTTCTTCAAACACGACAATCTTACATGGTAAGAAGGCTCCTGCTAGCAAATTCTCATTCAATACATTTGCTGCGATAGAAGGTTTGCACACTTCAAGAACTGTATACGGCGCTGGCGGCTGAACCCCTTTCTCCTCCAGTTTCGCACTCAAGTCAAAGTTCCAAAGCACCCCAAATTTTGCTTCTTGCAAGGACGCTTCAATCGCTTGTATCGCTTCGTTTCGTGTTTTAGTAGTTTCTTTAACATATGTGCTCATAGTTACTTCCTCCTCTACTTAAAGCCTGTCCTTAATTTCCCCTAAAAGACTAGCTAGTAAACTTACCCCTTCGCGTCTGCTAGCCTTGCTTCGAGTTCTTCACTGTACTGGTTTGTTTGTTCACTTGACCAATCAAGAACTTCCTTCATATAAGAAATGACATCCTTTTTCCATTTCTCGACCCAGTGAATATCAAAGAATATGGCACCTGTTCTGCGCATGAAGTAATCTACTGGTGTTATCGCCATTTCATACTCAATTGCATAGAGCAATGTCAGTTGGATAGCGAGTGGAAGTTGACTAGATGGATTTACACGACTCACGAGTTGTGCGACTTGGTTTGTATTTGTACCATACATGGATGCGATATTGAGGCCATCCTGGAAAGATAAACCGAGTTTCGTCAGTTCTTTGGCACGATCTTCCACATATGCTCGGTAGTCTCTGGATCTATTGAACTCGCCGCCTGATAGACGCAAATTTTTCGTCACGCAAGGACCTACTTTGACGCCTTGAACCTTCAATTTCTTGCTTATAATATCGGTGATTTCTTCCGCCATTTTCCTATATCCAGTCAACTTGCCACCCGCGATGGTTAACAAGCCTGTGGATGATTCCCACACTTCGTCTTTCCGGGAAATTTCTGATGTTCCTTTTCCTTCTTCTTGGATGAGCGGACGCACGCCTGCCCATGTAGACTCGACATCATTCATTCCGACAAACGCCTTCGGAAACATTGTAGTGATTGCGCGTAATAAGTATTCTTTATCTTCATTAGTCATTTTAGGGTTTTTCAGATCAGCTTCATAGACTGTGTCTGTAGTGCCGACATACGTTTTCCCATTGCGCGGAATTGCAAAGATCATTCGACCGTCTGGCGTGTCAAAGTAAATGGGCTGATGGAGTGGCAATACGGAACGATCGAATACTAAATGGACGCCTTTCGTCAACAGCAATTTGTTCCCTTCCACTTTTTCGTCAAGATCCATCACTTGTTCCACCCACGGTCCTCCCGCATTCACGACAATTGTGCCGTGCGCATTGGACGATTCGTCCGTGAGCTGATCGACCAACTTGACGCCATTCACTTTCCCTTGTTTATCATACAAAAACCCAGTAACTTTTGTGTAATTAATCAAATCTGCCCCTTGCTCATAGGCTTTTTTTGCGACCTCTATCGTTAATCGGGCATCATCTGTCCGATATTCCACATATTCGCCACCACCAATTAATCCTTCCTCATTCAGCAGTGGTTCATGTGTGAGCACTTCTTCTTTCGTTAGCATTTTTCTGCGTTCAGACTTTTTCACGCCTGCTAGAAAATCGTACACTTGAAGACCAAATGACGTCGATCGTTTGCCGAACGTTCCGCTTTTATAAAAAGGTAGTAGCATCCATTCCGGATGGGTCACGTGAGGTGCATTTTCATAGACAATTGCACGCTCTTTCCCAACATCCGCAACCAGCTTCACTTCCAATTGTTTTAAGTAGCGAAGGCCGCCATGAACCAATTTCGTTGACCGGCTTGAAGTTCCCGCCGCAAAGTCTTGCATTTCTATAAGTAGCGTTTTTAGCCCACGCGATGCGGCATCCAACGCAATTCCGGTTCCAGTAATACCGCCGCCAACGACGATGACATCGTAATGCGCGTTCGTAAGTTGTTGTAAAATATGAGTTCGATTCGTGTGCGAAAATGGCTTCATGAGCAAATCGTCTCCTTTTTCTAGACCGTATTAATAGATTCTCTCCTTACTGTACGCGTTCCGTTGTGCAAAGTCCTGCATTTACTAGGTCATGACTTCAACTGTGTGAACGAATTCAATTTGTTTAATTAAATTATAGATTTCTGGAAGGGTCCTTTTGGCAGACACTCTTGCTTTGATCTCCAACAAATGCATATCTTCCTCATCAAGATCTTTAATACGGGATTGAAAGATTTTAAATCGTTGACGTTGTAATTCCAGCATCACCGTTTCGATACTCGACTGTTCGTTCACTTTGATTCGGAATGTAAGTTCCTGGTAACGCAACCGTTTTGGTCCGTATTTAATAATAATGTATGGGATCAGTTCGACACTCAGGATGAGTAATAACACGCCGAAAATGGCTTCCATGTAAAAACCTGCACCTACTGCAATCCCAATTCCAGCCGCTCCCCAAATCATAGCAGCTGTTGTTAGCCCAGAGATTCTCTCATTCCCACGGCGTAAAATTACACCAGCACCCAAGAAACCGATACCCGATACAATTTGTGCAGCTAAACGGAGAGGATCCATCTGAATTTTGACTCCGCTCATACTATCCGGAAACGTGTACGCCGATTCAATGGAAACAATCGTCAACAAGCAACTTACGATGCTAATAACAAGACTCGTTTTTAATCCTAGCGGTTTACTTTTCAGTTCCCGTTCCAATCCAATTATTAACCCAAGTACTGCAGATATGCTCAACTTCATGATCATTTCTGCTTCCATCCAAAAGTCCATTTGCCCCACCTCCTGAACCGATTGTTTCTATAAGTGTATTTTCAGTGTACTCGAAGAATGCCACAACATGCTAGAAAGTGAATACAGATGTGTAGTTTCGTAGGCGATCTATCTCGCTGCAAGGCTCCTTCCAGGTTCTCCGACAGTTGTGGGTCATTGTCCGACACCCCCCTGCTTTCTCCGACACTTGGGTGAAGTTCCCGATCACCTCTGGCCATTTCTCCGACACCTAGCTCAGTTTCTCGATAACCAGACACAATTCAAACGCCCAAAGGGATTTATTGGTAGCGCTCCGCTTGTTTAAAGATGACCTATCTCCGCATCAAAAAATCCCCATCCTGACCGTTTCATAAACGGCCCGACCGGGGATCTGTTATTCTATTCTCTACCATTCAAAGCAAGTACAGTCCGATACAATACATCGACTGCCACTGGCAATGTATCTTCCTTAATGTCAAAGCGTTCGTTGTGATGACCCGCTGCGAGCTCTGTACCAAAAATACAGTACGTCGCCTGGCCGTGATTCTTTTTCACGCTTTCCATAAAGTAGGTCGCGTCCTCAGAACCTGCAGATGCATTATCAGCATTGTGCACTTTCGTAATACCCATCGTCTCATTTGCTACTGCACCGACCATTGCGGCCAGACCTTCTGAGCATTTGCAACTGATAGCCTCACCGACGATGTCGATTGAACACTCCACGTCATACATGACAGCCGCACCACGCAGTACGTTTTCTGCTTGACTGCGAATGAAGTCATTCACAGCGGAAGTTTCACCGCGAGTCTCTAATTTCATAGATGCCGTATCTGCAATGACGTTACGTCCACCGCCACCTTTGAGTTCACCAACATTCACACGAGACGTTCCTCCTGAGTGACGAGAAATCGCGTGCAAATTCAACGTTGCGCTGGCAGCTGCGAGTAACGCGTTCTTCCCTTCTTCCGGCTGCGCTCCTGCGTGAGATGCACGTCCTTTGAAAGTCACATCCATTTTCGTAGACGCCATAAATCCGTTCGCCGCTGAAACAAACTCACCGTGCGGAACACCTGTGCCGATGTGGATTGCAATGAAGAAATCCGCATCATCGACCACACCTGCTTCTGTCATCGATTTCGCACCGCGAGCCCCTTCTTCAGCCGGTTGGAATACAATGCGAATTGTTCCGTTAACGCTTTCCGGATCTTCCGCTACCAGTGTCGCAAGCCCAAGTCCTATTGTCGTATGTGCATCATGTCCACACGCATGCATGGAGCCTTCTGCGATGGAGCGGAAACCAAGTTTGCCAGGAACGTGTTCATCATCTGTAGATTCAACTATCGGTAACGCATCCATATCAACACGAAACACAGTGACAGGCCCTGGACGTCCTGAATCCCATTCCGCGACAACACCTGTAAATCCTTCTTCAAAATAAGGCAAGAACTCTTCGACTGCTCCATTTTCAGCAGCCCACTGTACATGAGCTGCAATCTGTTCATCTGAAGGTTTACCTAATATTTCATCTTCAACCATTACATCTTTTCCGAGTCGGACATCAAATCCGAGACGCGTCACTTCCGCTGCAACTATGGAAGCCGTCCGCATTTCCAAAAAACCTTGCTCAGGATGACGGTGCAAATCGCGTCGCCATTCTGTTAGTTGTTCGTGTAACTTTACAACCATAATGCTCCCTCCTAACGGTTACTTCAAAAATGGTGTAACGCCTGGTCCGAATGGAATGCCTGCATAGAAGAATAACAGAATGAGCAAAATCCAAGCAATCAAGAAACAAATTGAGAATGGAAGCATTAGAGAAATGAGCGTTCCGATTCCTGCTTTTTTATCGTATTTCTGCATGAATGTCAGAACGACAACCATGTAAGGTAATAGCGGAGTAATGATGTTTGTCGATGAATCGGCAACCCGATATGCGACTTGTGTAAATGCTGGGTGATAACCGAGTTGCATGAACAGTGGGACGAAAATCGGTGCTTCCAATGCCCACTTTGCAGATCCGGAGGTAATGAGGAAGTTCATAAGTGCCGTGAAAATAATGTAGCCAATAATGAGACCCATTCCAGTAAAGTTGATAGATTCTAAGAACATCGCTCCGTTTACTGCGATCCATGTTCCAATGTTTGACCATCCGAAGTAGGCAATGAATTGTGAAATCGCGAAGATCAGCACGATATAGCCTGACATGTCTTTCATAGACTCAGCCATATAACCCGCGATATCTTTTCCGCTCTTAATCTTCCCAACCGATATTCCGAATGTAATCCCTACTACTAAAAATAGGAATAGAATAATTGGAACAATCCCTGAGATGAACGGCGATGGAATCATTGTGCCACCTTCGCCTCGAAGCGGACTGTTTGGCCAAAAGATTCCTACTACAAGGATTGCAACATATAAGAGTCCTGCAATTACTGCGTTGCGTAAGGCTTTTCCTGACCGTGGATCTTCTTCTTCCACTTCCAATTCAACAGCATCGCCTTTGTATTTTCCTAAACGCGGCTCTATGAATTTAGATGTGATAAATCCTGCAAGCAATGTAAGCATGAATACAGAAACAATATTGAAATACCAGTTATCAACTGGAGTTACGATTATTGAGTCATCTACAATCTTCGCAGCTTCTGTTGAAATACCAGAAAGCAAAGCGTCCGTTCCAACGATGAATAGGTTCGCCGTAAATCCAGCACCCGCTGAAGCATAACCAACTGCTAGACCTGCGAGTGGGTGACGTCCTACTTTGTAGAAAATCATTGCAGCAAGCGGTGGAACAAGAAGCATCGCTGCGTCTGACGCAATGTTCCCCATAATCCCTACGAATGCGACCGCATATGTAAGCAACCAAGGGGGCGACTTCATAATCGATTTCTTTATAGCATAATCGAACAAGCCAACTTTTTCAGTAAGACCAATCCCTAGCATCATCGCAAGCACGATACCAAGTGGTGCAAAGCCTGTAAAGTTCGTAATCATGGATTCTAGAATGTACTTTAATCCTTCACCCGAGAGTAAGTTGTTGATCGGCAATGTTTCTCCTGTACCTGGGTGCTTCACCGATGCGTCAAACAGACTGAAGATGAACGATGCAATCATGACCGCTACGGCCATGCCTACGAATAGAATAAACGGATCCGGTAAACGGTTCCCCACTCGTTCGATGCCGTTCAATGCTTTGTTAAAAAACCCCTTCTTTGCTGTTTCCACTCTCATTCCCCCTATTCTTTTCAGCTACCGAGCGGTGAAGGCTGAACGCCTTCAGGTATCGGACATGTGTATGGATTTTCTTTGGCAAACTCGACAAACTCATCTCGAATCGGCGCCAGTAAATCTGTGTTTTCAAAAATTTTGAGTGCTGTGAGTGCCATGGATGCCCCTGCTCGCAGCATTCCTTTATGTGCATTTGACGATAACCCTTGGCTCGTCATCTGCCACGTATGCAACGGTGTTCCTAGGGCTGATGTAGAAGTCGACAATTGTGCGGTCGGCAAAATCCAGCTAACATCCGATACGTCTGTAGACGCCGTCAAAATTTCAGTTGTAATTTCATAAGGTGCAATGCAATCCGAGACGTATTTCCCTAGGAATTCAGAACCATCCCCTACATAGCCAAACCCTTTCATCACGCCAAGGTAATCTTTCTGCTCTGGCTTTGATAGCGATTCAAAGATTCCTTTTGCATACTCTTTTTCATCATCCGTCGGCGGCTCAATTCCGATTTCTTGTAAGCTTTCATACAAAATCTCTTCAAGTGCCCGGTTCGGAATGTAGTTCGAGCAGGCTTTATCCACTTCAACGGTTACTTTAGTTTCCGTCATAAGGGCTGCTCCTTCTGCAATTTTGTTCACTCGCTCAAACAAATCCATGACACGTTCTGTATTGACATCACGAACTAAGTACAACACTTCCGCATTCGCTTGAACGACGTTTGGTGCAAATCCACCTGTATTCGTAATGGCATAGTGAATGCGTGCCTGGTCCGGCATATGCTCTCGCAAATATTGAACACCCGTATTCATGAGTTCAACAGCATCCAGTGCACTACGACCTAAATGCGGTGAGTTCGCGGCATGTGATGGTACACCTTTGAAACGGTAAAACACTTGAATGTTTGCAAGTGTGCTCAAACTCATAATGCTGTTTGTTGGTGATGGGTGCCAAGTGAGTGCAAGATCAGTTCCGTCAAATACTCCCTCACGCGCCATGAACGTCTTGCCGGAACCCCCTTCTTCCCCAGGACAACCGAAAAATTTCACAGTGCCTGGAAGCTTATGCTCTTCTAAATATGCTTTCGCTGCACATGCTGCCGCAAATGCACCGGTTCCGAGTAGATTATGTCCGCAACCATGACCAATATGACGCTCCCAGCGTTTTTCTTCGACAGAGCTCGGTTCCTGACTTAGCTCCGGCAACGCATCGAATTCTCCCAGAAATCCAATGACTGGATGCCCTTGTCCAAAAGTCGCTGTGAATGCGGTTTCAATTCCGCCAACACCGCGTTCCACTATGAATCCTTGCCGCTCACATTGCTCAGCCAAGTACTTGGCTGATTCATATTCCTCAAAACGTGTTTCAGGATGATAAAAAATGTATTCGCTGACTTGTTCAAAATAAGTAGCATGCTGCTTTAAATAGTCTTTTGTGAATGCGTGCAAACTCACTTGCCTCTCCCCCTTTAATATATTGAATACAAATAATAGACTGACTATATAGTAAATAGTATTTCAAGATTCGTCAATACACGACATATAATTTGTTAAAAAATGATTATCAGAAAAGAAAAAGTAGAACTATTCATCCATCCTACTATTTTTTCAAGAAAGGTAGACCTTTAAATTTCCCCTTTCAATAAATAAAGTGAAAAAAATAGAGCTGTCTCAAAAGTTCATGGAACAACATTTTGAGACAGCCTATTCCGAGTTTTGTGTATCAAGTTAGTAATTGAAACGAACTACCGTCAAGGGGATTCTGCTTCCAGGTTACATCGGACCCCAATTAATCAGTACGCCTATAATAAGGAAGATAATTCCCAGGACAGTCCAAATCAGTAACAGTGGGAAAACGAAGCGCACCCATTTCGTCCATGAGATTCCTGCGATCGCTAAGTTTGCCATAAGAATCCCTGAAGTTGGTGTGATGACGTTTGTAAACCCGTCTCCCATTTTGTATGCCTGAACTGCTACTTGACGAGGAATTTCCATCAAGTCGGCGAGCGGAGTCATGATTGGCATGACGATAACTGCCTGACCACTTCCTGATGAAACGAGAATATTAAACAATTCGTTTGCTATGAACATGACCACAGCACCGCTGACACTTGTAAATGGAGTCATTACGTGCGCCATTCCATTAACGATGGTGTCCAGAATGTTCCCTTTTTCAAGAACAACAACGATTGAACGAGCCATACCAATAATCATGGCACCATAGACTAATCCTTTCGCACCCTCGAAGAACTCTAAAACTAATCGATTTGGTGTTAATTTTGCAATGATTGCAGTTCCGACAGCAATGATTAAGAAAATAGCTGCCATTTCATTTAGTGACCACTCGAATTTAAATACGCCGAATACATAGGTAGCGATACCTAAGACCAGCCAGATAAGTACTAACTTATGAGTGCCTGTAATTTCGACTTCTTTATTTAACTCATCACGTTCTTCAATTTTCGGAAATGGGTTTGAGCCCAATACACTTTTCGAAGGATCTTTTTTAATCTTTTTCACATACCAAGAGACATACAGTATTGTCGTTAATAGAATGACGATATAAATAATAATACGATATCCGATTCCTGAGAATAAGGGCAACTGAGCAATTTGTTGTGCAGTCCCTGTTGTCAGTGGATCTAGAAATGCCGTATTAAATCCTGCGTATGCTCCCAAGTAAATAATTGAGACACCCACTACAGCATCTAACTTCATCGACCTCGCTAAAATGATTCCAATAGGGATGAACGCAATAACGGCATTTACGATAATTCCTAAAGTTCCGAAAATAGAAAACAGAACCATTACAATTGTGATCAAGACAAGCTCTTTGTTCTTCGTCTTCTCAATCGTTTTTAAAATCATGGCGTCAATCGCGCCTGTCGATTCAATAACTGCAAACGAGCCGCCAATGATTAACACTAAAAAGATTAGTGGCGCAGAACTGATCATTCCTTCCTGTATCGCAAGAAATACATCAATGAGACTGGCCGGTGTGCTGGCAACCTGTTCGTATCCATCCGGAACGACAACTGTAACTCCATCAACTTCCTCCCGTTGAAACTCCCCTGCTGGAATGATATACGTCAAAACAGCCATAAGTGCCAGTATTAAAAAGAGAATTACGTATGCATCTGGAATGCCTATCTTTCTTTTCCGCTTTTCTTTCTCCATCAAAACACCCCTTTCTGAATTGTCGTAACATTTCGTTGACTAACACTATAGTAAAGCTTATAATTCATTTTGACAATAATAATTTATAAGATTCATTCGAAAGTTGGAGAGTTCATGGACTTTAAAGAAAAAACAAAGGCGGCGTATCCAGATTTAACCTCAGGCTTAAAAAAGGTCGCTGAAGCTTTATTAATTAACCCAATTATGTTTGCAACACATCCAGCAAAAAAGATTGCAAGTTTAATTGACGTTAGTGAAACGATGATTATCCGGTTCGCAAAATCAATTGGCTATCCTGGTTTTGGAACACTACAGACCGAAATCCAGAGAAGTCTTCTGTCGCTCACGCCACCAAGTGGAGTCGAACCCCACGCCGTTTCCGATCCTTATTCAGGAGTGATGGAAAGCGATAGTAAAAATATTGCTCAAATCGCAAACCAATTAGATTGGAAGACCACGGAAGCAGTTGTAGACCATTTATCCGCTTCTGCTTCTGTGAAAATAGTTGGTTATTACCAATCTTATGCCTATGCCCATTGGTTCTCTTTTTTACTCAATAGTTTACTGGGCAATACATCGCTCTATCATCCGGAGACTGAAATTGGTATTTCTACTTCCGGTAAAGAGAACTGCGTCGTACTTTTTTCATTCTATCGGTATGCGCTTGGTTCAATCCGACTAGCAAAAGAAGCGAAAGAGCGAGAGAACACCGTTATTATCATTACGGATTCGCTCGTGAGTCCGGCCAATGAGTTTGCAGATTATACCCTTGTCATACCGATTTCCCAGAAATCGATTTTGGAAAAGGGACCTGTGACGTTTTCATTTTTGAACAGCATCCTTCTTCATATTGCCAAGAAAAATGGAAAGCTTAGTTTTGTAAACCCGACGAGCAATTATTTCATCAATGAAGACACTGATAAAAATTGAAAAGGAGTTTTAAAATGACCTCATTCAGCAAAGAGAAAGTATCCGAAACATTCGCTCACTTACATGCTAATCCTGAATTGAGCTGGAAAGAGATTAAAACGACAGAATTTGTTAAACAAAAGCTAGAAGAAGCTGGCTGCAAGGTTCGTGTCTTCGAGGATTGCACAGGAGTTATTGGGGATATTGGGAGTTTTGACAAAGGGAATCTAATCATCGCTTTAAGAGCGGACATGGATGCTCTATGGCAAGAAGTCGATGGAAAGCTTCAGGCGAATCATTCATGTGGTCATGACGCCCATATGACCATGGTTCTAGGGGTACTCTGGAGACTGAAAGACACTCCTGAGTTACTTGAAAATATGGGCGTCCGCTTCATATTCCAGCCTGCTGAAGAAGTCGGCGCCGGAGCGTTGAAACTTGTCGAACACGGTGTCGTGGATGACGTAGATTATTATTACGGGATCCATTTGCGTCCTTTCCAAGAAACAGAAAACGGTAAGGCAGCCTCAGCTATTATTCATGGCGCGACCGGTTCTATTGAATTGGAGGTGCGCGGGGATGATGCACACGGAGCACGTCCACATTTGAATTCGAATTCGATAGAGGTAGGAACGTACTTAGTGAACGCCATTCATACGATCTATCTAGATCCTACAATTCCACATTCAGCAAAAGTCACTCGTTTCCAAGCGGGAGGACTAAATACCAATATCATTCCCGGTAACGCCTCATTGGCAATAGACATTCGAGCTCAAACGAACGAGCTGATGGAAGAGTTACAAAAGAAAGTATACGCAGTGATCGACTCTGCAAATGAGCTGTTTGAATCTAGTGTGAAAATCACTAATGAGCATGGAATTGCAGCAGCTTGCGTAGATGCTGATGCACAAAAAATCGCACAGCGTGCAATTGAAATGAGCCTTGGTAAGGAAAATACTGTAGAGCCCATTCTTACACCAGGTGGAGACGATTTCCACTTTTACACCATCAAAAAGCCGCATTTAAAGGCAACAATGATCGGGCTAGGTTGTAATTTATCGCCCGGTCTCCATCACCCAAATATGACATTTGATAGAGATGCGATGTACAACGGCATTGACATCTTGACGACCATTGTCAAACTACACGCTGAAGGAGGCGTTGAATGATGCAATCTATCCATATTAAAGAGGTAATTCTCCACCATACGAAGGTATCGCTAATTGCCCCATTTACAACGAGTTTTGGAACAATGGAGCAAAAAGATGTTTGCCTAGTCGAAGTAGTAGATGATACAGGGGTTTCCGGCTGGGGAGAAACCGTTACAAGTAACGAGCCTTATTATAATGAAGAGACTACCGCAACAACCGTTTACATGTTGAAAGAATTTCTTATCCCTCGTATGTTGAAGAAAGAGATTTCTCATCCTAACGAAGTACACGATATGCTGTCGTTTGTTAGAAGAAATAATATTGCAAAAGCGGCGATTGAGACTGCAATTTGGGATGTATTCGCTAAGAAAAATCATACATCCATTGCAAAGTTACTCGGTGGATCACAAACAGAAATTGCAGTGGGTAAGAGCATCGGTATTCAAGACACTCCTGCTAAATTGGTTGAAAAGGTCCGAGAGTTTGTTGATGAAGGTTTTAAAAAAATTAAAGTGAAGATTAAGCCTGGAGCAGACATAGCATATCTAAAAGCTGTTCGCGATGCATTCCCAACTATCCCTTTGATGGCGGATGCAAACTCAGCTTATACACTTAAAGATATCGACCACTTAAAAGAGTTGGACTCCCTGAACCTTATGATGATTGAACAACCTCTAAGCCATGACGACATTGTGGATCACCGGATCTTACAAAAAGAACTCACAACTCCTGTCTGTTTAGACGAGAGCGTTCACTCACTTGACGATGCGCGTAAGGCGATTGAATTAGGCAGCTGTAAAATCATTAACATTAAGATTGGACGCGTCGGTGGCTTATATGAAGCAAAACGTATTCATGATTTATGTATGGAACATGACATTCCCGTTTGGTGTGGAGGAATGCTAGAAACAGGGATTGGACGTGCGCACAACATCCAGCTAACTACGTTAAAAAACTTCACGATTCCCGGTGACACAGCGCCATCAGCACATTATTGGAAAGAAGACATCGTGACACCGGAAATTGTAATGAATCACGGTATCATTCAAGTTCCTTCCGGAGATGGAATTGGGTACGAAGTGGATCGGGATAAACTGAGCAAGGTATTGATCAGTTCTGAACGTATTACTGAAGTTGATACGACTCATCCAATACCTAGTGCGTGACTGGTTGATAAAGACTGTCCAGATTGTCAGTAGAAACTGATCCATGTGACAACCTATTCTTTTGACAACACAATTCATCTAGATGAATTGTGTTGAAGGGAATTTCAAAACTATAGATTAAGAAGTCACGTTGATTGAAGCAAAAGGTGGCGTCTCCGGAGGGAATACTATTGGAAACAACCTAAGTTTGCGGCTTCCTGCCACAACGGTTGCATGACCTACGTCCTGTAGGCGCGCGTCCACCTGAAACGTAAATCAATACCCTTTCATTTCTGATTCATGAAATGCTAAAAAGGCTATCCTGAAGAGTCATTGACCTCCTGGGATAGCCTTTTCACATATAGAAATTAACGAATATCTTTTTCTATCTTACCGTCTTTAATAACAACTTGAATCGTATCATGATTCGCCAACGACTTAATATCTTCTAATGGATTGCCTTTAACAATGACAATATCTGCGAGCTTGCCAGTTTCAATCGTGCCGACGTTCTCTTCCCAACCAAGACATTCCGCTGCAGTTTTCGTAGATGCTACAATTGCATCCATCGGCGTCATCCCTGCGTTACACATGAGTTCAAGTTCACGCAAGTTCGTACCGTGTTTGAATACACCAGCGTCAGTCCCCATCGCGATTTTCACTCCGGCTTTGTACGCTTTCGTGAAGCTCTCGACGTGATGATCAATAACTTCTTTCGACTTTTGCACCGCACTTGCAGGCATTCCGGTTGCATCCGCCGTTTCAAGTACTGCAACAGGAGCTAGCAATGTTGGCACCAGATACGTTCCATTTTCGATCATAAGGTCAATGGCTTCATCGTCAATGAAAATCCCATGCTCAATCGAGTGAATCCCTGCACGTACTGCGTTCTTGATTCCTTCTGCCCCTTGTGCATGGGCCATGACGCGGATGTTTTTGCGAAACTTCCCTTCTTCCACAATAACTTTCAGCTCTTCCAATGAAAATTGAGTGAATTCAGGATGATCCGTCGCACTCAACACTCCGCCTGTCGCATGGACTTTAATGACTTCAGCTCCTGCACGAAGCATTTCACGCGTTTTCTTACGTACCTCTTCAACACCATCACACATCCCGTTCGGCATGCCCGGATATTCTGAAGCGAGCAAGTCCACTGTATTCCCAGAAACCGTATACCCATCTCCGTGACCACCTGTTGTCGTCAATGCGTTAATACTCAATTGCATTCGCGGCCCTGAAATCAAACCATCTTCCACTGCCTTTTTCACTCCAAGATCCGTACCAAGTGCATCGCGAACGGATGTAACGCCCGCATGCAATGTAGTTTTCAAGTACTCTGCCGCTTGGTAATACATGAACGAAAATGGTGTAGCGAGACGCTCTGCGACTGGTGAGTACTCCATCATCATATGCACATGCGTGTCGATGAATCCTGGAACGATTGCACCACCTTGCGCATCAATTTTGGTCTCATTCCCAGTTGGTGTATATCCTGCTTCGTCCCCAACGTAGTCAATTCGATTTCCGGAAACGACAACAATTTTACCTTTTGTTGGTTCTGCACCTGTTCCATCAATAAGTAGTCCATTATTAATAATTGTTTGTGTCATGAAAAACCCTCCATTTTATAATGTTTTGATCAAAATTCCCGCAATGACTACGGATGCAACAGTTACCGTCGTAAACCCACCGATAACCATTGGAGCTAGCAATTCATTGAAAATCACTTTTTCTTCTTTCTCGTCACGTGCACAACTCCGACTCACTTCTTCACAGAGGATGTAGTCTCCAGGGAACCCGAACAACGCTGTAAGAGCGACAGGCATTCCTTTGTAAGGATGCCATTTGACAAGTTTTGCGGTGAGATATCCACCAATTGAAATCCCGATACTTCCTATTGCAAGGATAGTAATAATAGCTGGTAAGTTCTCAATCACCTGACCTGGTGTAACGCCTGCCATAGAACCGATGACGACAAAGATGATTCCAATCATTGTAATCGTGAATGAATTCGCACGTTCCAATTCGCTCGATTCAAATACACCTAATCTCAAGCCAATAATACCAATCAATAAGCACCAAAGTGTGTAGTGGATAGGTGTCACCGTACCAAGCGCTACTCCGATTCCTGCGCCAGCAAAAACGAAGAATAATTTAAGAACAGCACTCGTGCGTAGAGGGCTTTTCTTCTTCTGGACAACTTCTGCCTCTTCTTCCTCCAAAGAATCACCCGTCATTGAAACAAATGAACCGTCGTCAATTTGACCTTGTATGACTCCTGCATATTTCTTCATGAAATGCATTGCAAGCGGCATTCCGACAACACCTTGAAACGCAACGACTAACGCAGGAATGATGACAATTGACGTCAATCCGAGTTCTTTCAATTTCTCTGAAGTTACAAGAAGGGCAATGATACCACCACTGACTGGCCCCACCCCTGCAACCGCTGTAGGATAATCAAAAATTAATGGAACGATGAGTAAAATTAAGATTCCTGAGACAAGTACACCGCCAAGGGCAATAATGACCGCCTTGTACTGCGACTTCACAAGTGAAAATGGAATCATCGTTCCCATATGTACAATCGCCGGTCCGATTAAAATAGCACCGAGTGCAGCGAATTGGGAGACTTCTAAAATATCTTTCGGGAATATTCCAGTCCAAGAAAGAACTAAGAAACCGACCATCGCTGTCAGAAGCATCGGAATCCGTGCTCTTGAAATAATCGAGAGCCATTCGCCGAGCGCAATTAATGAGAGTACTAGTACAGTAGCTATGAGTGGATTCGAAAGCATTCGGCTCATCCCCTTTTGTGATTTATCTAGTATTTCGCAATTCTTAAGATGCGAGATATTCAATATATCACCGATATTTTTATATGTAAATAGTTTTTTCGACACCTTTCGACTTTTCTGTGTATTTATTATTTTTGTAACCGCTTACTTCGTTGTCTTCATCATATTTGCCAAACGACATTTTTTTAAAGTTAAAATACATATCTTTTCATTTTTCCGATATTTCAGCTTGCTAATTGTCTCTTCCCTTTAGTTCTGGTACTCAAAAAAGGGAATTCTCATCCACCTCTATGCTTCAAATCAACTACCAAGAACAACAAAAAAGCCTGCAATGCTTTGTGCAGGCTAAAAATCGATGTATTATGAGTTCGAATCCGTAACTTGTTGGAGCACTTGTTTTCACGTCACCGATACCGATCGACGCTTTAAGGATGGCGCTTTACCTTGGACTTTTTCACCTATCGGAGCAAGCAACTCTTCGATGATACTGACGAACTGTTCGTCAGTTTGAATAGCCAATTCGTCTGAATATGCATCCATCGCAAATTTCCAACATTCCATTCGTTTTTTGTCTGACAACGTTTCACGCAGCTGATCAACTAGCGGAGTACCAGGCTTGAGCTGTGTGACCAATCCTTTTGGAATCAGCGTTTCTAAGTTCATTTCTTCCTGACCAGGTAATGCGGAGTGGATAAACATCGGGATTTTTTTGCGGAGCGCTTCGCTGACTGTGACCCCACCCGGTTTTGTGACAAGGGCGTCTGCAGCTTCGTAGAGATCATTCATCTCTTCTCTGGAAGTTACGTACGATAACGGTTGGATATGCGAGAGGTTCCAAGATTCGATTTTCCGATATAATCTCTCATTATGGCCGCATAGCACAACAAATTGAAAATCATCCACTTGCTCCAGTTCTTCAAGCATTTGGGATGGACATCCCAATCCACTGTTTCCACCTGCTAGAAGAATCACAGGTTTGAGGTGAGGTATTTGCAAGGACGTTTTGCTGTCAGGGCGCCTGATTTCCCGGTGAACTGGAATTCCCGTGACAATCAGCTGTCCAGGTACGTTGGGATCCTTCGATAACTGCTCCTTCGATTCCAAAGTAGGCAGGAAATGTGCATCGATTCCACGATGCCCCCAGTAGTCATGGACGAAAAAGTCTGTATAGACATTCACGACCGGTACGTCGCATTGGCCGGATATTTTCAATTTACTGAGCATGCAAGAGGGCAGACTGTGTGTACAGAAAATGAGGTCTGGCTGCTCCTCTTTCAACATTTTTTTCAATTTATGCAAAAACAGCGGTTGATGCCAAATATACTGTTCGTCCAGCGGCTCTTGGCTGAAATAGAGTTTTTTATATGTCTTGCTATACAGACGAGGTGCACGTTTAATCCATTGCAGATAGCCTGTTGTAATGACTCTTTCTAGCAATTTATTTGTTTCTGACAATAAGTCGATTTTCTTCACTTCAGCGTCAGGATAGCGTTGCTGAACTAAATCCATCAGTGCTTCCGCTGCCTGATGATGTCCTGATTGCATTTGTAAATGGGGGAAAAACAAGATTTTCTTCATCTTTTGCACCTCCAATGTACACGTTTTTCAGTTTTTCACTATTTTCTTCGACTTGACATTTTTAAAGAGAAACCAGCCGATCATCACCACTAAGAAAAACACACCTACGAGGGAAGCGTAACTTGGATTGACATGGAACGAACGGCCGAGTACATATCCTGCAATCAGAAAAGGCATCACCCAAAGAATTGTTCCAAAGACAGCCAGCCCGATGAACTGATAGAAAGGCATTGCTGTCAATCCTGCAAAGTATGGACTGATCTGCCGAATGCCCGGCATGTAAAACCCAAACAAAACTGTGCGTTTACGTCTCCGTTTAAACGATTGCTCCGCTTTCTCCCAGCGTTCTTTCGTTAGGCCGATAAATTTCCCGACTTTGTGCAACAGTGGATATCCAATGAATCGACCTCCTGCGTAAGCGGTCAACATGCCAGTCAATGCGCCTAATATCGCAGCGATTAAAGAAGGAAACAGTTGGAGTTGATGTTGTGCAATTAAAACACCGATCAAAAAGATCAACGATTCTTCAGGTGAAGGAATTCCCACAATCCCAAAGAACAAGAGAATGAAAATGACGATGCTCCCATACTGAAGTAGATAGTCTGTCAGCGCATCAATGGACATGAATATGCTCCTGTCCATTCTTCATCAGCTCCTCCGGTGAGATGAATCGGGTTCCTTTTTCATTGGCTTCCTGAATATAAGATTCCAACACGTGAAGCATGTGTGCAGGGGCTTCGTCATCCGCTCCTGGGTTGCTTCCATCATCATGCAGCACCACAATCGATCCATCCGCTGGGATGGCACGCAATCTATCAGACAGTTCTTCATCGCATGTTCGAATCTTCCAATCTCCTACAATGTGAGTCCACATGATCGTGAAGAATTGGCGTGAGACAGGCAAGGTCGCTAGATTGAAACGTCCCCAAGGAGGACGATAAAAAGTAGGTTCGCTCCCCGTGATCTCTTTAATCACTTTGGCTGTACGCTTTATTTGCTGATGGGTTTGTTTAGGAGTGAGTCGCCAAGTTGAAACGTGTTCGTAATGGTGGATGCCGATAGAGTGTCCTTCTGCACACATTCTTTTTATGATTTCTGGATAATTTTCGGCATGCTTCCCTACAACGAAAAATACAGCTTTGATATTATAGTGTGCTAACAAATCGAGCAATTTCGGTGTATAAAGCGGATTTGGACCATCGTCGAATGTAAGTGCGATTCCTGTACCGTTACGCACCTTTTTCTGTATTCCAATACTCGTTATACGTATAAGTAGCGTTGCTGCATATGTGTACAAACTATAAATCAGTATTGGAACTGCAAAGAAGGTCAGTATCCCCTTCCTCAT
This sequence comes from Sporosarcina sp. ZBG7A, assembly GCF_000813425.1. Lineage (GTDB taxonomy): Bacteria > Bacillota > Bacilli > Bacillales_A > Planococcaceae > Sporosarcina. The sequence goes on from NZ_JWIB01000013.1 coordinate 68,876, forward strand.
CGATCCCCCTCCTCTCGCTTCTCTTGTATACTATGTTTTACCCATTCTTTTGGAAGATGAACATCCTTAGTATGACAAATCTTTCTTTTGAAATAACTAGGGAATTCATGAAGACTTTCTTAAGATTACAAGTAATGCATGAAGCTTCTATTTAGTTATATGGAAAAACCGTGCATGGCGTTCATGCACGGTTTCTTTTAATTTTCCTATTGGTGTATTGGCGGTTTTCGTTCTTCGATTGTTCCGCTGGAGTCGTAGTCTTCCACTTCAATCAACGGAGCTTCTAGATAATTAGCTTCTATGTTACTAATAGGACAACCTCATAATTATTCTGCAAACAAAGGAATCATCTGTTGTGTGTGAACATCGACCAATCCGATATCTGTGATACGGATTTCTGGGATAACTGTAAGTGTCAGTGATGAGAGGGCCATGGACGGCGATCTTCTGCCGACTTGAACGCCCATTGAGCGTGCAACTTCGTTGAACTTTTCAACTTTCGGACCGAGCTGTTCGATAGGTTCAGCTGCCATCAGTCCTGCGATTGGTAGATCCACTTGTGCTTGCACGATTCCATCTTTGATCAAACACAATCCGCCACCTGTTGCTTCAAGTGCTTGTGATGCAGCGTACATATCAGTTGCGTTTGTACCGACGGATACAAGATTATGGCTATCGTGTGCGACAGTCGTTGCGTATGCGCCTTCACGAAGACCTGCATTTTTCAGAACACCAACGAATGGCTTACGATTCTGTCCATGACGCCCCGTAACTGACGCGAATAGATATCCTTCAGGTAACTCAGAAATCACACCATCTTTAACATCTAATTCCACTGTTCCGCGCGCTGTTGTCCCGATCTTCGTCATTTCCATTGTTGTCACAGTGACTTTCCCGTTTTCAATCGGTGCTTTGAGAACAAAATCAGAAGCATTTAGTTCTGGGAGCTTAACGGTATTCTTTGTCAATGGAGGAACCGCGCTTTCGATCGTTTCAAGAAGCTCGCCCGATTTCACAACCATCCTACCATCTGACCAAACGTCTTCCACTTTCATGGATTCGAGTGATTCTATTAATGAGAAGTCAGCGATGTAGCCCGGTGCAATGGCTCCACGATCATGTAATCCGAATCGTTGCGCCCCATGTAACGTGGCAAAACGTATAGCAAGTGGCGCTGGAATTCCTTCTTCGATACAACGACGAACGACACGGTTTAACTGACCATTATGCAACATATCATTTGGTTCCACATCGTCTGTACACATCGCGATATTTGATGCATATGGCAGCTGTTGCCATGCTTGTGCAGCGATATCTGCAAACTGGCTGACACTCGATTCACGAATGTAAATGAGCATCCCCGCACGCAATTTCTCTACGATTTCCTCGACTGTACGACTTTCATGATCGGAATTCACACCAGCCGCTAAATACGCCGCAAGATCACGTCCACCAGCACGTGGCAAGTGGCCTTCATTTAATACGCCTGCATCGAGTCCGGTTTGTACAATCCCGGCCATTCGATCATTCTGCTGGATAACCCCTATGTAATCCATGATTTCTGCGATTCCGACAACATCGGGTAATTTCAGCAACTCCGCCACTTCAGCTGGTCCAAATTCAGCACCCGCTGTTTCCACGCCTGGTACAGCAGGAACACATGAAGGAATCGTCGTCAAGATTTGAACTGGAAGTCCTCGACTCGCTTCCACCATATACTGAACACCTTCAGCCCCGAGTACATTTCCGATCTCATGCGGGTCGATCACAGCAACAGTCGTCCCCCGTTGTATCAATGCCCGGGCAAACATATCTGGTGTCACCATCGTGCTCTCGATATGGACGTGGCAGTCAATCAATCCCGGAATCGCGTACTTTCCACGACCATCGATGACTACCTCCCCTTCAAGTTTGAAGTCTGGTTGTCCATTTTCGTATCGGGCAATCGCGCTGAATCGATTTTCTTTAATTCCGATATCGGCCTGATAGATTTCAGCCGTAAATACGTTGACGAGTTGAACCCCTTCGATTACCGTATCCATCCGGACATCTCCACGTGCAGCAGCTGTAATTTGTTTGCGGGTATACATAAAATCTATCTCCTATCTATAGTTAGTCTGCAATTGTAATGAAATATAAAACGAGCGGTACAACGAGCACATAAAGCCCAGGGTGAATCTCTTTATGACGACCAGAAAGTGCCTTAACAATGACGTAAATGATGATCCCTGCTGCGATTCCGTTACCAAAGTTAAATGTGAAAATCGTAATGACAATCGTCATGAACGCTGGAAGTGATTCCGTCACGTCTTCAAAGTTAATGTTACGTACAGCAGATAGCATCGTCAATCCTACTAATATCAATGCAGGCGCAGTTGCCTCGGTCGGAATAATCATAATCAGGGGTGTGATGAAAATCGTTAGCAAAAATAAGAGTCCAGTCGTGACCGCGGTTAGTCCCGTTCGACCACCAGCTTCCACACCTGCCGCAGATTCTACATACGTCGTCATCACGGGAACGGAAAATAGCGATCCAAGTGCAGTCCCGCCTGCATCCACGAGAAAAGGCTTATCGATATTCGGCAAGTCCCCATTTTTGTCCAACATATTCCCTTTACTACCGACACCTAACATCGTACCAAGGCTTGAGAAAAAGTCAGGAATGAAAAACGCCAGTAAGAACGGGAAATACTCCAACTTCAAAGCATCCATAATATCCAGTTTGAATGCAACTGGTGCAATACTTTCAGGTAATGAAAATACTGATGTCGGTAGCTTAGTAATGCCCATCGGAATTCCGATGATTGTGACCAAAACGATTCCAATCAGTAAGTGTCCACGTACTTTACGAGCAAGCAACACTGCCATGATGAAAAATCCGACGAGTGCGAGAATTGCATTTGGGGAACTCAAATCCCCTAGTTGAAGGGAGTTCGATTTTTCACTTGCTACTACTAACCCGGCACTACGGAATCCGATCAAGGCGATGAACAACCCAACACCTGCGCCTATAGAGAGTTTGATAGCTGGCGGCATGAGCCGTACAATCAGTTTTCTAAGTCCCAAAACAGTAAACAGAACAAACAGAATCCCAGAGATGAACACCATCCCCATCCCGGTTTGCCATGGAATTCCTTCTGACAGGACAAGTGTCACCGATAGAAAAGCAACGGAACCGAGACCCGGTGCGAGCGCAAACGGACGGTTACTATAAAGTCCCATAATGATTGTGACGATACCAGTCATCAAAATGACCGCTACTGTTGCAGGGCCTTTCGGCAATCCCGCGTTATCCAACATGCCTGGTACGACAATCAGAACATACAGCATCGTCATGAAAACCGTTAACCCCGCTGCCATTTCTGTTTGAGGCGTCGTGCCGAATTCCTTCAGCTTAAATAGTTTCTCTGTTATCCCTTTTGCATTCATCTGCAAACCTCCTAATTATCGTTCAGACTTAGTTGTCTGAACGTAATAACTCTTGTGTCTCTTGTATCTCTAGTCATTGCATACGCATGCAATAAAAAAGTCCGGCATGCAACAAGTAGTTGCAAACCGGACCTACGAAAGTCAAAGGGTGTGTGCAGACTTCACGATTTCTTCATGCTAAAGAACACAAAGAACCACAATGCTTGCACACTATTCTTCAACTCGTAGTCCGGTTCTTTCAATGGGAACCTGGTAGAGACGCTCAGACCGTATTACTGAGCATATACGAGATTATATTCACTTTTATCACTTCGTCAGTATACATAGATTGTTATTCAATCACAAGCATTTTTATGAACAATAATTATTTATAATCACCAATCGTTCGTCTTTAAGGCTTTTTCTTTCCATAATAATAGTGTTAGTGACACTTTTTACCCAGTTCCAAAACATTTATATCCAGATTCCATTTTCGTTGAAAACTAAAAAAGCAACCTTTCAACTCGGAAGGTTACTCTTTTTCCAGATTGGATTATACATTCGCTAGCATTCTTTGCAATAATGCTTCAATTGCAGGTGGACGATAGCGGTTTTTCACATAAGCTAAATACACTGTCCTTTCAAGACTCGGGCTATCGAGTTCTCGAATGGCCAAATTTTCCGGCACGACTTTCCCGAGGTAATTCCTAGGAATAATAGAAACTCCTATCCCTGCCTCCACTAATGTCAAAATGGTTTCGAAGCGATCCGCGTCGTAGCAACTATCCATGCTTACGCCCGCTTCTTTAAACGCTTCATTAATGTTCACGCGTGTTTGAAATCCTCTACTCGTGATGATAAACGGCTCATCTGCAAGATGTTTCAAGTCAACATTGTCTCGATTCGTTAGAGGGTGCGTTGCATTCAAGACGAGAACTAATTTTTCATTATACAAAGGCGCGGTTACAATATCAGGTTCATCGATAAACTCATTCGTCAAACAAATATGTACTGCATAATCACGTAATGCCTTCTCAATATCATTGCGTCCTAGGACTTCTTTGAGAACGACATGCATGTCAGGATATTCCTCCCTATACCACCCCAACACATTAGGGATCCAGTTCTTTACAGATTCAATCATGCCTAGTCTAACTTCTCCGCTACCTGCCACTTTCACTTCGTTCACTTCTTTTTCAAAAATATCCATTTCAGATAAGATGTGAAGGGCACGCTCGTAAAACACTCGACCCGATTCCGTCAAATCCACCCGCTTCGTTGTCCGTTCCAATAACTGAAAGCCAATTTGTTCTTCAAGCGTCCTGATCGCTTTACTGAGGGATGGTTGGGACAAATGTAGCTTAGCGGCAGCTCCTGAAAAACCACCTTCTTTAACGACAGCTACAAGGTAACGAAGCTGTTTGATGTCCATTGTCCTCATCTCCTTCTTTCGATCTATTATAACCTAAAAGCATAAGTAAATGAATTATAGATATTTGAAATAATAAATGACAGCTCGTATAATGAAGCGTATTGCACTTAACTTTGAAAGGGTGATCCCTATGATCAACGCAACGAATCCAGAAGTCTGGAGCGGCCGAATCGACGATGTTACCAAGCGTGCAGCATTTCGTCTTCATCAAGTGATGCAGCTGAACTCTCCGAAAGAAAGCGCTACCAGTCCTACTTGTGCACTGATCGGGTTTTCATCTGACGAAGGAGTTCGACGAAATAACGGCCGTACCGGAGCTGCTGCTGGCCCTGATTCACTTCGCCGTGAACTTGCAAAACTTCCTTGGCGACAACCAGAATCACATCAAATTGTTGACTTAGGAACCGTTTTTTGCAAAGATGGTAAACTAGAAGACGCGCAACGTGAACTCGGTCAAACTGTCCGCCAGTGCTTAACTGATAACAGAAAGCCTGTCGTTCTTGGGGGCGGCCATGAAACCGCTTTCGGACATTATTTAGGTGTAAGAACATTTGTAGGACCTGATGCAAAAGTTGGTGTTATTAACATTGATGCCCATTTCGATTTGCGCAGTTATGACAAACAAACTTCTTCAGGGACAATGTTTAAACAAATGCTCGACACCGATGATGCCACCTCATATTTCGTCTTAGGTATACAAGAATTCGGTAATACACAATTATTATTTGACGAAGCGGAACGTCTTGGCGTTCACTATATAACAGAACGTCAATTAGAAGAGACGCCTGTTGAACACATCTATACTCAGCTCCATCAATTTATCGCTACTCAAGATTACATTATGCTTACACTTTGTTCGGATGTATTGGACGCTGCTGTAGCACCCGGCGTCAGTGCGCCTTCGCCATTCGGACTTTCTCCGAAGCAAGTACGAGAACTCATTCGTATTGTTGCGTCTGCACAGAAAACGCTTTCATTTGACATCTCAGAAATCAATCCTTCCCTCGATGAGAACGGCCGTACGGTTAAACTCGGTGCTTACTTAACGAATGAAGCGATTGTCTCACTGCTTGGAGGTACACAGAATGACGATTGAATTGAATCAGGTAACAACGCTATTCCTCGCAATGGCACTGTTTTTACTCGGCACGACCCTCGTCCGTAATACCAAGATTTTGCAGAAATTTTGTATTCCTGCACCCGTTGTAGGAGGCTTGCTATTCGCCATTCTTGCAACAATTTTAAAAGCAACAGGACTTGTGAGCTTCACTCTCGATACATCGCTTCAAAACTTATTCATGCTCACCTTCTTCGCAACCGTGGGACTTGGCGCAAGCTTTGCACTCATTAAACTTGGTGGTAAATTACTCCTCATCTATTGGGCCGCGTGCGCATTCCTTGCAATCATGCAAAATGTGATTGGTGTGTCCATGTCATACTTGTTCGACATTCATCCTCTAATCGGGATGATGGCAGGAGCTGTTTCCATGGAGGGCGGACATGGTGGTGCTACAGCTTACGGAACGACTGTGGAAGCGATGGGCATCGACTCCGCGTTTTCTATAGGAATTGCAGCTGCAACATTCGGATTGGTTGCAGGTGGATTGGTCGGAGGACCGCTCGTTAAATATTTGATCAAAAAACACGACTTAAAGTCGACTGAAGTAGAAGAATCTTACGAATTTGTTGCTGAAGCACATGACCCGGCCATCAATGTCGACAACTTCACGATGCAAGCGTTCCTCATCGTCGCTTCTATGGCTGGTGGTTCATTGTTAGGTGATGTGTTTACGAAAGTAACAAGTACCTTTATGGAAAACGCCATCGTCTTACCTAATTATGTCGGTGCAATGTTTGTCGCTGTCGTAATTCGTAACGTTGTCGATCGCATTAACGGCAATATCGTGCACATGCGCAGCATCACTCTCATCGGGGATGTCGCTCTAGGTATATTCTTATCCATGGCACTTATGAGCATTAAGCTTTGGGAAGTTGCAGGTCTAGCACTTCCACTACTCGTAATCGTCTTTGTACAAGTTCTATTCCTCGTATTATTTGCGATTTTTGTTCTGTTCCGCATCCTTGGCAAAAACTACGATGCCGCTGTAATGTGTGCAGGATTTGCAGGACATGGACTTGGTGCTACACCAAATGCGATGGCGAATATGGCCGCTGTAACCGCACGTTACGGCCCATCTCGAACAGCGTATTTAATCGTACCAATTGTTGGTGCGTTCCTGATTGACGTCGTATCGATGCCAATCATTATTACGACAATGAATATCTTTAGTTAACATTCGAAACCGGCTCATGGTAGCCGGTTTTTTTTTGTGGATTCACTATGCAAATCCCTGTTGTTCTTCTATTAACTACGTCATAATAAAGCTATATACTGCATATCCAGGAGGAATTCATCATGACTGACATGTACGAAAAACGGCGTCAAGCGCTACGCACTCATCTTCAAGACCAATCACTTACTGCGGTGCTCGTAACGGATCCCGCCAACGTATTCTATTTCACAGGATTCAACTCAGACCCACACGAGCGATTTTTAGGCCTCTTCATAGAAGCATCTAAAGGGAAAACGATTCTCTTCACTCCTGCACTCGACAAGGATGCAGCTGCAGAAAGCTCCGATATCGGAACAATTGTCTCAATTTCCGATGAACAACTTCCATTCGATGTCATTCGTTCTACTGTCGGTGATCTTTCAGGAAACGTCGGCATTGAAGCGAAAGCGTTTAGCTTTTTCCGTTATAACGAATTTAGTACTGCATTCCCTGCAGCCAAAGTGGTGGACGTTCAGGCTTTCATCAACAAGCTGCGTAAACGTAAAACACGTGAAGAAATCGCCGCATTGAAGAAACCGATTGAAATTATCGAGCGTGTTCTTGAAGAAGGCATCAAGCTCGTAAAAGTCGGCATGACTGAATCCGAACTGACAGCTGAACTTGAGTACTTAATGCGCAAATTCGGAGCGGACGGTCCCTCTTTCTCATCAATTGTCCTATCCGGTGAAAAAGCGGCGTTGCCACACGGCGAACCTGGCGAGCGCAAACTGCAAGTCGGTGATTATTTGCTGATTGACTTCGGAGTAGCAAAAGACGGCTATATGTCGGATACGACACGTACATTCATTATCGGAGAGGCATCCGATCGCCAACGACTCATTTACGATACAGTACTTGCATCGAACCAGGCAGGAATCCATGCCGTCCAAGCAGGAAATCCATTGAAAACGTTCGATATCGCTGCACGCAACGTCATTCAAGAAGCTGGTTTCGGTGAGTATTTCAACAATCGAGTTGGCCATGGTCTCGGTATTGAAGTGCACGAAGAACCTTCCATTCATATGAACAACGAAGAAATCGCAGAGCCCGGACTCGTGTTCACAATCGAGCCCGGCATCTACATCCCAGGTGAAGGCGGCGTCCGCATCGAAGATACTGTCTATATCAACGAAGACGGCGAAGTGGAAGTACTCTCTACCTTCCCACGCGAGTTGAGAGTTTTAGGCTAATAGAAAATTTGAATCGTCGTTTGCATCATGCCATATCCATGATGCAAGCGGTTTTTTTGTGCAAACTTCTGCATTTTATAGCGAGATAGCCCTTCCCTAAACGTGCGGAGCGCTACCAATTAATCCCTTCAAGCACTTGAATTGTGTCTCGTTATCGAGAAACTCTGCTAAGTGTCGGAGAAATCAGTTGGGGGGATGGGGAAAGTCTCCCAGTGTAAGAGGAATCGATTGGAGTGTCGGGCAATCCCCGAAAAATGTCGGATAGCGCAGAATGCACGGCTCACAGCGAACTAGCCCTTTCCCAAATGCGCGGAGAGCTTCCAATTAATCCTTTAAGGCACTTGAATTGTGTCTCGTTATCGAGAAACTCTGCTAAGTGTCGGAGAAATCAGTTGGGGGGATGGAGAAAGTCTCCCAGTGTCCGTGAAATCAATCGGAGTGTCGGGCAATCCCCGAGAAATGTCGGAGAACGCAGAATGCACGGCTCGCAGCGAGATAGCCTTTCCCAAAACGCGCGGAGCGCTACCAATTAATCCCTTAACGATGTTGAATTGTGTCTCGTTGCCGATTAATTTTCCCTTATTGCCGATTCACGACACCTTAGTTCCGATTCCTAACGGCAAACTGTCGATAACAGCCTCCATGTTGCCGATTCCCTCTCACAGTGAACTAGCCGTCACCAAACATTCCTAAAAAACGCGATAACTCCACGAAATAGCCATTGAATCGGCGCAAACACTATATCAGGCACGACAAAAAACAAATCTGACAAGCAGCCGCTCTCTTCTTTCTTCTTGTTACGCTTAGCTTTTCTTCCATTCACACACCGCCACCTCTTCCACACTCAATTCCCAGTATCTTCTACATATCCTCCCTTAATCCTTTCCAGCACATGAAAAAACGCCCCACTGTAGTGGAGCGCCTTCCCTCTTATTTTTTCGTTTTATTTGCAACTTCAATCGCACGATTCGTTCCTTCAGCCGCTTGTTCCAATGCTTCAGCCGGATCTTTTCCTTGATACATATCTTCAAGTGCCGTCACAATTTGTTGACGTGACTCCGGGAACACGGAAATGAGCGCACCTTGGGTTGCATAGCCTGGTACCGTATCTTGTAACTGGTCCACAGTCACTTTATATTGAGGGAACTCAGCCCATTTCTCTTTCACACTTTCTTCTTCATATGCTTTCGGGTTAATCGCAAAGTAGCCAGTATCCAAATGCCACTTTGCCTGAACTTCAGGTGTCGTTAAGTATTGCATGAATTCCCAAGCAGCTTCTTGCTCCTCTTCAGCAATTCCTTTTGACATCCAAAGTGATGCCCCGCCGATTACAACGCCATTGCGCTTCACTTCGTCCGCATGCGGGATATATGCAACACCGACTTCAAATGGCGCAGTGTCGATTGCTCCAGCAACACCTGCGGATGAATCCAAATACATTGCTACTTTTTCTGACGCAAATGCTGCACGGATATCATCCCAATTTGTTCCGAAATTACCGAACGTTTTCGCTTTGTTCATTGTATCGAGTGTGCGGAACACGAGGCGTCCTTCGTCACTATTAAACGCAGCTTCTGTTGCATCACCTGTGCGCCCATTGTTTTCATTCACATAGTCGCCACCTTGTGTTGCGAGTAATTGCTCGAAGAACCAGCCATACGTCAGCATGGAGAACCCGTACATCTCCCCTTTTGTTAACTTTTCAGCGGAATTGATGACCTCTGCGAATGTTTCAGGAGCTTTTTCAGGATCGAGTCCAGCTTCTTTGAATGCATCTTTGTTATAAATCATAACTGGCGTGGAAGAGTTAAAAGGCATAGAGTACAACTCGTCATCCACTTTGTAGTAGTTCAAGATGTTTTGCTCGAGCTCGTCAGCGTTAAAATCATTTTTATCGATAAACTTCTGGATTGGCTCAATATAGCCGCTGTCGATCATATACTTTGTACCGATTTCAAAAACTTGTGTGATCGCTGGAGCGTCTTTCGTTCCGCCGACACTACGTAGTTTGGTCAGCGACTCTTCATACGTCCCCTGGAATTCAGCTTTCACTTCGTATTTATCTTGAGACTCGTTGAAGTTCGCAACGATTTCATCCAACGACGTTTGCCCGGTTCCGGACATGGCGTGCCAAAACTCGATTGACACTTTGTCGTCTTCTGTCTTCGTAGCTTCACCTTTCGTGCCTTCTTCCTTAGTCCCTTCATCGTTCGTGCTGGAGTCACTATTCGTACACGCTGCAAGGACTGCCAGACTGAGTACCGTTAAAAATAATAGCATGAGCTTCACAGTTTTTCTCATCTTCCTCTACACCCCATCTCTCAAAGTTTTCATTCTATTATTATATGGGCTAATGAACGGTGTTGATTTACGCTTCAGACGGACGCTTTCCGCGGGCTCGATCTCAGCCTCCTCGGCGCTACGCTTCTGCGGGGTCTTCGATCTTCGCTGATTCCGCAGGAGTCGCCGTCTTCAGCTCCAATCAACGGAGAATATTTGAAGTTAAAAATTCATTTATACACCAATCACTTCAAAGCCCCCTGCGACAAGCCTTTCTGAAGTTGCTTTTGTCCGATGAACAACAGCAACAACGTTGGAATGATGACGACGATGACACCAGCCATGACCACCCCCCAATCGGTTGACATCTCTTGAGACTGCAACTGTTTTAATCCGATTTGGACTGTCCTCACCGAACTATTCGTCGTGATCAGCAATGGCCACAAGTACATATTCCATGTCGTGAGGAATCCATATGCCCCAAGTGTGACAAGGCTTGTTTTGGAAACCGGCAATATCACTTTCCAAAAGAACGCAAAGCGACTGAGTCCAGCAATTTGGGAAGCTTCCTGCAACTCTTTCGGAATCGTTTTGAAATGTTGGCGCAACAAGAACGTTCCAAATGCGAGTGCGAAAAATGGCAACGACATTCCTTGATACGTATTCAGCCAGTCAATCTTTTGAATCGTAAAGAAGTTCGGAATCATCGTCGCTTCCCACGGAATCATCATCGTGGAGATGAATAAGAAGAACACGAATTCTCTTCCTTTAAATGGAATGAAAACAAATGCATAGGCGGCCAAACTGCAAACTGCGAGCTGCCCAATCATGACAGTTAGTGAAACAATGAAACTATTCAACAAGTATTTAAGTAACGGAAGCCTATCAAAAACCTTCGCATAGTTATCGAAATTAAAGGCTTCTGGAAAAAATCGACCTTGCAGAATTTCCGGTCCACTCATAAACGAAATCATAAAAGCATACAACACAGGGAAGAACACTAGAAAAGATGTGACAGTCAATAGAAAGTAAATCCAAACTTTCTTAAGCGTCGAGTCTCTCACTGATAATGCACCTTCCTTTCGAGAAGCTTAAATTGAAGGAGGGTGACCACCAGAATGATGACGAAAAGAATAACCGCCTGCGCACTTGCCGTTCCAAATTGATAATTGATGAATGCTTCCCGATAAATCGAGTACACAATTAAATTTGTTGATTGAGAAGGTCCTCCTTTGGTCAAAATATCAATCTGGCCAAAAGTTTGAAATGCATTAATCAGCGAAATGGTGATGATGAAAAATAACGTAGGTGATAGCATAGGAATTGTAATACGCCGGAGTCTGTAAAAATACCCAGCCCCATCAATGCGGGAGCTCTCGTACAGATGCTCGTCAATGTTCTGTAATCCACCGAGAAGAATCAGAAACGAGAACCCTGTATTCATCCAAATCGTTGAAATCGCAATCGATATAAGCGCCCATTCTGGATCCAGTAACCACTGGATCTGCGGAAGATCGAGAACAAGCAATATCCGATTGAAAACACCGACACTCGGATGAAACAAAAACAACCAAATGACTGAGGATGCAGCAACGGATATTCCCATTGTTGACGAATACATCGTCCTAAAAAAGCCAATTCCTTTTAGCTTTTCATTTGCAAGTAATGCAAAAAATAATGCGAGAATAATTCCTACAGGTACCGTATACAGGACAAATAACCCAGTTGCCTTCATACTATTCAAAAAAGCAGGAGATGTGAGTAAGTAGCTGTAGTTTTCAAACCCCACATTGACCGCTGCATTCCCATTTTGATCGGTCAGAAAAAAACTTAAGTAAATCGTCCGAATCATAGGATAAAAGAGAAATACCGCAAATAAAATGATAGACGGCAATAGATATAAAAATCCAACACGTAAGTTTGCAGAACGTTTCCAAACACCAGGAGCACGAACCGTCGTCATATGATCACCTCTTTCGCAATCGAGAGGTGCTCAAGACCCTCTGGTTTACGAATCAGCTCTCCTGTCTCTTCATCAAATACACAGAAGTATTCAGAACCTAACAGAATCGGAACCTGATCACCAATCGCAATATCCCATTGACCACTCCATTTCGCCATCCATTCACGCTGTCCGACTTGGAATGAAAATACGGTTTCGTTGCCAAGGATTTCGACATTCGTCACCTCTACCTGAATCCGATTTCCACTCTCAGTCCCAGTCACAATTGGCTTTATATGCTCTGGACGTATCCCTGCAAGCAACGATCTCGCGGAACTCGCAGCGACCTGTTCCTCATTCATCGGAACATGGATTGTATCTTCAATGAAAATACCAGACTTAGTCGGTACCGCCCTGGCAGGACTAATATTCATAGGCGGTGAACCGATAAATGTCGCCACGAACGGATTCGCAGGGTAATTATAAATATCGATTGGCTTTCCGACTTGCTGGATCTTCCCTTCGTGAAGGATCATAATCCGATCACCCATTGTCATTGCTTCCACTTGGTCGTGGGTTACGTATATCATCGTAATACCAAGCTTACGCTGAATTCTACGGATCTCCGTCCTCATGTGAGCACGTAATTTCGCATCCAGGTTGGAAAGCGGCTCATCCATCAAACAGATCGGTGCTTCGCTTACAATCGCACGTGCGAGAGCAACTCGCTGTCTCTGGCCACCTGAAAGTTCACGCGGCTTACGTTTCAAAAAGTCGGATAATCCAAGCATTTCCGCAACTTCGTTTGCTCTTTCTGCTTGAACGGCTTTTTTCACCTTCTTCACATCGAGTCCAAACGTTATATTCTGTTGCACTGTCAGATGTGGATACAAAGCATAATTTTGAAACACCATCGAGAGATCACGCTTGTCCGGAGACAAATGATTTGCACGTTTCCCGCCGATTTCAATTATCCCACCTGTAATCTCTTCCAGTCCCGCTATCATCCGCAGCATCGTACTCTTGCCACACCCAGAAGGACCGACTAAGACAAAAAACTCTCCGGGTTCGATCGTTACGTCGATATTCGAAATCACATCGACTTGTTTGTCATAAGACTTTGACACGTCAATCAGTTCGACTTTCTTCATCCAATCCATCCTTTCGGGTAGTCAACTTCCTTTTGACCTGTCGCTCTTATCAAGGTCATGGTATCATTTCCAGTAACAAGTTTTCGTACTATTTACATAAGTTAACATCATCTTTACACGAGGTTTACATTTCAAAAGGATCGGAGGTCACTCTCTTGAAGCTACTAAAGGTTGGCACTATTCTCCTTCTCTTCCTTTCCGGCTGCTCTTCCACTTACCAACAACCTGTTTCTCTACCAGCAGAACCGTTTCTTGTAATTGCGCACCGCGGAGCCTCTGCCTATGCGCCTGCTCACACATTTCCTTCGTATGAGCTTGCGATTGAAATGGGTGCACATTATATTGAACTCGATCTCCATCGGACGAAAGACGGTAAACTCGTCGTCCTTCACAACGATTCAATTGAATTGAATGGCAGTGAATTGGAGATTGATGAGATCACCACCGATACGTTAAGCGCTTTCAAACCTGCAGATGAATTCAACCGACCGGATAATGAATTCGCATCTCATAAATTCTCCAGTCTTCGAGTGCCTTCTCTTGAGCAAGTACTGCGTGAATTCGGAGACCAAACCAATTACTACATTGAAATCAAGTCTCCCGATCGTTATCCGGGCATTGAACAGCAACTTTTTGAACAGTTGAACGGTCATCACCTGCTAGATCGAGATGATCCGCTTCCGAAAGTTATCATCCAATCTTTCAGCAGTGATAGCTTAAAAAAAGTACATGAATTGAGTCCCAACACTCCTCTGATTCAACTATATTCATTTAAGAAAAAAGCGGATTTGTCACCTGCAAGACTGAAACAAGTCTCGCGATACGCCTCTGGTATAGGAGTGAACGCAGAGGTCGTTACAGAACAGCTTGTAGAAACCGTGCATCAGTCCGGGTTAGCCATACACCCTTTCACTGTCAATAAATCAGAGCAAGCATCCACTCTCATTGCACTAGGAGTAAATGGTATTTTCACCGACAAACCGGATCTTATAATAAACCTTTTACATCAAAATCTTAAATAAAATTAAATTTTCAAAATAATTATAGCATACTGTATGCGAACATTCTCTACACTATCCAAAATTGTTAAATATATTGAAGTTAGCACTCTCATTAAATAGGTCTTATAACTTCAATACATATGCCATTAAACCTATTCAAACCGCCAAAACTTTGTCGATAAATGACGTATATCCTTCAGATGGTTTCTTTACCATTTACTTCTATTTATCACACATTACTTAGGATGGCGATCTACTATGGAGCTAGCAATGCAAAAATACAAATATAAGCGACTTTTTTTAATCCTCACTTTCGTAGTTCTTCTTCCTGTTATTGCCGAGGAATCGCTTATTCGGTTATATCACTTGGAGTTCGAAAACAAAATCTGGTATAACCTTTTGGGAACCGGAATTATGCTCCTCTTTTCCACACCGATTTTCATATACTTTTTCCGAAAAACGGATGAAACTGCTTTCATTCTACAAAACCAACTTGTAGCGAATAAAGAAATTCAGCAGAAACTGACGTTAACCAACATCGAATTGGACTACAATGCCAATCATGACTTTCTAACAGGTCTTCAAAATCGTTATAGATTATTTCGCGTACTCGACAAAATGACAGCAGAGCGCTCTGAGCTCGCTATCCTTTTTATAGATCTTGATCGTTTCAAGTCCATCAATGATACAATGGGACATTTATCAGGCGACAAGTTCATTAAACTGGTTAGTATGCGACTGAGGCAATCGATTCCAATGGGAGCTCAAGTTTTTCGCCACGGAGGCGATGAATTCGTTATTTTGTCTGAACTGCCAAACTCACGAGCGGTTGAAATTACCGAACATATACTGGATGCATTTAAAGAACCATTTGAAGTTAACAACACGTTACTTTATACATCTGCAAGTATCGGTATTAGCCATCTTCCCGAGCACGGTTCAGATTCCGTGACACTATTAAAAAATGCCGATCGGGCAATGTATCGCGCCAAAGAGCTAGGCGGAAACACATATAAAGTATTTTCCCAATCTGCCGAAAATGATGATCAGAAGCAACTGATGCTTGAAAATGATCTCCGGAATGCATTGGAAACCGATCAGTTACTCATCCATTATCAACCTGTCATCAATCTTACGACAGGACGTCTTAAAAGCTTTGAGGCACTTGTACGATGGAAGCACCCCGAATTAGGACTCGTGCCACCTGGAGAGTTCATACCCGTTGCGGAACGGTCAGGCTTGATCAACGATATTGGTACATGGGTATTGGAATCAGCATGCCGACAAGTGAAAGAGTGGCACAGTGCCAACGATAACTTAGGTCTTGCAGTGAACGTTTCCATTCGACAGTTCAGGGATCCAAAATTTCCTAGTTTCGTGAAGGACGTCCTGGAAATCACTCAATTCCCAGCTCATCTGCTTATCCTAGAAATTACAGAATCCATGATGTTGAATGATACAGAGTCGGTCCGGGTCATCGAGGAAATTCGTACGCTTGGCATAAAATTAGCAATTGACGACTTCGGAACCGGCTATTCGTCCTTGAGTAAGCTTGGATTTTTACCAATCGACTATTTGAAGATTGACCGGTCCTTTACGATGGAGATGCTGACCCATGCACCAATGCAGTCCATTGTACAGACGATTATCGATATGGGACGTAATCTTGATATGGAACTCATTGCTGAAGGAATTGAGGAAGTTGACCAATCGACACTTCTCGCACAGTGCGGATGTCAATTCGGTCAAGGCTACTTGTTCAGTAAGCCACTTCCCGCTGAAGAAATTGAGATTACGTATTGTCTTTCTACTTTAATGAAAGTGAAATGACTCTCCCTATTCCATTCTAGGGGCTGATACGATCGGTTCCTCGGGCAACCCGATCGGTTCCTTGGGCAACCCGATCGTTTCCTCGGGACAACCCGATCGTTTCTCTGGACAACCCGATCGTTTCCTTGGGCTACCCGATCGGTTCCTTGGACAACCCGATCGTTTCCTTGGGCTACCCGATCATTTCCTCGGACAACCCGATCGTTCCCTTGGGCAACCCGATCGTTTCCTCGGACAACCCGATCGTTTCTCCGGACAACCCAATCGTTTCCTCGGACAACCCGACCGTTTCCGCGGACAACCCGATCATTTCTGATAAAAAAGCTGCTATGACGTCTCTGTGCAGACGTCATAGCAGCTTTTTGATTTCTTGTAGATAGGTGCAAAAAATCCCCACATCTAAAAATTAGAAGTGGGGATAGATTGGATTGATCAGTTCCAATGACCTTGGTCGACAAGTTTCTTTTTACTTACGAAGGCAAAAAGAATTGCGAGGATGTTAATAACGAACATTACAGCGATAATCCAAAGAACGATTGTGTACGTACCTGTAAAATCAAATACATATCCGTATGCAGGCAACGCAATGATGGATGCCACTGCAAGACCTAATGATGCAGTTGCATAAATTTGGCTATAGTCTTTACTTCCAAAGAGCGTTGAAGCAAGCGTTGGTGCAAGTGTCCCAATGGATGCACTGGTAAAACCAAAAATTCCTGCAGCAATTGTAACAATCACTCCATTTTCAGCAAAGAATAAAAACATTGCAATCGCCACAATCCCTAGAATCATTGCAAGCAATGCCGTGTTTTTAGAGCCTAATTTATCACTTAGTACTCCAAGCGCGAGTGCTCCTACCAACACTCCTATCATAGAAACCCCCATCACTGTTCCTGAAAATCCAACAGAATAACCTTTGTTCCCAAGAAACGTCGGGATGTGAATGGAGAAACTCGCAATTGCCGTAATTAAGAAGAAAAATACGGCTAGTGAATAGAATGCGCCGGACTTGCGCGCAATTGCAAAAGAAATTCCTTTGTCAGTTGTGTCTTCAGCTGTTTCTCCACCGTTAGAAGTAACCGCTGCACCATAAGGCAACAAGCCTTTGTCTTTTGGTGATTTACGGATGAGTAGCAGAATAACCGGTATGACAATAATCATTACTGCGACACCGACAATAATATAAGTCTGGCTCCAGCCTTGACTCGCAATAAGATTTCCAACTACTGGTTGAGCAATCGCACCGATTGCACCTCCAGCAGCACCCATGATCCCCAGCGCCAGACCATTACTTTTCTTAAACCATTGATTGATTAAGACTGGTCCTGCAATAACAGTAATGAACACGCCACCCACTGCCAACGGAATCGAGAAGAGGTACCAACCCCATACCGCTTTCATGAAGCCGAATGCTGCAAATGCTCCAGCTTGCAAAATAATTGCACCAATAAGAAGTGCTTTAATATCGTACTTGGCCATCATCTTTCCGCCGATTGGCAAGAAGATTAATGTAACAATAGCTGAAATACTTAAGTACAACGTTAAGTTCCCAATTCCAACTCCTAAATCCTTGGCAACTGGGGTAATAAATAGACCAGCTGTATTATTGAGCGCTCCTTTTCCTAGCCCAACCATTAAACATAGCCCAACTAGAACCAACCAGGCGTAATGAATTTTACTTTTTGTCTTTTCCATATTAGTCCCACCTTATTCTTTTTTGTATTGCACGTAACTTAGATAATCCACGACATGTCCAACCGACATAGTATACCACTTTTCATCAGTATTTTGACGTCAAAATAAATAAAAAAACTTTTTCCAGAAGTCTGAAAAAAGTTTTAAGTTATTTTAATATAATTTATTTCCAAGTAAAAATCTATTTCTTATTGGCTTAAATATAAAAATTATTATTCTCAAATATCATTTTCAAGCTCATAATAATAAGGCATCGCGGACAATGCGCCTGTTTTCGTCACACATAGCGCTCCCATCTGATTTCCGAAACGAACCACTTCTTTCCACTCCGAGGAATTTACTGGGTATCCATGTAGATGAATTTGACGTAATACCCCAGCCATGAATGCATCGCCGGCTCCAGTTGTATCAACTGCCACCGCTTTGACGGAAGGAATATGAAACTGTTCGCCCTGTATAATGGCAATCGTGCCTAAGTCACCTCGCGTAATTAAGATTACAGGAATCCCATACGTTTCAATTTCGGACATCCCTTCTTCCAACGTCTCCGTATTCGTCATGAATGTCAGCTCTTCTTCCGTTAGTTTGACAAGATCTGCATCCGTCAAAAAAGAGGTCGTTGTTTCACGACAGATTTCTTCACTTTCCCATCGTAAAGGGCGAATATTTGCATCAAACGAGACTAGTGTATCCTTTTGTTTCGCAAGCAGAACTGCTCTTCGAGTCGTTTCTAGAGCTGTCGGATGAAACATAGTGCCTGAGCAAATGTGTAAAATCGAAGCTTGCTGAAATGATTCTTCCTTCAAATCTTGTGCAGTTACTTGAATATCCGGTGTTTCGTTTTGGTAATTTGAAAAAACGCGATCATGCTCTGGTGTTAGATGTACGTATACACCATTCACACGTTTGGCGGGTTCAAGGATAGCGGCTGTCAAGTCAACCCCTTCTTTCGCAAGCTCCATGCGTACAAATTCAGATGTTTCGTCGTCCCCAGTTACCGTGATGAAGGATACTGGTGCGCCTAGTCGAGCGATGCCAGCTGCAACATTGACTGTCGCTCCGCCTAAAAAAGTAGTAAATGATGAATTTCTTTCGTCTTCTGCAATGTAATCGACGAATACATCGCCATAGATCAGTACGTGTTTCTTCATTATGTATGGTGTACTCCATTTCCGAGTTTTTATACAGTTTATCATGGAAGTTCTTCATATAGAAGTGGGCATTTCGTAATCACATCTATACACCAACCTGATCAATTTTTCGTTTAAAACGGCAAAAAACTGCCTTGTCCGAAGACCAAGGCAGCTGTCCATCCATTTATTGACGCTCTAACAAGAGTTCAGACTGTGCTTTGTGTTTCGTATAAAGCGGATTATCTGGATGTAGCTCGATTGCATGTTCAATCGCTGTAATTGCATCTTGGTGGCGATTAAGTGAGCGTAAGCTGTTCGCTTTATGGAACCAGAAATCATAACGTGCCGGATGCCGTTCGACGAGTTCTTCCATCACTTCAACCGCCTCTTCATGACGTCCGAGTTCGCGTAAATAGTTCGATTTATGATAAAGATAAAATACGTTTTCAAAAGAGAGCGCCGCGCCTTTATCAAACTCAACAAGCGCATCTTCTGGTTGGTTCATCAACCGGTAACAATAAGCTGTGTAGAAATAGAACTCCAAAGCATCTGGAGCAACCACTAACGCCCGACTATATTGTTCCAAAGCTTCTTCAAAACGGTCTTGGGCAGCTAGATAAAACCCTGCATAAAATAACAGATCCAAGTTATCACCATCAGACTCAAGTGCTACTTGTACAGTTTGTGAAGCGGCTGTCCAATTGTTTTCTGCCGCATATGACTTCGCTTCAAGAACTGCTGGATGCTGTGGATCTTCGAGCGTATCTGTCAGTATTTCAAGTACCCGCTCCTGCTTTTGTTCATCCGCGTAATACACCGCTGATTTCCCATCGAAATCTTGTAAATGAACAGATGCTCCTGATTTATGCAATGTTTGAATGACATCTGCGTACAGCCTTCCGCCATCTCCTAAAATCACCGCTTCCAGCAACGCGGACCATCCAAGGTGGTTCACATGGTCGACTGGAACACCTACTGCCAGACACGCTTCAACAGTGTGCAAATACCCTTTTTCTGCGGCTGGTAACAAAGCAGTCCCACCGAAGCGATTCACACTCGTTACGTCCGCTCCTGAAGTAGCCATCAATCGTAACGAAGCAGTAAACCCATTTGCTCCTGCGCAAATGAACGGCGTCAATTCTGTGATATCTCGATGATTTGGATCACTCCCCGCTATTAGCAACTGGGCAACTGCATCCGTGTCATTATTTTGAACGGCAAGCATTAACGCTGTCCGACCCATGTCATCAGTCACTTCAACATTTGCTTTTTGTTCAAGCAAATGTGAAATACGGGGATGGTCTCCCTGGTGTACAGCTTCTAACAACTCGGTGTCCCATTTGTTTCCTTCCATGTCCTATCTCCTTTTTACTATCAAATTTCTACTAGTTTAAGTGTACTCGATATTGAAGTTTTTTTCCTCACAAAGAACTGCATACTGGTATTATATGGTAAGGTGGATTTACTCGTATTATTACATGTTGCATGATTCGTTGACTCCCAGCGCACCAAAACCTTCGCTAATTTATAAAACACCTACTTGGTCAAAGGAACCTCCCTTTGTATGTTGGACAATTCATTCATGCTATACTTTTTTCAAAGAAAGGATGATTTTATGAACAACCAGCAGGCTCTACAGAAAACCTTTGAACATGCCCGTACTTACTTTCCAAGTCTAGGAAACTCCTATAAAGGCCGTCCTGTCCTGTTTTTCGACAATTCAGCAGGCGCCCAAGTATCTCAATTCGTCATCGACCGCGTTATGGACTATTACATTCATCGCAATGCACAAAAAGGAACGATTTTTGCGCGTACCGTACAGATGCAGCAAACGATTGTCGAAGCTCGTCAACTGGCTGCAGATTTGATCGGCGCGACGGATCATACAGAAATCGCCTTCGGGCAAAACGCGACAAACTTCTTCCATTTGTTTGCTCATCACTTAGGCAGAGACTTGCATGAGGGCGATCATATCGTCATTACAGAAGCGGATCACCATGCAAATGTGAACCCGTGGATGGAGCTAACAGAACGTGGCATTCACGTACACTTATGGCATGTGGATGAACAAGGGAATCTGGACTTTGATCACTATAAGGAATTACTTGCGTTGAAACCGAAAATCATAGCGGCTGGATGGGCGTCAAATGCGACTGGAACTATCCATGACATGAAGCGTATTACAAAAATGGCCCACGAAGCAGGTGCACTTGTCGTAGCGGACGGCGTTCAAGCTGCAAGTCACCTCACGATGGATGTAAACGCGGCAGGCGTCGATTTCGCAGCGTTTTCAACGTATAAAATCTTCGGTCCCCATATGGGATTCGGGTATGTAAATCGGGATCGACTCGAGCGGTTAGAGGGTTGGTGTATTCAGAAAGAATTGGAGAAAGACTCGTATTTCTTTGAGGTAGGATCGCAGAACCATGAAGGCATCGAAGGATTTATCGGTTCCATGGAATACTTAACACAGTTGACGAAAGATGCTGAAGGCAACGGGCTGACATTGGACGGAACGCCACTTGCGAATTCATGTTCAACACGTAAGGAAATTGCAGGTGCTATGCATTTCGCTCATTTGTACGAGCAGCAACTCACGGATCACTTCCTCGCTAAACTTGCAGAAGTGGAGGGTGTTGTCTTATACGGAAAAACTGCTGAACAGTCTGATGAACGACTGCCTGTGTTCTCGTTCAATATTGCGGGAATTGAAACGGACACACTTGGTTGCGCATTGAATGATGCAGGTATCGAAGCACGGACGGGGAACTATTTAGCCATTAATCTCATGAAACGTTTGGCAGTCCCATTTGGTGGAAATGCTCTTCGTATCAGCCTTGTCCATTACAACACAGTCGGGGAAATTGATAGGTTTTTCAATATTTTAGAGAAAGTCCTTAAGGAATTGAATACCTACGTCCATCAATAAGCGGACGAGTAAAATGCCCGTGCCTGTTTTTATAACAGAGGCACGGGCATTTTATGAACGCTTATCTACCACAGCATTTTTTATACTTCTTCCCGCTACCACATGGGCATGGTTCATTGCGTCCAACCTTCACTTCAGTGGAAGCAGCTTGCTCAGTAAGCGGTTTTACATCCGTTCTTTCCAATTCAAACATCTCTTGAGGGGTATGTCCTCTGTTTTCAATAAGACGAACTGCATTGGAGACATTGATGGCAACAGGGACAATCTTTTTCACCTGTTCTTCCGGTAACGGACCTGCTTGCGCCATCAGCCTGCCGATAACTTCCATGAAGTTCGCATGCCACATAGACAATCCGACCATGAACGTATGAAGCATCCGGTCAATCTGGATTTGCGGAATGTTCTCCTTCTGGAATAGTTTCTCAAGATGGTGTAATTCCGGAGTCTGATCGAAATAGCTAGGATCTGCATAACGCAGCAACTGTTCTTTTGCCGGCTGATAATACGGTTTCTCGATTGTTTCCCTTACAAATTGTTCTGGGACGATACCGACAAGTTTCGGACCTAGGAAAACCGTATCTTTATAGAGAATATCTTCTTTTTGCAAGCTTGTTTCCAACTCACTTGAAGCAAGGAGTTCCTGCAAGTTTCCAACAGTGATCTTATGGTCATTTTGTAGATTGTACAACGTGACCACTTGCTCAAACTGCACCATGCCATATAACCGGGTCATCGCTTTGATGTACTGTCCAACTTCTTGCTGCTCTGTAGTTAGTTCATGTTTTGCCGACTTCTTCGGAACTGATTTCTCAGGTTTCGCAACTACTTGCTCCTCCGAAAGTTCTGATTCGCGGTACGGATCACTAATGATCGCGTAATTTTGATGGTTAATACAATCCCATTCCGTCTTTTTATATTTAACGAATTTTAATGATTGATTAATCCTGTCTTTATCGTAAGGTTCATATCTCGCATTGGAAACCCATTGTTTCATATGATCGTGTTCAGGATGTGCCGGATCTTCCATGATTGCCAAGAATGATTCATATCCTGGAGGTCCACCGACATCTTCAGGTGGTGCTGTTCCTTCTCCATCCAACAGCGTCGGAAAACCGAAGTGATAATCTTCTACAACTTCTTCTAGCTCAATCGAAAAGCGCCAGTCATCACCAAAGTCGTACGTATACATTAATTGCTTGTGCTCTTCTAAGTATTTATCGATTTTGACTCGAGTCGGCAGTTTTGGAGTAAGCCTCTTGGAGCCTTTAAGTTCCTCTCGTTGAACAGGATTGTCTGTGATGCACAAGCCATCCACTTCAACTTCAAAAAAGTGATACGGTTGATCTGTAAAGTAACTTTCAAAATTCGTCATTTGCTGAATCATCTCATGGAGACGATTAAACGTTGCGCCTGCAGGCATAATCACTCTTCGCCTTACTGCTGGTTCTACGTGAACCATTGTTATGTTTACTATATAAGACTTCATAGAGTCACCTCATCTAATACTGTTATTAGTTTGCTAGTGAGATTAAGTGTATCATAATTCGCTGACGCATTGCGGTTGTAGGGGTTGAGAATCGATATTAGTTAAAAATTACCAACATGCAACATATACTCTTTGATATTTTTCTAAAAATTCATTGACTTCAAAACGTTTCTCCTTTATGATAAATGTAACTTTCAGAAAGCAGGTGATTACTATGGCAAACTTCAACTTGACAATTGCAAATTGGATCGGACCCATACTTTCACCTGCCATGCCTTAAGTATAGGCATGTTTCTTCTTGTATGCGCGTGAAAGCATGGAGTCCGATCCACGGACCCCATGCTTTTTTATATGCCCACATTTAGGAGGAATTCACTTGAACACACTACAAAATTACGGTTGGAACGAACTTCATCAAACACATTGGAAGGAACAACAGCAAGACTTTAAAGCAAGCGACTGCACGATTGGACGCGTGACTTTAGAACACAAGCATATGTATCGAGTTGTTACTGAACAAGGCGAGTGGCTCGCTGTTTGCTCCGGATCTCTACTTCATCATGCAATCGACCGGCGGGATTACCCCGCTGTTGGAGACTGGGTCGCGATAGAGCATATGCCTGGTGAAGAGCGTGGCATCATTCATTCAATTCTCCCGAGAACTTCTGTTTTTTCACGGAAAACTGCGGGGGACTCCATGACTGAGCAACTGATTGCGGTCAACGTCGACATCGTCTTTCTCGTCACTTCCATGAACGATGATTTCAACATACGAAGATTGGAACGGTACTTAGTCGCGGCCTATGACTCGGGCGCTACACCTGTAATCGTGTTAACAAAAGCCGATCTTTGTGATGAACCACAAGATTTTATCGACCAAGCACGCGACATCGCATTCGGTACGGAAGTATTCGCTGTCAGTAGTAAAACTGGCGACGGAATCGATCAGGTCATCGCTTTGCTTAAAGACGGTAAAACCGCTGCACTATTAGGCTCGTCAGGTGTCGGGAAGTCTTCGTTAGTCAATGCAATCTGTGGAGACCAAACGATGACCGTCCAAACGATCCGTGAAGACGATGCGAAAGGCCGTCATACAACGACACATCGAGAACTTATTGCGTTGCCTGCTGGAGGTGTATTAATCGATACACCTGGAATGCGGGAATTCCAGTTATGGAACGATAGCGAAAGCGTCGAAGGTAGTTTTTCAGATATTGAAGCACTCTCAGAGTCATGCAAGTTCAATGATTGTAGCCATAAAACTGAGCCAGGATGTGCCATTCAACAAGCCTTAGTAGACGGCTCTCTCGCTGAAGACCGTTTCGCGAGCTATCTCAAATTGCAACGGGAGATCGCATATTTGGATAGAAAAACGGATGCCCAAGCACAAGTTGCTGAAAGAAAACGTTGGAAGGCACTTACAAAATCTCAACGGAAATGATGTTAGGACAATAAAAAACGAAAGCGGCAATAGAGTCGGCTACTTTCGTTTATCTTCATTTTAAAATGGCTTTCACGATTAGTTGGACGATCAATCCAACAATTACTACTCGCAACAGAATTTTAACGTACTTCGGGTTCAACTTCTCTGCAATTCGTACACCAATTTGAGCACCGGACAGGGATCCCAGTACAAGAGCTATCGCGAGTGGCCAAATGATTTTCCCCATCACGATAAAACTAATGGCGGCACCTAACCCGCTTGAAAATGAAGCGAGTCTCACAAATCCAATCGATCGCATGTAAGAAATTCGCAACTGATTGAACAAATAAAGGAGCAGTGTTCCTTGACCTGGACCGAACAACCCGTCATATAGTCCGATTCCGATAAGTCCTGCCACACCCGTTTTCGATGGTTGTAGAGTAGCTTCTCCTGCAAAATCCGCTTTAGAAAGAAATGATGTAAAAAAGGCTCCAATCAGCAACACGATTGCGAGTTTGTAAAGAGTAGCTTCTGCAATATGGGTCGCGGTTAGACCGCCTAACGTGCCTGCTGTAAGTGAAATCGGAAGAATCCACCACGACTCACGGAGAGTTATCTGCTTTTTCAATAGAACGGTAAGGAATGTAGTTAAGGAACTGAACGTTGTGGAAATCTTATTTGCCCCGATTACAGAATGGATCGGAATTCCCATCAACAGCATCGCGGGCATCGAAATGAGCCCACCTCCGCCAGCAAGAGTTCCAAGCATCATTGCAATAAGACCTGTGAAAAAGAGTAATATGTAATCCATTTTCACCCGCCTCCTTGTCTGTTGTAGTATACCCCTCTGCAACAGATAAGGTAATTCGATAGTTTAGATGGAATAACATAAGCCTCTCTTATAACATGTTTACTTCATGATTGCTCTCAAGATTCAGAAGAAGATTCCACAGTGTCGGCTTGCTTCTTTTTCTTTTTCCATTTGGGATACGATTTACTGACGAACGGGATTTCATCGCACCCTTGAGCTTTGTTCGTATAGACAGCCATCACGAATAGCACATTTGCCATCAGTTGGGCGAAATCGAATAGTATTTCAGGTACTTCGCGTTCTAGAGATACTTTGTGAAGAGCGCGGACGGATTTCTTAGCTTCACTTCGACATACGTGAAGGACAGTAGCTGCATGGGTACCTTGCGGGAGCACGAATTGTTCGATCAATTCCTCAAGCTCTTCGACATACTCATCATATATGTCACTTAGACGCTGTAAGTCTTCTGGGGAGATGGCTAGTTTCCCTCTAACAGACCCATTTAAATGGTACGCGAGTGGTTGTAACCAGCGAAGATCCGTGTGAACTTTCTCTACCTTCTCCGTCAGGGATAACGCTTCTCCGATCCTCGTGGTTAGCGAGTCTGTTCGAATTTCAAAGTCTACCGTAGACGCGGATTCTCGCATGAACGGGTAACAAATATACCGCATATCTTTTTTCATGATAATTCCTTCTCTCATTATAAAATACTTTTGAATCCATATAGCATAGCAACAAAACTCAACTTTTGGTAGAACATAGAAAGTGAAAACTTAAACGGTTTAATTATACTCATCATTGGAGGTACGAAATGTTAACAGCAAAGCAAATTAAAGGGATTCAACAGTTACAACAGCAATGCGAGCAGTACGAAACAATTGAATTGAAATTGAATTGGGAAATGCTTCGGGAAAGAAAAGAAGATTCACTAGATTTCTTTATATGGAATGAAGATGAACTGATTGGTTATTTAGCGCTTTACGGATTCGGTTCCACAGTCGAAGTATGCGGCATGGTGAAACCGGAAGAACGTAGGAATGGACATTTTTCTAATCTTTGGATCCAGGCACAACAAGTAATTGTAGATAAAGGATTCCAGAAAGTGCTATTTAATGCACCAGGAACCTCTGAATCCGCCAAAGGATGGATGTCAGACCAACCATGCGACTATTCGTTTTCAGAGTTCCATATGCACTGGCATCAGAAGGAGCTTGCAGAAACTGAGAACATCGTATTGCGGGAGGCTACACCAGAAGATAAAGCGTTTGAAACAACATTGGACGCGGATGCCTTTTTCCTTTCATTAGAAGACGCAGAATCCTACTATAACGAAAGATTGTCCCGCGAAAGAGAATGTAGATACATTATTGAAGTCGATGAAACTCCAATTGGTAAGATCAGGGTCATGCGGAATCTGGACGAATCCTATCTTTCCGGCTTCGCAGTGATATCTGAATGTAGAGGTAAAGGCTATGGAGGTAAAGCGCTGCAATGGATTGTGAAACAGGAACTTCCTACTGGAAACATTATAAAGTTAGACGTAGAAACACAGAATGACAACGCATTGAAGTTGTATGAACGGATTGGATTTGTGCAGCAAGAGCGACAGGATTATTATGACGTTCCCCTTGCCTTAGTAACTAAATAGTTAGAAGTGTAACCGAAAAAGCAGAGAGGAAATTTAACAACTTCCTCTCTGCTTTTTTGTGGGATCGATTTCGTTAGTTGCTCCGCCCAATCTTCTCAGCCACTCGTTCCTTCGTAGCTAAAATTGCCTTGATCATCATCTGCAACCTATCTTCCGTAAGATTAAAAGTCACACACCCAATACTAATAGCGCCTACAACTTCTCCTGTAATATTACACACCGCCACTCCTATTGACGAAGTGCCTTCAGTTCGCTCTCCGTGACTGATTGCATAGCCTTGTTTCTTAATCCCTTGCAACATTTCCTTGAACGCTTCCTGTTCGTGTTCCGGCACAAGTTGCTGAATGATTTTCTCAGATTCTGCAGTCGGCATACACGCCAGCATGATTTTATTAGCCGCTCCTATATTCATAGGAATCCGCAGACCAAGCTTGTCATACATTCTGATTTGGTTATTTTCATTATCGATTCTCTCAATAATAATTGCTTCCAACCCCGTACATTTACTCAAGTAGATACTCTCTTCCACTTCCCTACTAAGTCGATCTAACTCTGGTCGGATGGATGATACATAATCCATCGTATCGTAGGCTCGCAGACCATATTCCATCCACACTGGTCCCAATTTATAGAGTTTCGTATCAGCGACCTGTTCAGCTAACCCTTGCTTCACCATTGACTTCAAAATTCGATGGAGCGTACTCAATGCTAAGTCACATTCCTTAGCAAGGTCCGAGATAGAAATTCCAGTAGATGTATTTTCAGATGCTAAAATTTTGGCAAGCTGCATGACCCGATTGATTGTCTGCATAAGTTCACTTCCTAGTTGTAAGTTGAAATCCGAATTTATTTTCTAAATACATTGACATTATACCATACTCAGAATATATTAACAGATAAGGTTTCCTTTCAACGGAAACACTTTCCATCAGACGGAAAACAGGAGGCGGAATGATGAGATACAGCAGTTCCATGTACAGTCCACTAAAGCACGTGATTATGAAACATCCAAAAGATGCATTTAAGTCTCAAGAACATCTATCAGAAAACTGGAAGACGTTCAACTATCTACGAGAACCAAACTTTGACGAAGCACTCAAAGAATTTTCAGAATTGACAAATATAATAGAACAACAAGGTACTCAAATTGACTACCTTCCTTCAAGCGACAAAGTCGGCTTGGATTCAATTTACGCACACGATCCAGTGAAGTTCACTCCAGCTGGGGCACTCATCTTAAAATCCGGTAAAAAACTTCGTCAACCCGAAGCTTCTGTATTTAAAGAGTTTCTAACTGAAAGAGGAATTCCTATTATTGGAGAACTTGTTGGAGACGCTGTTTCGGACGCTGGGGATATCGTATGGCTTGATGACCGAACTTTACTCGTGGGAAGAGGCTATCGGACTAATGACGAGGCTATCCGCCAATTGAAAGAAATGACAGCTGATTTGGTTGATGAATTCATCGTCGTCCAGCTCCCACATGACCAAGGCGAGGAAGAATGCCTGCATCTGATGTCATTCCTGAGTGTTGTGGACAAAGATCTAGCTGTGGTGCATTCACCTTTAATGCCTGTTTTCCTCCGTCAGCTGTTACTCCAAAAAGGATTCCAGCTAATCGAAGTACCGAAAAAAGAATATGACACGTTAGGCTGTAATGTGTTGGCAATCGCTCCTCGTGTTTGTGTGCTGACGAATGAGAACGCTTCCACTATTCAGCAATTGAAAGATGCCGGTGCAACTGTACACGTTTATAAAGGACAAGAAATTAGTTTACTAGGTACTGGCGGTCCCACTTGTTTGACATGCCCAGTCGTTAGAGGATAAAAAATAATCGTAATTGAAAAGGAGAGAATACAATGTTCACAAATGTAATCGTCAAGAAGCCAGGAAAAAGTTATTTGGAGGGTCTCACTACTTCTGATTTAGGAAAGCCGGATTATGAACTTTTACTAAAACAGCATGATGCATATTTGGAAGCACTCGAGAAATGTGGAGTTGCTGTAACGAAGCTCGAAGAAAGTGAAGAATTTCCGGACTCAACATTTGTGGAAGATGCTGCTGTATTGACACCAAACTTTGCAGTGATCACAAACCCTGGTGCGGAATCTCGAAACGCGGAAACAGTTGAAATCGAAGCTGTCACTAAAAAGTTCTACAAGAAGTTTTACTTTATCCAATCCCCTGGAACGCTTGATGGCGGGGATGTTTTACAGGCAGAAGATCATTTTTACATCGGAATCTCTGAACGTACGAACGAAGAAGGTGCGAAACAGCTTAAGGAAATCCTGGAGTCTGAAGGATACAAAGCGACGATTATTCCTTTGAAAGAGTTCTTCCATTTGAAGACAGGAATCGCTTACTTAGGAAACAACCAATTAGTTGTCGCTGGAGAGTTCGTAGACCATCCTGCATTTGACTCATATGAAAAGATTGTCATTGGAAAAGAAGATGAGTACTCAGCGAACTGTATCCGCATGAACGATTATGTGATCATTCCAAGCGGCTTTCCGGAAACAAATCGCAAGTTTACCGAAGCTGGCTATCAAACGATTGAATTGGACATGTCTGAAGTTCAAAAGCATGATGGCGGGCTTAGCTGTCTATCACTTCGCTTCTAAATAACACAACACGAGATTCGATCGAGAGGAAGGATGAACAATGAAAACCCTGGAAGAACCTCAACTAAATCGTTCCATGAAAAGCCGCCACTTGATGATGCTGTCACTTGGCGGCGTGATCGGAACAGGTTTATTTCTAAATGTGGGTTATACGATCAACCAAGCAGGACCAGGAGGCGCACTTGTCGGTTATCTGATTGGCGGCCTGATCTTGTACATGGTCATGACCTGTCTCGGTGAACTCGCTGTCTATATGCCAGTAACAGGATCCTTCCAAAAATATGCTTCCCGATACATCAGTCCATCTGCCGGGTTTTCACTCGGTTGGATGTACTTTGTCGGGTCTGCCGCAACAGCGGGTGTTGAATTTACAGCTGCAGGAATCTTGATGCAACACTGGTTCCCACATACGCCAATATGGATTTGGTGTGCTGTGTTCATGGTTTTACTGTTCTCACTAAATGCACTTACAACAAAAGGCTTTGCGGAAGCGGAATTTTGGTTTGCAAGTATCAAAGTCGTGGCTGTATTAGCATTTATCGTTATCGGTGGTGCCGCTATCATTGGATGGATTCCCTTGGATGGCATACCAACGCCACACTTAACGAATCTAGCACCATCTGGATTATTCCCTGCAGGAATTGCGATTGTCTTCATTACAATGATGAATGTCATCTTCTCCTATCAGGGTTCTGAATTAGTCGGGATTGCTGCTGGTGAAACTGAAAACCCCGAGAAGAATATTCCGAAAGCGATTCGGACGATTTTGTTCAGAATTGTCGTGTTCTATATCGCATCGATTGTCGTCTTGTCGGCAATCTTCCCTTCTGCTGAACTCGGGTTGATGCAAAGTCCATTCGTTACATTGATGGAACTTGCCGGAGTACCTTATGCAGCGGGAATTATGAACTTTGTCATTTTGACAGCGATTTTATCTGTCGGGAATTCCTGTTTATACGCATCGACTCGTTTACTTTGGTCCATGGCGAACGACGGAATGGCCCCTGCACTCTTCGGGCGTTTGACTAAACGACGAGTTCCTTTGAATGCATTGATTTTCACGATGGCATTTTCTCTACTCTCCCTTCTAACAAGTGTTATGGAAGCGGATGC
Source organism: Sporosarcina sp. ZBG7A (assembly GCF_000813425.1). Lineage (GTDB taxonomy): Bacteria > Bacillota > Bacilli > Bacillales_A > Planococcaceae > Sporosarcina. The sequence continues at coordinate 100,302 of NZ_JWIB01000013.1, forward strand.
AGTGTTTGTCTTGTTAATGTCTATCGCTGCAATTGCCGTCACGATTTCGTGGATGGGCATTGCAACGTCCCAATTACTATTCAGAAAACGCTATCTGAAACAAGGTGGAAAACTGGAAGATCTCCAGTATCGAGTGAAGTTCTATCCATTAGTTCCACTTACTTGTATCTCGTTCTGTTTGATCATCCTTATTTTCCTTGCATTTGACCCAACACAACGTATTGGGTTGGTATACGGCATCGGATTCTTTGCTGCTTGTATGATTTTCTATAAGGTCAAACTCGAGAAAAAGCACCTCGCAGATGGCACGTTAAATCCCGAACCTGCAGAAGTGAATAACTAACATCATAATTCAGGAGGCTATAGAATGAGCAATTCACAATGGAATACACCCGCTTCACTGAGAAGTTTACTGAACGAACTCGTAAGCAGGGACAGTCGCACACTGACAGCTGGTGAATGTACGTTTTCTACACGTGTTGCAGAAAAACTGAAGACATTGGCATATTTCACGCACCATCCCGAGCATCTGAAGCTACACGATGCAGGTCTCGGAAGAAATTCCGTGCTCGCACTTTACAAGAATCCTACCGCAACAGATACCATTGTCCTGATCAGTCATTTCGATACCGTTTGGACAGAAGAATATGGTGCATTGGAGCCTCTTGCCTTCCAACCTGAAGAGTTGACGGCTACACTTCATCAACTGACAGATGAACTTCCTGAAGATGCTCGGAAGGATTTGTTATCTGGAGACTACTTGTTCGGGCGCGGTACAATGGACATGAAGATGGGCTTAGCCCTTCACATGGCGCTTATTGAAAAGGCGTCCCTTGAACAGTGGCCCATCAATCTAGTACTACTGACGGTTCCTGATGAAGAAGTGAATTCAGCAGGGATGCGTACAGCTGTCGAAGAACTCGTCCGAATGCGTGATGTGTATGGTCTTTCCTACAAACTCTTCTTGAACAGCGAGCCAACGTTTTCACAAGAACCCGGAGATCCTAAAGAATATATCTATTCAGGGACTATCGGTAAAATCATGCCTGCCGCCTTGTTTTATGGGAAAGAAACGCATGTCGGTGAGCCTTTAAAAGGATTAACTGCAACGTATATCTCCTCTTTTTTAGCTCAGGAGATGGAATTCAATCCGTTGTTTAAAGAGACGAATTACGGAGAAACAACACCCGTCCCCGTCTCGCTTCAATTGAAGGATTTGAAGACTTCGTATTCGACGCAAACACCATATCGTGCTGCTTCGCTATATAACGTATTTCTAATGGATCGCGACGCTTCAGAAATCATGGAGCTGTTTTCAGATGTCGCCCATCAAGCGATGAGCGCTTGTAATGATTCATATAAAAAGATTTGCGAACGTGAAGGAACGGAGCCAGTCGGTGAAATTCGTGTGATGCGTTATGAGGAATTACTAGAGTATGCGCAATCGAAGATCGGTTCAGAGGCTGTTGAGGTGATAATCGGAAAGGCGATTCTGGATCAGGAGCTGGATGATCGGGATAAATGCTTTAAAATTACAGATGCGCTACTCATTGAATGTCAGGAACTAACGCCTGCAACTGTCCTATTGTTTGCACCTCCCTATTACCCAGCTGTGAACACTTCAGAAGATCCTCTGGTGATCAAGTCCATTGACCTCATGAAGAAGACGGCCACGGAGTTAGGGACTCATGTCGATCAAGTCCATTACTTCAATGGGATTTGCGATTTGAGCTATGTCCACTATACGGGGACTGCGACAGGGTGGACTGCTTACGAGCACAACACGCCTGTATGGGGCAAGACCTATAGTATTCCATTTGAAGCAATGACGGAGTTGGATGCACCTGTATTGAATGTAGGACCATTCGGTAAAGATGCCCATCAACGAACAGAGCGACTTCATATTGAGAGCGCGTTTGTGCGCTTGCCTGTAATGCTGGAGGTTTTGGTGAAGAGTATGTGTTCAGAAGTAGCAGAAATGGAACCAGTGATTTCATAATCTAGTGAATTACTTTTTGAAGATAAATTATCAAAAAGTAGAAACCCTGTCTACCCCTCATAGAAGGCGTAGACAGGGTTTTTAGATTAAGCTTTTACTGGCTCTTCATCCGCCACGTTCGGACGGTTGCTTTCATCCAAGAAGAAACTAGCTATGAATCCGACGACTAGCAGAATCGCAGCAAGATAGAATCCAGACGCGAGACTGCCTGTTTTGTCTGCAAGAAAACCTGTGATATAGGGTGCCAAAATGGAGGCAGACATCCCTAGGAAATTATAGACACTGAATGCTGTACTGTATGCTTGCTTCGGAGCATTGTCCGCTACGACTGCCACTAATATAGGATTCGTACTAATCTTACCGAAAATACCGTAAAGAATCAGTGCGATGTACACCATTGTCATACTTTCAAAGAATACAATGGACGCAACCGACAGAAAAGCAATCGGGAGCATGAGCTGAAGAACTGGTTTACGTTTTCCGATTTTGTCACTCCACATACTGAGGAGTAGGGAACCTGGAATCGCTGCCCATGGAACGATAGAAGATACAAACGCCACTCTCCCTCCGACAATACCTCTATCCGCTTCCAAGTAATAAGGGAGCCACGTTAGTAGCATGAAGAATCCGTAGATGGAAGCAAAAATGATAATGTAGGAAACGAGTAAGTTCTTGTTTTTGAACAGAACACTTAACTTTATCTTCTCGCCTATGTCTTCAGGATTTTCTGAAGCTGCAGCCGCAGCTTGGCGCTCTTTCCTGCTTGGATCCCGTTTAACTACGACGTACATCATGATTGCAACAACAATCGATAACCCCGCGATGATGAAAAATGGGACTCGCCAATTCAATCCAAATTCACTTACCGAATAACTGGAAAGATAATATCCAATCGATGTACCAAATGCCATACCACTGTTAATGATCGCACTTCCAAGTGTAATTCGTTTTGCCGGAATTGCTGATGAAGAAATCCCGTACTGTGGTCCATAATAAGTACCTTGACCAGCTCCAACAATGAACCACGCTGCCATGAATAAGAAGAACGTCGGCATTCCGCCGGCTACTGCTGCGAACAAGCCCCCAATCAGAAAGCCTGGTACGAGCACACGCTTTCTTCCGATTTTATCTCCCATTAATCCTGAAGGAACCTGCAAAGCTACGTTACCGATAAAGTTCACGCTGACAATCAATCCAAGTTGTGCTTGTGTTAAGCCGAATTCACTTTGCATATCCCCCATCACTGGGTTCAAGACAGTTCGTGTCGCATAGAGTGCAACCCATCCAAGAAAGAAAACGGTAACTAATTTAACCCAATACGGAATGAGCGGTTCACGTTTGAGACCGACTCCTTCCTGTTCACGCATAGAGTGCTGTGCCATTTTAACCTACCTCCTCTTTTAGCTATGGACATTCAGTTTTTCAGCATACGCTTCGATTGCTTTTTCAAAACAAGCGAGTGGCGCACGTGCCTGACCTGCACCAATTTGAGGAAGACCCGCTTTTTTGTGAGCAATACCTGTGTTTATCAAAGGTTCAATGCCAGTTTCAACAATCTTTCTTGCGTCTACACCTAGACAAGTTCCTTGGAAATCCCATGTTGGAATTGGAAAGTTTGCATTATGACTCGTAACGATTTGACTCATTTCATCACTGATTTCGCGGGCTTCTTTATACCCTCCAGCTCCGACAAAACGTGCAAGTCCTGGTGAAGCCACCATGGCCATGCCTCCAAGTCCATACGCTTCCATAATCGCGCTGTCTCCAATATCGCCATTCGCATCTTCTTGGCTATAGCCAGTGAAATACAACCCTTTTGGAACATTGACAGGAGCCGTAAACCATTGGTCTCCCATTCCGCTAATTCGAATGCCGAACTCTTTACCATTCCGGCACATTGCCGTAACAATAGTTCCTTCTTCGATTTTACGGGCACCGTCGAGGACCGATTTTCCTGAAGCCATTACGATATTCAAGAAGAACTGCTCAGCATCCGCGATGAATTGAATGACATCTTTCCGATCGTCCTTATCCATTGGGACAGCCATCAAATATGGACTGATTTCCTTCAGGAACACGAGAGTGGATGCCATATTCCGCATATGGAATTCGTCACCCATCGTAATGGCCTTAGCAATCAATACGTTCAGATTCATGCCACCTTCCATAGAACGTAGCGCTTTTGCTAACGTTGGACCCAACACATCCCGCATCCACTCCAGACGATCAATGACCTCTTTTGAATACGCTCCAAATCGTAGGACATTTCCAATTCCTTCATTCATCGTACAGTAGGCTTCATTGCATTCTGACCGATTTTCTACAACAAAGACCGGCATGTTGCCTGATGTGATTCCCCCCATCGGCCCGACTGCGTTCACATGATGGCAAGGCATGAACTCCACTTCACCATTTTGGAGAATCGCTAACGCATCCGCTTCCGTTTCTGCCCAGCCTTCGAACAGAGAAGCTCCAATGCAAGCACCTTGCATTGGACCTGTCATGTCTTGAAATTCAATCGGTGGTCCTGCATGCAACAATAGTTTTCTTCCATTAAACTCTTTTATTTTTTCTTTGGCGGGTACAACATCAATTAGAAAAGGTGCGCCTTCTCTAATTTTGTCCACGACAAGCTGATTTCTTTGTTCGATAGTTTCATCCATTGAAATCACTCCTTTACCGCAGGTTTCACCTGCAATATGATCCGTACTCTACATAGCTTGCTTGCAACTTCATCAGTAATATGAACCGGCAAATCCTACTTGCAGAAAGAACTTTTCATGGGGGTGCGCATCCCAATTTTGGTTGAGAATTGGATTCTCTTTCCAATGCAAATATAGCATGCAGACAATTGCCAAACCCTTTAAAAAAGTGGCAAGACATTGCAAAATGATTAAAAAATTTGAAAATTATACCTTCTCCCTGATAGGGAGAGGAATCTTATAAAATAGAAATAGACCGCCTTTCTCCTTATTAGGGAAAGACGGTCTGTTATTGACGTTTGTACAATATGTAACGAGCCGATTGTAAAAGCACTTGGTGTTTGTGCAGTCGTATCAGTAAAATTACTAGTTTCGTTTTTCCAATTTGATGCACGGTTCATTCAGCTATGTCTAACGGCAATACTGAATCATTCTCTATGTATCTGGAATAATTCCAACTTTTATTGGATACATCCGTACAAGCTCGATCCACACATGTAAATATATAGGATTGCTTTTTGGTTACGACAATCACTTCATAGTTATCCATGGATGTCGGGTCCACTCCATTAAATCGGTTTACTCCCTGTTTGATGGCGTAGACAGTTTCTTTGGATGCGATGTCCTGATACTGTTTATTCCCCAGCACCATCATGGTCATTTCCCCTAAAATCACTTGGTCCTCAAAGTTAGGCGATTGCGCCCGGGTGCTATAGCGGTCGACGGCCAAATACAAGACAGATACGGTGCTTGCAAATAATAGAAGGGAGAGTATGAGCGTTGACTTTTTCATTGGATAGCAACTCCTTTTTTGACAGGTTCATAATCGTTTCCCTAGATACTCAAAAGGCACATTGACATTGTGCGGGTCATGGGGTTTCGTTCCTTAGTTCCCTTTTTGTAGCGAAACATAGCCAGATTTCTCCATTAACTGTTGCCCTTCTTCTGATACAATCCAGTCGATGAACTGCTGTACTTTTGGATTATCCGTGCCTGCTGTAACGATATAAAACTCACGTACTAGTGGATATTCACCTGAGCGGATCGAGTCGTTTGTGGGTGCCACACCATCTATATTCAGCAGCTTGATTTTATGCTTTTCCATTAATTCTAACGTTGTGAATCGGTGTGAAAATCCAATTGCATTTTTATAATTCCGATACTCTGCACGCTGCTTAACGTTTCCGTACCCCTCTCTAAACTCGGCCTCGGTCGCGGGCTTCGTCAGCGGTGTGTCTTCCATAAATTGTTCTAACGCCTTCTGTCCCCTACTGCTCTCTTTCCGCTGATATGCGATGATCGGCATGTCCTTTCCACCTACTTCATCCCAGTTTTCGGTAGTCCCAGCATAGATTTCTCGGATTTGCTGAGTCGTCATGTTCTGCACCGGATTTTTCTCATTTACAAAAAATACGAATGCTTCTTTGCCAATAGGTGTCACTGTCAGTTCAAGCCCTGCTTTTTTTGCTTTGTTATAGTGCCATTTCATAGGTGCAGTAGTAAAAATCATATCCGCCTTACCTTCGATCAAATGCGTAAATGAATAGCCTCCACCATCCCCCATTACGAGACCATCTTTCATATACGAAGGATAGTCCCCTTCAGGATAAACAGCTTCGACAAAAGCTGCATACATGGGATATAGCCAAGTCTCCCCATCCAGTTTCGGCAAAGACTCTTGAAGTTTCAACGATGCAGGTGTTCCAAGTTGAGCAAGTTTAGAATCCTCTCTAAATGGCTGGTAAAACGTTGGATTTACTTCTTCGTTCACTGTCGGAATGCTTTCAGTGTATGCTTCCCGAAGTGGAACGTATCCTGTAATCGCCAGCGCAATACTGGCAATTCCGATGAAGGTCAAGATCCTCTTTCGCGTATTGAAGAATCTATATAAGGATAAGGAGAAGGCCAAATATAAAACTGTTGGAAATACAATAATAAAAGGAATGTGATAAGCCGTTCCATTCATCATCGCAATGATGAAGGCAATAAAAGTTAGAACTAAGAGTACAACAAGAAGCATTGCTGATAATAAAGCCGCCACTGAAATCCCCTCCTTTAAAATGAAATTTTTATCGTTGTTGGAGTTTATTATTGCATCATTACTTTTCCACTATTGGAATGGATTAATTGAACGCTTTAAATATTGGAAAAATCGCGGACACAATGAGGGACACACCTGTCAAAATACTAAATAGGACAATTCTCCGTTTTGTTTTAAAAAAATTGTAAATTAGTAGCGTCGCTAACAAAAACAATATTGTCGGTATGACGATGATCAGTGGGATATAATGAAAATCTCCTTGCAGCATAGCAATTCCTACGGCAAAAAAAGTTAAAATCCCCAATGGGACCAATATAATTAACGATCTCACCAAATTCATTGAATGCTCTCCTTCCGAATTGAATCATTAAGTGTATTATTACACCTTTTAGTCACTTGCGTCAACAGGCTGATATTCATTTATGCAGAGTAGTTACATTTTTGATCATAAGGCATAGTTCAAGTGAGTTAAGTAATTGATTGGTGCCGCTTCGCGCGTTGAGGGATGAGCTCGTGCACGCTGACTTTACGGAATCGGCAATATGGAGTGGATTATCGGCATTATCGAGCCAAGTATCAGCAGAGTCATGGCTTGAATCGGCACTTACGATCAAAGAATCGGAAAGATGGGTGAATTAATCGGCATCGCGGAACAATTCAACTGCTTTAAGGAACTAATTGGTAGCGCTTCGCTTCTTTTAGTAAGGCTATGCACGCTGGCTTTACAGAATCGGCAATATGGAGTGGATTACCGGCATTATCGAGCGAAGTATCGGCAGAGTCATGGCTTGAATCGGCACTTACGAGGAAAGAATCGGCAAGATGGATGAATTAATCGGCATCGAGGCACAATTCAACTGCTTTAAGGGACTATTTGGTAGTGCTTCGCTTCTTTTAGTAGGGCTATGCACGCTGGCTTTAGGAATCGGCAATATGGAGTGGATTATCGGCATTATCGAGCGAAGTATCGGCAAGTTCACGGCTTGAATCGGCACTTACGATCAAAGAATCGGAAAGATGGGTGAATTAATCGGCATCGCGGAACAATTCAACTGCTTTAAGGAACTAATTGGTAGTGCTTCGCTTCTTTTAGTAGGGCTATGCACGCCGACTTTACGGAATCGGCAATATGGAGTGGATTATCGGCATTATCGAGCGAAGTATCGGCAAGTTCATTGCTTGAATCGGCAAGATGGGTGAATTAATCGGCATCGAGGCACAATTCAACACAAAAAAGCACCCGCGGTTGCGAGTGCTTTTTCATAATTCATTTACATAAACATACCAGCGATTGTACCGCTCATAAGGTTTGCGAGCGTACCTGCGATTACTGCTTTGAAGCCGAGTTTCGCAACAACTGCACGTTGGTTTTCAGCGAATGCTGTCATGCTGGCGATCAGAATTCCAAGCGATCCGATGTTGGCAAAACCACATAAAGAGAACGTGAGAATTGCGACGGTTTTATCCGACAACGCTTCAATCATTGGTTGGAATGATGTGAACGCAACCATCTCGTTCAAAATTACTTTTTGACCAAGCAAGTTACCTGCAGTCAACGCTTCTGACCAAGGAACACCCATTGCGAACGCAAGTGGTGAGAATATGTAACCGAAGATTTGCTGAAGTGAAATGTTCGGATATCCGAACCAGCCACCGATGCCTCCAAGAATTCCGTTAGCCATTGCAAGAAGTGAGATGAACGCGATGAGCATAGCGATAATAAGTCCCGCCATTTTCAAACCTTCAGCTGCACCCTTAGTGACTGCGTCGATTGCGCCCGGCTTCACTCCGCCTTCGCCGATCAATTCTTTCGGCTCGTCGTCAACTACGTTTTTAGGAACTTCTGTTTCAGGTATTAAAATTTTTGCGAACACGAGTCCTGCTGGAGCTGCCATGAAACTTGCAGATAGCAAGTAGTTAATTGGGATTCCAAGTGCTGCATATGCAAGCATCGTTCCTCCCGCAACCGAAGCTAGTCCCCCAACCATAACTGCGAACAATTCTGAACGTGTTAGTGTTTTAATGTACGGCTTAATAATAACCGGAGCTTCTTGAAGTCCCAAGAAGATATTAGAGGCTGCGGTAAGCGATTCCGGCTTACTTGTGCCTAGAATTTTCGCCAATCCTCCACCTACGATTCGGACGAAGAATTGCATAATGCCAAAATGGTACAAAAGAGAGATAAGCGCAGTGACGAAAATCGCCATAGCTGCAACTCGGATCCCGAAAATGAACCCCGTAGGCGCTGATGAATCCGCTAGACTTCCAAATACGAAAGCGAGTCCTTCGTTTCCATAATGGATAACATTTTGGATACCGCCAGAAAACTTTTCAATTACTGCTCGTCCTCCGGAAGATTTCAGAACGAGATAACCAAAGAAGATTTGCATGGCAACCCCAATTACTACAACGCGGTAATTGATTTTGCGTTTGTTGTCTGAGAGCAAAAAAGCAACGAAAAGGATGACGAGGCATCCAAGTAAGCCAGTTAGGATATTCATTAGTGTCTCCTCTTATAAATGGATTGTGATACGGTGTGTAATCGGTTTCATATAATTTACCACAGGTTCATTAGGAGCGTCAATAACAAATTGTGACATACTATTTAACGCACCTTGAACTGTTTCGCAATTATTGGTATATTTATGTAAACGTTCACATAATAGGAGAGAATCAGATGCCCACAATTAAAGATGTCAGCAAATTAGCAGGTGTTTCTGTAGCAACCGTTTCTCGCTATTTAAACAAGAATGGCTATGTCAGCAAAGAAGCAGCAGAGACTATCGCTGAAGTTATTGAAAAGCTTAACTACCGTCCGAATAATATCGCGAGAAGTCTCGCAGGCATGAAAACCGCTACGATTGGGTTGATGGTTCCTGATATTCTAAATCCTTTCTTCCCTGAACTTGCCCGTTCAATTGAAGATGCGGCAAACGAATATGGTTACACCGTCATGTTATGTAATACGGATAACGACTCCGCTAAAGAACAAAAATACATTGATACACTCATCCAGAAGCAAGTCGATGGGATCATCATTTCTTCCTATACGATCAAGCCCGAGCACTTAACAGGCTTGCAGAAACAATCCATCCCTGTAGTCCTCATGGATAACGTTTTCTCCAGCGATTCCATCGTCTCGCTCACCGTTGAAAATCGACAAGGTGGCGAACTGGCAGTCCAGCATTTATTGGAACAGGGATGCTCAAAGATCGCCCACATTTGCGGCCCATTATCGATCACTTCTTCGCGTGATCGGACCGCAGGCTTTGAGCATGCTTGCAGAGGAACAGATTGGTTCACACCAAGCTTAATCGGCTATAGCGATTTCACGGTAAAAGGCGGCTACACTGCCATGATGGACTTACTTGCGCTGCATCCGAATTTAGATGGAGTGTTTGCCAGTAATGATTTAATGGCGGCTGGAGCGCTGAAAGCGTTGCAAGAAACTGACCATAAGGTACCTCAAGACGTGAAAGTGATCGGATTTGACGGAATTGGACTGGAGATGTTGAATCCAGAGCTTTCGACAATTGCACAGCCTATTTACAAACTAGGTAAAACAGCCATGGACTCCTTGATCGGATTGATCAGAAAAGAAAGTGACATCATGACCGATCAGGTTTTTCCAGTTACTCTCCATGCCAAACAATCGACAATGAACTGACAAGAAAAAGGAGCTCCCCATTAAACGGAGAGCTCCTTTTTCTTGTTCCGGGCTATGAATTCCATGATGACGGACAGTAGTACACCGACTAGCAAGCCGTTACTGATCAGCGGTTGCAGCATGACCGGAAACGAACTGAACGTTTCAGGCGGCGCATTTAATAGACTAAGGCCAACTAACATTGGAATTGTAAGCCTATATAGCGAGACCGTTTCGATCTGGAGCTTACGGATATTCCTTATTGCCGTACTGAATAGCTGTAGGTATGCGACAAACAATACCGCGTCCCCTATTGGTGCAGGCATCGTAGAGAAAAAGCCACCGAGTGCAGGCACGAGTCCGAGAACGACAAACAGGATACTTCCGAGGATGAATGGCCCTTTCTGCAGAATCTTTGTACTTTGCAAAAATCCGATAGAGGACGAATAAGGACCTAGTGGAATTAATCCAAACAAACCAGCAACAATCGTACCCGCTCCTGTCACATAATAAGAAGCTTTGTAACGACCAGTTGACGTTTTGTTGTCATACAGTTCCTCCACTGTCGAAATCGCGACAAGGGAGTTTGCCATGTTAATGAGCCCTGCGATGAAAGCAGTGACGACAATTCCGACATGCAGTTTTAATCCACCAAGTGGTAGCAGTTGAAAAATCACACCGCCACTAGTCGATGGGGATTCACTCCCAAAGAGCAACACGTACGCGATCCATCCGCCTAGCATTCCGAAAAGTATCGAAAAATTGGCGATGCTTCCCTTTCCTTTCAGCGACATGACAAGCACCACCATGACGATTACAACCGACAGAGCGGCGACAGGTAAATTGATGGCGCCACCCTCTCCAATTCCCATCATCCCTTTAAAGAAGTACAAGATGAGCTGGACAGACAGCAGGAACAAGTAAATCACTAGAACTACGGGATTAAATATTTTCTGTAATATTTCTATAAATCCAATTGCTCCAAGAAGGATTGTCACTACGCCTGCAAGTAGCATCCCGACTGCCAAACTTCCGCCTAGTTCTACGTAGCTGAGTCCCATTGCAGGAGCAGACGCACACAAGCTTAAGACAAGTCCCCACCAAATTCCACCATGACCTTCGAGTAGCGGATAACGGTGACCAATCATCGCTTGTAATAGACTCATCACACCTATCGTGACGAATGAGGTACGGATTAGTCCAGCTGTTTCCGCTTCTGTCAGACCAAATGCGGTACCGATTGAAAGCGGGACGACCACTGTATTGACAACCATAAAAAAGAGCCACTGCACACCAGCAACTGAAAAGGCGGGTGCGGATAAACGCGACATAGAACCTCCTGCTTTCTGTTGAAAAATTGAATGAAAAAAGTCTGACAAACCAATGTCAGACTCCAATAAGCTGTTACTTACTCAATGTATCGACAAGTGTTTGGATGAATCGCGCTTCATCCACTTCTAAACAAACGTCCACATTCGGTTCCTTTTTGTAATAATTTTTGAAGTCACAAACCGTTTGTCCATCACATAGTTCACTCTTCGTTTCAACATCCACGAAGTATTTCTCAGTTTTCACTAATGTACGATCAAGCGCAACGCCAACCGCTAATGGGTCATGCATCGAGCACGCTTCCTTACCGTTTCTCTTAAGGTAGTGATTCATGTAATGAACTGTAGACTCCTCAACGAAGTCACGTGCAGGCCCTGGTTGAATCGCTTCGACGTCTTTTTTCGTCAGCAATGTCCCCGCTGTCACATCAAGTCCAACTAACGTAATCGGAATTCCAGAGTGGAAGACGATTTTCGCAGCTTCTGGATCGATGTAAATGTTGTACTCTGCAGTTGCTGTGATATTACCTGGATGGTCGACAGCTCCGCCCATGATGACAAGTTCTTTCAACCATTCTTTTAGACGTGGCTCTTTACGAAGTGCAAGGGCCATGTTTGTCAGTGGTGCAAGCAAAATCACAGTGATTTCACCTGGATATTTCTTGGCTTGTTCGATGATGAAATCCGGTGCAAAACCTTCATCGCGGATTTCCACTTCCATGTCTTTTAACGCGCCACCGATTCCGTCGTTTCCGTGTACACTCACTTCAAAGAACGGTTCGCGCAATAGTGGACGATTTGCACCTTGGACCACTTTCAAGTCATCGCGGCCTAGGAGTGTCGTAACTTTACGTGTGTTGATAGTCGCTTGCTGAAGAGAGGTATTCCCGTTCACCGTCGTAATGCCGAGGATGTCCGCCATTCCACTTTTTTCTGCAAGCAAAATCCCGATTGCATCGTCAATTCCAGTATCTACGTCAATGATCACTTTTTTCATGCTTGTCCCACCTTTTCCGATTCTAGTAATTCTGTAATGCAGTGTAAGCCTGTCGCCACGCCATACTTCAACGCATCTAAATTCACATGATACTTTGCGTTATGCCAAGGGAAGTTCTCTTTTTCAGATGAACCCGTTCCCCAATACATGAAGACGGACGGTACTTCACTTGCTACAACCGAGAAATCGTCGCCACTCATATATGGGTGTTCGTTAACAACGACAGACTGTTCTCCAAATGTTGAAGTGACCGATTTCGTTAATACACCCGTCAGTTCAGGATCATTCCAGCTCGCTGGATAGCCTTTGCTGTAGTTGTATTCATACGATCCACCCCAGAATTCCGTGATCGAACGGAGCAACACCTCAAGTTGGGATGCGATTTTATCTTGAGTTTCGGTTTTAATGGTACGAACTGTTCCCGAGATTTCTACGCGACCGCAAAGTACATTTGAAGTCGTACCCCCGTTAATTGTTCCGAACGTGATGACCCCGTTATCGAGCGGAGATGTTTGACGTGACACGATATTTTGCACACCTGTAACAAATTGACCTGCCATCGCAATTGCGTCAATTCCTTGTTGTGGTGCTGCAGCGTGCCCGCCTTTACCAATTAGCGTAATGTACACGCGATCCGTGTTCGCAAGCATGTATCCAGGTTTCATCTCGAAGACGCCCGGCTCAAGGAATGGATTCGTATGTAAACAAATCGCCGCGTCGACTTTAGGATTCTCGAGAATTCCCTCATCGATCATCGGTTGCGCCCCACCCGGTTGCGCTTCTTCCGTTGGTTGGAACATGATTTTAACCGTTCCGTTCCACTCGTCTTTGCGCTCTTTGAGGATTGTTAAAATGGCAAGACCGATTGTTGTGTGGGCATCGTGTCCACACGCATGCATCACGCCTTTATTTTTCGAGCTATAGTCAAGTGCTGTATCTTCTTCAATTGGTAATGCATCGATATCACACCGCATTAAAATTGTCTTTCCAGGCTGCGCTCCAGTAATTTCCGCGCATACTCCTGTTTTCGCCATCGCTCTGTGTGTGATGCCGATGCGATCTAATTCTTGTTGAATGAAGATTTGAGTATTCGTTTCTTCTTTACTCAATTCAGGGTGCATGTGTAGGTGTTTATAAGTGTCTCGGAGATACCCGTCGAGGCGTTCTTCGATCCATTGGACAGAAATCGTTTCCATCGTATCGTCTCCTTTTAGTGTGAATTAATCCAAGTCAGCGACGTGTGGCATACCGTCTTGCGCACCGAATTTTGTTACGGCGCGAGCAGCGACTTTTGTTGCAAATGCGATCATTTCAGGAAGCGATTTTTCTTCCGCAATACCGACTGCAAGAGCTCCGTTAAATGAATCTCCAGCGCCTGTCGTATCGACGACTTCCACTTTTTCAGCGGGCGTGATGACAAGTTTGCTTTCTTTTAGATACGCACTTCCCTGCTCGCCGAGTGTGACGATTAGAGTTTGGTTATACGTAGCTTCCCACTCTTCCATGAGTTTTGCGAGTTCGTCATTTGTTGTGAACGTATGCTCAGCAAGTAACGCAAATTCCGTTTCATTCGGTGTCAAATAATCGACGAGGTGCAGCAATTCTGCAGGTAGTGTTTGTGCAGGTGCTGGGTTCAGAATTGTTTTGACATTATGTTTGTTGGCGATTTCTAAAACTTTCTGAACCGTTTCAAGAGGGATTTCGAGTTGCGTTAACAACACGTCCGATTGAGCGATTAGTTGCTCCATTTCTGGAGTGATTTTCTCTGGAGTCAATGTGAAGTTGGCACCAGGGACAACAACGATACAGTTATCATGATTGACGTGAAAAATGTCCGCGATACCAGTTTTGACGTCTTCGACTTGGTCGATGAACGCGGTGTTCACTTGGTTTTGATCCATTTGTTCTAATAGGCTTTTGCCGAATTCGTCTTGGCCAACTGCCCCAATCATCGTCACATCGCCACCTAGGCGTGCAATGCTAACGGCTTGATTGGCGCCTTTGCCACCGGGTAGGTAGTTAACTTCATTGCCTAAAATTGTTTCTCCAATTTTGGGTAAACGATCTGTTGAAATAATAATATCCATATTTAAACTGCCGACAACGACAATACGTTTCTTCAATTCATCACCTGTTTTCAAGTAGTAGTAGACAGGAATTTCATTTCCATGTGTAACCGATTACACATTTATAGAATAGCATAGTAGGTTTGGTTGGGGCAATGGTTTTCCTTAACTAGTTTGTAGATTTTTTGAGTAATCAATTAAATTCGTCTGCTTGTGAGTTCTCCGACACATCTCGGCGGTTGTCCGACATTGCGAGGGATTTCTCCTTCACTCAACTGAGTTTCTCAATCACACACGAACATTTCTCCGACACTTAGCAGAATTTCTCGATAAACGCACACAATTCAAGTGCATTAAGGGACTAATTGGTAGCGCTTCGCTTGTTGAAGGATGGGCTCCCCCGCTGTGAAGTTGAATCGGAAAGATGCTGCCACTTATCGGTACTTTGACGGGAAGAATCAGCAATATGGACACTGGAATCGGCATTATCATGCGAACAATCGGCAACATGAGTGAATTTATCGGCAACGAGACACAATTCAACTGCTTTTAGGGATTAATTGGTAGCGCTTCGCTTGTTGAGGGATGGGCTATCTCGCTATGAAGTTGAATCGGAAAGATGCTGCCACTTATCGGAACTTTGACGGGAAGAATCGGCTATATGGACACTGGAATCGGCATTATCATGCGAACAATCGGCAACATGAGTGAATTTATCGGCAACGAGACACAATTCAACCATATGAATTGCCCCGCCATCTAATGCAGACGCCCCTTCCTCGCAAGCCAAGCTGCATATACTGCAGGGTACACCGAGGAGGCAAGGACTATGCAGTGGATTATGATACTTTTCCTTGGCATCGCTGCCAACTTAGATAATTTAGGGATTGGATTGGCTTATGGAGTTCAAAAAACGAAGATCCCCCTTCGATCGAATGTCACCATTGCGCTCGTGTCGATGATTATTACGTATTTTGCAATGGTCACGGGTGACAGGTTGTCGACCTATATTTCAGTCTGGACTGCTGATCTCATAGGTGGGTTGTTGCTAAGTAGTATCGGTATTTGGATGTTGCTCCAGCCAAAACCTGTACAACCGAATCCATTTGAAAATCCCACTGTCGCGGATATCGACGGTGACCGGATTATTTCCATTCGCGAAGCGCTCCCACTTGGCTTTTTGTTGTCGGCAAATTGTTTGGCGGCGGGATTCGGAATGGGCGTTAGTGGCAGCTCCATGCTTGGGACGATTTCCTCGGTTGGTTTCTTTTCATTCATCACAATTGGCGCAAGCCATCGATTCGGATCACTTCTTGCGCGTACGTGGATTGGCAAGTATCCAGCTGGAATTGCAGGTGGATTGCTCATCGCGATTGGTTTAGTCGAAATCCTATTTTAACGCTGCACCCCGCAGACAAAAAGCTCGTACCCCTTTCATTGACAAGGGTACGAGCTTTTGTGGCGTTCACTTATGATTGTTCATTCAACACGTCTTCAAATACTAGACCAATGAACGTCTTGCCGATATATTCCATTGAACGTTCATCTACATCGAACATAGGGTGATGATGTGGATAGACAGCTTGAATTTCAGGATTTCTTCCGCCCGCAATGAAGAACGAACCCTTCACTGCTTTCTGATAGTAGGCAAAGTCTTCACTTCCCATCATCGGTTCACCGTAACTCACTTTTTCATCGCTGAAAATCTTCGTTGCGACGTCTTTCACTCGCGCGGTCTCTTCAGGATCATTCCAAATTGATGGGCAATCACTAATATATTCTAACTTATACTCTGCTCCAGCAGCTTCACACGTCGATTTCACGATTTGCTTCAACGCGCCTTCAATCATTTCACGGACTTCTTCGTTATACGTTCGGACGGTTCCTTTAATGATTGCTTGGTTCGGAATGACATTATGTCCTTCGCCACTATGCAACGAACCGACTGTCACGGCAGCTGCTTGTTGCGGACTAACTCGACGACTTACAATTTGCTGCAAATTAACAACTAGCTGACTCGCTGTAACAAGTGCGTCAACTGTTTCATGGGGAGACGCACCGTGACCGCCTTTTCCGATCACTTCAATTGTAAAATCATCTTGCGCTGAAGACGAATAACCTTCCATCACTTGCACCGTTCCAACAGGTTCAGTCGACATGACATGTGCGCCGTAAATGACGTCAACGCCATCCAAACAGCCATCTTTGACCATTAAATCCGCTCCACCTGGTGTCGTTTCTTCTGCGAACTGATGAACAAAAATCACTGTACCCGGGATTTGTTCCCGTACTTCAGACAGCACCTTCGCAACACCGAGTAACGAAGCCGTATGTAAATCATGTCCACACGCATGCATCACGCCAGGAACCTTCGATTTGTACGCCACTTCTTTTTCATCTTGGATTGGCAATGCATCAAAATCAGCACGTAACGCTATCGTTCTACCTGGTTTTCCGCCAACTAACGTTCCAACCACACCACGACCGCCGACTCCTTCGCGCACATCGATACCGAGTTTCCGAAGGTATTCTGCGATCATTTTCGGTGTTTCCACCTCTTCGTTCGAGAGTTCCGGATGTTGATGTAACTCGCGGCGAATCGAGACTTGTTCAGGATATAATTCATCTAAACGTTCGAATAATTGAGTTAACAAAATAATTCCTCCTTAGTTGTTACGCAGTCCAGACAAACACGTGCGCAATCGTTACAAATATAGCTCCAAGTACCAATTGGATTAAAATCAATGGCCAAACCCACTTAAACCATTTAGCAAATGAAATCTTGGCCATCGCAAGCGCCGCAAGCAGTAAACCACTTGTCGGAGTAATAATGTTCGTCAAACCGTCACCCATTTGGAAAGCGAGTACAGCCGTTTGTCGACTCACACCTAATAGGTCGGATAGTGGCGTCATGATTGGCATACTGAGTGCAGCTTGACCGCTACCTGATGTCACAACAATATTGAGTAAGCATTGCATAACGTACATGCCAATCGCACCTAAACTTGATGGCAAATGTGAAACTAGCGTCGTGATACCATATAGAATCGTATCAATCGTGTTGCTATCTTGCAAAATGACCAATGCTCCGTAGGCAAATCCAACGACCAATGCTCCGACCACCAATTCCTCGCATCCTTTGACAAACGAAACCGCCGTGCCATTGATGCCCTTGCCATTCACGAGGCCGATGATAATCGCCAGAATTAGAAACAGTGCAGAAATTTCGGTAATGTACCACTCGAACTTGATAACCCCGAATCCAAGACCAATCAGCGTTGCGACCAATATAATAAGTGTCGTAATCTGCTTCCCTGTCAACGTATGTTCTTTGACCAAGTCAATTCGGATGTTACGCTTTTTATCCTCTTCATACACGAGGCTCGCTTCAGGATTTTTACGTACTTTACGTGCATAACGAACGACATAGAGAATCGCAACCAGCATATAAATCAGCCAAAAAACAACGCGCAGTCCCATTCCTGAGAAAATTGGAACTTCAGCAATCCCTTGAGCCACACCAACCGTAAAAGGATTCATAAAGGCAGCCGTAAAACCTGACGCAACCCCTACTAATACCATACCCGTTCCCACGATTGAGTCAAATCCCATCATAATCGCAAGTGGAATCATAATGAGGATGAACGGCAACGACTCTTCAAACATCCCTATTGTCGCTCCAGCTAGTCCGAAGAATAGCATCACAATTGGGATCAGATACATCTCTTTCCCTTCCAGTTTAGACGATATGCTTCCAAATGCCCCTTCAATTGCATTCGATTCCCGGAAGACGTTAAACGCGCCACCTACTATGAAAATGAAAAAAATGATTGGCGCACTTTGCACCATCCCCTTATGTACTGCTTCAAACACAGGCAAAATCCCTGCTGGCTCTGCGTCAATTCGATGATAGGACCCATCCACTACATACGAGGTGCCATCATCACTTTCCGCACGATCATATTCCCCCGCAGGGATGAGATACGTCGCGATTGCCATGATGATGATAACTGTAAATAAAATAACGAATGGATGTGGTGCTTCCATTTTCCACTTCTTCTTCGTACTCACTGACTTCTCGGACATCCATTCTTCCCCCCGACGCATTCTATTTAATTGCTAAGCAGGCACTTGTGTAACAACACGCATATGACCATTCTCCTAACATATGTATACGTATGCATAAATAGTTATCGGAATATACTTTTCAATCAAGCTAGCAATTGATTTTATTTACGTTACTACAGTATCTAAAGCCAGTCAATCCGTAATTTTTATCTATTTAAACGAATCTAACAATACTTGTTCTTGAATGAAAATTCATTATATCGAGTTTCGCTTCACTATAGGAGTTTAAATGGCCTCTCGTGCTCTCCTTGAGAACGCACTCCGTTACAACGAAAAAACCCCACTTGCCAACTCTCGGCAAATGGGGAATGGATACTTCCTCTTTCCTACTTTACAGTCGATTCTTTCTTCCTGACTTCTTCACTTGCAGACTTATAAAACGACACTGCCATTAAAATGATGATGAACGAAAATGGCAATGCTGAAATAATGACTGTATTTTGCAGTCCTTGGGTGCCGCCAAAGTACACGACGATCGCTGCCACCGCTGCTTGGATAAGCCCCCAAGACATTTTGACAGACTGAGCAGGGTTGGACAGCCCATTTGTCGTAAACATGCCGAGCACAAATGTCGCAGAATCTGCTGATGTAATGAAGAAAATGGCAATGACAACAATCATCAGTAAGGACATGATGAACCCGAGCGGATACTGCTCGAGCATGCCAAATGTCATCGTTTCAATCGGCATATCAGATAACGTCGCCAATCCTAAGTTTTCTACATTGAGGGCAGACGCCCCGAAAATGGAGAAGAAGATGAAACAGACGAAAGATGGAACTAGAAGGACACCCAGCAAGAACTCTTTCACAGTACGGCCTTTTGAAATTCGTGCAATGAATGCTCCGACAAATGGGGACCACGAAATCCAGAAAGCCCAATAGAATAATGTCCAGTTGTTGATCCATTCACGGCTACTGGCGTTTTGAGGTGCAGATCGGAAGCTCATTTCCACGATATCTGTCACGTAACCGCCAAACGCATTTGTAAACATGTTGAGAATATAGAGGGTTGGACCTGTGACGAAGAGTAGTAAAAAGAGGGTAAGAGCAAGTCCCATATTAATGTTACTCAAGTATTTGATTCCTCTTCCGATCCCCGACCATGCGGAAATCATGAACAGCACTGTCGTCACAGCGAGGATTAATAGCTGCATCCAAAACTCGTCTGGTGTATTGAAAAGATAGTGGAATCCTCCATTGATTTGAGCGGATCCAAATCCGAGTGAAGCCGCTACACCGATGACCGTTGCTAGTACGGCCAAAACGTCAATAATCTTTCCAAAGACGCCAGTCATTATTTTTTCTCCAAATAGTGGAATCAAAGTGGAACTGATCAATCCTGGATAGTTCTTGTGGAATTTAAAGTAAGCGAGGGTGAGTCCGACGATCGCGTATATCCCCCACGCACTGACTCCCCAATGTAAAAATGTGTATTTTAACGAATCTTTAATCGCCACATCTGTTCCAATCTCTGCGACAGGAGCAGATTTGAAAGCGTATGTTACCGGTTCAGCAGCCGACCAAAAGACGACGCCGATCCCCATTCCTGCACTGAACAGCATCGCAAACCAAGAAAGCAGACTGAATTCAGGCTTTGAATCCGGACTTCCAAGTTTGATATGCCCCAACTTGGAAAATATTAAGTAGAGACAAAATAATACGATTGCTGCGACAAGCCATAAATAATACCATCCGAAGAGGGTGGAAATGCCTGAAGTTATAGTAGTCGTACTGTTTTCTAATGTTTCCGGTGAAATCACACCCCACGCTACGAGTGCCAAGCACCCCGCAAGTGCATACCAGAAAACTGATGTTACTTGTTTCAAAAATACCATCCTCACTGTATTGCTCAATTTTATATGCTTAACGTTTTTACCCCTTATGAATAATTTCAAACCCCTGCACACTAGAAAAGGTATTATGCAGATTATTCCCCCAAGTAAAAACCCAAGTTCCTAATTATAAGGACTTGGGTTTGACAGCATTATCGGTTCATTTATCCAAAACGTTTTAGCGCTTCCAGCGTCTTATTACGTTGCTCCATTAACTGTGCGTCTCCGAGCAGCCGATAGGTCAGGACATCCAAGTAAAACAAACTGGAGATTTGTGTATTGATGAACTTTTCATCATCAACATATACATGATTCGAAACGAGCACAACTTCATCAGCAAGCGCTGTCAACTCTTCGGCATGATTTGTTGTAATGACAATGACCCGTGCTCCACTACTTTTTGCCTGCCGCGTAGCGTCCAACACGCTTTTCGTTTTACCCGTATAGGAAAAACACATAAAAACGTCCTCTTCATGTAATAACGTACTTTTCATAACCATCCCATGTGCATCGGTGATTGCTGTCGAGTCAATCCCCATCCGCTCAATTCGGCTATTGAATTCTTGGGCAATTAACCCTGAGTTCCCAATACCACAAAACAGGACCCGCTTTGCACTGATTAGATCATTCGCAATACGCTCCGTTTGTTCTGTGTCCATGAATTGTTGAGTAGACGCAATAATGGACATATAATAATTTGCTACGCGTTCCACTTCTTCGTCCTTGGCATGTTTTTCGGTGCGTGTTGCAAGCAACGCGTACTTCATTTGTTGGAAGCTCGCAAACCGAATTTTTTTGCAAAAACGGGTGATACTAGAAGGCGACACATCGATTTCTTCAGCCAGATCAGTAATCGATTTTTGTGCGATATTTTTTTCACCTAGCAAATGTTCTGCGATTTTACGATCGTTCTCGGTGAACTCTGCATTGTGCTTTTGCAGTCGATTTTTAAAATCCATGGTCCAAATCCTTTCACATCTTGGTCTTTCTATCATCATAGCATATCCTAAAATTGCCAACACCACTTTGAAAATACAGAATCAGACATTGACAATAGTGAAAGCGTTTGCTATTCTATTAAAAAATATTTCCAGGAGGTATAGTTTTAATGAAAAACTTTTTCGGTAAAGCGCAACAGTTCGGTAAATCCTTCATGTTGCCAATCGCGATCTTACCTGCTGCTGGTTTGCTGCTCGGAATCGGGGGCGCATTATCCAATCCAAATACAATCAGTTCTTATCCGATTTTAGATCAGAACTTCTTACAAGCACTATTTACTATAATGAGCAGTGCGGGAAGTATTGTATTCGCCAATCTCCCTATCATCTTTGCGGTCGGGATTGCAATTGGTCTTGCCCGATCCGATAAAGGGACAGCAGCACTCGCAGCACTTGTCGGTTACTTAGTCATGAACGCGACCATTAACGCAATCTTGATCATTACCGATTCACTCGCTGTCGACAAT
The DNA here is from genome assembly GCF_000813425.1 of Sporosarcina sp. ZBG7A. Taxonomy (GTDB): domain Bacteria; phylum Bacillota; class Bacilli; order Bacillales_A; family Planococcaceae; genus Sporosarcina. The sequence goes on from NZ_JWIB01000013.1 coordinate 122,506, forward strand.
CTATCTGCTGTCGGACAAGGAACGGCGCTAGGCATTCAAACGCTCGAGATGGGCGTATTCGGTGGTATTGTTGTCGGAATCATGGCCGGCATGTTGCATAATCGATTCAACAAAATCGAGTTGCCTCAGTATTTAGGATTTTTTGGAGGCTCCCGCTTCATACCTATTGTAACGGCATTTTCAGCTATCATACTCGGAGCAATCCTGTATCTCGTATGGCCACTGTTCCAAAACCTGATTGCAGAAGCTGGTAATTTGGTCAATGCGACAGGCGTCATCGGAACGTTCTTGTATGGATTCATCCTACGTATGCTCGGACCTTTCGGATTGCACCACATTTTCTACTTACCATTTTGGCAAACAGGCCTGGGCGGTTCACTAGAAATCGGAGGTCAACTTGTTCAAGGAACGCAAAACATTTTCTTTGCACAACTAAGCGATCCGACTACGGAACGATTCTTTGAAGGTACATCCCGCTTCATGTCCGGTCGTTTCATTACGATGATGTTCGGTCTTCTCGGTGCAGCTCTTGCGATTTATCACACAGCTAAGCCAGAACACAAAAAGGTTGTCGGCGGTCTCATGCTATCTGCAGCATTAACGTCGTTCTTGACAGGAATTACAGAACCACTTGAGTTCTCATTCCTATTCATTGCACCTGCCCTATACGTGGTCCACGCCGTTTTTGACGGACTGGCATTTATGTTGGCAGACATCTTCAATATTACAATCGGCCAGACATTCTCTGGTGGCTTTATCGACTTCATGCTCTTTGGAGTCTTGCAGGGTGAGGCCAAGACAAATTGGATGTATGTCATTCCAATCGGAATCGTTTGGTTCTTCCTGTACTACTTCACATTCAAGTTCATGATTCGCAAGTTCAACTTCAAAACACCTGGTCGTGAAGATGAAAAAGCTGTTGAACCAGCTGATGGCCAATCGTCTATCGATCCTCAAGCAAGCCGCTCACATACAATCATCGATGCGCTCGGAGGAAAAGATAACATTCTCGACCTCGATAATTGCGCGACGCGGCTACGGGTTACGGTGAAAGATCCTGATCTCGTGAAGAAAGAGGTTTTCCCAGCGACAGGCAGCAAAGGCATTATCATGAACGGTACTGGCGTCCAAGTCGTATATGGTCCTCAAGTTTCTGTCGTGAAGAACGAAGTGGAAGAAATTTTAGAGCAATAAGGAGGAAATCTCATGCATTTACCATCGGACTTGATCGTTTCCTGCCAGGCACTTGAAGATGAGCCGTTACACTCGTCTTTCATCATGAGTAAACTTGCACTCGCCGCGTTCCAAGGTGGGGCAAAAGGGATTCGAGCTAATTCAAAAGAAGATATTTTAGCGATCAAGGAAGAAGTTTCACTGCCTGTAATCGGCATTGTGAAACGGAACTATCCAAAATCGGACGTCTACATTACAGCAACACGTGTTGAGGTGGATGAATTGCTAGCGAGTGGTTGCGAAGTGATTGCGATGGACGCCACTCTCGCAACGCGTCCCGCAGAGTCTCTTCAGGAATTAGTTGACTATGTACGCGCGACTGCACCAAATGTCGAACTCATGGCAGACATTGCAACCGTGGAAGAAGCGGTTAATGCGGATCAGCTCGGCTTCGACTATATCGGGACGACGTTACATGGTTATACCGCCAATACTACTGGGCAGAAAGTGTATAACAATGACTTCGCGTTTTTGAAAGAAGTGTTGAACGCGGTGACTGCACCAGTGATTGCAGAAGGCAATATCGCGACACCCGACATGCTGAAACGTGTGTTTGAACTCGGTGTATACGCTGCGGTTGTCGGCGGTGCGATTACACGCCCCCGTGACATCACCCGTACGTTTGTCAATGAATTGCAAAACGCTCGTACAAATTCTTGATTTGTTAAAAAGTCACTGTTGAATTAAGCACAAGGAACCCCCTTCAAGAAATCTAGAAGGGGGTTCCTTTTCTTCATTTCAATTGTAATTTTTCTTGTATTGCTTCCCACATCACAGCATACCCGGCGCTCGTCGGATGTGGACTATCGGTTTCCATCAAATCTTCATATGTTTTGTCAGGATGCTGAGCTAGATATGCATTCAAAGCATCGTAATGCGACACAAACAGATACCCATTTTCACTACTAAGCCGTTTCAACAAGTTATTGATACTGTCGGGTGAGAACTGATAATTTGCGATTTCGTTTGTTGAAGGTGGTGGCGCCATGACAACCATGAGCTCCGATCTCTTGTCCACCTCGCTTAGCAACTTACGGATCGTTTGCTCATACTGATTGAGGTCTCCAATAAGACGGTCGTTCGTACCAAGCATGACGAACACAACATCTTCTTTGGATGAAACAAGCTTGTCAATCCGCTCCAACGACCATTTCGCCGTTTTCCCACTAATTCCTGCATTGAAGAAATCCACCGATCCAAATTCCTGCTTTGTAGCATAAGTCCGGAACCCATTTGCCCACGTATCCGCTTTATGCGACGATTCCCGATACGTCAATTCCCCATCTTGTAAAATCACGCGTCCATCTGAAGGAATCATATACCCATCTCCTCCAGCACCAGCGGTAATACTATCGCCGATCAATTTGATGGACTTCACGTTTCCGCTTTTCAACTTACTCGCAAGTTGACTGTAAGACTCAGGCATGGACTTTGTAATTTTGTCCATCTCAGCACGATACACGAATACCGCAAACTCGCCACGCTTCAGCAAATCGTCTGTGCCAAACTGCGTTTCTGACTTCCCTCTAGTTATCCCGTTGGAAACCAATCCCGCAACCGCATTTATATAACGACTGTTGACATCACGAAACGAAACGCTTGAAGCATCTCCTTGCAATGCATAAGCCTGCGCATGACTTAGCATAAGCGCCATCTCGCCACGCTTAATAGGCTCGGTGAATCCAAAATAATTATCGCTCTTCCCTCGGATAATCCCTGCATGTTTCAAAGCACTCACTGCCTGATTAGCACGTGCAGGAACGTCAAAAAATTCCCGAATTGCAGATGGTTTCATCGGCAACCCTAATGCGTTTGCCAATATAACGGCTGCGCTTCCTCGAGTAATCGGTTCCCCCGTACCAAAAAGTGTCGGCGAAATTCCATTTGTATAATTCTTACTCGTTAAGTAATTCACGGATTCTTCGTAAGCAGGCGAGACATCGCGAAAGCCGTCCGCCACCGCCATCACTGGCGATATGGATGATATAGTGATTATCAGAACGATCAGTAACGCCCACTTCTGATAGATTTTCTTTTCTCTCTTCAATTCGTTTCCCCCTGTAGTAATCAGCTTTGCAAATGTTATTATTTATATCGACTAAAATAAAACAATTTGAATAATTATTTGACATGATTATCTTAATAACATTTTTAGAATTCCACTAACTCATCATTCATATACTGCCTGACATCGATGAATTAAAAACAGGCTTTACCCAATATGCAGGATCTCATTTTACATCAACTGGTATATTCAACAATAGACGTGTAATTTTCGTCATCATGGGCGTAGATGAGAGTGAAGGTAGTCAAAAAGGTGGGAGGTTCACTCTCATTCGATAGCTTATTTAGCGACTTGGCGAATAAGTATATTATTAGTAATTAACTTCGACAATCCTGGTAGTCCTAGACAATCGGACTTTCCTGCTAGAATGCAACCTTTAATTGCCTCTGCTTATTACATCGCATATTCCCTAATACTATGATGCCTTTTAAAGACGAATAAAACCTTCAGAACAAACAGATATGATTCTTTAGTACTGTATACTTTTTTTCGTTTTCTAGATAAGATAGTCTTATCATACAGTGGAGGTTGAACTAGATGAGCTGGTCTGTTATCGGTATTTTTGTCCTGCTAGTCACTTGGGGATTTACAAAGTCAATAAGTATTGGAATCGTTTTGCTTCTTACCTGTTTCGCCCTTTATTCAGGTCTTGTCTTCATAAAAAAACATACGAAACAATTTACACAACCGAACAGTATCCAACAGCCCTCTCGCCAAGAGTTTTTAGCTAGCGAACTGAAGCGGCTCAAGGACTTACGGGAATCTGGTCTACTTACTGAAGAAGAGCTCACTGTTCAAAACAGACTTCTATCTTGCAGCAAACAAAACACCTACATACAATCCTGAATCGGATTTCTATAAAGCAAACCAGCCGTTATTATCCGGCTGGTTTTTCTATATCTTTTGACCCCCTAAGAGAGTGACGCAATTTCACATATAAAAAACGGACTCTAAAACGATAGAGTCCTCCAGGCTGTAGACAAAATTCAGAAATCACGGGGTTATCCTATAGTCTTTTCTCTTTTACAACAGGATTCACTATGAAAAGTCGATTTTCGCTGCGAGCGGACGCTTTCCGAGGGGCTTGCTCTCAGCCGCTTCCCTCGCTTTGCTCAGTCCAGGGTCTTCAAGCTTCGCTGATCCCTCAGGAGTCGCCGCTCTCCGCTACAATCAACAATGTCTCTCAATTATCAAATCAGGTGATGGAAATGATGACGAAGAATCAAGTTATGAACGGGAACAGATGGAAATACTTACGATCGAACAATTAGTTCCGCAAGACCAGATCTGGTCTGCAAATTAGAGGCAACAATTGATTTCTCCTTCATTTACCCATTGGTTGCAGATCTATATTCCCTATTCAGGAGATCTATCATAGATCCTGTTGTACTAAATAAAATGTCAATCATTTAATACCCTAATCCCTCTTAGGGTTTTCCTTCGCATACCATTCTTCTCCTTGGCATCGACAAAGACACGTTCAACTGCCTCTTTACATTTCCATAGACTTCTTTGATTTCATATCGGTGTCTCAAGTATTCTGTTTCATTTAATTAGTCTTGCCACTGGACATGGAGCCCCCAATTGCATTCTTTGCCTGAATGATGTGAATGTGTCCTAGGACATTCAGTTGATTGAAGTGCAGGACGGCGACTCCTGGGGATCAGCGCAGCGCGAAGACCCCGCAGTAGCGAAGCGACGAGGAGGCTGAGGGCAAGCCCCCGGAAAGCGCCCGTCCGGAACGGAGATCAACGGCCTGTTATCCTTCATTTTCAGAGTCAACGATGCCAAAAGACAAAAGGGATGGAAATCAAATTGATTCCCATCCCTTTTGTCTAAAGTCTAACGAACTCTAAAAACGATAGAGTCCGCATTTTCATAAATCTATAAAGTCACAGCAAGCTTTCCAATGCCTGTTTAACCGTCGCATAATACTTCGTTCCTGCAAAACTCATACCTGAATTGACAATCTTCTGTGCAAGTTCAGGTCGAAGTCCCGTCGTAATGACATCAATACCCATCAAGCTCAAGGCATCTTCAATTTGCTGAAGTGATCGAACGACCTGATCATCCACTGTAACCAGACCCGAGAAATCGGCAATCGTACGCTCTACATCCATTTGTGCAACTTTAGGCAAGACATTATTCATAATAGCAAACGCTCGATCATCAGTGATCTCTCCGATAAACGGTATAATGACAATGCCATCCTGCACTGGGACTATGGGCGCTGATAATCTAGCAAGTTCCTTTTGAGTACTTGTTCGATAGAGTTCAGAAAGCCTCTCAAATGCATAATAGGTTTCATTAAGACTGATATCCAACATTGTATTTACTTGTTTATTAACAAGGGCAAACTCTTTTAAAGAGAGCTCCAGCTTTTCACTCATTTCAACAAGTACGTCTCCGAATACGATTCGTGTAGGAGGATATCGATCGACAATGACAGATATTTTACCACCGTTTTTTGTCTGCATGGCAGCATTGCTACGACTCCATGTCATAAGTGCTTCGGGAATTTCAAGATGCTCACTTCGTAGCGATTCTCCGAGTGACTGCCAAAGTTCCTTGTACATAAGCAATGCCTGTTGCTGTTCAACTTGTGGAACCTCAACTGGCAGCTTTTCGCAAACCCGCTCAACGATTGTCGCCGCTAGTTCATCTGTATGATCCGTTATATAGTGAATGAATTTGTCAAATGGTTTCATGTCTAATCACACCCCATTAATTTCCTACTGTCAGTATACAGGATTTAGTGAAACGTGACCATCAATGACACAATGGGTTTTATTAAAATTATAATTTCTCTATGATTCCATCCTTAAATTCTACTCGCCTTTCTTTAAGTCTCATTAGAACGCGCCTCTATAAGATATCCCTTCTTCGATAACCAAACAATCCAATGACAACTAACACTGCAGCTATAGCTAACAAACCACCTTCCGCCATCCAATTCACTGATTCACTCGGCCACTCTGACACCCAACCGAATGGGGAGAGTCTTGCTGCCCAATCCGGCACTTGAAACAAGCTCCCGAGATACAACGTGACAAACGAATAGACGATATATAGCCAGACAAGTGAGCTCCATCGAGGTGCGATACCGATTAGTAAGGAACTCACCCCGATCATCACTGCGATCGCGGGCAGTTGGACAGCGCTCGCCCCGAATACCGTTGCAATCGTTAGCGGTTCAGCCATAACACTCCTGCCCGCTAGCCACAACCCAGTCGCTGCAAGAGAATTCATCACAACTCCATTCATGACTGCTACGAATACATATCCCCCCATTAGTTGTGTCCTCGATACGCGACGACCTAGCACACTATCGACTCGGCCTTTCTTCTCTTCACCGACTAATTTGTGCAGCGCTAGAATTCCAGGAATGGTGGCAATGAATGCCATGACGAGCATCAGCATGGGTAAAAACTGTTCAGCGACAGGTCTATCTGAGTTACCAGTAAGCATATTCGCTAGTAATTCGTTTCCATCGAAAAACGATTCCAAATCACCGAGGACGGAACCGTATGAGAGTCCAAGGATGAGCATTCCGATTGCCCAAATGCTAATTCCCGTCCGTTGCAGCCGCAACACGAGCGCAAGTGGAGTTTTGAGGAAAGCAGAAGCATGTGCCCTACCAGGCTTCTGGTGGATGAATCCTGAGCCCAGGTCTCGTTTACCTTGCAAAATACCAGCTATACTCCCTAACACCACACCACTAACAACCAGAAACACGATCGGCCATCCATTGTTCTCACTAAATGGTTGAACAGAAGTTACCCAACCGAATGGAGACAACCAAATCATTACTGATTCTGTAACATTCCCTGATGATTGGATCACATACGAACCTACAAGAACGATCATCGCAAGACTCGTCGCCCCTCGTGCACTTTCAGCCAACTGCGCACAAACTACAGCAACTCCAGCAAAAAAGAGCCCAGTTCCACCAAGAGTCAACCCATATAATAACGCTCCGGAACTCCCCATACCCTCTATTCCCAAACTCGTTAGACCTATCCAAAGAACAATTGCGAGGACTGCATTTACGCCCAACAACACAGTCATTGCGGCACTAAGTGGAGAGCTTCTTCCTATGGAAAGGGATCGAATCATTTCCGTCATCCCGGCTTCCTCTTCAGCCCTCGTAAACCGGACGGCAAGCAGAATATTCATCAATGCAACGGCAACAGCCGTCAACAACAGCATCTGATGCGTCGTCATAGCACCGAGTGTATAATGCTCCAGATTCCCTGGTCCGACCATCGCCGTCATCGCAGGATTTCGCATCGTTTCAGCCATCACATTCCGCTGCTCCTGCGTCGGATACAACTCTTGAAATGAAAGCGGAACAGCAAGCGTCACAACGGAAATGCTCACAACCCAAAGAAATAATCGGACGAAATCACGTCGGATGATGAACCTGGTCAGTCGACCGTTACCTGCCATCGAACGTCCCATTAAGAGTCACCTGCTTCGGCTCTTCCAGTAACGTCTCCGTAATGCTGCATGAACAAATCCTCGAGTGTAGGTGGTGCACTCTCCAATCTCCGGATTCCGTGCTTACTCAAATACGTCATAACAGCATCGAGTTTATCCCCATCCACTTGAAACTTCCAACCATCTCCAGCTTTCACCAACTCATGGACTCCTGGTATCTGACCAATATCGGTAGCAGGTGAATTCAACTCCACATAAAGGTTCAAACGCGTCAAATGACGCAATTCTGCTAGCGTTCCTGTTTCCACCATCACCCCTGAACGAATAATTCCGACTCGATCACACAATCTCTCCACTTCAGAAAGAATGTGACTTGAAAGCAGAACACTTTTGCCAGCTTCCTTCACTTCTTCCACACACTGTTGAAAAACGCGTTCCATCAAAGGATCCAATCCCGACGTCGGCTCATCGAGGATGAACAGCTCCGCATCCGATGCAAATGCAGCAACAAGCGCAACCTTCTGCCGATTCCCCTTCGAATACGTCCGACACTTTTTAGATGTGTCCAAGTCAAATTTCACAATCAGCTCTTCACGGCGTTTTCCATTCACTTCGCCTTGTAGACTAGCAAACAAGTCAATGACTTCGCCGCCCGTCAAATTCGGCCACAAATTCACATCCCCCGGGACATAAGCAATTTTCCGATGAATCTCTACTGCATCTGACCAAACATCCTGCCCGAAAATCGTCGCTGTCCCTGCATCCCGTTTCAACAGACCCAGCAATACCCGAATCGTCGTAGACTTCCCGGCTCCATTCGGTCCGATGAATCCAAACACTTCGCCCTTTTTCACTTCAAAATCCACACCATCAAGCGCCTTAAACTTTCCAAACGTCTTCGTCAACCCTTTAACATCTAAAATTGGCATCCCCACACCCCTATTTATAATAGATTCTCTTCAGCACATCTAAAAATGCGTAAAACTCATGCCAATACGAATCCACTTCTAATTCCACAAATGTCTGCCCATCCAACTTTGCAAGTAGCTCCTTACCATATCCTTCAATCGACCAACTAATGAGTTTCATCACATCATCTGCAGGTATATCATCTCGAAACTTAGACAAGTCAATTCCGCTGAACAAACTCGTCAGCCCGTCCTGTTGCATCTTTTCCAATCGTTCGCCAAGCGCCTTCGGAATTCTCGACTCTTTCTCTAAAACCACTTGACCGATGAAATGAAACAAATCCGGATGCAATCGATATACATCCATCTTCAGCTTGGCAGAACCTTTCATCCGCTCTATGAAATCTGGTTCTGACACATCAATATATTGAACATACAACTCTTCCATCACATTAAGCGCACGGTCGACCAAGTACTCATAAAGTGCTTGTTTCGTTTCAAAGTAGTGAAACAGCATTCCTTTCCCAATGCGAGCTTCTTTCACAATTCGATTCGTCGATGCCTGTTCATACAGATGCTCCGCAAACTCATGTATTGCCGCATCTATAATTCTTTTTTTCTTAGATTCATCAAGCGTTTCAAATGCCTTTACCATGAGTCCACCTCTATAGACCACTCCGGTCGATTTTATGATAAAAAAATTAGACCACATCGGTCGAAGTAAGAATACCATACTTCGACCAGTGTGGTCAATGAATAATCTGAATAATACATCACACAACTTCCTCACTTAACAGGAAGTTCAATCACCTAAACGTATGAATGCGTCCACTGTGATTCGTTCGTTTACGTCGTTTCACAAGTACCCACAAACTTAGTAGAGTCAGCAAGATAATACAAATAGAAACGGTCAATATAATTCCAGGATAGGCTTCGTTCCATCCTTCATTCGAAACGTGTTTGTTATAAATTCCGACATATGCCCAAACGAGGACAAATCCGTAAGAAGCAACCCAATTTTTGAGCAGCGTCGCAATTCCTATTATTGTTCCAACGAGTAGAATGATGACTGTCCATGTCTGATCTGACAATCCGAACCCGTTCCAATCTATGGAAACGAAATACGCCGTGATATTCGCGATTGTGGCAACTGTAATCCATCCAAAATACACACTGAATGGCAGTCGAATGAAAAATTTCTCTTTAAACGACAGATCGGCTTTCACCGTCATGCCGTTGATAATGATTAGGCTCACCAAAATGATGAGCATTAAAACGATGGAAGTCCCAAGCTTTCCATAATGCCACGCTACTATCCACAATGCGTTCGCGACTGATGAAATCGAGAAATAGACCGCTATTTTCTTCATGAGTTGCGTCACTTCTGAACGTTCACCTGATCTGAAAAATCCGAGTTGGTAAATGACATGAAACGCAAGTAGCACGTAAATAAGTCCCCAAATTGCAAACGTATAACCCGCTGGTGCAAACAGATTGCTATAGGAATCTGACACTTCCCCTGTCGTCATCCCGTTCAGCGGAAGCGCATTCGCCAAGTAGTTCATCACAATCATTAATAGATATGTCACGAGCACCACTAGGCTCATCTTCCCGAACTTTTTTCGTCTTCCCATTCCTACACCCCTTTTTAGACAGACGTCTCCAATTAGTCTATTCCTGAAGTCGTCCCGATTAAACCTATTTCACTTCAGCTGCACATTTTTTGTCCGTTCCGCATACCACTTTACAAATTGCCGGGCTTCTTCTATCGGCATATCTGGAAGTGTCTCATGGCGCACCGGTTTAGCACGATTAATAAGACCTATCGTCGCAAGACCAAACCATTGCTGAAGTTTCGTCCGTTTCACTGATACTTCGATGATTTTGTCGCGTCGCGTCAGAAACGTCGTTTTTTCAAATGTCCCCTGACTTAGTTGAATGAATCGCCCTTTCACCGCATAGGAAGTGTTCCAATAGCCGAGTACTCGGCTTAGTATGAGTAGGACAAGAAGTGTGATTGAAACAATTGCCCACCCAATAGGCAACTTGAATACTTCTGGTCTAAAAAAGGTGAGCGGGATCGTTACAATCAGCCAGAACCAATAGGGCTTGATGAGACGAGCCAACAATGATTTCCGTGGCAACCGTTCCGTATCTGGCACTACTTGATAGTCAGGTAGCAACTCTGCAATCATTGCATACGCCCGCTTCACCGGCAAAAACGGATACAGCGAACTGACTTCATCCTCATCATCTCCAAGATTCCCAGCACTTATCAGCTTCACTTCTGCGAGACCAAGAATTCTTTTCATGAAGGACTGCGTAATTTCTACTGCCTGCACACGTTTCTTCCCGATTGAAAATGCGGTTTCATCCAAAACACCTTTTGAAATATAGATCCTTTCTTCGTCTGAAGCAATTTCATAGTTTCCATATTTCACAAACGTCCATATGACTCCAATTGTCACGGCAAGTACAATTAGCCCCACAACTATTCCAGCGATAATCCAGCCCGATGTCAGGACAGACGCAATCCAACCTTCCACATAGTCCTCTACCTCGAACAGTTGATCAACCTTAGAAAAGAGAGATGCCCCTAGCACTAGGATGATCAAAAAGCTGAACGATGTGAACGAAGCTTTAATGGTATCTTTCCGAGTCGGAGTGAAATGGACGACGCGCTCTGAAGTCACAGCAACTTTTTCAGTTTCAGAGTCTGTTGTCGGGTTCCCTAATTGCATGAACTCTTTTACTAGAGATTCCAATCGATCCGCTTCCGAGCGTGTCAAAGCGTCGAACTTCACATTCGAGTTCATCCCAGACGTACCAGTTTCAAAAGTTATGGAAGTCATCCCGAACAGCTTATGTAAAAACGATGTATGGCGCTGCACATTTTGGATTTTATCAAAATAGACCGTCCGCTCCGTTTTCTCGAAAATCCCCGATTTCAGGTGAAACGCAAGCTCGTCAACCGCATACTTTCGAGTGAACCATTTCAGAATGCTGGCGATGATTGTAAGGGCTACTGATACTAACAGGAGTATACGACCCAATCGGGCTATCCATGAGTCTGAACCGAAGTTGACTACCACGACAAACGCAAGAATTGCATAGCTTTTCAAAAATGCGGCGAATTCGAACAAGATGGATAGCGGATGATATCGCCTCACTTTCATCATTCATCCACTTCCCTGATTTTTGCGTAGCGGGCAATCTGATTTCTCACTTCAATCGCTACTTCTTTCGGCAACGCAGGTATTCCATGACTCGATCCCATCGTTTCGATTTCCAATGAATATAAGCCGAAGCGCCTCAAAACCGGTCCCTGATTCATCGAAACTGCCTGGATCTTCGCCATCGGAACGAGCTCATAACTTTCATAAAACGCACCTGATTTTATCTGCAGAAATTCATCGTTAACTCCATAACGAAAATGCTTATGGAAATAGACTGGCCTCAATCCAATAGACCAGATCGCTGAAACCAAGGTTAGTGCTGTGACTCCATAAATCATCCAATGAGTCCATTGCCACCAAGAAAAGTACAAGCTGGTTGCGTATAAAATCCCCCAAATTGCTAGCATAATCACATGGCTGATGGTCGATCCCCACCTTAGTGCAGGCACCGATTCAACAGCTAAACAGTGCGTCGGTGCTTGAATATCATCCTTCAATACAGGTCCCCCTATCTTAGTCCTTTTCCCTATTACACCAAATTTCGACAGAGGTTTCAAAGGAATCGATGGTAGTTTGAGGAATTTGTTATATTTTGGATTGAATCTGCTTAATTCTCTACATGTAACCGCATCTTTTGGAGAAGATGATAGCTCTTTTAAATCAAGCGAAGCGCTACCAATTAATCCCTTAGCGGTGTTGAATTGTGTCTCGTTTCCGATTAATTCCTTCCTATTGCCGATTCTTCGCTCGAAAGTTCCGATTCCTGTCTCCATTGTTCTGATTCACCGCTTGAAACTTCCGATATCCCCTGACATATTGCCGATTCCCTCCGCGCGTGTCTTAGCCCATCTGGAAACAAGCTCAGCGCTACCAATTAATCCCTTAACGGTGTTGAATTGTGTCTCGTTTCCGATTAATTCCTTGCTATTGCCGATTCTTCGCTCGAAAGTTCCGATTCCTCTCTCCATAGTTCTGATTCATGGCTTGGAACTTCCGATATTCCCTGACATATTGCCGATTCCCTTTGCACATGGCATAGCCCATCTAAAAAAAAGCGCAGCGCTACCAATTAATCTCTTAACGATGTTGAATTGTGTCTCGTTTCCGATTAATTCCTTCCTATTGCCGATTCTTCGCTCGAAAGTTCCGATTCCTCTCTCCATAGTTCTGATTCATGGCTTGGAAATTCCGATATTCCCTGACATTTTGCCGATTAATCTTTCTCCATACAAAAACCCCGCTGCGCACGAAGCGCGAGCGGGATTCTAGAATTCATTCGTCTAATACTTCCTTCGCCGCACCGCCCAGCACATGCAACTCGTGCATCGGACGCGTCATTGCTACATACAGCAACTTGCGGTCAATTGGCGAGTCTCGAAATGGATCTTCAAATGCCGCCACTATGACCGCATCGAATTCCAATCCTTTCGATAAAACACTTGGCACGATAAGCATACAGGAATCATCAATATCGCTTTGATCGTCCAGTAACTGGACCGCTATTCCGCCATCCGACAACACATCGAAAAGTCGCTTCGCTTCAGCATTCGTCTTACAAATCATCGCAACAGAGCGATGGCCACGCTCTGCTATCTCTTCATAAATCTGGCGCACTCGTCCAACATCCAGCTCATTCATTTCGTAAAACACAGGGTCGATTCCATGACGAACGACCGGCTCAACAAGTGGCAAATCCTCCTCCATTTGCGCAAGCACCTTGTTTGCTAGATTCATGATTTCAATCGTTGTCCGATAACTCTTCTGAAGCGTCGTATACGTAGCGGTCGGCAACATTTTTCGCACCGGATCCCACGACGTCAGCGCACGATAACTATGAATTCCTTGCGCCAAATCGCCAACCAGCGTGAACAATTCAGTCTCAAGTCCGACGTGTAACGCCGCCAGCTGATACTCGCTGTAATCCTGCGCTTCATCAATGAAAACGACACGCATCTTCCATTCACTTTCGAGTCCCTTCAGCTGAACATGTAAATCGTAAAGCGCCGCCAAGTCCTCTGTTTCCCACGTGTTTTTCAAATGTGATTCTTGGAATGAAACCTTAAACGCTTCCGACCATTCCGGCGCTAGTTCTGCCTGTAAGTCGGAATCCGTCAACAGACTTCGATACAATTGCTTGACGTTGAACTTTTTAAATCGCTTCATATAAGAAGCAACCTTCTGCTTCCCTTCTTTCTCTATCTTAGGAAGTCGTTCGTCACGCTCGTCCATTACTCGCGTGATCCGAGCCCGACGCTTTACATCATCACGAATGCCATATAACGCTTTATCAAGCGCAGCCTCATATTTATCCGACAATAGTTGGTAGAGCTGTTTGCGCTTTCGGGTCACTTCCGATTTCATGATCAGCTTTATACGCTCAAGTCGCTTTTCAATCGGCAAATATCCGAAGTCTTCCAAGAATAATTTCCGCAATCGCTTCGCACCCATAATGCGATAATTGTCGATGAAAACATCTTCGAATAGCGCCACTGTTTGCTGTTCGAGTTTTTGCACGTACTTTGCCACAATCGACCGATACTCCTCGGATCCTTTCATCCTAGCAATAGCTATCGTGGCCTCATCCAACGAATCCGATGATGCCAATCTCTCAAGTTTCGCATTCGTATCAGTCAGTTTTAACTTCAAACCTGTCGCATTCAAAACATATTCTTCAAACGTAGTCTGGCAAATACTGCCCACACCGAGCTCAGGAAGCACGTCTCCGATATAGTCCATGAACAACTTGCTTGGCGCGAGAATCATTAGTTTTTCAGCGGGGAAATCCGTTCCTTTTGTATAAAGGAAGTAGGAAATTCGGTGCAATGCAATCGTGGTTTTCCCACTACCAGCTGCACCTTGCACAATGATTGGCTTGCGCAAACTCGCTCGGATGATATCATTCTGTTCCGACTGAATCGTCGAGATGATTTCCGTCAATCGCACATCCGCTTTGCCCGCGAGCGCTTCCTGCAGCAACTCATCATTCGTCGTCAAATCAATGTCGCGGACATCGAGCAATTCGCCCTCTTCAATCTGATATTGTCGCTTTGAATGCAGATGACCGCTGACTTCTTCACCCCGGACATCATACGTCAATTCACCTAAACGTCCGTCATAATACACATTCGCGACAGGTGATCGCCAGTCGACAATGATTGGTTCTTGCGTCTCCTGATGAAACACCGACGTCTTACCAATGTACAGAAATTGGTCCTTTTCATCGTCAGGTTGGAAATGAATACGCGCAAAATACGGCTTCTTCTGGATGGCTTCAAACGTCTCTTTCTGGGACCGCGCCATTTCGAAAAACCGTGTGTTCGTGAGGATGTTAATGTAACTCATACTGGAATCCAAATAATCCAAATCCGCCATCGCGTGACGAATTTGTTCTTGAGAGGCGTCGACATCACGCTGCGACTCTTCCAAAAGCCGTCGCATGTAATGTACCGTGTAGTCCAGACGCTCAGCCTCAAACTCAAAATCAGGGTGTCTCTGCATGTACAGATCCTCCGCTTTCCTAGAATTTGTCCTGTCGTTTCCGGATGGTGATATGATACTGGGGAAATTTGAAACAGAAGATGATTGTACCACTCAAAGTTGTGGAGCGCAAGATGATTTAACAGAAAATTCTGTAGTGCGGATTTTGTGCTTAGCATGATTAATCAGGTAGTTTAATTTAACCCATTTCTAGACAAGCGAAGCGCTACCAATAAATCCGTTAATCATGCTGAATTGTGTCTCGTTTCCGATTAATTCATCCTTGTTGCCAATTCTTTGCATGAAGTTGCCGATTCCACATGCCATAGTTCCGATTCATCGCTAGATATTACCGATTCCCGCTGCCTTATTGCCGATAACGACCACACTCTTACCGAAAATGAGATTTGCACATAGTAAAACGAAGCTAGTTTTCTACATTCAAGCTCAATTTATAAATACCTGAAAAGTATGATATTATGGATTAGAATGTAGAAAGGAAGTGAATGCAATCATTCTTAAAGAACGAACTCCACCAATTCTCATCGAGGGATTGGAGGCTGCAATACGAAGAATTCCACACCATCACTCCGCCATCCCCAAAATCCAAGCTAAACTCGCATCAATAAAAGCTGGATTCGGCGGTGAAGAAGAATTAGACCGTGTACTTCGCGATTACCAGTTTCCTGCGAATACATTGATTTTAAACGACCTCTCTCTTTCCTCACGTACTTTTTTCCAAATCGACTCCTTACTACTAACACCTGAATTCGCAGTAATTTGCGAAGTGAAAAATATTGCTGGAGAATTAACCGTAAAGGAAAACCCTCCACAATTGTTGCGTATAGCTGATGATGGAAAAATTAGTGGCTTTATTAGCCCACTTGCGCAAGTTGAAAATACTTGTTCACTTTTTAAAGATTGGTTACTCTGCAGAGAAATAGATATCCCGGTTTATGGATGCGTTGTTCTTGCTTATGCTAAGCAGCGTATCACAGCACCAACGACGCAGATTCCGATATTGTTTCCTCGTCTCGTTCCAAACTATGTAAGAAGCTTACTCACTGGCAAATCGATATTGTCAAATGAGGATCTATTCCAACTTACAAAGAGTTTAATGGATGGACACAAAGAATATGTGCCTGACTCTATTTGTTCCATGTTCACCATTAGCCCAGACACTGTTTATAGCGGGGTTGCTTGCCCAACATGTGAGCGACTGGGAATGAGGAAACACGGGAGAGGATGGTACTGTACTGCATGTAAAACTCGCTCAAATGATGCACACATCCAAGCAATCAGAGATTGGTTTATGCTATTTGACGAACCTCTTACTAATACCAGTTGTCGATCTTTCTTAGGAATAAAAAATCCGCGTACTACCTTAAATCTTATAACTAGCATGGGATTAACTCCTATTGGCAATAATCGCGGGCGCACATATACCTTACAATTGCGCAAGCAAAGTATGAAGCACACGTAACTTGTGTGCTTTTTTCATGTGAAGATAACTCCATTTTGACGGAGTAGACCTTGTGAATAAGATATCCCTCATAAAACAAGCGCAGCGGTACCAATTAATCCCTTAATCACGTTGAATTGTGTCTCGTTGCCGATTAATTCCCCCTTAGTTCCGATTCTTTGCCTGAACTTGCCGATTTCGTCGATCATCGTTCCGATTCATGGCTCGGAATTGCCGATTGTTTCCGTCATATTGCCGATTCCCCATGGACCTGTAGTAGCTCTCATAAAACAAGCGCAGCGCTTCCAATTAATCCCTTAATCACGTTGAATTGTGTCTCGTTGCCGATTAATTCCCCCTTAGTTCCGATTCTTTGCGTGAACTTGCCGATTTCGTCGGTCATCGTTCCGATTCATAGCTTGGAATTGCCGATTGCTGCCGTCATGTTGCCGATTCCTCCAGCAACTACACCTGCACAACACAAAAACCCCGCCAGCCAATCACATCAGCCAGCGGGGTCTCCTATCCTATTCCATCTTACTTTTTCAAGTCTTCAATCGAATCGATGTCCATATATTCTGGAACCGTCAATCCAATCTTCACTCCTGTCATGCTTGTGCCCACATCTTCGAACTTGCCTTCATATTTCTCAGCATATGTTTTGTGAGTCACTGGCAACCAGCCAGCTAGCAATGCGTCTGCACTGCCGTCTGCAACTGCTGTCCACATTGGACCTGCTTCAACTTGTGACATTTTCACTTTGTAGCCCTGGTCTTCTAGTACTTTCGCCATTACATTTGTGCTTGCAACCGTACTATCCCACGCTACATAAACGAACGTGAATTCATCGCCATCGACTTTATCGACGCCCTCTGTCCATGAGTCTACTTTGTCTTGGTTCTCGTCGATCCAAGCTTGTGCTGCATCTGCTGGATCTTCTCCATCGATAATCGCAACCATCACTTCACCCATATCTTCTTCATCCCATTTGAAGTTTTGAAGAATTTGGTGTGCTTCCGGCTTATCTTTAGCAAGATCCATGCTACCGATCGTGTGAATTTCTTCTGCGCCACCGTATGAACCTTCTGGGTCATCCAAATATTTCAAATCATACTTTGTGAACATCCAGTGTGGTGACCAACCTGTGATGATGATCGGTTCCTCTTTGTCATACGCTTTCTTCAAAGCAGCTGTCATTGCAGCTCCTGAACCCGTCGTCAATTCCCACTTATCGAGCCCATAATCACTAATAGCGCGATCTGTCGCTTCCATGATGCCAGCACCTGGGTCAATCCCCGTAATCTTATAATCCACCATCTCGCCAGCGGTTTTATCCGAACCTCCTGAAGCATTGTCCTTATCATCATCCCCGCATGCTGCAAGGCCCAATGCTAAAAGTGAAACCGCGCTAATTCCTGCCAATTTTTTCGTCCAATTCATGATTCTTTTCCCCCTTGTTTAGATCGTCCTGCGTGTTGCGTTATGCGGTCCAGAATGATGGCAACGAGTACAATTGCAACACCCGTTTCAACACCTACACCGGTTTTTAATTGCGTCACGGCTTGATACACTTTCGTTCCCAGTCCTGGTGCACCAACCATTGACGCGATAACAACCATGGATAGTGAAAGCATGATGCTTTGGTTCACACCCGCCATAATGTTCGGCTTTGCGAGTGGAATTTGCACTTTCAACAAGCGCTGCCATGTCGTTGAACCAAATGCTTCTGTTGCTTCAATCAAATCTTTCGGAACTTGCTCAATGCCGAGCATCGTCAACCGGATTGTCGGCGGCATCGCAAAGATAATCGACGCGACAAGTCCTGGTACGACACCGATATTGAAGAAGAAGATTGCCGGGATCAAGTACACGAACGCCGGCATCGTCTGCATCAAGTCGAGAATCGGTGTAATAATTCTACGCGCCATCAACTGCTGCGACATCCAAATACCAATCGGCACACCAATAATTATGGCAATTGCGACCGAAGTCAGAACGAGCGCGAGCATTTGAAGCATCGGATACCAATAGCCTAAGTAGTCAATGAAAAGAAAGCCGATGAGTGTAAATAGAGCAATCTTCTTCGTCGAGAACCACCATGCTAGCAATGCAAAAATCACGGCTAGTAAAATCGATGGTGGGAAATCCATGATGTCGACAAACGTTTCAACTGTCGCTTCAAGACCAGTAGCAATGCCGTCGAACACGGGTCCGAAGACGTCTACCAGCCAGTCAACACCCGTATCGATCCAATCCGCAAACGGTAAGCGTGGTAATAACTCATTCATGTTCCGTCACCTCCGCTACAACCTGATTGGAATCTGAAATCTCGCCATTTTCGTTGATGAACTGATTGTCACCAGCAAGTGCACCAATCATTGCACCTCGAATGATAATGCCTTTCAAACGATTCTTTTCGTCGACCACCGCAACAGGAATCGTTGCCGTCGAAACGATATCAAAGAGATCCGTGAGAACGCTTTCACCCGTTGTCGTAATGACGTCTGTAATCAAAACATCCTCGATCTTAAGATTCTTCTCTGCAGCTGCAACCGCGTCTTGAGCAGTCAGCGCACCCATCAGTCGGCCGCCTTTATCTACCACATAAATCGAAGAAATCCGCAGACTTTCCATTAATCGAAGCGCAACACGTGGTCCTCTATCAATCTGGACTGTATCGGCATGCTTCATAATGTGATTCGCCGTCAGTACTTTGGACAAGTCAACGTCTTCAACGAAACGCTCGACGTAGTCATTCGAAGGATTCATCAAAATCTCTTCCGGAGTACCGATTTGCACGATTTCTCCATCTTTCATGAGTGCGATTCGATCGCCAATACGGAGTGCTTCATCCAAATCATGGGTGATGAAGATAATTGTCTTGCCCATATCTTCATGTAACTGGAGCAATTCGTCCTGCATATCTTTACGAATCAATGGATCGAGTGCACTGAACGCCTCATCCATCAGTAAAATGTCAGGATCATTTGCGAGCGCACGAGCAAGCCCGACACGCTGCTGCATACCACCACTCAGCTGCCCAGGATATTGAGATTCATAGCCTGACAGACCAACGAGGTGCAAGGATTCGATTGCTTTGTTCTTGCGTTCTTCCTTTGCCACCCCTTGAATTTCAAGGCCATACTCGGTGTTTTCTAAAATCGTTTTGTGTGGAAATAGTGCAAAGTTCTGGAACACCATGCCAATCTTTTTCCGACGGACATTGCGAAGTTGTTCTTTGTTCATCTTCACAATATCTTCCCCATCCAACAAAATCCGACCTGCCGTCGGGTCAATCAAGCGATTCAGTAGGCGCACAAGTGTGGATTTCCCGCTTCCTGATAGACCCATGATGACAAATATTTCACCATCTAGCACATCGAACGCGGCGTTATTGACACCAACCGTTGCACCGGTTTCTTTCAATATCTCTTTCTTCGTCTTACCTTCTTTAAGAAGTTGAGCCGCGCGTTTGCTCGATTTTCCGAAGATTTTCGACGCGTTTTTCACTTCAATTTTCTTCTTTAACATTGCCTCTTCCATGCGAACCCTCCGATTCATACTTTCGATGTTTCATAGTATAGCTGTAATCTGTTTGTAATACAAATTATTTACTTTACAAATTGTACGTACAGTTTTTTCTGTACGTATTGATTGCTTTTCATTTTCATCTGTTCTAAGCTATACTGAAGTGTTCAAAGACTGATGAAAATAGTTCATCACAAGGAGGATCATCCACGATGGATGCGTACGAAAAATTAGAAAAATCCCGTAAACGAATCACCGAATCGATTGCTCAAAATATCCATCTCTACGGACTTCCGCCTTCAGCTGGGAGACAATTCGGTATGATGTTTTTTGAAAATCGTCCACTTACCTTAGATGACATGTCCGCAGAACTCGGAATGAGTAAAACGAGTATGAGTACATCCATCCGCTCGCTTTCAGAAGCCAAACTGGTCGATCGGGTATGGGAACGTGGTGTCCGAAAAGACTTATATGAAGTGAAAGACGACTGGTATCAAATTTTCGTCGACATGTTCACCGTCAAATGGAGAAGAGCCGTCTCGTTACATACGGCCGCAATCCGAAAATCACTGGCTGAATTGAAAGAACTTAAAAAAGCTGACGACATGACTGATGAACTCCTCGCAGTTATCGAGACAGATATTGAAAAACTACTGTACATCCGTGAATATTACGACTGGCTAGATCGGCTCATCGATGCGTTCGAAGACCAAAAGATATTCGACCTTGTCCCTAGATTAGAAGAAGAAGCATAATAAAAACGACATCTCCTGAAATAGGAGTTGTCGTTTTTGTTTGGGCTAACAGCCACTATAGTGGCCACATATGGATCAGCTAAGTTCGAGTTAGGTGTAGGCAAACGAATTGTTGCAAATCAGCCCTCTTATCAGCGTTGAATTTTGTCCCGATTCCGATTAATTCGCTGCTGTTGCCGATTGTTCGCCTCAAGTTGCCGATTCGTCTCTACAGGTTGCCGATTCTGCACATGATAATGCCGATTTCCTCAATTATCTTTCCGATTCCTCACTTCGCATTGAAATAGCCATCCCCAAACAAGCGAAGCGCTGCCAATTAATCCCTTAACGGTGCTGAATTGTGTCCCGATTCCGATTAATTCGCTACTGTTGCCGATTGTTCCCCTCAAGTTGCCGATTCTTCTCTACATGTTGCCGATTCTGCACATGATAATGCCGATTTCCGCAATTATCTTGCCGATTCCTCACTTCGCAGTGAAATAGCCCATTCCCAAACAAGCGAAGCTCCACCAATTAATTCCTTAACGGCGTTGAATTGTTCCCCGATTCCGATTAATTCTCTGATGTTGCCGATTGTTTCCCTCAAGTTTCCGATTCTTCTCTACATGTTTCCGATTCTGCACATGATAATGCCGATTTCCGCAATTATCTTGCTGATTCCTCACTTCACAGTGTAATAGCCCATCCCCAAACAAGCGAAGCGCTACCAATTAATCCCTCAACAGCGCTGAATTGTGTCCCGATTCCGATTAATTCTCTGCTGTTGCCGATTGTTCCCCTCAAGTTGCCGATTCTTCTCTACAAGTTGCCGATTTTGCACATGATAATGCCGATTTCTGCAATTATCTTTCCGATTCCTCAACTCGCAGTGAAATAGCCCATCCCCAAACAAGCGAAGATCTACCAATTAATCCCTTAAGGGCGCTGAATTGTGTCCCGATTCCGATTAATTCGCTGATGTTGCCGATTGTTCGCCTCCAAGTGCCGATTCTTCTCTACATGTTGCCGATTCTGCATATAATAATGCCGATTTCCGCAATTATCTTTCCGATTCTCCCCCGGCTAATCCTAATTATCGCGAACATTCACCGCAAACAAAAAAACCCATCCGCATTTCCAGCGGATGAGCTCTTCTCCAAACTTATTCCCTTACAACTTAAATTCTCGTACCAATCCATTCAAGTTTTCGGCAAGTTGCGCAAGTTGTGCAGAACTGCCCGCCACTTCTTCCATCGAACTGCTCGTTTGTTGCGAAGCAGCCGCTGTTTCTTGAACTCCAGCAGCCGATTGCTCGGAAATAGCTGCGATTTCTTCAACCGACTCGCTCATCTCTTCGCTTCCAGCTGCAATTTCTTCAAGGTTTTGAGAAATGATACTTATATCAGTAGTCATCTTGTTGACAGCGCCACTAATTTCAGCAAACGTTTCACGAGTCGTCTTAAGTTGTGCAGTCCCTTTTTCCACTTCTTCATACCCTGACTCAAGCGATCCTGCTACGCTACTCGACTCTTGCTGAATCGTACCGACAATTCCAGTAATGTCTGTCACAGATACAGCAACTTGTTCAGCTAGTTTCCGCACTTCTTCTGCAACAACGGCAAATCCTTTACCGTGTTCTCCGGCGCGCGCTGCTTCAATTGCTGCATTCAATGCCAACAGATTCGTCTGATCAGCTATATCCTTGATCACAACGACAAGCTTCGAGATTTCTTGTGACTGAACATCCAGCCCTTTGATTTTTGTAACAGCTTCTTGGACGATCGCGTCAATCCGCTGCATCTGTTCAGTAGAGGATTCCATCAATTGGGCACCGTTCTCTGTCTGATCCAAAACATTTTTAGACGTCTGTTGGATAGCTTCACCTTTTTGGTTTGCATCCTCAACCCGTTCCACAAAACGTTCCATCATCATCGCCAAATCAGTTGCGGTATTTGCTTCACTTTCGATTCCTGAAGTCAATTCTTGCATCGTCACTGCGATTTGTTGTGACGCCGCATTCACTTCCGTCGACGACTGAGTCAACTCCTCACTATGGGCTGAAACTGATGAAGAAACATCATTGATGCTATTCAGCATTTCACGCGTATGCCCACTCATGTCATTCGTAGCAGCGGCAAGCTGGCCCACTTCGTCACGAGAAGTGACAGCCAATGGTTCATGGCTCAGATCGCCGTCAGCAATCAGTTGCATGCGTTCCATTACCCGCTTAATTGGAACCGTAATCACACGTGCCGTAAATAAGGCTGCTCCAATACTGATCACGAGGACTAGCAGTAGCACGATTGAAATCCAAACAAGTGTCTGTTTTCCACTCGCAATAATCTCTTCCCCATGTTTTTGTGTCAATTTTTCCCGTTCATTCGCAATTCTATGATACTCAGCAATCAATTCTGTGCCTTCTGCAGACAACCCCTCCAAATTTTTAGCAGCACGCTCTTTACGGTTTTGGTCATACACATCAATGACATCTGACGCTAAGTTCTTACGCCAAGTAATCATTTTATCAACCAAGTCCCCGAAATCACCTGAAGCACCTAATTTTTCAGCTTCTCCTTGCAATTCAATGCCTTCGTCCGTTAAAGAGAAAAATTCTTCTTTATATTGTTCATCACCAAAAAGAACGTATGCCCGTACTGCAGACATTCGTCCCGCCATCGTATTCGCCAGCTTTAGTTCAATCGCCATTAATTGTGTATCAAACTCTACAATCTCCTGGGTCTTTTGATTAACTTTATTGACCGAAATAATTGTATAAATCCCTAAAGCCATGACTAGCACCACTACTACACCAAACGTTGTCAACAATCTACTTTTCACGCTTTTAAAGCCCGCTCTTTTCTTCATAACGCTCTCCCTCTCATGATTCCTTAGAATCATTCAATCTTATTTCTTATGAATCAATACCATCCGTCATTATAGTCCGAACAAGGTCTAAAGTCACTCTTTTTTACGAAATTTTAATGTTTCTCATTAAATCAAACCTTGGATATCATCCATCTTGCTTACCTCCCAATAAATCAATACTAAATACCTTGTTCAAAAATATTAAATCACAAATGAAACATGACTTTATATTCTCGATTCACAAACCCCGAAATAAACACAATGACCCACTCGAAGGCATGAGTATTGTGTTATTCCGCTCTAAACTTCAAATGGACAACCTTTTAAAAAGAGGCACGGATCCTCCAATACCTGATAAGTCGCAATCCAAGTAAGGGTTTGCCCACTTTTTCAAAAATTGATCAGCGCCATTTGAACCAGCTATACGAACAGTTCCGTTTGATATCACCTTATTTATCGGTTCCTTTGCAAGGATTTTTAACTGATCAGCTTGGACTCCCTCTACTTAGCTAAACTCCTCAGTAAATAACTGTTATCTCTAGAATTTATTCACAAAGGAGCGTGACGCTGAATATACTCAACGACCACGCAACTTTTCCCCATCATTTCACTACTTCACGGAATTGAATTCATCATCCAATTCCTAAAACGCAAGCAACAGCAAGCCATTTAAAAATGCATCTAGTAGAAGACTTACGATTGTTCGATGAACTCATGACCAATTTAAATCAACAAAAAAAGCAGCCTACTCCATACATATGGAGAGGCTGCTCTTTCTTTAATAGTATTCAAGTAAGCGAGATCGATTCTCTTACAACTTAAATTCATTTACCAGTTCATTTAAATCTTGTCCCAACACGGCAAGTTGCGCCGAACTACCCGCCAATTCTTCCATCGAGCTACTAGTCTGCTCTGAAGCAGCCGCTGTTTCTTGAACACCGGCGGAAGACTGCTCGGAAATTGCTGCGATTTCTTCTACTGACTCACTCATCTCTTCACTGCCTGCCGCAATCTCAGATAGGTTCTCCGATATGACACCAATATCCACTGACATTTTATTCACAGCATTACTGATTTCAGCAAATGTTTCTCGTGTCGTCATTAGTTGCACAGTTCCCTTTTCCACTTCCTCATATCCCGCCTCAAGTGAGCCTGCAACACTACTGGACTCTTGTTGAATCGTCCCGACAATACCAGTAATATCTGTCACAGAAACTGCGACTTGCTCAGCCAATTTCCGAACTTCTTCTGCAACTACGGCAAAACCTTTACCATGTTCTCCAGCGCGTGCTGCTTCAATCGCTGCATTCAATGCCAACAGATTCGTCTGATCAGCAATATCTTTAATCACAACGACAAGCTTCGAAATTTCTTGCGACTGAACATCCAATCCTTTGATTTTCGTAACAGCATCTTGGACAATCGCGTCGATCCGTTGCATTTGCTCACTGGACGATTCCATTAAAGCCGATCCGTTTTCCGTCTTTTCCATGACGTTTACAGAAGCTTTTTGAATCGCTTCTCCTCGCTCGTTCGCACTTTCAACCCGTTCCACAAACCGTTCCATCGCCATAGCCAGATCGGTAGCCGTATTCGCTTCACTCTCAATTCCGGAAGTCAATTCTGACATTGTCACGGCAATTTGCGCAGATGCTTGATTCACTTCAGTGGATGACTGCGTCAACTCTTCACTATGTGCAGAAACGGATGACGACACATCATTGATGCGATTCAGCATATTACGTGTATTATCACTCATTTCATTCATCGCAACTGCAAGCTGTCCAGCTTCATCTGCCGACAAAATCTCTAGTGGTTCCTGGCTTAAATCCCCTTCTGCCATCAATTTCATGCGGTCTCTTACTTGAATTAGCGGCCTAGTAATGACGCGCGTTGTCAAAGCAGAAGATAAGCCACTGACTATCAATGTCAGAAGTGAGACTGCTAGCACCCATCTTAGCGTCATTCTTCCACTGTGAATGATTTCATCACCATGTTTAACCGTTTGTTTTTCTCGCTTATTCGCGACTCTATGATACTCAGCAATCAATTCAGTACCTTCTATAGATAAACTCTCCAAGTTCTTGATAGCCCGCTCTTTCCGGTTTTGGTCGTACATATCAATAACATCTGTTGATAATCTTTCATTCCAAGTAGTAGTCTTATCTACTAAATCTCCCAAATCCCCCCCTAACTTCTCAGTCTCCCCTTGAAGATTAGTTGCATATTCCGTTAATGACTCGAATTCTTCTTTGTATTCCTCTTCTCCGAATAACATATACGCTCGTACAGCAGACATTCGACCAGCCATCGCATTCGCGAGCTTTAAATCTGCAGCAACTAACTTAGTGTCGTGTTCAATAATGTCCTTTGTTTTCTCGTTAACTCGTTGCACCGAATTCAACGTGAAAAATCCTAATCCGAGCACTAGTAACATAACAATCCCAAAAGCCCAGTAAAGGCGTGAACTAATGCTTTTAAATCCCATTCTCTTCTTCATAATTATGTCAATCCCCTTTTCACAATTTGTAACAGTACAATAGACGCATGCACTTACAATTCATCCCAATCAACAATTATAGTCTTAAAGACTTCTAAAGTCACCATAATTATAAAAATATACCCATGAATTAAACTAGGACGTTTATATTAAAAAAACAGCCTACTCGCTGTGTTGATTGAGTAGGCTGTTTCTATTCAGGAAATCTGTGTTTGCGCTCGGACTTCCTTTATTTTATTCCTTTTCGATAAAATCCATACCGCCACCACCAGTACACCGCCAGTAAAGATGAGCGTCCATGCACTACCTGTAATTCCAGCGATAATGAAAGAAATCAGTGCAATCGTTGCATTCAACATCGCATAAGGAATCTGCGTCTTTACGTGATCGATGTGATCCGCCCCAGCACCTGTTGAAGACAAAATCGTCGTATCGGAAATCGGAGAACAATGATCCCCGAAAATTCCTCCTGACAATACGGCACCAATACAAACGAGCATATGTGCATCGAGCGCTACTGCCATCGGAATTGCGATTGGCAACATAATTGCGAATGTCCCCCACGACGTCCCGGATGCCAGCGCCATAACGGCACCTACAACAAAAAGGATTGCCGGGATGATAAACGCAGGCACATTGCCTTGCATGATTTCTACAATAAATGCCGCTGTCCCCATCTCTTCAATCACTTTCCCAAGCGACCATGCAAGAATAAGCGTCGCTGCTACGTAGACCATCTTCTGCATACCTGTAGTATAAATATCGAAGATTTCATTAAACTTCTTCACCTTATAAATGAGCATTAGAACAATAATCGTCACTGCGGCAAACAAATAAGCAGTACTCAACGCTACCCGGAAATCTCCACCCGGGACCGGTTTCATAGGGAAACCTTTTGAGATTAATAGTCCAAATAAGGTAATAAACAATACAGTGAGTGGAAGCCAAATCAGTATCGTTTTACTCCCAGTCGTATACTCTTTGAGTTCTTCAGCCTTCCTAAGCGGTTTAGACTCTGGCCAATACAACTTCCCTGTTTGACGAACACGGTTTTCAGCATTTTCCATCGGTCCAAAATCTAGCTTTGAAAAAGCAATAAGTGGAACGAGAATTACCGTCAACAACGCATAAAATTGAAAAGGGATTACATGGACGAGCGTATTGTATTCCGAATCAGAAATCCCAATCTTATCGAACTCAGCACGAATGAGCCCCATGATATAGACCCCCCAACCTATAAACGGGATGAGGACAGCGACCGGAGATGCCGTCGAATCGATAATCCATGCGAGTTTTTCCCGAGAAATCTTAAGCTTATCAAAAATCTTCTCAAAAACAGGTCCCACAATTAACGGAGTTCCTAAATCGGAGAAAAAGATCAAAATCCCTCCGAGCCAAGCTGACACTTGCGCTTGAGCACGTGTCTTTATGTACTTTACTGAAGCCGCGGCAAGCGCTGCACCACCGCCCGATTTTTCCATCAGCGCAACAAACCCACCGATGAAAAACAGCAGAATCAGGACAGCCGCATTATAACTGTCCGTCAGTTGAGGAAATAGATAATCCCCGATCACGCCTGTTGTCGCCGTCAATGGATTCCCACCCACTAACAAAAGTACCCCCGCAAAAACTCCAGAAAATAAAGCGATGATTACATTTTTACTCACAATCGCTAACACTACCGCCACTAAAGGCGGGACTAACGAAACCAGCCCCATATGCTCCATGCATTCATCTCCATTCGTCTGTCTATACATAATAATGTATTATTATACACATTCATGTATAACTAATCAATGGAATTTTTGAAAATTGCTTGGTTGGTAGAAGATTGTCCGCGAAGCAGGTGATTCTCCCAATCTTAAAGCTGATCCCACTGAAGCCTTCAATAGCCCTATAAATTCAAGCGCAGCGCACCTAATTAATCCCTTAATGCAGGTGAATTGTGTCTCGTTGCCGATTAATTCCCCTATGTTGCCGATTCTTTGCTTGATATTGCCGATTCCACTCCTCATAGTTCCGATTCTTCCCCCAAAACTACCGATAAGCGCTGTCATCTTTCCGATTCCCCTTTTACCATGCATTTTCCCACTAGAATCAAGCGTAGCGCTACCAATTAATCCCTTATACCAGTTGAATTGTGTCCCGTTATCGAGAAACTTCGCTGAGTGTCGGAGAAATCTAGAGATGTGATGGAGAAAACCTCACGCGTGATTGGCAAATCCCCATTTGTGATGAAGAAATCATCATAAGTGACCGACAACACAAAAAAGACCCATCTCGCCATTGCGAAACAGATCTAATCCTAACTCTAACTAACATACAAAAATCAAAACTCAGTACCCCGCAGTTCCGTAATCTAACTCCCCTCCTGAACCGTCTGGACTTGTTGGGTCCGCAGCGACACGGTAATTCCTGTTATGATGATGAATCCGCCAACTAGCTGTGGCAAGCTAATGACATCTTGCAAGATCACATAGCTAAAAATCATCGCGATGAATGGTTCCAAGTTTAGTAACAAGGAAATGTTAGATGCACCTGCTTCACGTATGACCCCATTCCACAAGTATGTACACAATCCATGCATCACGATAGCCGTGACAATAAGCAATACCCAGTAAGTCCAATCAACTTGCATAGTTGACGGAATCGCCTTCCATGAAACAAAAGGCAACAAGCCGATCATGCCGATGAGATTCGTGTACCAAGTAATCACACCAACGCTCATTGTTTTTGACATATACTGCACGAGAAGTAGAAATACAGAAAACGACAACATCGTTCCTGCAATTAGAAACTCGCCGCGCCCAATGGAAGGGACAAACCAAGTTCCCTGGGTAATGACAAGCCATACTCCGCAAAGCCCTATCAGTGCACCGCCCCAAAATATTAGTCGTCTCTTCTCTTTGAAATAATAAACGGAAAGTGACACCGTCACGATCGGAGAGAGCGCTAAAATCAGTGATGCTGTCACCGGATCCGTGTACTGCAAACTTGCATAAAAACTCCACTGATTAAACGAAACACCGATTAGTCCGCCCACTGCGAGTAACAGCCAACCTCTTTTGTCAATACGAGTACCACGAACTTGCCGACGAGTCACTGTATAAAGAAATATTAATATGAACATTAAACGGATAATGGCAATGATCCCCGGATTAAACTGCTTCACTAGAATTGATCCGAAAACAAAATTACTCCCCCACGCAGTGACACAAAACAATCCGATCAGATACAGCTTCATTTGACTGCGTTCCAAATAGTTTCACCTACTATCTAAAAAAGGGATGGCTATACTCAGCCATCCCTTACTAATTAAACTGCTGGAGTTACAATTTTACCTTTTACCATCACGCAGCGGTCGATCGGTTTCCTTGCTACCACTTCAGCTGTTGAGGCAGCATCAAAGAATACAAAGTCAGCTTTATCTTTCACTAACGGCCACACGCGTTCACCATCTGCATTTAACGGAGTCACACCATTCGTTGCAAATCGTAGCGATTGGCGCAATGATTTTTCTTCAATTTTACGTGAGAGTTCTCCGAAACGTGTCACTTTTTCTAGCACGTCTCCTGTTCCATACGGGCTCCATGAATCGTAGAATCCATCGCATCCGAATTGAACTCGCACACCAGCTGCATCTAACAATTCAATCGGTGGCAACGTTCTATTTAGATTGATTGGCACCGTGGACATAATGGAAACATCCTGTGAAGCGAGACGTTCTGCAATCTTCAACTGTTGCCCCACAGCGACATCTCCTAAACAAAACGAATGGCTCAACGCGGTTCGACCTCGATACCCTGCATCCTCCACGATATCTATCCACTTGTCCGACGTGTAATAGCCGACCATACCACCATCATGTAAATGGATGTCGACGTCTGCGTCAAATTCAGTCGCAATGTCCATCACCTCGTGAAGCGAGCGTTCAATGGACTGGTCAATTCCAGCAGGATCGAGTCCACCTACGATTGTCGCTCCACTTCTCATTGCTTCACGAACTAGCGCAGGGACTTCATCTCGAAGCAATCCGTGTTGAGGAAATGCTACGATTTCGTGAGTCACGATGCCTTCATACGCCTGGAGCGCTGCTTTCACACCTTCTAAGTTTTTCAACCCGATATACGGATCAACATTCACATGCGTGCGGATATGCGTAACTCCATGTCCAAGAAGTGTTTCGATCATTTTCTTTGCCCGCATCTCAGTTGAACCCGCCAATTCTTTAAGCTCCGCCGCTTCATGTTGCAGACGTTCTTTTAAATTAGAAACTGGCGTAACTGCTTTCCAGTCTAAAGTCATATAGGTCTTATCCAAATGATTATGCATTTCTTTTAACGGTGGCACCGCAAGTTTGCCCTTCATATCAATCTGTTCGCCATCCATACTGACAAGACTATTAGCATCATGGATTTCTTCAATCAATCCATCCACAACTTTCAATGTATGCAACGCCGTCTCGGTTTCAACTGCCCCGTTATCCATCAATCGGTTACCCGTCTCCAACTTAACATTTACAAGCCACGTTGTTTCAGTCATGTCGAACGCCCCCTATCTGAACACCTCTCTGCACATTGCCATTTTCCGAAACCACTTTTCCTTGGAAAATAACTCGTTTGATTGGCTTACGACGCGCTACCGCTTGAGCTGAACAAACTGCATCGATCAGTAAGAAGTTCGCATCGTCTCCAACCTTAGGCCAGACTGCATTCCCATCATCGTCGAGAGGCATGATTCCACCTGTCGCATATTGCCAAGTACGATTCAACGAATATTCATCCATGAATCGGAAACGTTCTGCCAAAATGGATAACTTTTCAATGGTATCGCCGGTTCCATAAGGGGACCAGTGGTCTGTTAAACTATCATGTCCTAGCGATACATTGACACCGTTCTTCTGTAAATACTGGACAGGAATTGTTTTACGGTTCGTAGGGATTGTCGTCGTGACGTCGATTTGAGCTTCCCTTAAAATCGCTGTCATATTATCCAGTTCAGCACCCTCTAAATCGCCAAGTGCAATTGCATGGCTAATTGTAGTTTGCCCTACCTTCCCTGCTTGTGTCGCAAGTTCCGCTAGTTTTTTAAATTCGAACGCCCCGAGAGAGTCGCCGTCATGGATATGTATATCCAATCCTTTTCCAGATTCCGTTGCAATGTCCATTGTCGTTGCGAGTGAACGCTCAATATCTCTATCAATCGTTGCTGGGTCTACTCCCCCCACTAGTGTTGCTCCTTTACGCATCGCTTCCCTCATTAAGGCTTGAGAATTTGAACGTAATAAGCCGTGTTGCGGGAAAGCTACAATGTCATACGTTAACATGCCTTCGAATTTCGCAAACGCTTCTAACGTAATTTCAATATGCTTTGTTCCGATTTGCGGATCAACATTACAATGCGATCGAATATGGGTATGACCTTGTGACAACAACCATTCAATCATTTTCTCTGCACGTTGCAACGCAACTGGCAACTGTTGTGGCAAGAGTTTTTCTTCCTCTTCTATACGAGTAACAATGCCATTTGTGATTGGAATACATGCTTTCCAAGGACCGCCAAAGTAGGTTTTATCCACATGGATATGCATTTCTCGCATCGAAGGCATGAGTAAATTTTCTCCAGCATCAATAACTGTATCTGCTGTATCTGTCAGTGATTCACCAATTTTTTCTACTTTGCCATCTTTTACAAAAACATCACATACGGTCGTATTGGTTGCAACTACTCGTTCCCCTTCGTACCGGAATCCCGTTTCCAACGTTACATTTTTCAATAACAAAGTCGTCAATACCATCACTCCTTCAAAAGGATAGAGTAAGGACGTGATTATCGCCCTTACTCTTTAACTTCAACGATTACTTAACCGTTGTTTCATTGATTATTAGATAATTCGATGGACTCAACCAGAAATCCTTCACATCGTTATTGTACACAGCAAGATGCTCATAGTTTCGGATTGGAATATAAACCGCATCGTCCATCTCTTGTTGCATCGCTTCTTTATAGATTTCTTCACGCTTGCTTGGTTCCATTTCTACTCGACCTTGTTCAATTAACTTATCGATTTCAGGATTTTGATAGTAGAAGTGGTTACCCGGAGATCCAATAGAATCTGAATGGAACAGGTTATATTGGTTGTAGTCTCCATCGCCTGTTGCGTTCCCCCATCCGCCAATGAACATTTGGTGATTACCACTGTCGACTTCATCGATATACGCACCGTATTCCATTACTTGGATTTCCACATTCACACCGATTCCTTTAAGTTGTGACTGAATCACTTCTGCCATATTAATGCGTTCTTTTCGGTCACTTGTTAGTAATTTCACTGTCACGCCATCTTCAAGTCCAGCTTCCTTCATGAGTTTCTTTGCTTCATTAATATCATATGGATAAGCTTCTACATCTTTGCTGTAACCGAATACTTTCGGACTCATCGCGACATTCGCAAGTGTTCCGACATCATTATATACACCGCTCAAAATTGCTTCGCGCTCAATTGCATAGCTGACTGCCTGTCTTACTTTCACGTCATCAAATGGTGCCGCTGTTGTATTAAAACCAACATACTCTACAGCTAATCCTTCCGCACGATACAAATTGAGAGTATCCGAGCTTTCGATTCGATCTATTTCCGTTACTGGAACTTGGTCTGAAATCTGGGCTTCCCCTTGTTCAACCATCGCAAGTCTTGTTGCATCTTCAGGAACAACTTTAAACACAACTTTATCGAGTTTTACCGGAGTACCCCAATAGTCTTTGTTCTTCACCAAAGTGATATCCTGGCCTGACTTCCAAGATTCAAATACAAAAGGTCCAGTACCTACTGGATGCGTCGCGAGCTTTTCAGCTGACTCACCCAATGCCTTCGGACTAATGATACTTCCTTCATTACTTGCAAGGATTGAAAGTAACGGTGCATACGGTTCAGATAATTTCAGAGTAACGTGAGTTGGATCTTTTACGACAACTTCTTGAATCATCCCAAGCTTTGATTGCTGCGGAGAACCAGTTGCTGGATCAAGAATTCGATCTAGCGTCTTTTTCACAGCTTCTGCATCAAATGGTGTACCATCGTGGAACTTCACATTTTCTACGAGTGTGAATTCCCATGTGAGATCATCCGTTTGTTCCCATTCAGTTGCAAGCATCGGCTTAATGTTCATTTCCTTATCAAACTGGACGAGCGTTTCATAGATTTTCCCATGAACTACGTTTGCAGAAGGAATGTCTGTAATGAAATGCGGATCTAATCCCGTAGCATCAGATAGACGAACGACTGTTAACGTTCCCCCTTCATCCGTTTTCCCTTCCTTACCTTCTGCGCTTCCCTTGTCTTCTGAACTCGACCCACTTGTTGAACAAGCC
Organism: Sporosarcina sp. ZBG7A; assembly: GCF_000813425.1. Classification (GTDB taxonomy): domain Bacteria; phylum Bacillota; class Bacilli; order Bacillales_A; family Planococcaceae; genus Sporosarcina. Next base: position 156,265 of record NZ_JWIB01000013.1, read on the forward strand.
TGCAAGATTAGAAGCAACACCCCTGTTAGTACTACCGTAAGAAATCTCTTCCAACTCTTCATCGCGCTCCCCCACTTCAATTCGTTTTGTCGTTCTAAATCGATTATATAAAAACAAAACAGAAATCACTTTCAATATCTTGTGATTCTTTTTAAGTATTTTGACTACTTAGAAGATTCCTATTTACACCAGTCCGAAAGCGTCTTACATTTGAACTAATCATAAAAGACATGAGCAGGGAGGGAATGACAGATGGCTTCAAAAGTAACGACGACCCAGTCCATTGATTTGGCTAGAGCCCGAAAGAACACTCGTAAAGAAAGGTGGCAATCCTTTTGGTCCGTGATGACTCAAAACAAAGCCGCTATGGTAGGCGCTGTCATTATAGGTGCGTATCTACTTATGATGCTCATTGCTCCTATCCTCGCACCGTTCGATCCCTATGACATTTCACTAGAGGATAAACTGACACCTCCTTCTATGGAGCACTGGATGGGGACGGATGATAAAGGAAGGGATATTTTAAGCCGCATACTCTATGGATCCCGACTTTCCATAGGAGTCGGCTTCGCTTCCGTATTATTCGGTGCTTTCTTCGGAATTACACTCGGACTAATTGCTGGTTATTACGGTAAATGGGTGGATACCATCATCAGCCGCGTACTGGACATCATGTTAGCTTTCCCAGGAATTCTACTTGCACTTGCCATCATCAGTGCACTTGGACCTGGATTGATCAACGTCACAATCGCAGTAGGTGTTTTCTCAATTCCTCTGTTCGCAAGGATTGTACGCGGTTCTACTATGGAAGTAAAAAAGCTGGAGTATATTGATGCAATTCGAACAATCGGTGCAAACGATTTCATCATCATCTTCAGACACATTTTGCCTAACGTGATGTCACCGATTATCGTTCAAGGCTCGATGCGTCTTGCAACAGCGATTCTTTCAGCGGCTGGCCTATCCTTCTTGGGACTCGGCGCACAACCTCCATCACCCGAATGGGGTGCCATGCTTTCAAGCGGACGAGATTTTCTATTCAGCGCTCCGTATATGGCCATTTTCCCTGGACTAATGATTTCCATTCTGGTTCTTGGATTTAATCTCTTTGGGGATGGTCTAAGGGATGCCCTCGACCCTAAACTAAAAAAATAAGGAGGTTCACATATGTTTTTGTTCATCGCAAAACGATTGGTACAAATTATTCCTGTCATATTAGGTGTGACTCTAGTTGTCTTTCTTATCATGCAAATGGTCCCCGGTGATCCCGCTGCTATTTTAGCAGGTGAAGGCGCTTCCCAAGATACGATTGAGCAATACCGTGAAGACTTAGGTCTCAACCGTCCAATTGCTGAGCAATATCTAACGTACGTAGGGAACGTATTTCAAGGAGATTTCGGGAATTCCTTAAAAAACAAACAACCTGTACTTGATGAAATCCTACTCCGACTTCCAATCACAATGGAACTCGCCTTTTATAGCATCCTCATTACAGTCGTACTTGGTTTAGCTGCCGGTATTATCTCAGCTGTGAAGCCATACTCCATCCGCGATGTCAGTGTGATGGTCGTTGCCCTATTGGGGATTTCCCTTCCTAGCTTTTGGCTTGGACTTCTGCTGATGTATCTGTTTTCGGTGAAGCTCCAATGGTTACCTGTTGCGGGATGGGATGGACCTGCAAATATTATTTTACCAGCCGTCACACTCGGCGTTGGTGGGGCCGCGATTGTTGCTCGAATGACGCGGTCTAGCATGCTGGACGTCATCGGTCAGGATTATATTCGAACAGCACGTGCAAAAGGATTGAAAGAGCACTTCGTAATTTACAAGCATGCACTACGGAATGCACTGATTCCCGTTATCACAGTCGTTGGACTGCAATTCGGTAGTTTGCTTGGCGGTACTGTCCTAGTCGAGTCTGTATTTGCCATAAACGGTCTCGGGCGAATGATTGTCGATGCAATTCGAACACGTGATTTACCAATGGTACAAGGCGGCGTATTAGTCGCTTCACTCGTCTTCGTGTTCGTTAACTTACTTGTGGACGTACTCTACCGCGCGGTCAACAAACGAATCGATTTGAACTAAAGGGAGGGATTGACAATGAGTAAAGAAGTCGTTTTACAAGTAAAGAATTTGAAAACACATTTTACAACTTCAAAAGGTATCGCAAAAGCGGTGGATGGAGTGGATTTCACACTTCATAAAGGAGAAACACTAGGAATTGTAGGAGAATCAGGATGTGGGAAGTCAATAACATCCCTCTCCCTGTTACGGCTCATTCCTTCACCTCCTGGAAAAATCGTTGCAGGAGAAATCCTGCTCAACAACAAAGACATCGTAAAGATGAAGGAGGAAGAATTACGCAAAGTTCGGGGCAATCAGTTGTCCATGATTTTTCAAGAACCGATGACTAGCTTAAATCCAATTATTCCCGTGGGTGAGCAAATCGCAGAAACGATACGCTTACATCAACGTCTCCCTCGGAAGAAAGCCTGGCAAAAAGCTGTAGATTTGTTGGAACTAGTCGGGCTTCCCTCTCCAGAAAAGCGTGCAAAACAAGAACCTTTTCAGTTAAGTGGTGGTATGAGACAACGAGTTATGATTGCAATGGCACTCGCATGTACCCCAGAAGTACTCATAGCGGACGAACCAACAACTGCGTTAGATGTAACGATTCAAGCTCAAATCTTGGAGTTGATGAAAGACTTACAACGACAAATCGGGATGAGTATCATCTTCATCACGCACGATTTAGGAGTTGTGGCTGAAGTGTGTGACCAAGTAGCCGTTATGTATGCAGGCCAAGTGGTCGAACACCGCAATGCAAAAGATCTATTTAAAACGCCTTTACATCCGTATACGCAAGGATTACTCAAATCACTTCCGAACATTCACGAAAATCAGGAAGTACTGCAGACCATAGAAGGATCCGTTCCCTCACCATATGATTATCCAATCGGTTGCCGTTTTGCAGATCGTTGCCCACACGCAAAAGAAATCTGCCGGGAAGAAGCTCCAGAGTTATTAGAGACTGAAAACGAAAACACAAAAGTACGCTGCTTCATGCATACAGAAAAGTGGAATTCAATTCGACAGGAGGGGGAACTGGTATGTCCGTAACGAAAAAAGCGCCAATTTTACAGGTTGATCATTTAAAGCAATACTTCCCTCTCAAAAAAGAATCACTCTTTTCACCGAAACAAACTGTGAAAGCAGTCGATGACATTTCTTTCAACTTATATCCAGGAGAAACATTGAGCATCGTCGGAGAATCAGGGTGCGGAAAGTCAACTACCGGACGTTCCATATTACGACTCGACGAACCGACTGAAGGCGAAGTCATGTTCAATGGTACTCCAATGACCACACTCAATAAGAAAGCATTACGTGATATTCGTGGCGACATTCAAGTCATCTTTCAAGACCCTTACGCTTCTTTGAACCCACGACAAACGATCCGAAAGATGCTGCAGGAAGCAATGACGATTCAAAAAGTGATGCCGAAAGAACAAATGGAGGGTCGACTTCTTGAACTGATGTCACTCGTAGGGCTTCGACCTGAATACTTAGAACGGTATCCTCATGAGTTTTCAGGAGGACAGCGACAACGAATCGGTATCGCGAGAGCGCTTTGTGTGAATCCTAAAGTGATTATTTGCGACGAAGCGGTATCTGCTTTAGACGTTTCCATTCAAGCTCAAATCATTAATCTGCTCAAAAGTATGCAGCGCGATCTCGATTTAACGTTCCTATTCATCTCTCATGATTTAAGTGTTGTCCGACATATTTCAGACCGCGTTATCGTAATGTACTTAGGAAAAATCGTGGAAATTGCAGATAAAGACTCTCTTTTCGATTCACCTAGCCATCCATATACAAAAGCACTCTTGTCAGCCATTCCATCCATTGATGAGCAGCATAAAAGGAATAGAATCATTTTAAAAGGAGACGTTCCTTCTCCGATCAATCCACCAACTGGTTGTCGCTTCCATACACGGTGTCCCTTTGCAACGGATTTATGTAAAACTGACGAGCCTCTGCTACGTCCACTGACGGAAACTCATCAAGTAGCTTGTCATTTCGCAGAAAATTTACTCAGCAGTTGACACATCTGCTAAAATTAGAACAATCCTTTTCTCGCTGGAGGTTATGCCCATGATGTCCATCGACTCCTTTTCGTTATATGTATTATTATGTATACTCGCCCCTCTAGCAGGGGCTTTTACACTTGCATTCATCATGATCTTCGAAAGTCGCTTTGACTTCCTTCAGAACGTTGCGAGTAAATCCAAACTGGAAAAGGAATTGCAATATGCCCAATACTATCAGCTCAATCAGCGCATTAAACCCCATTTCTTCTTCAACACGCTGAATACCATGCTAAGCTTGGCACGATTAGATCGAAAACAAGAACTGATTACTAGCTTGGAAGTGATGTCGAAATTCATGAGATATAATTATCAAACGAACGAAATGCTCGTCCCGCTCATGGACGAATTGGCATACACCAATAGTTATCTCGATATTCAGCGATTGCGTTTTGGAAAACGAGTACAAACTCATCAAACAATTGAAGAGGAAGCAAAGCTAGCGTACATTCCTCCATTCGTTCTCCAAACAATGGTTGAAAATACGTTCAAGCACGCTTTCGAAAAATTTCCGGGTCCAGCAACCCTTAAAATCATCATTTTTCTTCAAGACAATTTGATCCACATAGAAGTGTGGAATACGCATCTCCAGCATTCCTCAAAGAAAAAGGAAGACTTTACCCGAGAAGATGGACTAGGAGTCGCCAACATACGAGAAAGGCTTACTCTATTGTTTCCTGATGAATCCACCTCATTTACAATGTCGTATATCGGCGAGGAAGCATGTGCAAAAATAATAATCCCATTTCGAGAAAAACCTATAGTCTAGAAAGGAGTGAGCTAATGTACATTTTACTAGTCGACGACGAACCACTAGAGCTCGAGCAACTCGAGTATTTAATGAAACCTCACTTCCCTTATTGGACATTCTTAAAAGCAACTGATGCTGCAACAGCACTAATACTAGCGAAAACTCAAAAAATCTCCGTAGCATTTTTAGATATTCAAATGCCCGGAAAAGACGGTTTAACTCTCGGTATGGAACTGAAACAATTGTACGACTTGGACATTATCATGGTCACTGCTTTTCAATCGTTCGACTATGCACAACAATCGATTCGAATTGGTGTAAACGACTACATTACAAAGCCTGTCATTGAATCGGAACTTATCCAAACACTGCAAAAGTACGAAAAATGGAATGCAAAGTCAGACTCCATCCAAAAAGCATTACACGTTATCCACGAATGCTATGCTGAAAAGCTTCCTTTATCAGCAGTAGCAGCAAAGATCCATCTTAGCCCTACGTACTTGAGCCGAAAGTTTCTCGAGGAAATGGACGTTGGCTTCGCAGATTATCTGAATTCCTATCGGCTAGAAATGGCAAAACGGATGTTAATCAACGACACAGAAGCCAGCATTTCCACGGTTGCCGACAATACGGGTTTCAATAGCCAACATTACTTCAGCTCATTGTTTCGAAAAAACTTCGGCATGACGCCGACTGCCTATAGACTACAAATTATGAATGACTCAGAGGCTAGTCCTGTATGAAAAACTATAATTACTATATGACAGGTGCGATCACTCTTGGCATTTCAACTGCAATTATCTCTTTACTCGCCCGTTGGATTACCGCAAATACAATTTTGTCTTCTCCTGAAGCACTCATTAAATACGGTTTAGTCGGGAGTATTGGGTATTCATTCATGGGGGCTGTTGCTCTCCTTTTATTCGGAATGATCTCGCTTCGAATTCGTACGTCCTATCCTAATTTACGAACTATCGGAGATTTGTTTCAAGTCCGGCTCCATAAGGACGGCTACTACATTTTGTCTGCTATCGTTCTATTTCTCGGATTAGACTCGCTCTTCATGCAGGCGATTGGGGCTTCCGTACTTTTCGAATTATTGCTTGGGGTTCCCGTCTGGATCTCCTTACTCTTCTTTTTCTTATATACCTTTCTTTTCGCAGGAATAGGCGGCATGAAATGGATTCACAGACTTGAAGGTCCAGCACTTATCTTTATCTTTAGTGCAATTATTTTTATCCCGATGTTTTTCTTTATAGGTGAAGGTGCGACTAATATCTATCAAGGTATACGGCTTCTGCATCCTTACCTCCTGTTCACAAACAATCAGGAAGCCTTTTACTTCGCAGCAACCGCTATGCTCATCGGTTTCGGCCAAATGATATCTGACCGCGCAACTTGGCAACGCCTCTATCTGATCGACATAAAAAAAGTTCGAATGAGCTTTTATTTAACAGCACTAATCTGGTGTACAATTCCACTAGCTCTTGGTGGAATGCTGATGATTGTCATCTACGACCAATCCTTTGCAGAAACGTACTCGCTATTATTCGAGCTCGTTAAGAAGATTAAACCATTATTCCTATCGGCCATCTTTTTCCTTTTCTGCTTCAGCACCATCTCAAGCACGATGAACGCCGAACTTCACGCAACAACGGTTCACTTCGTGCGCAATATCCAACATAAGATTCGACCTGACATGAGTGATAAACAGTTACATAAAGCTTCCTATCAATTCTCTGCACTGATTTTGTTCGTGTTGCTCATACTCGCACACTTCTACAACTTCGATGCCCTACAGTTCCTATTCTTCTTCGGAACCCTGTACGCAGCACTCGTTCCAGTCATGCTGATCATCGTACTATCTAAACGAAAAATATCTCGACTGCTCCCTTACGCAGCCCCCATCGCTGCCATTGCCGTTCATATATCACCTTTAGTGAGCGGTCCTCTTTTGACGATTTGGTGGAGCTTCCTCATTTCACTCATTATTTCGTTCAGTTCTATGCTTTTCGCTAAACGTGAACTTTTCAGTGACTAGACGTTTGTCTTGAGCGATGATGATTTGAACTGGTAAACCCGACCTGTATAAGTAGAGGTCGGGTGCTTTTTTATGATTAAGGAGATGGATTTTCTCTCTTGGCGCACGAAATTGTGTCTTGTTTCCGATTATTTTTCCCATGTTGCCGATTCTTCGCTTAGTAATGCCGATTCCACTCGTCATATTTCCGATTCTTCGCCCGAAACTGCCGATAACCGCTGTCATTTTGCCGATTCTCTTTTCAGCAGGCATTATGTCATTAAAATCAAGCGCAGCGCTACCAATTAACCCATTACATTGGTTGAATTGTGTCTCGTTATCGAGAAACTTTGCTGAGTGTCGGAGAAATCTAGTAATGTGATAGAGAAAACCTTACGAGTGATGGACAAAGCCCCTTATGTGATGAAGAAATAATCATGAGTGATTAACAACGCAAAAAAGACCCATCTCGCCAATGCGAAACAGGTCTCTTCTATATAATATTATCGATTCACCGTAAAGCGACTTAAGAAATCTTGCAGCCGCTCACTTTTCGGGTTCACTAAAATGTCTTCTGGATGACCCTCTTCCTCAATCACACCGTCGTTCAAAAAGACGACGCGATCCGCGATATCGAGCGCGAAATCCATTTCGTGCGTAACGAGAATCATCGCCATTTCGCCTTCTTTCGCGAGATCACGGATGACTTCAAGCACTTCACCGACAAGCTCAGGGTCAAGAGCCGACGTCACTTCATCAAACAGCATGACTTTCGGTCTCATCATGAGCGCCCGTGCCATGGCAACACGTTGCTTTTGGCCACCTGAAAGTTGAGCAGGATACAGATCGATTTTATCTCCCAAACCAACCTTCTCCAGCATTTCGACAGCCGTCGCTTTCACTTCTTTCTTACTTTCATTTTTCACAAGGACTGGTGCTAGCATACAATTCTCCAGTATGGTCATGTGTGGGAACAGGTTGAAATGTTGAAATACCATTCCGATATCTCCACGAATAGAATGCAAATGGGGATCATCCGCTCTCACCCATTCACCTTTTTTCTCCATTTGCCAAAGGTTTCTTCCACCTACATCAATCACGCCCATCGTTGGTTCTTCGAGCGTCATAAGCATTCGGATAATCGTCGTTTTTCCGGAACCACTTGGTCCAATCAACGCCACTTTTTCCGCAGGCTGAATGTCCAAATCTATTCCTTTTAGCACTTCGATATCCCCAAATGATTTATGGACATCTGTATATTTCACTATTGGTTCATCCATTCGAAATCTCCTTTTTCAACAACATATTGGCTCTCAATCGCTTAAGAAGTCACTGCCTTTTTATCAAACTTACGGTTATATTTCTTCTCTAATTTGCTGATCAATATCGCTGATGGATAGCTCAACAACAGGAAGAACAACGCTACAACCGTTAGTGGCTCCACGAACTTGTAGTATTGTGAGCCATAGTCATTCGCAATATGAAGCATCGCTACAACACCGATCGTTGACGCTAGTGGAACTTCTTTAAACATGATAATTAAATAATTCCCAAGCATCGGAATCGTTGGGGGAATTGCTTGAGGAAGAATAATTTTCGTCCACTTTTGTCTTGTGGATAAATTCAGCGCAGTCGAAGCTTCCCATTGCCCTTTATCCACAGATTCAATTCCGGATCGGTACACTTCAGACATGTACGTGCTGAAATGAATTCCGAGACCTAAAATCGCTGCAACGAACGGATTAAGCGAAACGCCGACTACCGGAATTACTGGCCAGGCGTAAAATATGAAAAACAATTGAACAAGCGGCGGCGTCGAGCGAATGAACTCCGCAATCCATCCAAAAATACTTCGCACAATTTTCGATGGAATACGGCTCATGAACACCCAAAAGAATCCACATACCGCTGCAAACAAATAACACGCTAACGTTAAGCCCACTGTAATCCAAAGCCCTTTTGCAATAAGCGGAATGGTCTCAAAAAATACGGTCCAACTCCAATTCATCCGAGAGCCACCCCTTTCTTCGACATACTCTCCATTTTTTTAGTGAATGCAATGAGAGGCAACGCAATCACGAAGTACATCACGAGGAGAAGCAAATAGACTGTTGGGGAATCCGATAAATGTGTGCTTCGGTAAATATTTCCGTAGTACAGCAAATCCGTTAATCCAATCAAAGAAACGAGTGAGGTCGCCTTTAATATTTGGATTAAGTAGTTGCCATATTCCGGGAGCATCATCCGAATTGCTTGAGGGATAATAATGTGACGCATGCGTTGGAACTTCGATAAGTTCAGTGCAATCGAAGCTTCCGTCTGACCCGCAGGAACTGCTTGAATCGACCCTCTGACAATTTCAGACATATATGCTCCGTAGTTTAATGAAATCGCGAGCACCGCGACCCAAATGTCACTTCCCAGATGGATATTAAATAGACCCGGAAGTGCATAGGAGAACCAAAACAATTGGACTATCAAAGACGTTCCTCTAAAAATTTCAACATAGAAACCGGTCACCCCTGTAACTAACCGATTCGTTGACACGCGCGACAGCCCTGCAACAAGCGCAATGATCGTACTACAGATAATCGAGAGTACGAGCACCAGCAGTGTCACTTTTAAGCCCTGCACGAGGGTAGAAAATATATCGGGTAAAGAACCCACAAACACCACTCCATTGTGTACGATTTAATAATCTTTACTAGTTTACAAGTTGAAGAACCAAGAAAAGGGTCATGCCGAACACGGCGTGACCCGATCGTTTTCTTAGTAATTCTCACCGCTACAAACACTTTCAGTCGTAATGTCGTTATCGACCGTGTTCATTTCTTCAGTAAAGCCAAACGGTTCGATCAATGCTGCAATTTCGCCGTTCTCCTTCATCTTTTTAAGTTCCGCATTGTATGCTTCACGTAGCTCATCGTCTTCGTTCAAGAACGCTGCAGCTCCATAACTAGGAACACCTTCGATTTCCGGCTGTTCGAATTCATTTACAAACTCAAGCTTGTCGATGTTAGCAGATTCAAGTGCCATTTTAATCGTCATTTCTGTTCCAGTTGTCACAGCCGCACGACCTGATTCAACAGCTGAAAATGATGCTGGAATGTCCGGAACCATCATGATTTGGCTTTCAGCGACGCCTTCCTTAATCATGAATTCCTTCTCTGTCGCACCACTCATCACTGCAACTTTTACATCAGGGTTCGCAGCAATATCTTTATAACTTTTCAAGTTCATCGGATTTCCCGTTTCAACGATCAATCCTTCACCATATTTAATTTCCGGTTCACCAAACGCTACGTTTTTACAACGGTCCGGAGTAATCGCCATTCCCGCTGTAATGACGTCAAACTTACCTGCGCCCAATCCTGGAATCAAGTTCCCGAACTCCGACAACTTCCCGTCGACTTCGTCTATCCCCAGGTTTTCAAAGACCGCTTTGGCAATAGCAACCGCAGCTCCTTGCAATTCTCCATCTTCTTCATATGCATACGGTTTCTCATTGGCAAAGCCGACTTTGACAACGCCTTTCTCCTTCAAATCTTCTAACTTACTTCCACTTTCTTCTTTCCCACATGCTGCTAAAACGACTAGCATCATGATTGCCAAAAACCCAACCAACGATTTCTTCATTATTCTCCTCCTTGATATTTTCATAAAACAAATTACCAGTACATCATTAACCGTATCACACCTAAATTTTCATTACAAACCGATTTCTGTGTTTTCCACCAATGGATATAAAAGGGAATATTCGTTTAACCTAGTGATGATAACGGTTACAAGAGATCTAAATTACTGAAAAAATAGTTTAAAAAGTTTTTTCAATAGGCTAAAAGTATTTCATTTTGAACGAAATGTGAATTTGACTTATTTTTAATTTACCAGAGAAAATAACAACTTTTATTCGTTTTTTAATCATAAAACGAAAGGCCATTTTTAATACTCCAATCCCCAAAGCCCATATACATACGATAGTCTGCATAGCCTATCCTTGAAAAAGCAAAGAGCCACCAATTAATCCCTTATAACCAATTGAATTGTTTCTCGTTATCGAGAAACTTCACTATGTGTCGGAGAAACCTGGAGTTGTGATGGAGAAACACTCCCGCCTGATGGAGAAATCACTTACCACTTCGGACATTCAACGTCATGTGTAGGAGAACACGAAATTGACTATGCGTAGTTGAATTGCCCATCCTTGAACAATCAAAGCGCTATCAATTAATCCCTTATAACCAATTGAATTGTTTCTCGTTATCGAGAAACTTCACTATGTGTCGGAGAAACCTAGAGTTGTGATGGAGAAAACCTTATAAGTGATCAAAACGTCATCCGCACGCAAAAAAAAGACCCAGCCGCTCAAATGCGACTGGGTCATCTCTATCCTCCATTTAAATAATGCCTTGGAATCGTAATATAATCTCCGCAATGACTGCCGAACCGAGGAACGTTCCGATCATGACCAAGCTTGCGACGATCAGCGTACGCCAGCCGAGCTTGACGAAATCAGACCATGAACGTCCGATGGCAATCCCAGCATACGCTAGAATTGGTGTCGTCAACGCCAACAACTGAACTTGGGTTGTCCATTCTACAACTTTATCAGAACCTGGGAACCATGGCATCGACACGACCACTCCAATGATGGAAATGTAGGCGATACTCGGGAAATTCAAAGGGATAATCTCTTTTAAGATGAACCCTGCCAAGCAGATACCAATTAGAATTGCCATACCCGGAAGTGCAGAAAGTGGGAAGATATCGTAACCGATCCAGTTTCCGATTAATCCACTGACGCCTACTATAACTAATAACAATACCCATTCTTGAATATTTTTCAGCATCAATACCCCTCCTTCTTCCGAGTCATCCAGCCATATAATTTTTCAGTGAGTGGCAGTGCGATAAAGATACTGACCCAAAGACCGCTTGATAAGGAGAGTAAGTTACTCGCTCCTGAAAGCGCAACGATTTGTGTCTCTAGATCCGGAAAAGCTGCGATTAGCGACCCACTTGCCGCAGCCATCATACTTCCGCTTCCTACTCCTGAAGCCAAAGCAAACGATAGTGGGCTGAGTGGTGTAATTGTCGCGAGTAGTCCTGACAACAAACCTAAGAACACTGCACCGAAAACTGTCCCGAAAATATACATTGCCATGACTCCGCGACCTTCCGGCGAACCCATTCCGTATTTATCCATTATCAAGCCCACGTTCGGCTCACGTCCAATCGAGTGTGTCATCCCGATTGCTTCGCGTTTCATCCCAAGCCAAATCGCAACAGGCAGTGCAATTAAAATTGTAACAAGGTGACCGAGTTCTTGAAGCAAAAGTGCAGGTCCTGCTGCAATTACTTCTGGCAACGACGGACCGATAATGACTCCGATTTTCGCTAGTAACAACGAAACTCCTAGCACAATAATTGGCTCCGCATTGACCGACTGACGTTCTTTCACAGCCGGTGTAAAGTACAAAATAATTCCTATTCCGAGCGCGTACAACATCGGAAGCAATAACACGACCCCAGGGCCGACTTTAATTCTAAACGTTCCGATCAATTCCGTAACGATTACTATCGCTAAAACAATTGCGTGTAAACGCCAATCTTTCCATAATCCCATTGCCGCATTCCCATCCTGCATGTTAGTTCTTCCCCCTTCACCTATTGGAAGTTGAATCACTACCTCGCTGATTCATTATCCACCTATAATTTCAGATTAAACTGATTTCAAAAACGCCATCAATTTACCTCTCATAACGCACTCCATAAATTCTCTGTGAACATCTACAAAAATCTATGTTATGCAGTATACAAGATAATTCAGTTAAAGGGAAGAGATATTTTAGCCTAGTAAAGCGTTAACAAAAAATGTTATTCAAAAAGACATAAAAAGCTTATCTACCAACCAGCAGATAAGCTCCTCAAAATTCATATGTCTATTACATTTTGGAATCTCTTTCAAATACAAGTTTTAAATCCGTTGTACCACCTGTAGTTGTGGAGAACGGTATGATTGAATGCAACCGCCATCCTTTCGCAGCATTCTCATTCATAACTTGCTCCTCGTTCTCTTTAGGCGTTCCCTTCCAGCTACTCTTGATTGTCACGACTTTATACGTGTACATTGCGACTCCTCCTTTTTTAGAACAGGGAGATTTAGTGATTCATTGGAAATAACCTTGCAATCCCCTATTACTACTTCAGCAATAACGTTATGATATACTGAATTTACTAAAATCTCAAAAGGAGTTGCATCCTATTATGAAGGCACTTGTTAAAAGGAGTGCCGCACCAGATGATATCGCGTTAGAAGAAGTGGAGATTCCAACCCTCAGTGATGATGAATTGCTCGTCCGTGTAAAAGCTGTCGGCGTCGGAATCAATGACTCCTATTTTCTCCCTCAGGAAATTGACTATCCCTATCCAATTGGAATCGAAGCCGCTGGTGTTGTTGAAGAAACCGGGAGTCTAGTAACGGACTATCAAAAAGGTGATCGCATCGCTTTCGTTAGTATGATGCAACCTAAAGGGGGCACGTGGGCTGAATACGCAGTGGTTCAGCAAGACTCTCTCATCTTACCCATCCCTGCAAATATGGATTTTGCAGAAGCCGCTGCAGTACCAGTCGCAGGCAACACCGTTTTGCGTGCGCTTACTGCACTCCATTTGAAAGAAGGCGATTCCGTATTCATCGCCGGCGCTTCAGGTGCAATCGGTACATTCGCAATCCAGTTTGCCAAGACGCGTGGCAGGAAAGTGGCAGGATCCGCTTCCCCTCAAAACCACGACTACATGAAATCGCTCGGTGCTGATAAAACCGTAGACTATAATGATCCGAATTGGGCAAATCAAATCCGCGAGTGGATGCCTAACGGCGTCGATGCGGCCATAGCGATCCAGCCCGGAACGGGAACGGAGAGTATGCACGTCGTAAGAGACGGTGGCACCGTCATCACAATTTCTGGCGATCGCATCGAGCCAGAACGCGGCATCACCGCTGCATTCGTCCCTCATAAGGCAGATGTTCAGAATGAAGTCAAACAGCTCATTCAAGAAATTGCTGCGGGTACATACAAGCTCGTCATTGAACAAACTTACCCATTCGAACAAGGAATCGTAGCTCTTCAGAAAACTCAAACCCGCCATGCACGCGGAAAGTTAGTATTGACGTTGGAATAAAATCAATCCCCCTTCTGCCTAATAGAAGGGGGATTTTTAGGGATCAAGAATGAATTGTTTACAACATTCCTAGGCTTTATCTGTTACTTCAATGTCCTCTGACAGCTCTTTCTTATGCCAAGTACTTATCTACCAATCAACTAAATGCCTGATTTACTATTTATCAGATAACAATTAAATGACCGAAGAACGAAATCAGAAGCAAGCTAACTGCACCTACTGACACAGCAGCAATTAATCCGATATAGAACGGTTTGATCCCCAATCCTTTAAAGACTTTGAAATTCGTAGATAATCCGACGCCAGCCATCGCCAATCCTAGCATGTACTTCGATCCGAATGAACTCCAGGAATTGTAGAATCCTTCCCATATCGATAGAGTCAGGAAGCCAAATGCTGATCCACTATTCGCTGCCGTCCAATCCCCAATCGTTCTGACCAATGCCAGTGCCAAAAACCCAATTACGAATACAGGGATTAACTTATACCACTTTGGAATACTGTATTCCGTACCGTCCTCATTTTTTCCCGCTCCCTTAAAGAAGAAGTATGAGATGAGTGGAATGACAGCTATGATAAATAAATTCCGTGTAAGCTTCGTAACTGTAGCGACGTCTACTACTTTTTGCATATCAAACATTTGGCTATAAATAAGTGCTGAACCGGTTACCTGTGCAGTATCGTGAATTGCTGTCCCTAGAAATAACCCTATTTTGATGGGGTCTCCTGCAAAAAAGAGATTGGCCAAGTAGGGATACAACAGCATGCCGACCAACCCAAAAATTGTGATGTTTGCGACAGCGTAGGAGATTTCATCATCTTTTGCTTTGACCACTGGAGAAACAGCCATGATTGCAGTGACCCCGCAAATCCCTGTCCCGCAAGCAATTAACGTCCCTAGACGATTCGATTGATTCATTTTTTTCGTGAAATAAAGGGTGACGAACAACCCCGAAGTGATACATGCAATAATTAGTGGAAGCCCCCATGCACCAAGCTTCAACGCTTCCGTCAGACTTAAACGTAGTCCGAGTAAAATGATCCCAGCCCGCAATGCGTATTTGACGGAATACGCTACTCCCTCCATGAAAATCGTATGTAATCCTACTGTATTCCGGATAATGATCCCGATTATAATGGCGACAAATATTCCAGACACCGGACTTGCGCTTCCTTCTGGCAATAAATTCAGTGCAACAATCAACTTGCCAATCAGACCCGCTGCGTAAATCCCTACAAGGGTAACAATTAGACAGAACATTATCCCTGGTAAGACTCGTACAACTAAACTACGAATTGGATTGGCGTTATCTGCTTCAGAACTTTCATTCGTCTTTCTCATACAATCTTCCCTTCACTCGTCGTGTACTTCATCATTACCATATCAGAGATCAATTCACCCGCAAAGGGGAATTGACAATTCCTCTTTGCGGGCATTTGAAAAAATATTTATTTACAAAACTTGATGGAAATCATCCGGTCAGCTTTGCTGTACTTCTTTCGATTCATCTACCCATAGTTCATCTTCCGTTGATGCAACTACAACAGCAGCTGAAGCATCACCTAGGATGTTTACAGTTGTGCGGAACATGTCTAGAATCCGATCGATTCCAGCAATCAATGCAATTCCTTCCAACGGCATGTTCACGGAAGTTAACACCATCGCCAGCATAATTACACCTGCGCCTGGAACTCCAGCTGCACCTATCGATGCTAACACGGCTGTAAGTACTACGGTCAATAATTGTAGAAACGTTAACTCCAACCCGTAAAATTGTGCAATGAATACAACAGCTACCCCTTGATAGATCGCCGTACCATCCATATTTATAGTCGCGCCAAGTGGGAGCACGAAGCTGCTTATCTTCTTCGAGACACCTAAATTCTCTTGCGTGTTTTTCAACGTGACGGGCAATGTTCCCGCGCTGCTGCACGTACTGAAAGCGACGACAGCCGCTGGAGCCATTCCTTTAAAGAACTTCATCGGACTCATCTTCGCAAACTTTTTAACTGCCATCGAGTACACGAAAATCACATGGACGATGCAGGCTATCGCGACCGCTAAAATCACTTTTAAAAGTGGCATTAATACGGCTATCCCATATTCCCCAACGACTGGTGCAACAAGACCTAAAATTCCGATCGGTGCAACCCACATAACGATTCCTGTTATTTTGTACATGATTTCTGCAAAGCCCTCAAAGAATTTGTAAACTGGTTGTGCTTTTTCGCCTACCAACGTGATCGCTAGGCCGATGAATATCGCGAAGAAGATAATCTGCAAGATATTTCCTGAGGCTAACGCTGTAAACGGGTTATCTGGGATGATGTTCAGTAGAGTAGCAATTACCCCTCCCGTTTCATTCACCTCAGCCGCAACCTCGGGCACACTCACATTCACGCCTTTACCTGGCGAGATCACATATGCAAAGGCTAAACCGATCATAACCGCAATCGCACTCGTCACCAAGTAATAAGAAATTGTCTTAACGCCAATCCGGCCTAACTGTTTCGGGTCTCCTGTACTCGCAACTCCCACAACTAACGAAGCTAAAATAAGTGGCGCGATAATGAACTTAATGAGGCGTAAAAACAAATCACCTAATGGTTTGATGACCTCGATGGACTGCCCAAAAATAACACCTAGAAGTATGGCAATTACAAAAGCAATAAATATTTGCATTAATAAGTTCCCTTTAATTCTCATCATTTCTCTCCTTCCGCATATTATTGTAAGCGTTTACAAATTGTGATTAGCTGATCATGAAAATCATGATCGCTCCTAATAGGCTGAACTAGTAATCTTCATAATCCCTACTCTTCAATGAAAAATTCCTCTTTATTTATTAACTCCCCCGGCTGTAAAGTAGGAAGCTCGAAATCGACAGTATCCGGATATTTTATTCCCGCACCTGTGTTTAGCACGACAACCACGTCGTCCTCTTTAATCCAATTCTCCTCGCGTAAACGGCGTGCTGCTACGAATGCTGAAGCACCTTCCGGACAAACAAAAGCACCCTCCAATTCCGCAATCTTTTTTTGTTCTTCCAAAATCGCTTCATCATCTATTGCGATAGCACATCCATTTGTTTCATATAGCGATTCCAGCACTAAAAAGTCTCCTAACGCTTTCGGTACATTAATGCCAAAAGCTATTGTTTCAGAGCCTTCCCAGAACTCCGATTCTTTTTTACCCTCTTTCCATGCCTTGACGATTGGCGCACATCCATCGGATTGAACTGCGACCAATCTAGGAAGTTTACCTTGTGGTATCCATTCAAGAGTTTGCAGTTCCTTTAATGCTTTATAGATTCCGATGAGTCCGACACCGCCACCCGTCGGATATAAAATCACATCAGGTACTTTCCAGCCCATCTGCTCCGCAATCTCATACCCCATCGTTTTCTTTCCTTCAATCCGATAAGGTTCTTTCAGGGTGGAAGCATCAAACAATCCCTGGTCGCGTACAGTTTGCGCCACAATTTTCCCCGCATCACTGATTAACCCATCTACTAGGTAGAGATTCGCGCCTGCAATCGCACATTCATTTCTCGTAATCTTCGGGGCATCCACCGGCATGACAATCGTTGATTTAATCCCGCCACGTGCAGCATAGAGAGCCCAAGAAGCTCCAGCATTTCCATTGGTCGGCATGGCAAGCTCCTGGATATTCAATTCTTTAGCCATTGACACGCCCACTGCAGCGCCTCTTGCTTTAAATGTCCCTGTAGGAATAATCCCTTCATCTTTCATATGCAAATTCGATATCCCCACGTCTTCCCCCAACCGTTCCATTGAAATTAACGGGGTCATCCCCTCTCCTAGAGTGACGATATTTTCTTCACGTTGTACAGGAAGCAATTCCCTATAGCGCCACAAGTCTGGTTTTCTTTTTATAAGATCGTCAGGTTTTAATACGTTGCGTAAATCCTCCAAATCGTAATTAACGAGCAAAGGGGAACCACACGAACATAGTTGATGTTCTACTCCTGCACTGTACTCCTTATCACACTTAGGACATTGTAGATGTGAGACATAACTGAATTTCAACCGACTCCACTCCTTCTCCAAACAGCCTATTTTCAGTCAAACTCTCTAGCTGCAATGATTCCTCATAGGTTGCAATCATTAACTGTTCAATACTATATGTAAGGTGATTCTGATATATCACATACCAGTATCAGCGGGAAGAATCATTTGTATCTATTTAGTACACAATGGTGGTGTGGTCTTTATAAAACGCAAAAACACCCTCTAATTGTCTCCATTAGAGGGCCTTCGCAATAACCTATTCCACACATTTTTCATTCTCTAGTTTGTGCAACCTACACTCTCTAAACATGCGGAGCACATCCAATTAACCCCTTGATGCAGATGAATTGGGCTCCTTTATGGAAAATCTCACTAAATGCCGAAGTTATTCCTCGCTTTGATGGAGAAACTAGTTCGACTGTCGGAGAAACCACCACCGGCGTCGGAAACTCACCTAGATTTTTCCGATTACTCCGTAAACTGATCTGGCGCGTATTCCTTCTTCAATTTCATCGCAATGACATACGTAAGAATCGAAACTAAAAGCGATTGAACCGCTGGAAGCCCCATCGGATACACGTATTGTGTTAAGTAGCCAATCACAACACCCGCTGCAACAGCAATCGTTGCCATCCAGTTCCAACCTGGCACCTCGATCCACTTTTGCTTACGGATCACGAAGAAGTCACCCATCATAACGCCCGCAATCGCTGGATACAAGAGAGCGGTTAGGTACAAAAAGTCTTCGAAGTATTGAAGGATTCCCGCTAGCGCGACAATGATAGCTAAAATCGTTCCTACCAACGTTAATAATGCGCGCCCTCTCCCGGAATTCACGTTCAATAGATTCGCAAGCGCTAATCCCATACTGTAGTTATTTACTAGCTGCGACGTCCAAGTTGCAAGCCACAAAATTAAGAAGCCCCAAAATGGAAATCCTAAATTCATCATGACATTAACGATGTCTGCGTCCCCAACACCAACGGACATAATTGCCCCTACGATGAACAAAGGGAATCCAATAACCGCAATCCCGCTCGGAATGATCCAGTTGTCTCTCCAAACCGGTTTCGCATACCGCGTATAATCGGATGCGATTACCCACTGAGATACGTTTACGCCAATGACTAAACTGATTCCCGCAAGAATTGTCATGCTTGGTTCCGGATTCCACTCCATGATTTTATGCAACCCAGTGTTTTTGAGCGTCAAATATATTCCGCCAACAATTAGAAGCAATCCTGAAGGAACCGCTAAGTAATCCGTCCACTTCATGGAGTTATACCCTATGATAGAAGGAAGTGCGAACAACAGACCTGCTACCGTCGTAACGAGTGCCCAGCCAATCCAATTCGTTTGATAATCAATGCCAAACATCGCTGACATCGCATTCCCTGCGACAGCAGTTTGCAATGCCCACCAACCGAGTGACACGATGAAAATCGTGAATCCGACAATAAAGCGAGCTTGGACAGTTCCAAAACTGGACTTGGCAATTACAGATGAAGAGCGTCCTGTTTTCGCGCCGATATATCCTTGTAGCGCGTTCCCCGCCCACTGGAAACCGAATAAAGCGATGATAAGAATGAGAAGAATTTTAGTCATACCGAAACTTGCGGTTAATGACGCACCTACCATGAGAACTGGGATCGTAAATTCCAGTCCTCCAAATATGACTGCAGGCGTTAGCCAATGCTGACGCTGATTTTCAGGGACAGGAGCCAATGCGTTATCTTGGCCAAGTATATCGTTATGCGCTTTCATATTTTCTTTTTGACCGTCCATCGGCTCACCCCTCATGAATGTATAAACCCCCAAATTCTATTGCTAACAGGTAACTTACGCTTTCACTAACGCAAACACTAATTCCACAGGCTCGTCACCTTTATTCATACACCAATGTAGTTCCCCCGCAGGAATGAAAGAAGCCTCGCCTGCGGAAATTTCAAACGGTACACCACCAGACTCCCCAATAAGAGAGCCTTTCGTGATGAACGAATACTCTTGTTCCTCATGGAAGGTCGTTCCTTCGTTCGGCAACCGTTCACCGGTTGGAATCGACACGTACCCGAATTTCACTTCTGCATTCGTGAATTGATCGTGAAACAGATTTTGTACAATCTCCTGTGTGTCTTGCGCTGCTTGTTTTTGCATCCAATCCATCTCCCTTTAGTGTTTTCTCGTTTTAAGCTCTCTATATCCAAACGTGTCCGAATCAACTTCAACACCGAAGATCGCACCTGCTTCTTCCACTGTGAAATAGTCATTCTTCACATCTCTAGCAACTTGTGCTGCGTCACGTTCTAACGGATTACCATAACCTCCACCCGTACCCGTAACGAGTCTCACTACATCACCTTTATTCAACGGATATCTAGGATACACACCGAATGGGCCGTCTATTGTGCCATCTGCTTTATCCACAAAGAATTCGTTCGACGATCCATCATGACCTCCACTAATTCCCCATGGCATGAACTTGTTGCGACCATACGTGACAGTGACAGCTTGTCCGTCCGTCATTGCACGATAGGAACGAGTAACACCTTTTCCACCAACAAACTCTCCTGCTCCTGATCCATTTCCATCTTGACGCAAGCTATATTCATCCAACATAACGCCGTATCGAGTTTCAGCGACTTCAACCGGAACGTTGTATGTTTCCCCATCACCCATACAGAACTGTCCAGATGCACCATCGTTTCTGTTCGATGCACCCCATCCTCCAACGGATGGCTCTACGATCAAGAACGATTCGTCAGTATCATGATGCGTCCCGGATAAAGTCACTGCACATACCGACAAAAAGTGTCCAGCATTCAGACGCTCTGGTAGGTGAGGTGCCATCGCTTTCCACACCAAGTCTAAACTGCCTAATAGCGTTTCAAAGTAGTTCGAGACCGGAACTGGGCGCTCTGCTGACATGATAGATTTCGGATCCGTTAAAATCCTCAAAGGACGGAATACTCCATCGTTTACGTCTTGTTCAGGATTTGTAATTGCTAAGAAAATCGCGCGAACTGCAGAAGTTAGTCCCGTCTTCGAGCAATTCATTGGTCCAGGAACTTGTGGTGAGCTTCCTCTAAAGTCACAAATGAATTCATCATCCGTAATTGTCACTTTCACCTTAATTGGGAACGGTCCATTTCCAATCCCATCTGTGTCAATAAAATCTTCTGCGTAAAAAACACCTTTAGGTAGCTTTTTTAGCTCTTCACGCGCCAACACTTCCCCATGGTCCAGCAAATGCTCAATCGCGGCAAGAATCGTTTCCGTTGTATGCTTGTTACAAAGCTCGTTCAACCTGCGATTGCCTGTTTTCAACGCTGCGACTTGTGCCCACATATCTCCAAGAGACAACTCTGGGAATCTAACATTCGAGCGGATCATTTCAACGAGGACATCACTCACTTTTCCTTCATCATAGAGCTTCAGACAAGAGAATTGGAGTCCTTCTTGGAAGATATCGACAGAGTCATTCGTAAAGGAACCTGGATCTTTTCCTCCCACTTCAGTCCAATGTGCCTTATTTGCAGAGAACGCAATCAGCTCACCATCCACAAAGATCGGCATGACTAATCCAACATCAGAAAGGTGAGAACCTCCACCTTGATAAGGATCGTTAATAATAATGATGTCGCCTTCCTTCAACTTATCTCCTGGATATTTTGCTAACGTCTCCTTAACCATGAATGTCAGCATTCCGATGAAGCCCGTCACACCATTTCCTTGAGTGAGGAGATTCCCTTTCGCATCGGTAAGTCCACTCGCATAGTCCAATACTTCATAAATGATTGGACTCATCGATGTTCTTGCAAGGGCTGCAAACATTTCATCCCCTGTAGCGAGTAATGAGTCTTTAACGATTTCCAGCGTAAACGGATCAATTGTTGTCGTGTGCGTCATATCAGTTCTCCTCCTTTACAATGATGAGGTTGCCATACTCGTCTGCGTGGAGCTGTTGTTGCTTATAAATCACAGTAACCGCCGCTTTTTCTTCAATTATGGCCGGTCCTCTCAAGACTTCGTTCGTCGGTAGTTTCTCTCGATCGTAAACGTTTGTTGTAAGCCATCCTTCATTTTCAAAGTAGACTTCTCTCTTTTCTTTATAAGCGGATTGCGGTGTTCCCGCTTTGATTTGCTTCTTAATTTCAGGCTTTTCAACTTTTCCGAATGCCGTTAAATGCAAATTAACAATTTCCGTTTGCGCTTCTTCCAGCTTAAACGTGTAGTTCTTTTCATGGAGCTTATGGAAGTCTTCAATTGCCTTTTGCTTACTCGCATCCGTCCACATATCATTATCCACAGGAACTTTCACCGTGTGTTCTTGACCGAGATAACGCATGTCCGCAAAACGATGGTACTCCACTTGTTCAGCGGTCATTCCTTCGTCTTCAAAATGATGCAAAGCTTGTGTTTCAATTGCTATCCATGCATCGTTGATTTCCTCCAACGTCAATTCATTCATCCGCTTAATATATGTTTTGATGTAATCGTGTCGCAGATCCGTCAACAACATGCCCCAGGCGGAAAACACAGGTGATGCAATTGGGACAACAACTTTTTTCACACCTAGCTCCAGTGCGAGTGCCGGTGCGTGCATCGAACCCCCGCCACCAAAAGCAAGCAACGTGAAATCTTTAGGGTTGTGACCTTTCCGAATCGAAATGAGCTTCAATGCATTCAACATATTCGAGTTCGCAATCCTGATAATCCCGAGTGCAGCCTCTTCAGCAGACATCTCAAAACGTGATCCAATTTTTGACTGAATTCCTGATTTCACAGCTTCCATGTCCACTTCATAATCAAAGTTTTTCGATGACAGACGACCTGTTAACAAATTTGCATCTGTCGTTGTCGGTTCCTTCCCACCTTGGCCGTAAGCAATCGGTCCAGGGAATGCCCCCGCAGATTGTGGTCCCACTTTTAATGAGCCCGCGGGATCAATCCATGCAATTGAACCTCCACCGTTTCCAATCTCAACGATATCGACAACTGGCGTCTTAATCGGATATCCTGCATGACGACTATCCCGTTCTATATAATAATCCGTCGACACTTTCACTTCACCATTTTCAATCAATGAACACTTTGCAGTTGTCCCACCGATATCAAACGCAATAATATTCTTCTCCCCAATCATTTCACCAAGCACTGCAGCACCAAAGATCCCGGCAACTGGACCCGATTCAACCATGCTAATTGGCGTTTCTTTCGCACTGTCAAACGTCGTTGTCCCACCATTCGATTGCATAATATAGCGTTGCTCCACATTGCTTTGTGCCTTCAATTCGTTCTCTAAGCGATTGATGTAAGAGGTCGCGACTGGCTGAACGTATGCATTTAACACAGTAGTATTCGTACGCTCATACTCACGCCATTCTTGAACGATGTCACTAGAAATCGTTACTTTCACTTCTGGCCAAAGTTGTTTTATCAATTCTGCAGTTTGCTGCTCATGAGCAGGGTTTGCATACGCATGCAAATAAGAAACCGCAATCGCTTCCACCTGTTCCTTTTTAAAGAACTCAACACACTCTTTCACATCTTCAATCTCAAGAGGAGTCAATACCTCACCTTTATAACTCAGACGCTCATTCACTTCTTTACGCAAATAGCGCTCTACAAACGGTTCCGGTTTCTTGTAGTTCACATTGAACAAATCCGGGCGGTTTCCACGTGCGATTTCCAGTACATCACGAAATCCTTTCGTTGTAATAAGAGCGGTCTTGGCACCCTTTCGTTCAGTGAGCGCATTGATAATCACAGTCGTTCCATGAATGAACATCGACAATTGCGACTGATCAATTCCGCTCTTATGAATCACATCAAGGACTCCTTTTTCAAAGTTGGGTGGTGTCGTACTACTCTTCGCTACGCCAATTCCCCCATTTTTGTCCACATACACTAAGTCTGTAAACGTACCACCGATATCTGTTGCTACTCTCATTCGACTCACTCCTCATCAAAATATAATAGGCGTCACAATACTTAACACAATACTTTCAGTCTCTAAAGGGTTTTCCCACTGGTGAATCAGACTCGAAGGAAAATGAATCGTATCCCCTTTGTACAAATGATGTTTTTCACTGTTTAAATAGAAAATAACTTCACCATCTAACACATAATAAAACTCTTCTCCACTATGGCTGTGTGAATGTTCTTCATGCATTCGAGGTGGCAATGTCACCTTCAGTGGCTCCAGTCGCCGATTGTTGAATTTTCCAGTCAGTCGTGAATAGATCTGACTCCCCTTCGTTGTCGAAAACGAATGGTGGTCATTCCCCCGAACCACAAAGGTTTGTACTTCTTGTTCTTCTTCAAAAAAGTAGTTGATATGAATGTCAAGTGCGTCCGAAATCTTCTTCAGTGAACTAATGGACAGAGAAGAAGTTCCTCTTTCGATTTGTGATAAAAAGCTGAGCGATAATCCCGTCTGATCACTCATTTCTTTCAAGGTTAAGTTCCTCTCAACCCGCAAGCTCTTAATTCGATTATGAATCTCTTCCACAATCCAGACCTCCAATTACTGTGTGAGTGTAATTTTTATGACTATAGCATAATTAGTAAACTGAATGCAATGGGAATTTTTAATTATCTGTTTTTAATCGTACTACTTAGAAATTTTAGTTCATCAAGTGAATTAACTACCAACCCGGTCGATAAAACCGCAACAAGTTATTGATAGATAATATTAATTAGCAAACACTACTAGTCTCAAAGAAATTCAAATATTAGTAGCATCACTTTATTACACTATCTTTATAAGAAGTTTGTTTATATTTTCTCCCTAAGACTATTCATTCACACAAGAATGTTTTTGTACCAAAACACTCGGCTAAAGAACTTCCATTTTCAATTTCATAATTATTTCAAGATATTGTTTAGAAACCATTTCATTCATTACCATGCTATTTATATCGTTAATTACGGAAAGGCATTTCACTGACATAACGCAAGGGAAAGAACCTTTCGATATCTTTTGAAAGTGCACCTAGCCCCTCCCTAAACAAGCGAAGCGCACCCAATTAATCCCTTAAAAGCACTTTAATTGTGTCTCGATTCCGATTAATTCACCCTTATTGCCGATTCTTCACTCGATAGTTCCGATTCACGCGCGGATCTTTCCGATTTCTATCGCCATCGCCCCTAGCCCATCCCCAAACAAGCGAAGCGCACCCAATTAATCTCTTTACGCACTTGAATTGTGTCTCGATTCCGATTAATTCACCCATATTGCCGATTCCTCGCTCAAAAGTGCCGATTCACGCGCGAATCTTTCCGATTTCCATCACCAAAGTGCCGATAACCAGCATCATCTATCCGATTTCCATAGTCAGCGCCCCTAGCCCCTCCCCAAACAAGCGAAGCGCACCCAATTAATCCCTTTAAGCACTTGAATTGTGTCCGTTATCGAGAAATTCCACTATGTGATGGAGAAATTGACAGATGTGATTGAGAATCCCCACCAAGTGTCACAGAAACTACTCGCAGTGTCGGTCAACCCGATCCAAGTGATCGACAACACAAAAACCCTCGATCCACCTCCAACTAAGCCCCCGCCTATCTCATCTATACAATTCCTTTCTATTCTCCAGCCCTCACACATACCATTTATAAGAGCGAGCTTTACTGCCCGACGCCGCGCAACAAGCACTATCCAACACAAAAAAAGGAGTGACACCCATTAAAACTTGTCCAGTTTGCAACCACACGCAACTTGACGGAAATTTTTGCGGGGAATGTGGGAACTCGTTTTCCGCCATACGCAAGCGAACGACAGCCGTAGAAGTATCGACCTCGTCCACAAACGAGCCTCTTGAAAAGTTAAAAACAGATGCAAAGAATTTCATGCAATTCCTATTTCAACAACTCAAAACACCATCTGCCCACTTTCACACTAAAAACGTCTCAGTACAAAACAGCATACTCAGTATCATCTTATTCATCCTTCTCACGTCCGCTACCTTCTACGCAGCATTCCCGACAAGCCTAAACACTCTCAGCCCATCCTTTTTCCAAGTCGTTCTCTACTTGAGTATCTTCTTTTTCCTAGTCGTCGTCGTAAATCTCATCGCAATCACGAGCACCGTCAAACTGTTTTCAATCTCTGAATCCGTCTCAGAACTCACCCGGAAAATAGGTGGATTCTATGCCATTCCCATCGCACTTTCCACAATAAGCCTACTGCTCACACTCGTTCATTCCTTCACTCTATCCACCATTCTTCTAGCTATCGCGATCTTCATCGCATTCATCCTCATTCCTTTATTCTCTATCACAAAACTCTTATTCAAGGAACCCACATCCATCGATAGCTTTTACGGTATCCTCTTTTATATCGCCGTCACAACAGTCGCGTCCATTCTTCTCGCAACATTCATTGCGGATACGGCTATTGGAGAAATCCTTAGATTCCTGAAATTCTAATGCCAATCAACCTCCTTTCACCTTCCTCCCTAAACGAATTACACGCTCGTTCGAACTCGTCCGTCATACACTAGAGGGTACTTACAAATTAGGAAGGTGAAACTTATGAAAGAACATCATACAAATCCCAATAGTGGTTCGGGGAACAAACAGCCGAATATTCTTTTCCTAATGGTCGACCAAGATCGATTTCCCCCAGTATACGAGACAGAAGAACTGAAAAAGTGGACCCGTGAAAACTTAATAGCGCAGCAGCTGTTGATGAAAAACGGAATGACATTTCTTAACCATTATGCCGGCAGCACAGCTTGTGCACCGAGTCGGACGACATTATATACCGGGCACTATCCTTCCTTGCATGGAGTCACACAAACACCTGGCGCTGCAAAAGGATCCTATGACGCAGACCAGTTTTGGTTGGATCCGAACACGGTTCCTACAGTAGGCAACTACTTCCGCGCTGCCGGATATGACACATTTTGGAAAGGAAAGTGGCACGCTTCCGAGGAAGACATCGTGATTCCCGGTACGAAAAACGCATTACCAAGTTACAACACAATTACAGGGGCACCTGATAAGAAAAACGAGAGGATTTATCGCCAAGGAGATCGTCTTGACACGTTCGGTTTTTCAGATTGGATTGGACCGGATCCCCATGGAACAGACCCTCGAAATTCTGGGTCATCTGCAGGTTTTGGAACGAGTGGACGGGACGAAGTGTATGCAGCGGAAACGGTAGAATTGATAGAAGCATTGGAACGAACTTCGAAATGCGAGGAAGAAGCAACGCCATGGTTCATCCAATGCTCGTTCGTGAACCCACATGACATTGCGCTGTTCGGGATATTTTCAGCTCTCCTGCCCTCATATAATTTCGAAGTAGATCCGACACTTCCGCACATCCCACCCGCTCCGACTACTCACGAGTCACTAGCAACTAAGCCATCTGTGCAAGACAGCTATCGCCTCACCTATCCAAAAGGATTGCAGCCAATCATTAACACCAATTTCTATCGTCAACTGTATTACAGCTTGCAGAAAAAAGTGGACGACGAAATGATGAAAGTACTCACTGCGCTTCAACAATCCAGCTTTTCAGAGAACACAATCATCGTCTTCACATCCGACCACGGCGAACAACTCGGCGCGCAAGGCGGACTTTATCAAAAATGGTATTCGATGTACGAAGAATCCATCCATGTCCCCTTCGTCATCCACAGTCCTCAGTTATTCCCTCAAGCAAAACAGACAACTCCCCTGACAAGTCACGTCGATATTTTACCGACACTGCTTGGTTTGGCAGGAATTGACGCAGCTGAGGTTCAGCACAAATTAGCTATCGATCATACGGAAGCTCGACCTCTTGTCGGAAGGGATTTAACACCACTCATAGAAGGACGTCAAACCTTCTTCCGTGTGGATGAACCGCTGTATTTCATGACGGACGACAACGTATTCAAAGGACTTCATCAAACGAACCTCATTACAGGAAAACCTTATGAATCCGTCATCCAACCAAGTTCAATCGAAGCCATAATTGTCTCTCTTAAAACTGGTCCTGCCGGCAAATCAGAAATCTGGAAGTTCGCCCGCTACTTCGACAATCCCCAGTTTTGGACAGATCCCGGCGTCAGTGATACGTCGTTTGTGGATGAAGACGGGTGTATCGTCGAAGTCGTCAAAACCGAACCAGTTCCTGACCAATTTGAAATGTACAATCTAGCACATGACCCGCTTGAAACGAAAAACTTGGCGGATCCAGGTTGCTGTTCCCCTGAAACCGAAGCGATTCAACGTACGCTTCTGAATATGCTCGAAGGTCAGCGCTATCAGAAGCGCTTGAAACCGAAAAAGGGTTGAGATGGCTATGGAGATTCAGAATAAAAATATGTCTATCTACTGAAAAATCCTCTTCCCGAATTATAAAGGGCGAGGATTTTCTTCTTGAGCAGTCAAGACGACACGCCTAATTCACTATGATGAAACTATTATTGAGAATTTCCGTATACATAGTAAACCTTTCACAAGGGGGCTGTTTATGTATGAAGACGAAGTTCGCTATGATCATACTCTCTGCATGCATCGTGTTGGCAGGATGTTCAAAAGATGCGGAACCTGATGATGAAAAAGTGACGGCTGTCGTACATGAAGACGACAAGAATAGCACAAAAAAAGAAGTTGAAGATAAAAAACCTTTCACCAAAGGGGCGCAGGCAACTACCCCCGAAGAACTCGCTCAGCTCTCACCCGGAACGTTAACAAAGGATTTTACGATTGAACAGGAAACCTCCATGTGGAGCAAACGGGAGGTCCCTTCCGAAATCAAGGAAAACTTTTTATCAGAGATGAAATCCATAACGGAATCCACTAAAGATCCTGAAGAATTGCATGGTGCACTCATCCACTTACTCGGTGGTGCACAGTACGGAGAACTTGTTCAACCACTCATCGACTTTTCGCCTTCGTTCAAAGAACCGATTTTACCGGAACCTCGAGAAATTCAAGGAGATGAGGAACAAAAATCTGTTCCTACTAATGGCATCATCCTATTGGACGCAAGCTCTAGCATGCTTCTCCAAGCCGACGGGAAACTGAAAATGGATACCGCAAAAAGCGCAGTGAAAGGATTCGCCTCCATGATGGGAAAGGAAAGCGACCTATCCCTTTATGTATATGGACACACAGGAACTCAAAACAAATCAGACAAGGCGCTATCGTGTGGCACAATTGACGAAATCTACCCGCTAGCAAGCTATGACGAGAAAAAATTCGACGAAGCGGTCGATCAAGTTAAAGCGAGCGGTTGGACGCCACTAGCTAGAGCCATTAAACAAGCTCGGCTTGATCATGAAGGGGAGGATTCCGACATCACTCTATATATCGTCAGTGACGGAGCCGAAACGTGTGATGGGGATCCAATTGCAGAAGCCAAAAGCTTCGCTGAACTCGCAAATGACCGTCATGTCAATGTCATTGGATTCCAAGTGGATCAAACTGCAGAAAACCAATTGAAAAAGGTAGCTGAAGCAGGAAACGGGACGTATATGGCCGCAAATTCATTGGAAGAAATGACTTCCAACATCGCAAAAGTCTGGCTCCCTTCCGACCTAGACCTCGCTACGCTCGTCTATCAAAAACCGGTCGGATGGCCAGAAGCCATGGCTTACGAAACGGTACGACGCTCAAGCGACAAAATCACATTCGCCATCAACACGGAAAGTGATCGCTTCGCTGGAGCCACCAGCCTTCTTGAAGAGGAAGAGTTGATTGACGAACAAACCGCTCAGGAATTGCTTGATATAATTGAAAACACTCGAACAAAATACCGTGACATGATGGATATAAAGGAAGAGGAAAAACGTACGTTGATCCAGAACGAAGTGGATCGTATCACTAAGTTGGTGGATGATTATAAAGAACGAATGGAAAACTTGAAGAACGAGCAGGGGAAATGAGGAACTGTATCAAGCTGCTAGGTTGTAAATGTGATCCCATAATCAAGCAATCCATCCACTCTAACTTCAAATTTAAAAATCCCTCATCCCCGATTTCACGGGTATGAGGGATTTCTCATTTACTAATTAATTAACTGAGCAAATTCAGTTCCCTTCCATAGGAACTCCATCCACATCGTCTCGTTTACGACTAAAAATCCCTATCGCGAAATAGCCTAATGTCGGAAGGATCACAACCAACAGCATTCCCAATGGACTTTGAATCGACTTCACAAGATACCCAGCATTCGGGATAAAGAATGACTGTATTCCGAGCAGATTTCCTGCTTGGACCAATTCTTCGTCCATCATATTGTTATTATCACCTTTGGTCGCAAAACTGATTTCACCGGAATTGTTGATGACTTCAACGACTCTGTGGGTAATTAAATTGCCTCCACTTTCTTTGAAAGTAATAATGTCATCTACTTTAACATTCGACGCATCCACTTTTTTGACGAATAGCATATCCCCCGTCTCGAAGATGGGATTCATACTATTGGATAGTACGGTTAACGGTTGATAGCCGAAAAAGGAAGTGGGCTCTCCTTTGTTGTTGAACTTTTGGTATGCAGTCATCAAAACCAGACCAATTACGGCAATGACAAATAGACGAAACACTAGCGTACTGATTTTCTTAATGCCATTCTTCAAAGACTCACCCCATCTCCCTATTTTATTGAGGACAAGTTATTATTTGCTTTCTTCTTTGTTCTCTTCCTTATTTACCTCTTCTTTTTCAACTTCATTTTCTTTTTCTTTCTTAGCTTCGTTTTCATATGTTGAACCAGTATCCGTTTGCTTCGCGATTACATTCAAGCCTGCTTTGTAAGCGGCTCCTTGGTATTCGTTCCCCGCACTTTCATCAAGCTTAATGCCCATCATGATGTCGATATACTGGCCTTCATCCAACTCCCAGAACTGTTCGTTCTCCCCGTCACCTACTAAGATTTCACCAGATTCGATCTGCTTTGCAGATAAAAGAGTCCCCATCATTTCAATGCGATTTTTGCCATCATTTTCAGAAGACAAAACTTCATTTGTCGTACCGTTAAATAGGTTGTCTAGTTTAATTTTCGAATCTTCGTATGCGTCTTGGCCTGGTTTAACAGTATATTTCATCGCAATGAATCCTACTTCATATCCTTCTAGAGATGCTTTATCAACAGAGTGTGTATACGTCGCTTTAATATGCGCATCCATATCGCCCGTGTTTGAAATTGAAAGCCACTCCCCATAATGGAGTTGAGAAGGTGCAAATTGCTCGGCTTTGAAGATTGGTGTATCAATATTACCGCCACCGTTGATCTGCAGAATTCCGTTTTTCATTTCCGCTTGAGCATTTGACTCTGAAGTGAACCAAGAATACGTTCCAAATCCAGTGGATACAATCAAAGCTCCCGCAAGTGCCGTTCCTAGTAAGACGTTCTTGGACTTCTTCATCCCTTGAGTTTTAACCATTTCGTATTCCCCCATATTCTTATAGTTAGTTTTGTTCGAATAAATTCCGATTGGACGGCGTTGATTTACGCTTCAGGTGGACGCGTTCCGAGGGGCTCGATTTCACAGGACGTTGGTCATGCAACCGTTGCGACAGGACATCGCCACCTTAGATTGCCTCGGTCGCTAACGCTTCCCGCGGGGTCTGCAACCTTCGCTGACCCCACCGAAGTCGCTACCTTCCGCTTCAATTAACGGATATTCTAATAGATTGTGTGGACATTGCACTAAAACAAACTTTATAATCACTCAGCAGGCTCCAGTCCAATCGACTTCAAAAGGTCATTGATGCCTTTGTTGCCTAACTTCTCCACTGGCTTTTTCTTGGAATCTTTTGCAACTCTTAAGAAGTTCTTCTCGACTAGGCGGATGTCAAGTTCGTCTACTATGCCATCGATGTTGATGTCCGCTGCTTTGTCTTTCTTTCCGTATAGACCGACAATTCGCATGACGTCCATGATGTCAATGACGCCGTCGTTATTAACATCTCCAGCGTAATTGGATGGTGGATACGAACGGGACCACATGCCTCTCCAATCGCCATCGACGTTTTTCGAGAGATCTACTGTGCTTACTGAATTCAAATGACCTGGAACTTCTACTACGACTTTGTAATCTCCTTTTAGTGCTGGGATGTCTTCGATGAAGAATGCGCCTGAAGACTCAATTGCTCCTTTATACTTTTCACCATCTGGGGCTTTGACGTAAATTTCCGCACCGATTTTACTTAAATCGACGTCATAGAAAATTTCACCTGTTTCTTCCAATAAACCTTCTGGTGAAATATAGCCTTCTAATTTAGAAGTAGAAGGGACAATGTCAAACAGGTCATGTCGCAAGGCTTCGATTTTAGTTGGCGTATTACTTCCTACAGCTGTGTACGAAGTATTCATAAAGCCAAATGCAGATTTACCTCCGTAGTAATCATCGCTAATGACTTCAAATGTGACATCTATGAACGGCTGATTACCGCTTAAACCTTTCACATTCTCCCCTTCTAGAGAAGCACTAATTGTAGCTGTTGTGTCTCTGAACTCTTCCTTGAATATTGGTTTAGAGATTTCGATATCTAGATCATTTTCATCTGCATACTCTTCAAATGCTTCGTTTGGCTCGACATCTTTCAACTTGAAAAACCCGTTCATGAATGAAATATCGAATTTGCCGCTTTGCATATCTTTCACATTTTTTAATGTCAATGTTGCTGTAATTTCATCGCCTTTTTTCACTTTGGATTTGTCATAAGAATGCGTTGCGTACTCTGTCCCTTTTTTCACAAATACATAGTCGTCGTATCTCGCAGTAGTTCCCATTTCAACTGTCTGCAATCTAAGCTTCAATGCCTTTGTAGCAATGTCCTCAGGGAGTATTCCGAATTTCATGTCCCCATTTCCTTCGATTGGAAACAATCCACTTGGGAACGCTGAATTCTCATAGTAGACGCTCATATTAGCGGACTGATCGTAGTTCAAGCCTTTTGACTGTAGGTAGTCAATCGACGCATCATACACATTCGTATGGACCCATACTGCGTGGTGACCATCTTCATCTGTATACATAGAGTCGTCCACTTCGATAATTCCTGGCTTTAAATCGTTAAACTTCATTTCAGGTGCTGTATTATCAACAACCGCAACGCTTTCGTCTACATACGTTTTGCCTTCTTTGTCTTTTGCGATCATCAAGAACTTATAATCGCCTTCTGGTAAATAGGTATTCTCTTCTGAGATTGGGTACTTTGGATTTCCAGTAAATTCATTGACAACACCTGTGAACCCTTGTGTGATGTAGAGTTCACTACCTGGCAAGATATCCGAAGCTCCGTAAAGCGATCCTACATACCCAATCGGCTCGCCGGATTCGCCATCTGCAATGACAATGTCGACAGTTTCCATAGGACTCTTGAAGCTAAATGTAACTGGCGTAAACGGAATCAAGAACGTATGGAATTCTTCCCATGTATTCGTAATGACAGGTCTTTCCAGTTCTACGAAGTCAATCCCTTTGCTAGTCACTCGAATCGCAAACGGTACTTGGTAACTTTCACTCAGGTTATCTTCATTCACAAAGCGAACGTACCCTTCATAAGTTCCTTCCGCAGCCGTTTTAGGTACTTGAAGTACTGGGTTTACTGTCTTTTCACCGTTTGCTGCAACTGCAACCGTCTGGTCCACTGCGAAAGTCACACCGTTTTTCTCAGCATCTTGTCTACCGTCTTTTGCACCCAAGAATTCAACGTCCACTGCAAACTTCTTGCTTTCTTTGCTGCTGTTTTTAATGACAACAGGTCGTGACACTTCGATTGCTTTGCTATCTTCTGATAGATAATGAGAGCGGAAGGACAACGATGCGGTTTCATTATCAACCGTTACCACTTCACCATCCTCAACCGATTCCGTTTGATCTAGGACTTTTACTGAAGTATCTGCGTGAACTGCGCCATATGCATTAATGCGCCCAGCACCCATTTCATACACGGAGTACTCTTCTTTTAAGTCTACAGATGTATTCATCAATGCTGCTTTCACGTCAAATGGTGTGTAGTCAGGATTTTCCTGCAAAATAAGTGCTGCAGCCCCTGCAACATGTGGTGCCGCCATCGATGTCCCTTGGATTCTGGCATACGCTGAATCGTAACTATTGCCTTCCGGATCGTTCATGTACGATGGATACGTTGAATAGATGGCAACGCCCGGTGCAACAACATCTGGTTTAATGTCGTACGATTGCGCAACTGGTCCCCGCGAACTGAAATCGGCTAAGTGGTCACCTTCAGATTTCGTATTTCGAAGTTCCCCGAACTTGAATGTCGCTTCGCTTGCTTCAGCCATCGCCTTCAGTTGTTCCCCATCCTTTTTTGATAAACGGAAGGATGGAATATAGCCTGTACTTTCACCGACGTAATGAGGAATTTGCCCCTCTTCATTGTTATAAACAATGACAGCCGCCGCTCCCGCTTTTTTAGCGTTTTTGATTTTATCATCAAACGCAATGACTCCGCGTTCGATCAATGCAATCTTTCCAGCTAGTTCCTTGCCCTCAAAATCAGTAGCGTTTCCGAGCCCTGCAAACACGACAGGAAATTCCTGATTCTGTAGCTCCTCAATTTTGTCTGAGAAGTTTTTAGCAAGTAGTTGAACATCCGTAAATGCATCGTCATTCGCACCCGCTGTATAAGTTGGAATGGTTTGCGACACGTCACTTGCACCTACTGTAATTGCGAGCGCACTCGTTCCCGGCGAACCAATGGTCATCGCACCATCTCCAGCATTTCCTGCAGCTACTGTCGCGACTACCCCTGATAACATCGCATTGTTCACCGCAATGGATAGTGGTGAAAGTGCACTATTAACGTTCGCACCAAGAGATAGGTTAATGACATCCATCTCATCTTTTACTGACTTGTCCACACCTGCAAGAATCCCACTAGTTGACCCACTCCCGTACGGTCCAAGCACGCGATAGTTATACAAGTCAACTTCAGGAGCGACGCCTTTGACAGCACTATCTACGTCATTTTCTTGTTTACCTGCGACTGTTCCCGAAACGTGAGTTCCATGGGACGTGTAATAGACATTTCCATAATTATCTCTCTCGGGTTTGCCCGACTTCTTCCAAGTTTCATACGTTTCTTCCATAGGATCCGCATCATTGTCTATGAAATCCCATCCTTTTACAGTGTCCGGATTTACCGAACTCGGATCTACACCGTCTTTCGCTGTATATCCTTTATATGCTCCCTGCAAGTCCGGGTGATTGTAGTCAATCCCTGTGTCAAGGACGCCTACTTTGATACCTTGTCCCACAATTTTTTCATCGTGTAGCTTGTCAACACCGATTTGGGGAACACTGTCTATCATTTTAGGTTCCATTGGATATTCTTTCGGATCTGGTAAATCCAGTTGTACGACATCATCTTTCCAAACACGTTTTACTTCCCCGATACGCGCTAAGTCTTCCACTTGATTTCCAGGTAACGTTATGGACACTCCATTAAATGCATCGCGGTATTCATGAGTGATTTCCACATCAACCGATAGCTTCTGCTTGGATTTCCCTTGAATGGCTTCTTTAAATTTCCTATGGGACGCTTCGACCTTATCTTCAGCTTCGTACAGTGTAAGCTGATTTGGATTATTAGCTTGCTGCACTTTAGCTGGTTCTTGCTTGAATTCTACAATCACATTCACTGGTTGCTCACTCGTAGTATTAATGCCCGGTTGAATTGTA
Source organism: Sporosarcina sp. ZBG7A (assembly GCF_000813425.1). Taxonomy (GTDB): domain Bacteria; phylum Bacillota; class Bacilli; order Bacillales_A; family Planococcaceae; genus Sporosarcina. Next base: position 192,058 of record NZ_JWIB01000013.1, read on the forward strand.
AAGCCCGTCTCCGTTCGGATTTCATTGAGCGATCGTCGTTGCTCATCGGTCAGTTTGCTTAGCATTTCTTTAACATCATTGACGTTTGTCGCAGCACCTACTGTTTGTGTCGGTTGGAATGCTGCTGCCGGTAATAGCATGGCAGCCAGCATCACTTTTGCCACTTTCGACTGGACTTGGTTCCCCTTTTTACGTTTTCCCATTACGTACACCCCCGTAATTTTAGTAGTTTCACCTTCGAATTCTCGATGCAGACTAGGCGATTGTCCCCCCATCTCGCATCCGTAACGTTAACGCTACATTACTTTTAAACAAACTAGTATTGGGGTAATTTCAGTATTCAGATTATTTTAAAATGTATATTGAACTACCTTTTTTATATGAAAGCATTACAAAAGGTCCTTGCCTAAGGAAAATAGCAAGGAATAAGGTTTCATTTGTTATAGTTTAATAGCTAAAGGTAATTACATCTCTTAAAATATTGTGTATAATTACATTCAACTCCGAATAGTCCAACATATGAAACAGCTTATTGTGAATTTGCATTCCCCCCATTAGATGAAGAGAAAATCGACCCCGACTAAACTTATTAACGTCCATAACTTCGAATTCCCCCAATTATTCGGAGAGAGACTCATGTATATCTATGAACTGTGTTTATTTTCAGAAAAACAAGTCTTTTGGTTTATATTCAATTTAAGCAAATAAAATGTTGCGAATGGAGGGATTAGTGATGTATGAAGGCAAAATCATTAAATTTTACCGTCAGAAAGCGAAGATCACTCAAGAAGAGTTAGGTAGGGGAATTTGTTCAGTTACGCATATTAGTAAAATTGAACGTGGTTTAACGGAATACTCTCCCGAAATAACAATGCTCTTGTCACAACGACTCAAAATTGATATGAAACAAGAGCTAACTAGCTTGGAGAACTTGAAAAGCAAACTCGATATTTGGCATGAGTTCATGATTTCTCAAAACCGACAAGCCGCCACGCTTCTTCACAATGAGATGAAAGAATACAAACTTCTTGAACTCTCAGAACACGCGACCTATTACAAGCTACTTGTTGCAAATTACTATCTCACTCAAGGCTGTACGAAAAAAGCAAAAAAGCGGATTGATGAGATTCAACGAACTGTAGAAGAGTTGTCTGTTTACGAGGCGAACTTATTCAAACACGTACTCGCTCTGTACTATATTTCGGTAGATGAATATACAAAATCCATTGATATTTTCAATACAGTAGATTTCAAATTTTATTCCAATCCTTCTATCTACTACGATTTGGCAGTGGCTTATCAAAATGTGCATTCGCCAGTCCTAGCGTATCACTATGCAGAAAAAGCTTTAAACCACTTTAAAAAGACCAACCAATTCCTCCGTATCATTGACACAGAAAACTTGATGCTCATACAAGTCGAGTCCGATCAGTATCGGAATTTCAACGATACGATTGAACAATATGAAAACTTGATAAAACTATGTGACCTTTGTAATTCCTTAGAGAAAAAAGCAAAGGTACTACATAACTTTGCCTACGAACATTTTAGAAGACAGAATTACGAGACTGCTGGACAGCTCTATAAAGATTCCATGGCTTTGAAAGACATTGATTCTCCGCTCTACTTATTATCCTTGGAAGGTTATACGCGTAGCGCACTTATAGGAAAATTCTTATCTCAAGAAGAACTTATCGGACTGATTGAAGAAGGTTTGAGCATTGCAGATTTGTGCAATGAAACCTTGTATCGCCTCATCTTTACCCTTCATAAGTATTCGGCTTTTCAACAGAAGGATGAGTACCATACGTATTTATTCGACAGTGTACTTCCTTATTTGAAATCACACGGATATACATTAACAGCGCAAACTTATGATCGAGATTTGTTCAACTATTATACGGATAAAGGAAATCCCGATAAGGCGTTGGAAGTGGCGGAGCGGTTTATTAATGAGGATTATGTGAAGCAGGATGAGGGTGTTGAGTTGGTGAAGTGATAGAGATTTTAAAATGTTATACAAAAAACGAGGGCAGCTTTGTGAATTACTGACCTCGTTTTTATAGTTATCAAGATTGCTCTACCTTCTTTCTCAATAAAATCGACCCTACATTCTCATCTCGATACATCACTCGAACCTGATAGTCACCAAATTCATAAGTGAGAACATTGCCAATATCATAATTTGTGCCTACTAACCATTCATCTTCTTCAGATACTGGATCATTTTTAGAGTCATGAAGTGGTTCTCCTAACATCTCTTTCAACTCAGAAATTGTTTCTTTATAATTCCCACCAGACAATTCAACCGCTTGAATGTTATCATCTTCGCGATCGAAATAGAACGATTGACCGTCAGGATAGGCATAATACCAGCCACCTTCTGTGTCATACTCACCTAGGTGATTTGGGTTTTGTTCTAAATACTTTTTAAGGGAAGAACCTACCGTCCCTTGTTCATTTAAAATATATCCTTTTTCCAATCGACTTGGTAAATCATCAGGATAGGTTAGATGAGGGAATGGATACGTGTATTCCTCAATCCGATTCCAATTATCAATGATATGTTGATAGTACTCCCGAATATCCGCTTCCATCGTGTCATAGTGGAACGGTCCTTCTACCAATAACTTCGTTTCATCGAAGAGTGTCAATTTCACTTTCTTAGGATCCCATTCATACGTTCGAAAAGCCCAGCCATTTGGATCTGTAGTGAAATAATCATAAGTCTGGATATAACGATCATCGACAATCTTCAAGTCACTTGTTGACGTTGAAATAGCCACTTGTCCCTCCACAGATATCGGAACAAGTTCACCTGATTGTACTGTCCAAAGAGATAACTCCTTGGAAGTAGAAGTGACAGACTCCGACAGCTGAACTATTGCTAAATCGTCCCATTCACGTGCGACAATAGGCTTCTGGCTTACATTCAACATAACATCCTGCGACGCGACATCTTGCAAAAATCCTTCTTCCCCATCCGATTCCGCTAAGTAAAATGCCACCTTTCCTTTGTACAGTTCTTCTCCTTCCTGACCCGCAAAATTTGCATCGTCTTTTGATATCACTGTCATTTCACCACTATCCGTAGGCAATACAAACAGCTTCACCTGCTCGCCCTCTGAAGTAAGTGTAGTCATATATAAAGCTTGCTTTTTCAAATCATCTACGGACAATGCTTTGTTTGTGGCCATCACGTAAGTGTTCGTCATTTCATGTGAACTAGTATTGTCCTGCTCTCCATCCACAGATCCAATCTCTTCAGCCTGTCCCTCTTCGGATGATTTCTCTTGAGCTACACATCCACTTAATCCAAGAATTGCGACGAACGCTCCTATCATGACCATTGAACATTTCTTCATCCTAGCCCGCTGACGGCCTATCAACATCTCTTCAAGTTCTTTCCTATTATTCATACGTTTTCTGACCTCCATGCCAGCCATCTCATTCTTATAAATTCCCTATTTCTCTTAAGTCTACCATTTTGAATAACAAATGGCATATTGCATTTTGCTCATAACTTTTAGTTTCTAGGTTATATGGCTAACAAAAGAGGAAACCATTCAGAGACGTGCGAGAGGAAAACAAATTCGCAATCTTCCAGTTGCTGAACGGCATCAACATCCTACTCAGCAAATTGGGCGAGGTTCAGACTGATGTACGCGTCTACACATTTCAGGTTCATATTTAAGCTTCCGTTTATCTAAATACTTTAATGTCTTAACCTTGGATGTACGCCAATGAATACAGCATGTAATTTTAAGTAATATCAAAGCGCGTGACACTCAAGAATTCGAGTGGCACGCGCTTACACTTTTCATGACATCTTTACACAACTTTCTCCCAGCTTACTCCTCTGAATAGTTTAATCCTCTTCCATTTTTCTTAATAACATAGGAATGCGTGTACTTCTCGCGTACCTTCATGGCCTGTTCTGTATTCATTTCAATTCGATATTGCAACTTGCATGTACGTAAATATCGATTCTCAAATATATTATAACTGATGGGCAAATCCACTCGACTGCCGTTATTCAAGGTAACTGATACTTGGCCGTCATCATTTTCCACATATTCTTTTACATGTTCAATCGCTACCCAAGTACACTCCGGGTCTTTTGGAGAACAAGTAGGTGTCATGTAGATACCATGTTTCTTGCTAATAGCAACCGGAGAGTAGGTGCGGCTGCCCAAAATTTCATTCGCACCTTCTATTGCTCCTTTCAAGCTGGAACCCGCACGACGCAAATTAAAATCGACGATCTCCGTAGGCGTTTCATTGACAATCAAAATCTGATCGCCTTCCAAAATCATCGAGAGCAAGCGACCATACTCATTAAAGTACGGAAAAATTAAGCATGTTTCAGTTGTAATGATGTACTTGTGTTTAGTTTTCAACATCCTATCCCCTTTTTTTGGATTTTACTTTATTTTTCGTTAAAAAAGGGTATACTAGCATATAAGCTGGTACACCCAGCTGCACTGCCTTAAGTGATTGGGTCTAGCCGGACTATTATCACTTAAGGCTTTTTTGTGCTCCATTCCCACCTGCTCCTCACCTCCTTAAATGAGCACCTCTTCGATACCACTTCTCATATGCTTCGGACATATGATTAAGAGTATCCCGGTTTTTTAAAAAATACTAGCTGTTGGTGTTGCCCCATACTTTTCTATATAAGCTACACTCAGCGTGTTGACTGTCCAAACTCGTAGTCTATTTAGGTCTCCCACAGCAAATAATCGATACATTCTAATGATAATTAACAGAATTTACTTAATTAATTTTATTATATTATAAATTGAGTAAATAGCAATAGATAATTTGCAATATATAGGAGTATTTGTAGTATTATTGTCTATTCTGGTCGAACGAAACCTAAAGAGTACCTAATCTGTACACAAATCGTTGTTTCCTCATTAAAATAATTGTATTACGCAGGAAAGGTACTACAAAAATCCAAGGATTCCATGGATTCATTTATTCTCTATATCAAAACTACTTTTCTTCAAAGACTCCTAGGCGAAACTCGAAGTCCCCCGTACACTTCTTCTAGATTTACCTAGTCAAAACTTTAAAAACCATGATTCGTTTTCTTCTTCCGTCCCCTCTATGATGAAGTCACCCAGGGAATAAAACGCGTCGTGCACGGCCATAAAGGCTGATTGAATTGATCACATTTGAAGAAGTACTCGAACAATACACACCTATGTTATCTGCAGTTATTCGAAAATTGCACATCTACCGAGATTTTGAACACTTCCGCCAAGCTGGTCGAGTTGCCCTATGGCATGCGTGGCAACGGTTTGATGAAACGAAAGGAGACTTTGCGCCATATGCCTACCGCTCCATTTACGGGGCTATGCTCGATGAGCTCAAGCGCGAAACACGTTTCAGTGACATGCATATGCCAGCAGAAGATGATCTCTTGGAATATGTAGGAACTGATCCGCGAATTGAGAGGGATTTTTGGGGATTGGAGGATCTTCTATCTGAACTCACCTTTCAAGAACGTGAACTGATCGTCCTATTATTCGTGGATCGTTTTTCGCAAGCAGCATGCGCCACTCATTTCGGGATATCCGTGCCAGGTGTGAAAAAACGGAAAGAACGACTTCTGTTGAAATTGAGACACAGACTAACTGACAGGAATACGTTTTAAAACTAGAATAGAAAACAAACAGCGGTCTCTTATACAAGTAGAGACCGCTGTTTTACATATACAGAATAGACAATGAAACCTCGCTACTTCAACTGATCTGCATCCCAGCAAGCACAAAGATTCGAACCGCTTCTCCTAACTCTTTATAAAGGGCTACACTTACTATCTCGCTACACAAGTTTCAGCACTTATGAAGAAATGCACACTTCCTCAGCTCAATGTATCGACATCCTTTGAAACATCTGACGTTTGAAGTCATGGATAACACCTGCGTGACACGCACCTTTAAAAATATTCATAGTAGCAAATAATTTCATTAGGACACTTTTCAGCTTTCGGCGGCGAGGGGTTCTGAATTTTGTAATGCGCGCACTTTCAAAAATAAGATTGGTCGTGACAATGACCTCTTACCGAAACTCATAAAAGACACACAGAAATAGCCCTCCAATCGATCGTTCGACCTTGAGGACTTTCTCTTTCACACATCTACCAAATTGTCAGAATAGTGTCTTAAGTGTACGTTGTACAGCTTGTTTCCTTCACCATTTGCAAGGATACAATGTCGACTCGCTTGGATGAATGTGACTCGGATTGTGTAGATTGTGTGAGTGATGTTTCTGATGCGTGTTGAATGGATGAGGATGCTTCGTGTAGTCATGATTATGTTATCTACTTGAAATTCCCATCAATACGGTTGTGAAAGTAAAAAAAGCCCTCTAACCGATTGCTCGATTAGAGGACTTATTCATTCATGCACTCATCAAATCATCTGATTAGCGTATGAATTTCACGGTGCACAGGTACATGTTTTTCTGGGATCCGATTCTCCGTTGTATAGCTTTCTACGACACTTAATTACTTGATAGAAACCTTAACTTCTTTATCCTCTGAAGCTTTTTCAGCAGTAAAAACAACATCTTTTGATCCTTCAACATTTGTAACATCCCAGTCAACTAAATCACTAAACGCTGATGCTGTTTTTCCAGCAATGGATACAGGCGTATCGCCTTTAGAGATTTCAATCGTTTTTTCACTAGTAACTGTACCATCTTCAAATGTCACTACTATTTTCCCAGTTCTAGCTACTATCCCATCAATTGTAAGAGTATTTACTTCTCTTTTTCCTTCTCGACCTTCACTACCTTTTTGCTTTTTAAGAAATTCGCCCTTAATCTCTGCTCTGTTTTCTTTTTCAGGAACGTCAATTTGAAAATCATAAAACTTATCCAATTTAGATGTAAATATCACTTCACTACCGACATTTGTAATCACCCATTTAGATGTTAGCGGTGTAAATCTTCCTTTTAATGTAATATAAAAGTCTTTGACAATAGCTTCTGCAACTTCATCCCCCGTTGCAGGTTTAGGAACACCACTAACTATTTTTTGTGTTGCCCCAAAATAATTATTATTAGTAATAAACCCATCACCATCATTCATATTAAAGACAAAATTGCTCATCTTAGTAGCATATCCTTCATCAAACTTATAGCTGACAATTGTTTTTGCAGCTTCCATTGCTTTTTGTCCTTTAGTTTGTTCGACTAGATTTCCCCTGACGTCGTTCTTTGGTGTTTCAGGTATATCAATTTCTTGTGGGTCTTTTAATGTAACACCCTCTTTAATATTAATTATTTCTACGCTGTTATCAGCATTATCCAAAATTACACCCGCAGCAGTAACAATGAATTCTCCAATTGAACCCTTAACAATAACAGTAGCAGCCTCTGTTACTTTTACCGAATTAATATGACCCATTAAAGTAACATTTCCCTTGGCCGCAATTTCCACCTCACCATTAACTGTCCCTTTGTTGTCAAAACTGGTTCCATTGAAATCATTGATTACAATCGAATTCAGCTTCCCACTGTTGGTAAACGTATTAGTCTTAACATCAACTATAGTTGTTTTGCCTGTAACTCCAACATTTCCCCCAATGAGGAAATCTGCATTCCCAGTTTTTACAGAAAGATTACCAACAACCTTACCACCTGCAACAGATGAATTAATGGAGATTACACCAGCTTGGCCGGTATTAAAATTAATGTCCCCTGTAAAACTATGACCGTTTAAATCAAATGGTAAAATACGACTGACATTAATTGACTCCGCAGCGATATCATTTGTTAAAGTTACTTTAGTGACCTTATTATTTGCTAGTGCTGCTTCTAATTCAGCTTTCGTTCCTACATTTGCTAGTCCAGAGCTATTCCCGTCTTATACTGCATGTCCTATGCAGCTTTCGTTTCGGGCCTACACCGTACAGGCGACTTTCATCGCATACGGCGTGCCATCAATAGTACTAATTCAAAATGCTCATTTCCCCTACCTTAATAATAGTATATTCGTAACAATTACAATAGTTAAATCCTTCACCATTTCCCAACACATTCCTTTATCATTCGACAAATACATTAGCGCCATCGAAATTTATTTTCAGGAATTGCTAAATAAGCACGTGACCTCTTCAAATCACAAATTTAAAGGGTACCTATTATAAAATAGGCACCCTCTATTCCTAATATTTTTTTGTTTTCACTTCTTTATGAAGCTTTTTGATACTGTGATGAAACATTGGAAGATTTCCAAATTAGTTCAACCCATTCAGGATGATCGATAAATGGGTTTCGATTACCTTGGATTTCAAAGATCATATTATTACGGTTTTGTTCAAATTCATCTATCGGATCTTGTTCATGCCATTGTAGTAGAACAGAAAGCTTACCGTGATATGGATTTTTACCGTTGTTTAATTTCTCATTCAGCTCTAAATCTACTTTATCCCCTTTTTCATAACGTGTTGCCATGTAAAATATCATACGTGCTACATCGCCTTTAACACGATCAGGCGGCTCCCAGGAATTGGTCGTTTTCAAACATCCATTACACCCTTTTACGGCAGTCCCTCCATTATCAAAGTCGAGGCTTCCTCTTGAACTATTTACTTGTACATCAGTTGGACGCAAGTGATGAATGTCTGTTCCAGGACCATTGGAAGTACCAAAATCACCATGGGATTTAGCCCAAACGTGTTCACGATTCCAATCCCCTACATTACCACCATTTCTCGATTTTGAAATGGATGCCCCTGAATAAAGTAAAATCACGTTATTTGGATTGTTAGGATCCTCGTCTGTTTTCTTAAGTGCATCCCAAACATTCGAATACGATAATATTCGCTGATCAGAAATAATATCATGTAATGCTGTCTTTAATGCCTGACCTTCTTTACCAATAGCATCGCTATAATATCCCAAATTCGATTCTTCATCTTTTGCAACAGTTACTGTAAAACTTAGAGTTGCACTTAGATCCCCCTGGTATGCAGTTACTCCAACTATGTGCGTGCCTTCTTCTAAATTTAATACCAGAGTATTATTGGTAATACTTCCCTTCGTTGCATTAAAGCGAAGTGGCTTATTTACTTGGTTCTTAAAATACTCATTTAGTGGAATTTCAATAGTTTTACCTAAACTTACATTGTAATCAGAAATTTCCTTGATTACATTTGGCGGTTCGTTGTCATCAGGCAAAGAAGGGACCTCGATGGGTCCCCCTTTGGAATTAGTGATTTTGATTTGTGAAGCAGAGGCGCCGTTAATGAATTCAAGTTCCTCTACATTTTCGGCTCCTCTGATTTCCTTGATGTTGGTACCATCGACAATTACTTTTTTCACCGTGGTTCCTGCAAAGTCAATAATCGCTCCTGACTTTACTGGTTTGAGATGAACGTTAAGAGTTTTAAATCCTTCTCCATGGAGTTTCGCATATTCCCCTGTAAATAATACGCCTTCAATAATGATTGAATTGCCATCAATCATTACATCCACACTTGGTTTACTAATTAGAAGCTTCTTTGTTTTGAAAGATGTAAAGCTATACGACTTTTCAGCTACGATCGGCGGTTTAACTTCACTATTTTTCACTAGGGATAGCTGCACCATAACCGGATCGTGGTCACTCGCACGGCCCGCCATATCGGTATAATCCGCATTCACATGCAACATATCGATTTCAGCAGCATCTGCTAAATTGTTCGATACGAGCACATGGTCAAGCACTTGTGAATTTCCTTGATAGACGTAAGAATATCGATCCGATTCTTCAACTTTATTCACAAGATTCGTCATCAATTCGCCTTCGTGGATCTTCAGCGCATCCGTGAATTGGAAGTCGTTGAAATCGCCAAGTGATACAACATTCGCATCTGGATCTTTCGTTTTTACATCTTTAATAAAGTCATATACGATATGCGCAATTTTCTTGCGCTGGATTTCGCTGTTGTACACCGGTGGCTGGACAGATCCAAATAATGGCGTATCTCCACCTTTCGAATTCCAGTGGTTCGCGATGACGATAACATCTTCACCTTGGAACGTGAACTCTGCTGCAAGTGGCTTTCGGCTACTATTGAACGCTTCATTCTTGGGATCAATTCGTCCTGGATTCACCGTCAAACCACCATTTTCATACCCAACCGCTGTTACTGCATCCCCATGAGGTGCTCCTGTTTTCATTGAAACGCGCTCAGGATTATACAGGAATCCAACACGGATATTGGCATTCGGCTGTCCACCATCTTGGTTATTCACCGGATCGATATTGACATACTCATACTTCACTCCGCCAGCGTCTACAATCGCTTGAATTAGACGTTCATAACTTTGATAGGCTTCAGGTCCACCCGCATCAGGACCGTTATTGTCTTGAACTTCAGTAACACCAACAATATCAGGACTTTGCATATCGACCGCAAAGGCACGTGCTAGCTTCTTCGCTTTATCGGCAGAAGTCGATTTTGTATTGTTCGAGAAATTCTCCAAGTTGTACGAAGCAAGTGTAAGCTTTTCTTTATCCTTCACAATTGTCGTCGTTTCAGGAGCTGCATTCCCTTTTACAAACTTCGATTTCATATCATCGAGTCCAACGTAAATTTTATAGTTTTGGTAGGAATAACCGACGACTCCAACTGTCGGCCCTTTGAAGAAATCACCTGTCGCCACTTCAAAATCGCGTGCTGGACCGTTTGGTTCCATACGGAATTGTACGAGATCCGCGTTTGGTGCGTCTTTCTTCAACAAGATGCCGCCGTTTTTCGTTTCTGTCTTACGAGTTTCCAACACAGTTGCCAAATCCCCGTTTTGCTGAGGTGCGACAGCTTTCACATTACCCACTTCAACGAGCATTGCTTCCCGGCTCTCCCAGAAGTCGCCTGCATATTTCGCCGGATTGAATTCCTTTAGACCTTCGCTAAGAATTTGTTCTTTTGGAAGGTTGGATTCATCAATAATGAACGGTTCAGGAAGTTCAACATTTCGATCCACAATTTTCACAACGCCGCCACGGTCTTCACGAACGTTGATTTGCGTCGTTTTCAAGTCCGTCTCTTGACGGTCAGAGAATCCATCAATCGCATACTCACTCACTTGTCCAGTGACAGAAACCAAATCACCTTTCTTTAAGTTCCATGCATCACGACCACTGTACAGCACAACAGCTTCTGACGTATTCAAATCACCATCGCGCTCACTATCAGGTGTTTGGATGTGATAATAGGTCGACCCCAGCAGTTCATATTTATAGGTGACAATTCCCTGCACGCCATCCACGACTTGTCCTGCAAAAGGCGACTCATGTCCTTCGCCTTGGATGTCATGAATTTGCAGCGCGTCGGTAATCGTATAGTCAAACGTTTGAACTGCACTCAAACGGCCATCCTCCGTTTTCGCAACTGCTTTCAACTGAACGGTATCCGTAATCTTCAGCGGTGTGGCATACGTTGAACCCTTCTCGATTGGATCTGTACCATCCAATGTGTATAAAATTTCTGCATCCACGGTTCCAGAGGTCAACGTCACGTCTACACTCTTAACAAATGTTCCGCTTCCTGGATTTGCTGCAACCGGCTGAACGACTGTTGAATCGGCGATTACATCTGCAGGTCCTCGTGGAATCACTTGGTAAACATCGTCAAACTGCTGAACAATCCCAGTGATTGAGTCATAAGTCATGCCCGCTTGCAATCCTAGGTTGTCGTTTTCATCACGAACTGTAAATTCCGACCCGTCTGTAGCAATGAAATTCGCCGACCCGGTGCCCGCTTCTTTATTTGTAAGCGTCACATTGTTCACTGTGACAAGCTGGGATTCCACTGTTTCACCAATGTCTTTACCCTTCACTGTTTTAGGTTTCGGTTCAGTACCTGACTCCTTTTTTACAAGCGTTGCGCCGTCTAATTGTAACAATCCACGAAAATCGGCAATCTTACCAGTTACTGTTACTTCATCGCCGACTTCTACTGCTAGACCTGGTGGGCGTACAGCGATGCCTCCGGTTCCGTCTTGAATGGAAATTGTATTCTTCAGTTTCGCAGCGACAATTCCTTTAACTGTTGCATTCTGACCTGCTTGCAATGCCCGAGCATCTGAAATACTAATTACTTCTGCAGGTGCTTCCGGCTCTTCAGGATCGATCGAACCGGATCCATCTAAATCATGGGCACCAAGATTCGTAAACGTGTCTTTCGGGTAAGCCGTCCATTCTTTCGCTCGGTCAAAGGCATCATCGATGATAGAATCACCTTTCAATATGCCTTTATTTCGAACAAGTGTCACATCGACGCCCCATTTGTCCAAAGACCCAACTTGTCCAATGGAGTCGATCGCCGCATTCCCTTTTTTAAGTACGATGGCATCGTCACCGTTGTAATTTGTGACAGCACCATTTTCCAAATCCGCTTTGGCTTTCAACTCAGCAACAGCTTGATTATGCACAACAACATATGTTTTTCCATTTTCAAGTGTTCCTGACAGCTCTAGTTTGTGTGTTGGAGCTGTAGCTCCATTGGCATACATTTCAACTGAATATCCGCTTAAATCAAGCGTTGCTCCTGTGCCGTTATACAACTCAATCGACTTGTTAAAGCTAGAGCCTTCGATGTATTCAGAAATCAGTAAATCCGTAGCTTTTACCGCAGTAGTCTCAACTGCATAAACCGGAATGGCTGGAGCCACTACTCCTGTAACAAGTGTCGCTGCCATTAGTGAATTGAACCATTTCTTGCCCGTTCGACCGTGCATTGCCTCACACTCCTAGTTGGAATGGACTCTAAATACGGACTTAAAAGCCCATCCGCTTTAGAGTCCTAGTTTCACCTTCATTTTGTTAATTTAAAGAATTGTGTCTCCATCTACGTCTATACCAGTGAAATTATATGAAGATCCGACTAAACCCGATACATCTAAATTCCCTTTGACTTTAATGTTAGAGAAAGTGATATTAACCGAGGGTGTACCAATTAAAATCAAGTTGCCCTTAACTTCGGCATGTTCCAATTTACTAAGGTTGTTTACCGAAACAGTTACATTCCCTGCATAAACTTTCGGACTTTGATTTGTGCCTGAAAACGCAGGACCATTTACAATAATGTCAACGCTATTCCCGTCTTATACCGCAACAGCGGCTTTCGTTTCGGGCCTACACCGTACAAGCGACTTTCATCGCATACGGCGTGCCATCAGCAGTACAAATTCAAAATGCTTATTTCCCCTATCCTCATAATAATGTAGGTGCAATGAAAATAATAGTTAAATTTTCCGACAACTAAATACATAAGTTACTGTTTTTCGACAACCGATCATTCTAATCTACTCCTAAAATGAAAAAGGCTCTACAATAGATTGTGATCTCATTCATTCGCCCACCAAATCGTCTGAATCGTGTATTTCAAAGATACGCACTTTTAAGGATTGCCTTAAGGAGGGTTATGAGCAACAAAGATCTAACAAGCGTTAGAAACAATAGTGGTTTTCACAACTTCTTTCGAATGGACGATGCTAAAATTCAGGCTGTGGATGTCACACACGTTGATGTTTGTTGGTTGATTCTTCACATCTAAACACATGGCGACCAAAGATTTTCTGTCGAATTCACCTAGAAACTATTTGAACAAGTACAATCCATCTTCCGGACTCTTGATAGAACGGTTCTTGTATAACAGGATATTTTCTTTCAAAATATTCGCAAGGAAACTATGTCAACTCTCTGCGCTGGATGCGACATTAACTGGGCGACTTGTATTCCTGATGAATTAGGCTGGTTTTTGTTATGATTGTATTCTTTCATGAGTTCTCCTCCTAAATTAGAAAAAGCCCTAACCCAATTGAGTGGATTAGGACGCTTCTTGTATTCTGAATTATTAAATCTATTTGAAATTCGAGTTAAAATGACAGCAAAAAAAGGAAAGTCCTCTAACCGATTACTTGATTAGAGGACTATCTCCTTCATTCAACTACCAAATTGTATGATTAGCATCTGAATTTAGTAATGCGCAGGCCACGCACTTTTATAATGATTTTTAAGGTTGTAACACAGCTACCATATCAGCAATTGTTTCATAATAATTAACGTTGTTACCATTTTTTTCATTAAATACTGCTGTAGCTACCTGATTTAACGTAGGTGATGTTGAGCCAGTATACGCAGCCCAACCCATTTCAGTTGTAATAGCTGTAATTGCCGTTTCTGTCGCAGTTACATCAGTAGCTGTATTTAGGTTATTTACTAGTGTCGCATACTCTGTAACCGAAGCCGTTAAAGCAGCTTCAATTGCCGCGTAATTGGCAAATGGTGCTTGAGGAACAGTTGCTTTAGGTCCTTTTTGAATTAAATGCTTTGCAACTTCAACCTTTTGGATAGATGAAAGTACATCATATCCTGCATTTCCAAGGTATCCAAGTCTTACACTTACATTCGTTTCACTACCTTGTAAATTAGTATCAATCACGATATTACTTTGTCCAGTTGCTAACAATGTATCAAGTACTGACTTCTCATTAGCTAAAAGAGTTTTAACCCCAGGAGCTAGTCCATCGTACTCAGCCAATGCGGCCTTGATGATTGGCAATTTTTTCCCACGATTAGTTCCATCGTTTACTACTGTAAGAGCGGCATTATGTGTTGATTTAAAAGCATCTGCCAATTGTTGTGATGTGCTATTCTCGTCTTATACTAGCTTTTCAATTTAAGGTAGCTTTCGATCCGAGCCTACACCGGACAAGCGACTTTCATCGCATACGGCGTGCCATCAACAATATTATTCAAACACTGTAAATCCCTTGAAATTTATTAGAACTATATAACCGTTACAATATAACTATATCGATAGCAAATAGAGAGACCAATTACCGCAATAGTAATTGGTCCTACTATTAAATTAAGCAACTTTTTTAGGGAAAAAAGCTTCGAATAATACCACTGACTAGGTTCCTTCGCTCCTATCAGTTTTATCCTCCTCACATGTTACCATGCAAGTCCAAACGGCTGACAATCAACACTACTATGAACCTGCTGCCATCTTAATAGGGTCGCTGGTACTGAATTACCTATCCTACTAAGACTTCAAACGTTCCGTTACGTCCATCCCTTGTTTTGACAACCTTAGATCTCCACTATCCAGGAGAGAGAAAGAACAGTTTAACAGTCAATTGCACTGATCTCCTATCTACATTTCAGAAGAAAGGATGAATATCGAGGTCCTAGCAATGTCGCGACATTCACTACCTCACCCTGCCTACATGGATTCGTCTACCTGATCATAGTTATCTTTTAAAGAGCCCCGCCTCAAAAACGTTTGAGTACGACTTCACCTGACTTAATCCCTTCTGCGAAAACATCAGCGCGTCACTGGATCCAGGAGGATTAGGCACTTGCATAAAGACTGTTTAGCAAGATTCGGAATTACACCAAATAATTAGACGGTAACAGTTAGAAAAAATCCCCACGTAACATAACTTTTTCAAGTAATCACCATGGGGATATTCCGCTAATTTCACTAGCAATCTAGTTTATATAGCAACGTTTCGTTTATTTTTATTAAGAACCAGCGATAACTTTAACAGTTTGCAACAAACCGTCAATACGTACATTTAATTGTAGTGATTTACCAGAATCGCCAGCAACGAAGCCTGATCCAACACCAGTTGCAGCAAATGTACCAGTAGTTTCTTTATTTGTAACAATTACATTATAGTCAGTTCCGACGCGTTGTACACCATATTGATCCTTTGCAACGAACTGAAGTTTACTTGCAGTACCCACACCAGGAACTACAGATTTGTTTAACTCAGCGTAAGGGACCTGAACTACTCCACCTTTAACTTCAACAGAATCATATTTAGTAACAAGTGATTGTGAAACAGGTGCAGCATCGTTGTAAAGTACTTCTTTCTTAACTGTGTAAGTATTGTCTTTATTAGCAACCAATACAGTCAATGTAGATGCAACGTCTTTAGAATCAGTGACAATTTGTTGTGCCGTATATTCACCATCAGCTGCAATCTTCAATCCATTTGTTGCAGATACATCTTTAATCATATTTTGATTAACTTCTACTCTCTTACCGTTATATAATCCGTGAATAGTTACATCCTGGTCATGGGAAGCTGACGTCGCGCCAGTATAGAACTTATTCAAATCATCAATACCGAATGAAGTTAGTTTGTCTGCATCAACTACAGATACTGTCACATCTTTAGTATCAAGTACTTTACCAGCAGCATCTTTCAAGATGACTTCATACTCTTCAGTCCCAGCAATTGTGCTTGCTGTAATTGTACCATTAGCGTAAGTAGTTACATCATTATTTGAATCTTTCGCTTTAATAGTAAAGTCTAGAGCAGCATTGGAATCTGCATCATCGAATGCTGGAGCTGCAATTGCTTCACCATACTGGTCAACGAATTCAACAGCGCTATCTAAATCAGTGCTCAATGATGTATCATTTGCCAATAGTGAAACAAAGTCTTCTGATACACCTTTAATACCTGAAACAACTGGAGCCTCATCAGCAGTGAAATTTAAAACTTGAGATTTACCAGTAGCAGTAACAACAGTTACAGTAACATTTTTTTGTGAAGGAGTTAATTTAAGAACTGCTTTCTTATTCAGATAATCTTGTTCAACTTTCACAGTTCCACCAATTACATTAATTGTAGTATTAGTATCCAATGTTAATGCTGTGTTTGTTCCACCCACAGTTACATCCTTGAGTGCAACTTCTTCACCGTATGTGTTTGTAATTGATACAGGAAGTTCAGCAGCAACACCATTTTTAAGAACTGTCGAAGGTGATTGAAGCGTTACAGTATCTAATTTAGAGTTATCTTTAACTACGATTGAAGTGTTTCCAGTTTTACCAGTTCCAGCAGCGATTACTGTAAGCACAGCTGTACCGCTTGTTGCTACTGCAGTAGGTGCTTGCAACTTAATTACAGTTCCGCTCTTCGTATCTGCGAAACCATTAGTTTTTACAATGCTACCATTAGAAGATACAACAGTTACACCAGCTAATTCAGAAGCTTTGAGTGTATTACCATATTGATCTTTAATCGTAACAGGAACGTAATATTTCGTTGCATTTGCACTCATGTTAGCAACATTAAGTGGCTTTTTAGCTAGTTCTACATCATCTGTCTTAATTTCGCCTAGAACAATTGACTCTACAGCGGCAGCTTGAGCTACTTTTAATGTTTGAGTTGCAGTTATCCCTGTAGCAGAATCAACAATTGTTACGACAACTTTATCATCTACTTTAAATACGCCAGCAGCTCCACCGAACACTTTTAGGTTGCCATCTTTATCAATTGTATGCGTACCCGTTCCCTTAGAAGAAGTAACAGTAATATTAGAGTTTGATGCTGTTGCCAATTTAGATGTGATATCTTCCCCGTACTGGTTTTCAGCAGAAACTTTACCAATAATATCATTGCCACTAATAACAGCTACTTCGCTCAAGAAGGAAATCTTAGTTAGTTTTTCAGCAGCTACTGTTGTTTTTCCTGAAATAGCATCATCTGATAAACCAGTAACAGTTACTGTATAGTCTCCAGCAGCTAAAGCTGTATTAGCTTCAATTGTTGCAGTCATTTTATCTTCAGAGAATACAGGTGCTTTTACTGTTGGTTTAACAGTTCCACGTTTCACTTCAAACACTGCTTTAGCAGTATCTACAGGTTTTGTGAATTTCACTTCAAGTGTTTTAGCGTTAATCGCCTTTTCCGTTCGTTATGCTAACCACAAAAAACGCTCCAATCCCTTAAGTATCAAGGGATTGGAGCGTTTTTCGATTTCTTAAAAATCACGTTAATGTGGGTCTTCGTGATCAGCTCGGGCATAGTACGATAGAAACCACAGTGCTCTATACCAACCTTTCGCAGGATGAACAAAGAGAGGTATTAAAGAAAATGGATAAAGAACGCGAAGAGAAAAATGATGTGAATAGCTTGAAAAACCTACTACTTTCGCAAATGAATCCGAAAAATGGGGAGGAGAAATGAAGCATCGAGGAATGTCTCTTAACGTCGATGAATTAGGTTAAATTGTGATCCCTAAGGAGTTAAGACGAACATTTGATATTGATACCGGTACTCCTAAGGAAGTAGTTGTGGAAAATAATGGTATTATCATTCTTAAATTTTCATCCGTTCGTGCCTGCATGTTGACAGAAGAGATGTTAGATGAAAATAAAGTGTATTCGGTGGGAAATATTCTTAGCCCAATAGGTTCAAGAGAGTTTCTAGAAATCATTAAAGCGAAACATTGATTTACTCCTATCCCCTTTCTAGAAGCTATCCATTTATGGTATCCATAATAAACAAAACTATACCCCATATCATTGTCTGGATTGGCAGACAGTGCTATGGGGTATATTCCATGTTCAAATTTATTAAAATGGTCAGTGACATCAATTCTAGGGGCTTGGCTTGAAGTTATTTGTCATGAAATGACAATGACTTAAGCTATCCTTGTTGTTTTACTATTGTTAGCATACTCTCTAAGGTGGCAAGTCTTTTATCAATGTTCTCTTCATTGTATAAGAGTTCTTGTATACGTGTATGGACTGCAAATCCTATAGGTGTTGAAACAACACAAAATATTGTCAAAAAAATATACGGAATTCAACTATTTGGAAAGCTTCTGAGTCCTCACAAACTACGACAATCGTTTGCAAATTGATGGTTGGATAAAGGTAAATCTAGCAAAATTCATTGAATTGAAATTGCTTTATCCGTTAAGTCATTTGTGCTGTATATTCTTTCCTCAATTCTTCAACTGCTATAGGTTAAGCCGGATTTTTATCCACTGTTATGACACGTCTTAAAAACATGAAAAGACCGCAAAGCTTTCTTGAAGAAGCACTTTGCAGCCTTAGCATCATTTATAAAGATGGTTCACTCCAATATTATAGATCACTTTGATTGATTATTAACCTTTTCTACTACGTAACTATTTATATTAGTATATTGGGAATTGCCTTGAAAACAATCATACACCTCATACATTGGAATGATAAATTGTTTATCTTTTTTTGAATATAAAACTTGCTGCGATTTGATGTAATCATAAAAATCTTGAGCATTTGGAATTAGGTGTTCTATAGTTTGATAATCATACCAATTATAATCTTTTCCAAGTTTTCTTCTGATTACTTCACCTACATATGCGCCTATTCGTATTGAAAAAGTATTCAAATTTTTTTTTATCAATTCGGTTCCTTTTACCTTTTCAATGTATTCATCAATGATTGAAAGGCTTTCAATACTGTAATCTAAATTTTCTTTTGTAAGATTTATTTGATCCCATTGGTTTGTTGAGACGTCCCTATACATTAATGTCGATAAACTTTTAACCACGTGGTTTTCTTTTTTTAAGAATAAATACATTTAACTCTCTCCTTAATACCAGTTGAAATACCCATTTCTAGGAAATCTGTCTCTCTTATCTAATTGATTAAATATATAAGTCCCAGGATTAAGAAAAAAAGAAAGCGCTCCTACTCCATAGGTTATATATCCAATTACTTTACTAGCGATAGCATTTGAAATTCCTTTAGCTCTCATAGATTTCTTTAATTTAATGTAGAATGTAGTACGTTTACTGTCTGCCAACTGCTTCTCTGATAGTTTCTTTAAAATGCCTTTTACACTATTCCCTATAGCTCCAGCTGCAAGAAAAATTGCGGCATTAATTGCACTAGAAAGGAAGTACCTTGAATTCCACCATGCGTTTTTCCAATATTCACCGTTAGGGTCAACATTCATTACCGGATTATTATTAGCATAATTATAACCATTCAACGTAATAGGATCACTTAAATCCCCTCTCACAGGATCAAGCGACAAAAACACGCCGTTATCAGGATTATAATATCTAGCCATCAAATAATATAACTTAGTATCCTTATCATATCGGTACCCTGCATAACGATATGGATTTATTTCTGCCATTTCTCCACTTTGAGTTAGAATATTTCCCCAAGCATCATAGCGATACTCAGCAACTACATTACCATTATCATTAACTAAACCCAGAACATCTCCTTTATAGTTAGTCAAATAATAATAATCTTTGCCCTGATAAGTCATGGTTAATGGAACATCATTATCATCATACGTATATTCTTTCAGGATATTAAATTGAGCATCTCGCTCATAAACAACGTTTTTTCCTTCGTAATAATAATGTGTCTTTCCATTACGATCATTCGTATAATTCCGTCTTCCTTGGTCATCATAGCCATACGTTGCAATGATTGTTGAACCTTCTTTAATTTCTTTAAGTTGGTTTAAATCATCAAATGTATATGTGTACTTTCCATCTGATATTAAATTCCCATTTAAATCATACTTATAATCTTGATTTCCTACTTTTGTTAATTGATTAGCAGCATTATATTTGTATTCAGTCATTTCGTTTACGTCTAGTGAAACAAATTTCTTCGCTACCCGATTACCTACGGAATCATATTCATATGATATAAGGGTTCCATCTTCTAATTGTTCACTTATTAATTGATTCAATGGATCATAATCATAAAGAATTTCACCAGAATTAGTTACAACTCTCTTTATTTGATTATTTGCATCATATTGATAGGTGAAGTTTTCAAGAACCGTTGAATAATTAGATTTGAGGATTTCTTTATCTAAAAGAGTCTTATTATATTCTCTAATTATGGAGCTATTATGACTATTGTCAATTGGATCGTTATTAAAATTAGTGGATTCTAAAAAACCATCAGGTGTATAGCCAAAATTAATAAATGGTCTTCCGTTTTTTTTAATTTCTTTTGTTCTATATACATCGTCTGGAATGTAATTTAATGTATTCCATCTTCCGGAAACATTATATTGTATCTCTGAAATATAATTTTCTCCAAGATACTTATAGTTGGTATAATCAATTCCTTCTCTAACTGATTGTACCAAACCGTTATCGTAATAATCGATAGATTTTAATATGGCATCTCCTTCATATATATCTGTGTGATTATCTTTATAATCATATCGCCATTTCACTTGACCATTAATTAATTGAGCCTGCAACCTTTGTGACTCATCATATTGATTTGCAATACTAGAACCATTCGGCAATAAAGTATTAACCAAGTTGCCATTACCATCATACTTATATTCTCTTCTTTGATTTATAGCATTTATTTCAAACTCTAAGAGATTTTTTCCATTATAACCATATTCGGTAGTGTGATTTTTCACATTCCTAACAGATTGTAGGTTACCATTTTTATCATATTGATACTTTGTATCATTTTCATTAGCATCCGTTACTAACTCTAATTCATCTCTTAAATTATAGGTGAATTTTGTTTTTTGTCTATTCCCATCTGAAAATTCAAGTAGATTTCCATTGAAATCTCTTTTTGAAGTGCTGATATTGTTATGAGCATCAATTAACTGTTCAGTTTTTACACCATCAGCATAATAGTTTTCAAATTTTTCTGCGGTATTATCCGGATTCACAACTTTTGACAAATCACCATTAGCATCATATTCATAGATGGTAGTTAGTTTTTGATTTGCAGCATTATTGTCATCAATTTCAGACTTTATTACATTTCCTTTTGCATCATACTTATAATTAGTAACCTTTCCATTGGAATCTGTTTCTCTACTTATATTATTGAATGTTGTATAGATGTAACTATTTTTGTTACCTTCAGCATCTACAGTTTCTAGTAAGTTCCCCAATGAATCATATTTATTCGATTCTTTGACGACTTTATTGTTATTCTTATCATACGTATATCTAAATAATACATTGTAATTTGAATCTAATGTAACTTCTTCTTTTTCACCTGAAGAGTCAATCGATTGCTCTATGACATAATTATCATTTGAATAGTAAGTAGATGTGTTTTCTTCAGCATCCGTTACAGTTGCTTTTTTTTCAGCTCTATTTAATGTATAGCTCGTTCCTGGACGATCAGCTGAATGGATTTCGTTGTCCGTTTGAGGTTCTTGGACTCTAACTAGATCTCCATTTTTATATGTGTAATCTGTTTTTCTAGTGTTTGGATCAATTATTGTTGCAAGTAATTGATCTTTGTATTTAAAAGTAGTCCTTGTAGTTTCACCAATTCTATTTTTTAATACATCTACATATTCTAAATAGTCATTTGCCGTATAAGTGAAAGTTATTACTTTATCATTATCGTAATTAACTTCGTATAGAAGATCTTTGCTGTCGTACTTCAGTTCAATAAATTTGTTAAGTTCTTTTCCTAAATCAGTTTTAATATATCGCAACTGATTTTTGCTATTATATTCATAATGGACTTTATTATTATTTCTATCAATC
The DNA here is from genome assembly GCF_000813425.1 of Sporosarcina sp. ZBG7A. Taxonomy (GTDB): domain Bacteria; phylum Bacillota; class Bacilli; order Bacillales_A; family Planococcaceae; genus Sporosarcina. Next base: position 214,376 of record NZ_JWIB01000013.1, read on the forward strand.
TGTGTCTGTATATAAGCAACTTTTACATCAGTATCACTAGAGGTCTCAAGTACTTTAAATATGGTTTGATTTCCACTAGTATCATACATTGTATAAATATCAGAACCAGATTTTTTTATTGTCTCATACCTGCCTGCTGGTGCGTAATAAGTAGCTGTAGATCCATTATAAGAAAACTCGTGATTTGTACCGTCTTCATCTTGGTAATTTAAAATGTTAGCCGTATTTTTGATGTTTAAATAAATTTTTTCATTTCCAGTAAAACTCCACCCATATCCTAAAGCTGATTTTTCCAAGCTTTTACTATTATATGTTCTTCTAAAAGTTAAGCCAGAATCTGCTCGACCTAGAACAGTAAAATCATCATATTGAATAACGTTATTACTCGTCGTTAAATTTGTATAACTAGTACCGCCAACTAATGGGTGAGAATCATAGGCCCAATAATCCTCTAATCCTAATCTAGCATTCGTTTTATATGTTACAGTCAGCATTGGTTTATATTTAGCGGCGATTACTTGCTCACTACTTGCAAACTTTTTATAATACCCCAATGTTTCATTCTCGCTTTTTAAAAGTACACCATAATTAAGCGAAGGATACGTTAACCATTCTTGCACAACATGAATTGGAATATCCCACTTTTTCATATCACTATCGATTGTATTAGGAGCACCAATCCCTGTTACAGTAGATAATTTATTACTTGTAACATAGTCACCTCCACTAGAAGCCCAAGGTGTAGAAGGAATACGTTTTGCATACGTCCATGATGCTTCATCTTCAGCCCATTCTTTTTTAACTTTGTACATGCCAACATC